>NZ_JADEWN010000044.1 GCF_015207655.1 Gloeocapsopsis crepidinum LEGE 06123 | reverse complement strand
CAGTAATTCCCATTGTTCATCTGTGAGATCGGTACGATATGATTGACCCATGACTCTCGTTCTCTGTCATTTTTTGCTATTGACAGGTTATTGTAACGAGAGCTTTTTTACTTTTCAGACCTCCTCTTAGTAGAAAAGTCCTCATTAGTATTGATATGACAGTAAGCTTAACTTACATCAAAAGTGCTTGTAGAGAGAAACTCCCAGATCGGGCGATCGTCCCAAACTTGAGCCTCAATATAGCGATCAATCCTCCATTGCGGCTCAGACTGCCATCTCGTTCCTGGCATTCCATACCTTTTCACTACATCTGCAATTTCTGATAATGTAAACACTTGACCGTGTTGAGGCTTACGATATGATTCTGCAAACCTCCTCATTTCTTCATCAATTTCTTCTAGCGTCGGCATTTGACCATCCTCACGAGGTCTAAGTTCATAGGTATCAGGTGGGGGAGGACTCACTAGATTCAGGCTAGTCATGCTGTCAGGATATGTAAAAGAAATCATATCGTTGGTAAAAATAGTCAGAGGAAGTTGAAGTTTTGCAGGTTCTTTGTCACTGAAGAAACCATTCTTGCTAAAAAAATCATCATTATCACCAAGCACAAAATACAGTGGGTGACGAAGGTAAGGCTTTTTTCCCTTACTCTCAAACTCACGATAGAGCCATTTCTCTACACGTTGCCGATCCATGAGGTAGCCTGAGTGAAGCCATACACGTTTTCCACTAGTTCTAAGATTGGCAATAATGGCTTCAGCTTCATTGGGAGGAAGATTACACAAGTTTTTTAGCATCTCATCCTCACCCCAATAGTAATGGGTGATAAAGGTAGGTAGTATGTGCACGCTCTTCCTCTTTTTTATGATGCTTGTATCAACGGTTATTCTACTGAACTAGAGGCAGCTAGTTTGCTAATGAACCAACTATACAATTCTCTACATCCTCTACCGTCACTGATTTTAAGAGAATTCCTTTCTAACTCTTTTCTTCGTGTCCTAGCCTAACGCCTTTCAGCTTCGCTTCGCTAGCACTACGCTAACGGCAACCCCTACGGGGAATGTGGCCTATGTGGTAGCCTTCGGCAAGCCGCTACTCTGCGAGAAGGCTTCGCCAATGCGTCTATGTTTCCTAAAAACTATGACAATTCAAATAGGATTGCTACATTAAACTCACCAACGCCTCAATTAAAGTTTGATTTTGTTCATCTGTCCCAACAGTAATCCGCAACTTATCTTTTAATCCAAATTGCTTGAAATATCGTACTAAAATTCCCCGCGCCTTCAGTGCTAAATACAACTGTTCAGCGTTTCCTTGCGGTGGAGTTGCCAAAACAAAGTTTGCTTGCGAATCAAGAACTTGGAAACCTAGATTTTTAAGTTCTAGTGCGAGTTTAGCGCGCGACTTCTTTACTCTTTCGGCACAAGCATTTTTGTAAGCTTGATCGCGCATAGCAGCAGTACCAACAGCGGTTGCGATCGCATCAATGTTGTAGCTATCTTTAATTTTGAATAATCCCGCAAGTAACTGCGGATTAGCAATGCCAAAACCCATCCGCAACCCTGCTAGCGAATATCCTTTCGATAGTGTCCGCAGAATAATTACATTTTCAAATTCCTGCACAAGTGGTAAAGCCGAGTACTCTGCAAAATCAGTATAAGCCTCGTCAACGACTAATATGCCTGCAAGCTGTTGTGCTAGTATGCGCAAATCTGCAAAAGGAACCAAATGACCTGAAGGACTATTCGGTGAAGCCATAAATGTCACTGCACCCTCAGCAGCAACAAGTTCATCAATTGGTAAGTGAAAATCTGCGGGATAATCAATTTCTACAACCTCCGCAGGTTGCATCGCGGCTAAAGTACGATACAAAACATACGTCGGCATCGGATAAACAACTTTGCGATCGCTTCCCTCAGCACTTGCTCGTATGATGACATTCAGCAACTCATCACTACCGTTACCGACAATTACCCAATCTGCAGGTACACCCAAAGCCTCACTGACTGCACTGCAAAAATCTTTCGCAAACGGATCGGGGTAGCGGCGCAACCACTCACTGTCAAGACTCCGCAACACCTCCATCGCTTGTGGTGACGGTGGATAAGGGTTTTCATTGGTGTTGAGCTTAATAATCGGTGTTCCTGGTTTAGGTTGTTCTCCAGGAATGTAACCTGTCATTGCATCAACAGCAGAACGAAAGTAATTCATAAGTGATATCAACTTCGGTTGAATAACCAGACTATCGCTGGTAATTGGAAGAAGACCATTAACCCATTACCCATTACCAAAAAGATCATTTTGCGCTTCTACTTCTGGATGACTAGTTTCTGCACGACTAAAGAATCTGAAATACATTGATGTGCAGAATTCTTTGATGGGGAACAGGAGATAAGTCAGCGGATTAACTGTAACGATGATGTTGCGGACATCGCGCTTTGCTAAAGCAATAATTTGCCGCGCAACGCGATCGCCTGACATCACTCCAATTGGATTAAGATTACTCTTAAATGGTCCCAAAATCAGTTTTCTCACAACACACGGTGCATCTAAACGACGTAGCGTCACTAGATCGCCCAAAGCACGTTTAGAAAGTTCATACAATGGGCTAAATGCTGGGCTAACCTCTGCTTCTGACGTATTTACCCATACTTCTTTCAACGCAATGTCTTCATTTGTGCAGACGGTATTAAAAAACAATTCCATCAACCGCCAACTCGAAAAAGTATTCACCTCATAAGACTTAGAAATTGCTTCTGGAGTCCTTTCACCGCGAACATTAATGCCATGATTCAGAACAAGGATATCTATCTTCTTGAGGAATTCTGCAAGTTCAACCTCGTGTCCAGTTTTCCAAGTAATTGTCTGGACGGCGAAAGATTCATCAAAGTTGAGTGTCAAAGTAATCGGGTCAGAATGCGAACTCAAGGCAAACACCTTTGCGCCTGCTTGATGCAAGTGAAGTAACAAAGCTTTCCCCAACGTTCCCGATGCGCCAGTAACTGCAACTTTCTTTCCTTTAAGCGCGAGTGCTGTACCCATCAACTTATCCACCAAAGTGAAAGTACCACAATAATAAGCTTGGTCATCATCAAAGTGATGCCGCCAGTGATAAGGACGATTTACAAACCATGTTGCAGGAGGCGATAAAAAACGTCCTGGTTTATGTGTGACATCGGTAACTTCTCGCGCCCATTCACTTCCGCTACCACGCGCTATACAGCTAATGAGAAATCCTAGTGTATAAATTGTTCCCGCTAAAGCTGCCCAGTGATACGCAGGCGTCCATATCAAGCACGCCCACCACAACGCTAGCGTAAACAGTAACATCGCAAGACATTCAGGAAAATCATTGCGCCACTGTGCTTGACGATATATCGTTGCACTTGCAAAGGTCAAATCTCGACGAAAAACACGATGATGCCATACGTGTTGTTTATACAATGATGGCACGCGATGCGATAGTACGTGATACAGATCCCGCACGACTTCTGCCCAGAAAATCGAACCTACTCCCCAACCAATCGCTGTTATCCAATACACCATAAATTTATTGCGCTAACACTCAACAATAATCTCCGCCACATTTTTGGGCAAAAGTAGCAACTATCATTATCTTAGAGTGCAGCTTACTTTCGCTGTCTAGAATTTATGCATAAAGTGCGATCGCTTTCTCTACTACGTAGGCGATCGTCAACTTCAATTTAACGTGTCTGGATCAACACCTAACTCACGTAGTTTAGCTGCCAATAGTTCAGCACGCTGTCTCTCTTGTTCGGCTTGTTCAGAACTCCACAAAAGCAGATTACCTTCAGCATCCCACCAGCGCAACCAATTTGTGGTTTGGCGCAATCGTTCGCCGTACCAAATTCCTATAAATAGCTCTAATTGTGGAATCCAATAGCGTCCATTAATATCAGCTCTATGTAAAACGTACTTTTCTTCTTCTAGATATCGTACCTCTAGACTAGGTTCGTAAGGGTCATAGGTGACATAAGTAGGCACCTGGAGGATCTGTTCATAAAAATAAAGCTTGCCATAGGGTGGCGTCGAGCGTACTGACAATTCACCGCCATCTTCTTGTGAAAGAAACTCCATAACTACAGCTACCGAATCGCCTTCAAGATGTGGTGTATAGCTGCGACGAATGACTTCTGATGGTACAGGTTGGACGTGAGGCACATAAAACCAATCAGGTGCTTTCACGACAACTTTTTTATTTACCGTGGCAACTAAACCAAAATTCGAGCCGATCAGCATATCTGGTTGAATACGTCCTGCGGCTCCTAATGCGTCGGTAAGCGCAGCAGCAAGGGGCGGTTGTTGAATGTTCTCCACAGGGTCGTCAGGTAATACGAAGTCATCTGGAAGATGTTCCCAGGTGATTGTTAGTTTTTTTGTTGGTTGCAGAATCATACAATGACTGAATAATGATTAATTTGTAGTTCGTAATTCGTTATTCATGCCACAGCAAACCTTTAATTGCTTTGCATTAGTTTTGGCAGCAGGTGCATCAAGCCGGATGGGTACTTGTAAAGCTAGCTTACCGTGGCGAAACGGTAAAAGTTTATTGTTTTATCAAATCGAGCAATTATCACTTGCTAAGTTTGTTCCTATTGTTGTATTAGGACTGCATAATTGCAAACAACAAGTTCCTTCAGAAACTATAGTCAAGATTAATCAGAATCCCAGTGGCGGAAAAGTCACTTCGATCTTAACTGGATTAAAGTACGTGCCGCAATTTGATTGTTTATTGATTTCAGCGGTGGATCAACCTAGAAGTAGCTGGATCTATCAAAAATTACTTCAAGCACACATTTCTTCTAGCGTGCCTATTACGGCACCTGATTATCAAGGCAAGTTAGGTCATCCGCTATTGTTTTCCTCATCAGTGCGATCGCATTTAGAAAATTTGAGTGAAGCTAGTTGCGGTTTGCGTCAAGTTGTCCAAACATTTTATTCACAAATTCAGCGCGTAGAATTTGACACTCCAGAAGTTTTGTTAGATCTCAACACTCCTGAAGCCTATCAAGCTGCAAGACTAAGCTGCACCTAATTGTAGTGCGTAAAGATTAGCATAGACTCCGCCGTGGGCAACTAATTCTGCATGCGTTCCACTTTCAATAATTTGACCTTGTTGAATGACCAATACTTGATCTGCTTTAGTAACAGTACTGAGGCGGTGGGCAATCACAAAGCTAGTACGTTCAGTCAACAATCGATCAATTGCATCTTGAACTAAAGCTTCGGTGCGCGTGTCAATACTGCTAGTTGCTTCATCTAAAATCAGAATTCGCGGGTTAACTAAAACAGCACGAGCAATACTCATCAGTTGTCGCTGTCCTTTACTAAGGTTTGCGCCTCTAGCACCTAATAGTGTTGCGTATCCTTGCGGCAAACTGGTAATAAACTCATGAACATTGGCAACTTGAGCAGCTGCTTCAATTTCGGCTTGAGTAGCATCAGGACGACCAAAAGCAATATTTTCGGCAACTGTGCCACTAAATAAAATATTGTCTTGCAAAACTAATCCAATTTGTTTCCGTAAGCTTGCCTGCGTGACTTTACGGATATCAATGCCATCAATTTTGATGGCTCCACTCGTAACGTCATAGTACCGCAGAATCAAGTTAATAATTGTACTTTTGCCTGCTCCTGTAGGTCCCACTAAAGCGATTGTCTGTCCTGGTTTAGCACGAAGATTGACTTCTTTAAGCACAAGCTGATTTGGGTTGTAGCCAAAGGAAACTTGCTCGAATGTCACCTCACCACGAATTGGTGGCATTGCGATCGCATCGGGTGCATCTTTGAGTTGAGCAGGTTCATCAAGTAGCATAAAAATGCGCTCGACTGCGGCTAACGCTGACTGGGCTTGCGTATAAAACTGACTCAAAATCTGAATTGGGCGGAAAAATTGCTGTACGTAAAGTAAAAATGCAGTTACGGTTCCTATTGTGGCGGCTCCTGTCACTGCCAAATAACCGCCATAAGCGAGAACTCCAGCAGTTGCTAGTGTGTTGAGAAAATCAATTGATGGTAGAAACGCGGCTGTAATTGCCACTGCATCGACGTTAGCATCGCGGTTTGCTGCATTGAGGGCTTTGAACTCTGCAATATTCAATCGGACGCGATTAAAGGCTTGGGCTTCGCGTACACTGCTAATATCTTCCTCAATCTTGGTAGAAAGTTCCCCAATTGTTTGTCTCGTTACGCGAAATCGTTTTCTTGCCCAGCGCGAAAATAAGCTGGTGGTAACAAGCATCAATGGAACAACTAAGTTGCTGACTAAACCTAGCCGCAGGTTGATCAAGAACATGGCAATGACAATTCCTGCTAAGCTGAATAAGTTGCCCAACATCTGAGCGATCGTTTGTCCAAATGCCTGATTAACAACACTGACATCATTGAGCAAGCGGCTCATTAAGTCCCCAGATTCACTTTGATCGAAAAAGCTAATCGGTAAGCTTTGAACTTTTATAAAAATATCTTGACGTAGTTGTGCTAACAAGCGTTGTACAATCCAGCCAACACGAATGATTTGGGCGCGGATAGCTGTAATGCCGCCTACATAGACACCTACTAGTAGTACGAGCATTAAAAGTAAACCTTGTAAGTTGCCCTGGGCAATCAGATTATCAATTGACCAACCAACTAAAAAAGGACCAAGTGACTGTGAAGCCGCACCAGTTGCAACTAAGCCGAGGGCAACAGGGACTTCTTTGCGGTAGGGTTGCAGATATCCTAAAAAGCGTCGCAGTGTCGGTAACTGTTGACTAGCTTTTTGCTCTGATGCAACGAGTGGACTAGGGCTTCTCATGCAAGTTTGAATTTTGAAGTTATGCCGTAGCCGTAGGGCAACTTTATGAATCTTAACCTGTTAGGAGGATTCTAGAGAGCATTACAACTTTTAATCAACAATATTTAGTGTAATATGGTGCTTCTACATAGTTGCCGAACGCTACAATCTGTTAGCTAATCACTAATCGAAGATAGGCTAAGGGCAATGAACAATTAGCAATGTGTCAAAAGATAAGCTGGTATTCTTTGAGGATCAGGTGACAATTTTATCTTGAACGACAAACGTTGTATTTCTCAAGTTATAAAAACTGCCGAATCCTGATTTAATTAAAAATATCTTTGCTGAGGTTAATTAATTCAACTCAGTTAATTGCAAGATGGCTATCTCAGTTTCTCAGTATGGGTAAGTAAGATATATACTTTACGTTTGATATAGTGTGGTTTAGCTACTAAGTGGGTAAACACAACTGTTGAGCATTAATGCAGCACTCATGTGTAAAGATAACTTAGCTAAAGTTGCTATTAACTCAAAAGAACAGATTTAATGAAGTATTTAGCTAGTAACTTTACCTAATTTTTACCATAGTATTTATTAAACCGATTATAAAGGAGGTATACCACTTTAAAAAACCTTTAAAACGTATGATACATCCTGATACTCAACTTGGTTTTGTGAGTCCATCAATAGGTTATGGTGTATTTGCAACTAAATTGATTCCTAAAGGAACAATTACATGGGTTTTAGACAAATTAGATCAGGAAATTGATGAATCTTACATTTTGGACGTTGGTGATGTTTACCGAGAGAAATTATTAAAATATTCTTTTCGTAATGCTCAGGGCAAATATATCTTATGCTGGGATATTGCGCGGTACATAAACCATAGCTTTGATGCTAACTGCATTCTGACTCCGTATGATTTTGTGATAGCTGCTAGAGATATCCATCCAGGAGAAGAGTTGACTGAGGATTATGGATTATTAAATCTAGACGAACCGTTTGATTGCTTACCTGAAACTGGTAGCGATCGCGTACAGGTAACACCTCATGATATTTTGCATTTTTATCATGAATGGGATCAAAAGGCAGTTGATGCTATAAAATTTTTTAAAAAAGTTAACCAACCACTAGCAAAATTTATGAATAGTAAATTCTTGCATAAAGTCAACGCAGTAGCAGCAGAACAAGACCAAATGGATTCAGTTGTTTCTTGTTACTATAAACGTTCTATTATTCCATCAAGTCAGGTCAATTACTCCTAATGCAATTACTGTTGCGGAGTAGACACTGGTGTTGAGGTTGGTATTGTTGGTACTACAATAGGTTCGGGATTCAAAAACTTTTCCCAAGCAGTAATTTGTTGCTGGGCTGCTCGATAAGCATCTGTTCCAGGAGGAATTCTGCGAGCGATCGCAATGCCACCAGGAATATCATACTGACCTCGATTCAAGGCAAGATTAAACAGCTGTTGACTCCATTGAGCGATCGCAGGATTAACATCTGCGCGTAGTGGACTAGTGCGTGGCACTCGGTTTGCCAGTCGAATTGCTTGTGCTAATGCTTCTGGTGTACCTTGTAGGGCTGTCCGGCGTGCTTCTTGCCAGTTTTGTCTAGCACGAATTTGTCCTTGCCAGTCGTTTACTGCGGCTTGGGCTTCTCCTGAAAGTGCTCTTCCTGGTGCTATTCTTTGTGCGGTAGCGATTGCCGCCGGAAGATTACCATTCCTAGCAAAAAATCTTGCTTCATCCAGAATCGGCTGATCTTGAGTTCGCTCAATTGTATTTGTCCAACTCCGAATTCTACTACGGGCTTCGCGATACAAAGCACGTCCACTGCTGATTTGTCTTGCCTCGTTAATTGCGGCTTGTAAGGAAGCAATATCTCCTCCTGCCGCTAAATCTTCTGCACGGTTAAGTAGTGGTCTATCCTCAATAGTCTCAACTTGTCTTCGCCAGCGATTGATTTCTGTTCGTGCTTCCGAAGCACGGGGATTGCTATCAGAAATTAATTGTGCTTCGGTAATTGCCGCTGTCAAATCCCCAATAGTTCCACCTTGGGCAAGTTGTCGGGCACGATCTAGACGCGCTACTGCTTCAATTTCTAGTTGCCACTGGGCGATTAACTCTTGTGCCCTAATATATAGTGGTCTATCTGTAGCAATTTTCTGTGCGGTAGCGATCGCTGTTTCAATATCTGGAATTTGCCCCATCCACGCGCTCTGCTGAGCAGATGCTAAAGTTGTAAAATCTTGAGCCTCCGCACGCAAGCCTGTACTTGCTGGAATACGATTAGCAATATTGATCGCTTGATCGGCATCGCGTCTTTCTAAAGCTGCTTGCGCGAGTTCCAGCATTTGCCGTCCCAAATCAGGAATGAGGTTTCGCGCTTCTTGGTAAATATAGCTATTGACTCCGATTGATTGTGCAATCTTAATGGCTTCTACTAAGTTGTCTGCACCACCTCTTTTTGCCAAGCTTTCCGCTTTTGCCAACTTGCTGGCATCTTCGCGGGCAATTTCAATTTTTTGATTGAGTTCTGTGTACTTAGTTGTTGCCCAATATTCGTTACCGACACTTAGTAACCGTACCGTTCCCATAAATGCCTGATGCCACTCGCGTGCCCGTAAGCGATCTTCGACTTCGGCGTATATTGCTTCTGCTTCTGACCAAATTGACTGCCAATTGGCAATCTTACTATCTACGTTTTGGTAAACAGGTACATTTCTGGAGATTTTTTGTGCCGTAGCGATCGCTTGTTCTAATCTTCCTGCTTGAAAATCTTGCTCAGCTAAAGCCAAAATATCAAGCGACCATTGTTCTAGTAAACGACTGATTTCTGGACGAAGTGGGTGATCGTCTGGGAGTGCTTCAACTAGGGCGATCGCTTGCAGTAAGTCTTGCACTGTCTGCTTATTTGCTGCTACCTGTGCGCAATGTAGTCGCACTGAAGCTGAAGCTAAAGGCCAAAAAATAGCTGGGCAGTTGGGTGCTGCTGGTGATTTCAATAGCATTGCCAACGCGATAATACCAACTCCACTTGTCACCAAGCCTCCTAATCCCATCCAGAAAATCCAATTTTTCGACCAGAGGAGTACCTTGTGCTTTGGATTCAATCTTTTTGGGGATTTTGGCTGCGGTGCTGAGGTGTTACCGCTCTTTTTGGCTGCGTGTCCTACTTCAGTAGAGCCAATTCCTGCAACGGGAGTTAAAGATTGGCTAGCATCTTCTGGGCTAGAAGCCTTGACAACAGACCAATCTTCTGGAATACCTTGCTCTCTCATTGCTGACATCCAAATATCTTTACCTGGCTTTGATTCTGTTTATAAGCAGCCTTGTTTGTCAACCCACTTTATTATGTATAAAGACGTGTATTTTAGCACAAAAAAGGTTGGTATTAGCATTTTTTGACCTCTGGCTCCTGCCCTTTGATCCCTATCACTTGGCTGAAGCTTCAGACTGCAAATCTACAATCAGCTGGTTCAACTGGGCACTGCTTGCCTGATAAACTGTTCCACAAAAATGACAAGTTGCTTCAGCACCATCATCTTTTTCAATCATGTCTTGCAGTTCGGCTTCGCCGAGCATTTTCAGTGCTCCCAACATCCGATCAAATGTACAACCACAATGGAAACGTACCAACTGCGTTTCTGGTAAGATCTCTAAACCCATATCTCCAAGCAATTGCTCGAAGATTTCGGGTAAAGTTTTTCCAGCCTGCAGTAGAGGAGTAAACCCTGATAAGGCTGTGACCCGAGATTCTAGTGTTTGAACAAGTGTTTCGTCTGTTGCAGCTTTTGGTAAGACTTGTATCAATATTCCTCCAGCAGCTTGTACTCCCTCACTTCCTACAAATACACCTAAAACCAATGCTGATGGAGTCTGTTCAGAAGTCACTAAGTAGTGAGAAATATCATCTCCAATTTCACCTGAAACTAGCTCTACTGTACTGGTGTAAGGATATCCATAGCCAACATCACGTACAACATATAAATAGCCGTCATTACCAACAGCACCACCGACATCTAATTTACCTCGGGAATTTGGTGGTAGCTCTACACTAGGATTATCCACATAACCGCGTACAGTGCCATCTAAGCCAGCATCGACAAGAATTCCATCCAACGGTCCATTGCCCTTGATCCGAATATTGACTCGTGATTCGGCACGCTTCATATTGGATGCCAGAAGAAGTCCTGCTGACATGGTACGACCCAAAGCTGCTGTGGCGACATATGAAAGCTGATGCCGCTGCCTTGCTTCTTCTGTGAGGCGAGTAGCGATCACACCTACCGCACGAATTCCACCCTCAGCTGCCGTGGCACGAATTAACTGATCCGCCATAACCCTTACATTTCTTTACATACGCTTTCTTTTTTATTTTAAGGCGGAGATACAGCTAACGGCTTGGGAAGTTGGAGCAGGAGTGCAGAGGAGACTGAGGAACTATGTGACTGGGAAACGGGGAGTTGTGAGTTTAAGAAAGTTGTGAGTGTTGAGTTATGAAAACTCTTTATAATTTAAAATTCAAAACTCAAAACTAGTCACTAGCCACTAAACACTCGCGCCTCACTCTGAAGTTCAGTCATACTAAAAATAGTATTAATAGGGCGATCGCAACGATTATCATGCTGGGTACTTTTCAACAAAGCCAACTGAGAATAGAAGTAGAAGCGTCAGCAACTGCAATTCGCGACAGTTTATTGCATCCAGAACAGCTACGAAAATGGCTGTGGTTTCAACGCTTAACAGAGGGAATGCCTGAACAGATACATTCAGGACTTTCTTTCACGAGTTGGGCAGGACCTATCGCCATCCGCCATCAAGTTGAAATAGCAACACCTGTTTGCTTACGCTTTTTACTCAGTCAAGGCATTGATGGCTACCACGAATGGTATTGGGGGGAAGGCTGGGTGCAGTCATCTTTGGTAGGAGTTTCACTTTTGCCACTAAACTTGGCACAAACGATGAGTTTGCTCAGTCTACGTCAGTTTTTAGCAACTAAATCAGCATAGATATTTAGTCTAACTTCTAACGACGACTGCTTAAGTCTGAGCTAAGCAATATCAACTGCCTGAATCAGGAACTGTGTAAAAGCCTTAGTACAGACTTATTTCTAGATATATTGTCTATTGCAAAATTCACAACTACCAGAGTGCTTTAAAGTAATTTCTTAAAGTAGAGAAAATGAATTTATACATTTATATTGTCGAATAATATTGGTATAGACTAAACTCTAATTTGTGATGGTATGCAACTTAAATGCACGAAGCAGACTTTTGAAATTCAAAGTTCTTTGGAACTGCAGGTAAAATGTGACTTTTTTCTGGAAATATTGTCTGTTTTTCCTAAGAGCTTTGATAAGATGATGAGTGAAATTAATATTTAAGTTGCTTAGAGCTAAGCAATAGGCTGTAGGTTCTATACAATAAACTCTTTCAATAGAAATTACTTATGTACTTTTTGTTACTAGTAGAACTGCATCAGTATTGACGTACAAAGATAACTTATTCCTAGCGTTGAAATTTTTATATATTAATTTCTTATTTAAATAAACCTACTTTTTAATTATTTAAGGTATAAAAATATACTTAATCTTATTTTGCTGTGATAGAGTCTGCACTATTATCTTCGATAGACCATAATCCTCAGAGGTACTTACTTAAGTATTCGAGTATAAGAGGATACTCGCTAGTTACATTTGGTAACAAAATTTACACAAATTACTTAACTTAATTAGAGCTTGCATTGAGTAACAAAAATCTTGATAATCTAATTACCTGAAAAACATAAAAAATAATTTGAAATAATTTATTAAGCAATGATGCAACCTTAGGGTAAATGTGACTTAGTTCTAATAGTAGATTGAGTTCTAGCGACTTTAGTTGCTATTATAAAGATCGATTAAAAAGCTTAAGTTTAATTAATCAAAAAAAATACTGATGTTTTGAGATACTTAATTGACTGTGATTAAAAAAACTGCTTGGAAGAGAGAAGATTCATGAAAATAGTTATGTGTTCAAAGGAAAGTTTAAAAAGTATTTTTTTTGATTCAATATGGTAAATGAGTTGCTATTTACCAATTAGATATCACTAAAAGTGAATGCTTTGATTAAAAAATAAAAGCAAGCTTTGTAACAATTAATATTGTTTTTAAGTAATAACTATATATTCTTCCATCCATGTTTTAGAGAAGAAAATAATTTTACTGCTTAGAAAAGTACTACATCTGTAAATATTACTAATTCGATCATCACTAATCATGGTTTGAACACCTCTGTTAGGCATCTAATTTGAAATTTTCAAAAATACTGAGATAAAATTATGATGAGGACAGAATCTAATCTAAATACAACGAATTTGACTGATGGCGATCAAATTCAAAGTAGTAGTTTTGAAAAACTATATATAGAAGAAAGCCAGTTTTTAACAATTTTTCAACGAGAGTTTTTATTAAAAAGTAGGCAAAGTAATCTACGTCCCGAATATCATCGTCGGATTGAAATCATGCTGTTAGCAGACATGGGGTACTCACAAGCAGAAATTTGCACAGCATTAGGATGCTCTCAAGAGATGGCGCGGTATTGGATTGCAATGGCAAAAGCAGGTTTAGCGCATAAGTGGGACGATCGCCCAATTGGTCGCCCTAGAGTAATTGATGCACATCATATTGCTCGCTTGCAAGAACTAGTGAGTCATAGTCCACGAGAATATGGTTATTCATTTCGGTGTTGGACAGCAGAATGGTTGAGTAAACAACTGGCAAAAGAATTTGGTGTTGAAGTCAGCGATCGCCACATTAGCCGGATATTACAAAAATTAGGACTTTCCTTAAGGCAAATTCGCGTACAGACAGAAACCAAAAGTTTTTCTCAAACTAAAGCTTCAGGTATCAAGATTAGTAATTTGCAATCTTCTGCACAAGCAAATCCACTTTGGACTTTTAATGCAGTCAAGCCAAGTAAATAACTGATTTCAGCATCATATCTGCAAATCATGGGACAAAAATTATCAGAGTTTTCCTTAGCACAGCTAAGTCAACTCTTTACCCAAATAGGGCTAACGCTTTCTGAGGCAGAAATCTTTAGCTGTTATCAGCAAGCTGAAATTATCCAACCAAATGCAGGTAAGAAATTTTGGTGTACCGCAGATGCACATCGCGGAATTTATTTAATTATTGCAGGCAAAGCTCGACTTCTAGATAGCAGCGATAATCTCATAACTTCGTTAGAGACAGGTTCCGTATTTGGTGAAGTAACGCTATTTACTTCAGAACAATTTCAACCTTATGCTGTCAGAGCATCTGTGAACTTAAAGCTTTGCTATCTCAATGATGAATGCTTACAAACCTTAATCGCAAGTTATTCAGCAATTCGCGATCGCCTCTATCAGCAAGCAGTACTCCGAGACTTACTTTTGTTGTGTCAGCAAAGTAGCTTTTTTAACAATGCTTCTGTAGATGGGTTAATGCAGATATTACCGCTGCTAAAGCAACATATCTGTAGTCATTACGTCCCTGTTCGTGTAGCAGAATCACGGTTATGGTTGATACGGCGCGGAGAACTCCTACATTCTTCGGGAGACAAGCTTACTGCAGGTGATATATATGTTCCAAAATCGTCTAAAGACAAAAACTGGCAAGCAACTGCATCAACTGAGTTGTATGTTCTCCCCAATGCACATTGGCAAACCGCAATCCAGTACGTACCACAATTAGCGAGTACCGCAGATGTACCACAAGTTACTGCTACTGTAGAACCAAAAAGCATCTCATTTACAGAAGCAGTTGAGCGCAAAGATCAGGTCAAAATCAACCAAGCTTACTTTCCTCGTCCTACTGTAAAAGTTGGTCAATGGTGGCAGCAATTTACACGACGTTATCCCTTTTTTGCGCAACAAAGTACCGCTGATTGTGGTGCAGCTTGTTTGGTGATGATTGGGCGTTATTGGGGAAAACGCTTTAGTGTAAATCGGTTACGTGATATTGCTAATGTTGACCGTAATGGTGCATCTTTACGGGGATTAGCAGCAGCAGCAGAAAGCATTGGATTCACGACTCGACCAGTAAAAGCTAGCCTTAATAAACTAGCCGAACAAACTTTACCCGCGATCGCACATTGGGAAGGAAGACACTATGTTGTTGTCTACGAAATTACTCCCAAGCGAGTTGTGATTGCTGATCCAGCCACAGGTCAAAAAACTCTAAGTCCGGCAGCATTTAAAGCAAGTTGGACAGGTTACACCTTATTATTACAGCCTACTGCGCTCCTTAATAAGACAAAAGATACGACGCAAACGTGGTGGCAATTTATTGAGTTAATCAAACCACACACTTTAGTTTTGCTAGAGGTTCTGATTGCTTCACTCCTATTGCAGGTTTTTGGGCTAATTACGCCCCTTTTAACACAACTACTACTCGACCGAGTGGTAGTGCAACGCAGTACTTTAACTTTAACTGCTGTAGGACTAGGTTTACTGATCTTTGGTTTATTTCGAGTAGCGATGATTGGTCTACGACAATATTTATTAGACCACACGGCTCACCGGATTGATTTAGCGTTAATTGTTGGTTTTATTAAACATACTTTTCGCTTACCACTCAGTTTTTTTGAGTCTCGCTATGTTGGCGATATCATCTCGCGCGTTCAAGAAAATTATAAAATTCAGCAATTTCTTACAGGTGAAGCACTTTCTATATTTCTCGATCTCTTAACTGTGTTTGTCTATGCAGGACTAATGTTTTGGTACAGCTGGCAAATGGCACTACTTGTCTTAGTTGTTGTACCACCATTTTTCTTATTGGCATTAATTGCTACACCCTTCTTTCGCCGTATTTCCAAAGAGATTTTTAACTCCCTTGCTGAGCAAAATAGCTACTTAATTGAAGCGCTCACAGGTATTCGGACAATTAAATCAATGGCAGTTGAGCAGACAGTGCGTTGGCATTGGGAAGAACTTTTAAATAAGTCTGTACGAACCTCTTTTTCTGGACAGGTTATTGATAACAGCTTCTTAGTTTTTAGTTCAACAATTGAAGCACTCGCTACTACAGCATTACTTTGGTTTGGAGCGTGGCAGGTGATTCAAAACCAACTGACTATTGGGCAATTAGTTGCTTTCAATATGCTGTTGAGTAATGTTATTAATCCTTTTCAACGTTTAACAGTTTTGTGGAATCAACTACAAGAAGTGATTATTGCGGTTGAGCGAATTAATGATGTCATTGAAACTCAACCAGAAGAAGATTTTCAAAATCAGCCACGGCAATTGTTACCACCATTACAAGGTCACATCCGCTTTGAGCAAGTGACATTTCGTTACCATCCTGAAAGCGAGGTCAACACCTTAGAAAATATTAGTTTTGAGGTAAAACCAGGAGAAACTGTCGCGCTGGTTGGTCGCAGTGGTTCTGGTAAAACGACAATTTCTAAGTTAGTTTTAGGGCTTTATCCACCTACAGAAGGCAAGATTTTGATCGATGGTTATGATATTACAACCGTAGCTTTGCGATCGCTCCGTCAACAGATTGGTGTTGTCGATCAAGATACATTTCTCTTCGGCGGGACTATTTGGGAAAATATTAGCCTCGGTCATCCTGAAGCGTCTTCAGATGACGTTCGCCAAGCAGCCAAACTTGCAGGTGCCGATCAGTTTATTCAACAACTACCAATGGGTTATGAAACCCAAATTGGTGAAGGTGGTGGCATGCTATCAGGAGGACAACGCCAAAGAATCGCGATCGCCCGTGCTTTTCTTGGTAATCCCCACTTACTTGTTCTTGATGAAGCAACTAGCCATCTTGATGCCGAATCTGAGCGAATTATTCAAAACAACCTTAGTACACTTCTACAAGGACGCACAACGCTGATTATTGCTCATCGTCTTTCTACTGTGCGCCAAGCCAACAAGATTTTAGTCTTAGATCGAGGAGTATTAGTTGAAAGTGGTACGCACGAAGAATTAATGGCAAAACGCGGTCAATACTTCTATCTCAATCAGCAACAAATTACAGGAATTCCTTCTTAAATTTAAATTGAATTTTTCTGTAAATATGATTTATTTAATATTGAATTTCATTTGTTATTTACAACGTAGAAAGATCGTTGATTAGATAAAATGATTACCTATTACTGGTGCGTAAAGTTAGCAACTTTAAAAGATGAGAGATGAATAGAACTAACTCAAAACGTGCTAACGCACCGCTACGCTAACAAAACTCAAAACTATTAATCCTTACCAATGCCTACTCAAAGTGAAAATTGGTCTTATCCTACTCAAGAATTACTCGATACCCTGCCAAGAGTTTGGACGCGAGGTTTACTTTATTTCTTGTTGATTTTTGCTATTGTTCTTTTACCTTGGGCAATGCTAGCTAGAGTTGATGAAACTGGTAGTGCTAGAGGACGACTAGAACCTAAAGGAAAAATGGTAAGACTTGATGTCCCCGTTAGTGGTACAGTAGCAGCAATTAATGTTGAAGAAGGTCAAATAGTTAAAGCTGGGCAAAGTTTATTAGTCTTGGAATCTGAGGTAATTTTAACCGAACTTCAACAGGCAAGAGCAAAATTAGAAGGGCAGCAAAATCGTTTACCACAGTTGGAACTGATAAAAAATCAACTAGCCATCAGTATTCGTACTCAACGATTACAAAATCAAGCGCAAGCCTCAGTACAACTTGCACAAACTCATCAAATTCGCCAACAGCAAAGCTTTAATCGAGTCGCTGCAGAAGCCGCACAACAACTATTGAGTAAAGACCAAGATACAGTACAACGCTATCGGCGACTCCAAAAAGAAGGCATTATTTCTGGGGTACAAGTAGATATGGCTGAACGTACCATGATTGAAAACGAGCAGCGTTTAAAAAAAGCAGAATCAGACATCCAACAAGCTAAAGCTGAACTTGAAAAGCAACAGAGTACTTACGAAAGTAATTTACGTGCTGGTGAATTAGCAATTTTAGATAGTGAGAGGCAAATCAAGGAAATCCAAACCCAAATCATCGATTTGCAAGCCGATATTGCCCAAACAAAAAATCAAATTTCATCTTTACTGTTACGACTACAACAGCATATCTTACACGCACCGATTGATGGCATCATTTTTCAATTACCTATTCAACGGGCAGGTGCTGTAGTACAAACAGGCCAAACGATCGCTCAAATTGCACCTAGTGGTACTGCCCTTGTTCTTAACGCTGAAATGTCTAGTCAACAAAGTGGTTTTCTTCGCCCTGGATTGCCTGTCAAAATTAAATTTGATGCTTATCCTTTTCAGGATTATGGGATAGTATATGGCTTTTTAAGTTGGGTATCACCTGATTCTCAAAGTAAAGAAACAATTCAAGGACAGGTAGATACATACAAACTAGAAATTACAATATCTCAGCCTTATATTCAAACAGCAAATAAACGTATTCCTCTAATTCCAGGTCAGACAGCAACAGCTGAAGTCATAATTAGACAGCGCCGAATTATAGACTTTATTCTCGATCCTTTCAAAAAATTACAAGTGGGTGGTTTAGAACTCTAGAATTATTTGTAAAACTTTGTATATTTTCTTTTTGAGTACTTTATGTTCTACCCTGCGAGAAGGCTGTGCATATGTAGTAGCCTACAGCAAGCTGCTATAGATATATACGTTTCTAGAAAACCTTGCAACTCAAATAAGATTGCTATATCAATCTAAATATTAAGTATAAAACCTTTGTCTGCCCAAAATAAAGCTTTTTATTACGTTCAAGGTATAAACCATGTTAAATATCATCAACATTACTCCCAGCAAAATTATTCATGAAATCAAGCTTACATGTCAACTCCCTTCAATAATTGAAGGAATTTTGAATCGAAACATTATTGCTATCATTGCATCAGAAAAAGGACTTACAGCTACACAAGAAGAATTACAGCAAGGAGCAGATAACTTGCGGATTATAAATCACCTTCATCATGCAGAAGATACTTGGCAATGGCTAGAAAAACATCATTTATCTGTCGATGATTTTGAAGAAATAGTTTATGCAAATGTTATTTCTGCAAAACTAGCTCAACATTTATTTGCAGATAGTGTTGAACCTTTTTTTGTTGAGCATCAACTTGATTATGCTGGCATTATATTCTATGAAGTTATATTAAACGATCGAGATTTGGCATTAGAACTGTTTTATGCAATTACTGAAAAAGAGATCAGTTTTAGTGAGGTTGCTAGCCAGTATATAGAAGAACCTGAACTACGGCGCTGCGGTGGATATCGCGGAATTTTACATAGGAAAGATCTCAAGCCGGAAATCTCTGCTGCAGTATTTGCTGCAACTCCCCCACAACTTCTCAAGCCAATTGTCACCTCAAAAGGGATTCATCTGATCTTCGTTGAGGAAATCATTCAACCTCAGTTGGACAACGATCTACGTTACCAAATTCTTTCTGATTTATTTGCTGAGTGGCTCAAGCAACAGATTGCCAATGCAGAAGTTAAAATTCAGTTAGAAAGTGCTGTGTCTGTATAGTCATAATTGTTTTGATATAGTTTTGTAAGTATGCGAGATCCCATAAGTTTTCACACCTTTTGTTTTTACCCAAACTGATTTAGTTACTACGGAAACAACTCGCGTTTTTACTACGGTTTCTACTACTAAGTTACTTGTGGTTGGCATGAAGTTATCTGTGAGAAAACTGAACCAGCCACCTGTAATATTTTCCATTTCGCGATCGCTTAATTCATTCAAAAAACTTTCAGCGTCCTGGAATAGCTCTAAACCAGTAACAGATAAATCAGAGATTTTTAAACAAGACATGTGACGCACTCCTAGACAATGATTCCGAACGAACATAAAGTCCGGCTAAAGTTGGGGTTATTTAAGCAAAGTGTATCTTCGTCGTACACTAAGATAAGTCTTTTGAGAGGGTAAAAGATGCCTTACCCATAGTCCACATAGACTTTGTTTGTATAGCAGCAAATTCATGCGTCAAGCATTTTTGCTTTACTGTTTTCCTGTATCCAGAATTCAAATAAAGTATCTAAAATTTGCTCTCTTACGGTTTCGCTGAGTTCTGGAGGAAATCTTTTTTCAACTCGGAGAATGTGATAGCCGAGTTTTGTATGAATTGGTCCGATAATTTCGCCTTCTATGGCTGTAGCGATCGCCTGCGCAATTTCTGGTAGTAATTCATTCAAAAAGCGCACCCCAGTAAAACCACCGTTTTCTTGCGATTGTTTACCCTTCGAGTATTCCAACGCCAAAGCGCAGAAAGAAGCTTGTTCCTCGCGTAGTGCTTTTGCTAGTTTCATCGCGTCAGTAACATTGAGTACAAGAATTTGTGAAAGCGCAACTCGCTGATATTCCTCTCGATTTTGCAAGTAATAACTATCAACAGCTTCTCCAAAAAGCTCCGCTTTTAACTTCCGTGCCAAGAGCCTAACTTTAATGCCCTCAGACCAATCTTCGACACTGATCCGTTGGCGTGCCAACCATGCATAAGTTTCTGCAACTCCGAGTATTTTATGTTCTGTGCGAAAAGCATCACCAGCAGCTTGCCATTCTTCATCCGATACGGTGACTTCGTACTGTTCGCAAAGCTGTAAAATTAAAGCATCGCGTTCGGTCAAATCAGCAATTTCAGCAAATTTACATGAACGCCGCAGATAAGTCACAATCTCTGCATCGGTTGCAGGAGAAATTTTTGGTAAAACTGGTTGTTCGATGACTAAATCCGACATAGCACTTACCCAATAAATTTACAAAGCTGCTGCCAGTGGTTGATACCAGCGTTCAGCAGGAACATCTTGCACATTGACGCGCTGACGATGCAAATCTCCATACAGCGCGAGATAGTCGAGTTCTGCAGTTGAAAGCTTACCCTGTTGCACATTGGCGATCGCCGCATCAACTTCTTCGCGCCGTGTTAACCCTGTCAAGCAAACATCAACACAGTTTTGACTTAGCGAATAGCGATACAAATCAGGAACTGTTGGTTGCCAGCATCCTTTCGGGAGATTGACAGGGGGATCTCCAAGAAAATTGTGCATTCCAGCCGACTTAAAAGTGACAATTCCTGAACGCTGCGAGTCTTGAGGATCTAGCTGGGCAAAAACCTCTTGTTGAGCGGTACGATGCGCGACATTATGCCGTACCATTACCACATCTAACAACGAATTGTTTAACCATTGACGCGCTAGATGATGATCGTGGAAAGAAGCACCAATATAACGAACTGCACCCATTTTCTTGAGGCGCTCTGAGGTACTAAATATTCTTTCCATCGTGCGCTGACATACAGTGTTAGGACCGCGAATGTCGTTAGAAGCATTCAAGCAGTTTTGCAAATCACCCGCATTATCTGCACCAATCCAACCCCAGAAAAAGATATCAATATAATCAATCCCCAAATCGACAAACTGATCGTAAAGTGAAGAGAAAATGGCATCTGGGGTTTTCACAATGTAAGATACTGTTGCCAATACTACTTGCTCGCGCACTCTAGACTTGCGTCCGCACAGTTGACGTAGCGCCCCTGCCATCGAACTGTAAAGATAGTGGTGGAGATCGCTAGAGTAGAAAAAGAAATTGATTCCCTGGTCAAACGCATAAAGCGTATCTTCGCTCGAAATCTGTCCACCACCTCCTAATCCCAGACAACTTACAGTTAAGTTTGTGCGACCAAGGGGGCGATAAAAAGGTAGATCACAATTAGAATGCTTCCTGACAGGAATCGCTTCCTCTGTAGGTGAGGTGAGATCGGTAATCTTCATAACTGCAGCGGAATATAAATGTCTTCGGAATTCGCATTAAGATAAGAACGATTTAGATCAAGTTCTAACGAGGAAAACTGTTGCAAAATTGCTACCATCCGCTTTTGTGGAGACTCATCATTGTCTTCTCTTGCTTCTAGCAAGCCACTTGCAACAATTTGGCACCGATTCATGCCAAAACTTTCTTGTTCGGCAAATTTGAGATCGGGTTCTTCGGCGATCGCGAGTCCTGGTGCAAGAAACTTGGTAAACAGTGGCACTTGGGTGCGAAAATGCGCTTGATGTTCAGCGTAAACCTGCTGTAACGCCTTTCGGATAGCTGCGTAGTGACTTTTGGCAAAATACAGCACTCCTGAGTCATAGCGCTTGTAGTACGCAGGATCGTAGAGAACCTTAAATAGAAAAGGTAGGGCAATTTTATTGAGTTGATGCGTCAAGCTATTCATGACAGCAACCGCACCTTCTGGGCTGAGGTTGAAATAGATTCGTGTCAATTGCTCTTCATCACTGGGAGGACCTGCATCACCCACCGCCATGTAGAAACCGTTTTGTACTCGATTGCGAGGTAAACGAATAGCAATTTCTTCACCAACTAAAGGCACAACTTCGGGTTGCAGATGGCGATCGCTGACCCACAAAGTTAATCCACCTTTGGCGACAACAAAGCTATCATCCTCTTGTCTGACTACCAACCAACCAGGATCAAAATAGCCTTCACCGTTGTTGCTATCGTGCAATCGCTCATAAAATGCGAGGTCTACACCAAGAAAAGTATTGTTTTCGTGGTGTTGTGGTGTTTTACTATCCTCAGTCGGTGCTAGTGCTGCTTGCAAAAAGCCATTGTAATAAATGCCATAGAGAAAATTTTGTAGCTGCAAATTGAGATATTTCATCTGCAGACTATACGGTAATCGCTCAAACCTCTCTACTGCTTCAGTAGGAAGTTGTAAGGGTTTGTAGTTTGGGTGGCGAATACAAAAGTTAGATTCGATATGAATATTGTTAACAATATCTTGTAAGGAAGTTTGTAATCGCTCGTCTACTAGTTGATGCAGCGAATCCAACAACAGCATAATGTGCCTACAATTAATAATTAAGCGGAACGAACAAGGCGAGTCAGTTCTGATTCTTCCCTGCCAAAAATAATCCGGATTGAGGCTTCAGGACGACACAGTAAAGTCTTGGCTACCTGCAGTAAGCAAATTCCTGTATTACCAAAAGATTTCTGATACTGCAGCATCGATTGAATTGCTTTGATCAAATTCAAACCAGTAAATTGCATCACGCGTGGGAGAAAGTCAGGGTGCAGTTCAAAAATTTCTGGAAAGCGATCGCAGTAACTACGCATCAATGCGACAAGTGAAGGCTGTAAGTCTTCCAGGGGTGTCATTGCTAAGCGTAATGCTTCTTCAATGCCAATTGATTTACTCACAACCAAACTTGTGAGCCATACTAAAAGATAACTTGCTATCAGCGACCCTAAATCAAATGCCGGATCGCCCCAGTCAGAACGTTCCCAATCAATCAGACGAATCTGAAGATGATTTTCCCAATCTAAAGGTAAAAGAATGTTATTGAGTTTGAGGTCATTGTGCGTTAAACAGCAAGGTTGGTATGCATGACCGAGTTGTGCGATCGCTTGTCCTAAACTGTCATAGCGTTGGTAAAGTGCAAAGAACTTTAACCCATCATCAGGAACTTGACCAAAGATCTCTGGACCAATTCTGTTTAACCCTTCAGTTAACTGCAGTTCTTGATCCGTTTCAATTGCTGTATTTTGAACAAAAAATTCTTGGTACTTTTGGCAATTTAGAGTTGCACGGTGAATTGTTGCTAACGCTGAGCCAATTGCACCTGATATTGCAGGTGCAAAGTTATTTTCTTGAGCGTAAAATTCAGCTAGGTCGCGATAATTCGTTAAATAGTTGATAACAATGATAGAATTTTCTGCATCAAAATGAATTACCTCTGGCAACCATGCACTAATATATCCTAATTCTGGAAATCTCTGAATAAACTCGTGAATTCGCCATTCTCGCAGAAACTCATTAGCCACTTCTTGTTGTCCAGTGAAAGGTTCCTGTTTGACTAAAAGTTTACGTCCTGCTGATAAGCTAACAAGTAAGTTAAAATTTTTCGCACTTTTTTGCTCAACTTTACTGTTTGCTTCTTCCTGAGTACACAGGTCTCTACTCACTAAATAGGCAAAAACATTTGCGTTACTTAAAATAAACTCCATATTTGCAGTTTCCAAAAAAAATGTAGAAACACATACTGGAAATATGCTTAAGAACTCATCCTCAGGTTAAATACTATTAATATTTAATTTTTATCTTGACTTTCTTAACTTGCGTTACAACACTAAATGTTTGTAAGGAGATACCTATACTTTCAGTATAAACTGTCAATACAGATACATCTAAATCTCCTCCTTTCTTCTTACCACCTATAATAAATGGCATTTCTTTTTCATTTAGTTCATCTAAAAAACTTTCTTCATCTTGAAATAGTTCATTACCTGCAGGTTTTAACTCAGAAATTTTGATGCAAGCCATTGTTTTTCTCCATTTTTTTTTAGCTTTTATTTAATCCCACATACTCTTTATAATTAGAGAGTGTATTTTATTAGTCAAGTTGTTTCAATTGTTTTAAAAGACAAAAGTACCAGTTTTATGTCGTAACCTTAATATTCTTTTACATTTGTTCTAGATAAATCCGTGCAACTTTTTTATATTCTAAAAATTATTTTATAATGCTTTTTTGTTTCCAAATACTTTAGCTTTTAAGAGTTATCAGACTTGTTGATCATGCAAATTAAGATATTTATGTCTCAAATTAACAACTTATGTAATTTAACTTTATCTTAGCTAAGAAGAGTATTTTTATCACATAAATAATAGGGTTGAAGCTAAAATGGCTTCAACCCGTTTAGAGTACTCGCAACAATTATGACTAGATATAAAGCATCCGATATCGGTTAGATTGGTTAAAACATAGTAAGCTAAACCAAAATTGAAATGTTTAGCCTATCTTCTATTTCTCTTACCAAAGTAAAGGTTGCTTTTTACTTGAGATACTACAGAAAGTGATTTGATTGAAATACCAACAGAAACAGTGGCTTGACTAATATTGCTAATATTTAAATCGCTACCGTTACCACCAGATATTATTAAGGATTCTTGATCGTTTAACTCATTAAGGAAGCTCTCAGTATCCTGAAACAGTTCAGCACCAGCAGGAGTTAATTCAAAAATTTTGATGCTAGCCATTTGTTTCTCCTTATGTTTAATAACTAGTTGTTTTTGGGACTAGGCTTTTTTATTGCCTGCTTTTAATCATTCAATATGTAACCCATCACGTCAATATTTTTTAGCAGGTTTTCGAGACGTTAACCAAGTACTTATGTCTCATAAACAAACTCGCAATCTTTAGTAAAAATTTTGATTTAGACAAATAGCTGAAATGTTGTAATCATTCATTCAACAGCAAACTTAGTTATTTTATTTTTGCTTAAGAATTAGCAACAGAAATACTTTTTGTGAAAACAAAATTAAATATTCTGGATTTTTTAGACATTAGTATATTATTTGCTTCTGAGAAATAAACTTTTTTGTAATCCAGAGCTTTACTATATACTTTTGAAAGTAAAATAGCTGCACTGCTGATTAAAGTTTTAGCTAATTAGAGGTTTATTTATGAGGAGAAATTAATGGAATCAATGTCGAGGTAAAAACCATTGTGATAACGATTTTTATTAGTAACGAAAGTGATATTCTTATTGGTACTTATGACTTAATATTAGGATTCGCTATTTCAGAAGCTAAACCTCCTATATAAATCGCAAATGTTCTTCAACTGAAGTTGAAGCTACTCAAACGAAGCGTGATAAGCGTCTATTCTCAATAAAAGCTTTATAAGTAAATCTGTAGAGGTAAAAAGAGATTTTTAGTAGTAATTTTATTCACTGAGTATTTATGCAGATATCTTACCTACATTGATGACTAATAGTATTTTCATTACATAAATAATAGGTCGAAGCTAACTCAGCTTCGACCTGTATAAATAATTGCAACAATTATGACTAGATTTATCTGATATCGATTAGTTTGACTGAACCACAACAAGCTAAATCAAAATTGGAATGCTTAGCTTATCTTCCTCTTTGTTTGCCAAACTTGACTTGAGATACTACAGAAAAAGTCTTAATTGAAATACCAACTGAAACTGTTACCTGACTAATATTACTAATGTACACATCACTACCATCACCACCAGATATCGTTAAAGATTCCTGATCGTTTAACTCATTGAGAAAACTTTCATTATCCCGAAACAGTTCAGTACCAGCAGGAGTTAATTCAAAAATTTTGATGCTAGCCATTTGTTTTCCTTGTGTTTGATAACTAATTATTTTTTGAACTAGGCTTTTTTATTGCCTGCTTTTAATCATTCAGTATTAAAAGTGTTACGTCAATGCTCTATAGTTAGTTATTAAGACGTAAATTAAGTATTTATGTCTTATATCTAACGACAAAGCAAACTGAATAATAGTAATAAAAAGTATGATTTTCAAGACTTCCTTGAAGGGTCTGAAAAAGCAATGCTGACTAGAGAAAACCCCAGCCTCTTTTACTAAATCAAGCTTGAATTTTCTATTTGTCGAGACATTACTGTAGTATTTATTTCTAGTTAATAAACTTGGTTACGACTTGCTTTTTTATTATGTAAATATAAAATATATTTTTAAAAGGGACTTAAATTGTTGATAACAGATGTAGGCAACTTAAACGTTTACTCTTTCAGAGGACTAGTTAATAAGATTCGATTTGAGGTAGTAAATTATTGTGGCAAAAATTATTGGTAGTAATGGCAGTGACATTCTTATAGGCACTGAGTCTAATGACTGGATATTAGGGTTAGCTGGTGCAGATATTCTTTATGGTGACGCTGGCAGTGACACAATTCGCGGCGGTGCTGGTGCAGATATTCTTTATGGTGATTCTGGTAAAGACTTATTGATTGGTGGAATAGGAAACGACATCCTGGCAGGAGGTTATGGTGTAGATACGCTGACTGGTGGATCTGGTACGGACAGGTTTAGCTTTAGTTTTCCAAACCAAGGAACTGATATCATTACTGACTTTGTTGTCGCTGATGACACTATAGTTGTCTCACCACGCTATTTCGGTAGTGGGTTGAAACCAGGTGCAGTTATCAAGCCTCATCAGTTTCGTCTTGGGACAACTGCTAGTGATGCGAGCGATCGCTTCATTTATAATAGAAATTCTGGAGCGTTATACTTTGATCGCGATGGTATAGGTCCCAGCAAGCAAGTACAAATAGCAACACTGACCAATAAACCATTGCTTAGCCATGCAGACATTTTTGTCTCAGACCAATTTGGATTTATTGCTAATGAAGGCATTGTGCCAATGTAGAACAGGTTTAAGGATAATGGTTACAATTGGTCGCCTGACCTCTTAGCCACTACCTATTACCGAGTAAAGCCTACTATGGTTTAACCACAAGCACCGAGCAATGCGCACTCTCTACAACTTGACTACTCACCGATCCTTGAATAATTCGCTTAACACCTTGTAAACCACGACTACCAATCGCAATCAAGTCAGCGTGGTAAATATTCGCAATCCGCACAATTTCTTCAGCCGGATCGCCACTAACAATTTCTACTTGACTTTCTCCTGGTAGCTGCTCTTGATAAGCTTCTATCTGCTTTTCAACGTTCCGATAAGGAACCTCCGCTGCATAGGCATGAGGTAAATCAGCCACCATCTCTAGGTCAGATACTGGTGGCGGGATAACGTGACAAAGGATGAATTGGCTGTCAGGTTGCAGTTGCAGTTCTTGTACAGTTTGAATTACGTATTCTGAGAGGTCTGAACCATCAAGAGCTACCACAATTGTTTTTAACACAGGCTGATCTCCTTTGTGCTGCGCTGAGGTTAAGATGGCTTGTCCCCGTCTTCCATTCCCCATGTATCACCTTTGGGCTGCGTTCTCAACCGTACCGATGCAGCATGAGAGGGTAATCCTTCAGCTTTGGCAAGAACTTCAATTGCACCGGCAACTTTTTGAAGGGCGATTGGAGAATACTGAATTAGGCTTGAGTGTTTTAGAAAAGTTTCTACACCCAAAGCAGACGCATAGCGAGCGGCTCCCGAAGTTGGTAGCGTATGGTTAGGTCCTGCTAAATAATCTCCCACAGCTTCCGGTGTTGAGGAACCTAAAAAAATTGCCCCTGCATGACGAATTTTCTCTACCAATTCCCAAGGTTCTGCGACTTCTAGCTCTAAGTGTTCTGGCGCAAACTCATTTGAGAGTTCAGCTGCTTGCTCTAGTGAATCTACAATCACAATTAAACCATAATGCGCGATCGCTTTTTCAGTTAAAGTTCGGCGGGGATGATTTTCTAATTGCTGCTCGACTTCAGCTTGTACTTTCTTTGCTAACTCCGCATCTGTTGTCAACAAAATAGCCGCAGCCATAGGATCGTGCTCAGCTTGAGCCAACAAGTCAGCTGCTACATAAGTCGCATTAGCTGTTTCATCAGCAATCACCAGAACCTCTGAAGGGCCTGCTAGCGAGTCAATACCTACAGTCCCATACACTAGTTTTTTTGCCAAGGTGACATATATGTTACCTGGACCTGTAATGACGTTAACTTTAGGAATTGTTTCTGTGCCGTATGCTAGCGCGGCGATCGCCTGCGCTCCTCCTACACGATAAATTTCTTCTATCCCAGCTTCTTGTGCGGCAACTAGCACTGCTGGGTGAATTGATTTTTCCCCTCCTGGTGGTGTTACCATGACTCGCCGTGGTACTCCCGCCACTTTGGCAGGAACCGCGTTCATTAACACAGTGCTTGGATATGCAGCTCTGCCACCAGGTACGTATAACCCTGCTTTGTCTACAGGCGTGTAGCGTTTGCCCAAGACAATTTCATCTTCACCAAAGTGAACCCACGATTTGGGCACTCGTTGACGGTGAAATGCTTCAATTTGACGACAAGCGAGCCTGATGGCGTCAAGCAGCTCTTTCGACACTTGCTGATAAGCCGCGTCTAGTTCTGAACCGCTAACACGTAACTCTTCTTGTTTCAGGTTTTGGTGGTCAAATTCTGCTGTATAGTGCAGTAAGGCTCGATCGCCTTGGCGCTTCACCGCTTGAAGCACCTCCCGCACCGTCGCTTCTTTGTGAACCACTTGGTCATCGTGGGTGCGATCGCAGATGCGTTGTAGCTCTGCTCGTACCTCGGCTTGCTGAGTAATAATTCGCAGCATGAAGTTCGGACTTGTGGCTTTCTAGGAATTACCAAACCGAGTACAGGTTCTTTATTTTGCTTTGCCCTAAATGGAGTGCAAAGTTGAGCCATACTCGTTTCTCTAGCTTAACCTGGATTTTCCGGATAATCGCAATATTGCTAAATTGAATGCTATATTAGTACATCTAGGATTTTGTCTTTATAATTTTATCGTTTTCCTGGGTTTAACTGTGGCGAATACAAAATCTGCTATCAAGCGTATCAAAATTGCAGAACGGAACCGACTGCGTAACAAAGCTTACAAATCGGCAGTCAAAACTTTAATGAAAAAATACTTGACTGCTGTAGATACTTATGCTGCTGATCCTACACCAGAAGCAAAGCAAGAAGTGCTTTCGCGGATGGCAGCAGCATACAGCAAAATTGACAAAGCTGTAAAACGCGGTGTCCTACACCCAAACAATGGAGCTAGAAAAAAATCACGTCTAGTCAAGCGACTCAAACAGCACGAACAAGCAGAAGCAACCGGCAACTAAATCGTTAGGGATTATTAGGAAGTACAAATTTTCTTCTCTAACATCTAGCATCGTTAAAATGCAACTTATAGATTCCCACGTTCATCTCAACTTTGATGTGTTTGAACCGGACTTGCCAGCCGTGCGATCGCGCTGGCAAGAAGCTGGCGTTGTTCGCTTGGTACACTCCTGCGTAGAACCAGCAGAATTTGCTAGTATTCAGTTACTAGCAACAAAAATTCCTGAGCTGAGTTTTGCAGTCGGCTTACATCCGCTAGATGCAGACAAATGGGTAGCAAACACTGCTGAACAAATCGTTTCATTTGCTCGCTCAGACAACAAAGTAGTGGCAATAGGAGAGATTGGGCTGGATTTCTACAAAGCAGAGAACCAAATACAGCAAAAAAATGTATTTGTTGCACAACTTGAGATCGCACGCGAACTTGACTTACCAGTGATTATCCATTGCCGAGACGCGGCTAACATCATGCGCGATGTCATTCATGATTTTCAGCAGCAACACGGTCAAGTTAAAGGAGTCATGCACTGTTGGACGGGAAATGCAGAAGAAACAGAGTGGTTTCTTGATTTGGGGTTTTATGTAAGTTTCAGCGGTATAGTGACATTCAAAAATGCCAAGCAAATTCAAGAGTCGGCAAAAATGGTTTGGAAAGATCGCCTGTTAATTGAGACTGACTGCCCATTTTTATCTCCGGTTCCCAAAAGAAGTCAAAAACGCAATGAGCCGGCTTTTGTACGCTATGTAGCCGAAACACTAGCCACTCTCCGCGATGTGACTACAGAGGACATTGCCGCACTAACCACAACTAATGCATGCAAGCTCTTCGGGCTTTCAGTATAAAACTCAAGTTGAAGTCTGAACTTAGCATATCTCGGTTGTAGTTGGCGAAAGCTGTCAGAAAAACGCCATAATATTTAATGAAGCCAATATGAATTTATTTTTCAGGCAGTTGCAAATTTTTTACACCTCTCTCTTAACTACCTTGGCGATCGCGAATCAAATACAAAATAGGTTAACCAAAGCAACAGACAATCTGCTACTAATGCTCTGAACCTTCAAGAGGCGAGGTCAAGTCATTATGCAAAATCAACCTCATCTACACATTAACCAATTTCTGGATTGAAAAACTATTTTTTGCTGTGGACAAAGAACCACGTCTTAATGAAAGGAGTGTCATGCGAGTAAAAGCAAAAAATGTACGCAAAACTTGATTTCTACAAATAAGCAGCAACTGTCAGGCTTAAAATATTTAAGCCTATTTATATTATCAGTGACCAGTCACTAAATGGAGATCTCAGTTGTCACAGCGATACCCACATCAGCTATTAGTCAGCAAGTTCCCTAAACTACCGTGAAGCACTGCTACCAAGCTTAAGCTTTATATCTTTGTGTTTATTGTACAAACAAAGCAACCAAAAAGCACAATTTCTTCTACAGCGCTTGTCCCTTAACTGTCAAATCTCACCATCAGTATATTGGCAGCGTTACCAACACTCGGCAAGTTTAACTATACAAAGTACGTACGTATAAGAAGCATGACAAACGAAACTTATATCGAACCCGCCTTCCTGTTACCCGATTTAATTGAAATTCAGCGCTCCAGCTTCCGGTGGTTTTTAGAAGACGGTCTGATTGAAGAACTCAACAGTTTCTCTCCCATTACAGATTACACAGGCAAATTAGAGCTACACTTTGTTGGTCAAAACTACAAACTCAAAAGACCTAAATATGATGTAGACGAGGCAAAGCGTCGTGACAGCACCTATGCAGTACAGATGTACGTGCCTACACGACTGATCAACAAAGAAACTGGTGAAATTAAAGAGCAAGAAGTCTTTATCGGCGATCTACCTCTAATGACTGATCGCGGGACTTTCATTATCAACGGTGCAGAGCGAGTCATTGTTAATCAAATTGTTCGTTCGCCAGGAGTTTACTATAAGTCTGAAGTTGATAAAAACGGTCGTAGAACTTACTCAGCTAGCCTAATTCCTAACCGAGGAGCATGGCTTAAATTTGAAACTGATCGTAATGACTTGGTATGGGTACGCATTGACAAAACCCGCAAGCTATCTGCCCAAGTACTACTCAAGGCACTAGGTCTATCTGACAATGAAATTTTTGATGCACTACGCCACCCAGAGTATTTTCAAAAGACAATCGAAAAAGAAGGGCAGTTCTCTGAAGAAGAAGCCTTAATGGAGTTGTACCGCAAGCTACGTCCTGGCGAACCGCCCACAGTGCTTGGCGGTCAGCAGCTGTTAGACTCGCGCTTCTTTGATCCCAAACGATATGACCTTGGGCGTGTAGGACGCTACAAACTCAACAAGAAACTTCGCTTGAGTATCCCTGAAACGACACGAGTCCTAACTTCTAACGATATCTTGGCAGCAGTTGACTATCTGATTAACTTAGAGTTTGATATTGGCAATACTGATGACATCGACCACTTAGGTAATCGCCGAGTGCGCAGCGTTGGTGAATTGCTACAAAATCAGGTACGCGTTGGTTTAAATCGCTTAGAGCGGATTATTCGAGAGCGGATGACAGTATCCGATGCTGAAGCTTTAACTCCAGCATCCTTAGTGAACCCCAAACCATTAGTCGCAGCAATCAAAGAATTCTTTGGTTCTAGCCAATTGAGTCAGTTTATGGATCAGACAAATCCATTAGCAGAACTGACACACAAACGCCGCTTGAGTGCTTTAGGTCCTGGAGGATTAACCCGAGAACGTGCAGGCTTTGCTGTGCGAGATATTCATCCTTCACACTATGGGCGAATCTGCCCGATTGAAACACCAGAAGGACCAAACGCAGGTTTGATTGGTTCTTTGGCAACTCATGCTCGTGTTAATCAATATGGCTTTCTAGAAACGCCATTTCGAGCAGTAGAAAACGGACGTGTCTTGTTTGACAAAGCTCCAGCTTACATGACAGCAGACGAAGAAGACGATTTGCGCGTCGCACCTGGAGATACTCCGATTGATGACAATGGTTATATCCTTGGTTCACAAGTCCCAGTGCGTTATCGTCAAGACTGGACAACAACAACACCAGAACAAGTAGACTACGTTGCAGTATCACCTGTACAAATCGTGTCGGTAGCAACAAGTATGATCCCTTTCCTAGAGCACGACGACGCTAACCGCGCGCTCATGGGATCAAACATGCAACGACAAGCAGTACCTTTGCTGAAACCAGAACGTCCTTTAGTAGGAACAGGGTTAGAAGCACAAGCGGCACGCGACTCTGGAATGGTCATTGTCAGCCGCACGGACGGTGAAATTTCGTATGTAGATGCTAACCGCATTCGCGTCCGTCCTGATGGCAGTGGTTCAGAAATTGAGTATCAAATCTCTAAGTATCAACGTTCTAACCAAGATACGTGTTTAAATCAAAGACCGTTAGTGCAAAAAGGCGATCGCGTTGTTGCCGGTCAAGTTATTGCTGATGGTTCAGCCACTGAAGGTGGTGAGTTGGCACTTGGTCAAAATATCATGATCGCCTATATGCCGTGGGAAGGTTATAACTATGAAGACGCGATCTTAATCTCAGAACGACTCGTTCAAGAAGATATTTACACTTCAATTCACATTGAAAAGTATGAAATTGAAGCAAGACAAACAAAACTTGGACCTGAAGAAATTACCAGAGAAATTCCTAATGTCGGAGAAGACGCGCTACGACAGTTGGATGAACAAGGAATCATCCGCATGGGTGCGTGGGTAGAAGCAGGAGATATCCTTGTTGGTAAAGTGACTCCAAAAGGAGAGTCAGACCAACCCCCTGAAGAGAAGTTACTGCGCGCCATCTTCGGAGAAAAAGCCCGTGATGTCCGAGATAACTCTTTAAGAGTACCGAACGGCGAAAAGGGTCGTGTCGTTGATGTGCGTGTATTTACCCGCGAACAAGGCGATGAACTGCCACCAGGAGCAAATATGGTGGTACGCGTCTATGTAGCGCAAAAACGCAAGATTCAAGTCGGCGACAAAATGGCAGGACGTCACGGTAACAAAGGTATTATTTCTCGGATTCTGCCGATAGAAGATATGCCGTATTTGGAAGATGGAACACCTGTAGATATTGTGCTTAATCCTCTAGGAGTTCCTTCACGCATGAACGTCGGTCAAGTTTTCGAGTGCTTACTCGGTTGGGCAGGGCACAACTTGGGTATGCGGTACAAGGTAACGCCATTTGACGAAATGTATGGCGAAGAGTCATCACGAACTGTCGTTCATGGCAAACTAAGTGAGGCGGGCGATCGCAGTGGTCAAGATTGGCTATTCGACCCAGAGACACCTGGCAAAATTAAGGTGTTTGATGGTCGGACTGGAGAAGCCTTTGACCGCCCGATTACCGTAGGTATCGCTTACATACTCAAACTCGTACACCTCGTAGATGACAAGATCCACGCGCGTTCTACAGGACCATACTCCTTAGTCACGCAGCAGCCTTTAGGTGGTAAAGCCCAACAAGGTGGTCAGCGCTTTGGAGAAATGGAAGTGTGGGCATTAGAAGCCTTTGGTGCAGCATATACTTTACAGGAATTGCTCACCGTTAAATCCGATGATATGCAAGGACGCAATGAGGCACTAAATTCGATTGTGAAAGGTAAAGCCATTCCTAGACCTGGTACACCCGAGTCATTCAAAGTATTGATGCGAGAACTTCAATCACTCGGGTTAGATATTGCCGTACACAAAGTCGAAACTCAAGCAGACGGAAGTACTGCTGATGCTGAAGTCGATTTGATGGCAGATACTGGTAATCGCCGTACTCCTTCACGCCCCACCTATGAATCCTTAACTCGCGAGGCACTCGAAGACGACGCTTAATTAAATGCTAGGGGGTTGGAGGTGAACACCTCGCTCCCCTACTATCTATTGCATCCTGATCCTATTCCCTTCCATTTTTCTATTCTTTATATATGAGACACGCGCAAACAACGCAGTTTGACTATGTCAAGATTGGCTTAGCTTCACCAGAACGCATTCGCCAGTGGGGAGAACGTACCCTCCCTAATGGTCAAGTGGTTGGAGAAGTTACAAAACCGGAGACAATTAACTACCGCACACTTAAACCAGAGATGGATGGGCTATTCTGCGAGCGCATCTTTGGTCCTGCGAAAGATTGGGAATGCCACTGTGGTAAATATAAGCGAGTACGGCATCGCGGTATTGTCTGCGAACGCTGTGGTGTAGAAGTCACAGAATCCCGCGTACGTCGCCATCGTATGGGATATATCAAACTTGCTGCACCTGTTGCGCATGTTTGGTATCTCAAAGGTATACCAAGCTATATCTCAATTTTGCTTGATATGCCGCTACGCGATGTCGAACAAATAGTTTACTTCAATGCTTATGTTGTTTTGTCTCCTGGTAATGCTGAGACTCTAACCTACAAGCAACTCTTAACTGAAGATCAGTGGTTGGAAATTGAAGATCAAATCTACAGTGAGGATTCTCAACTTACTGGCGTAGAAGTTGGTATCGGTGCTGAAGCTTTAGCACGGTTGCTTTCTGATATCAATTTAGAGACTGAAGCAGAAAAGCTGCGCGAAGAAATAGCCAATGCTAAAGGGCAAAAACGTGCCAAGTTGATTAAACGACTGCGAGTCATTGATAACTTTGTTGCTACCGGCTCTAAACCAGAGTGGATGGTGATGATGGTTATCCCCGTGATTCCGCCAGACTTGCGCCCGATGGTACAGCTTGATGGTGGTCGTTTTGCAACTTCTGACTTAAACGATCTTTACCGTCGGGTGATTAACCGCAACAACCGCTTAGCAAGATTACAGGAAATTTTAGCTCCTGAAATTATTGTCCGCAATGAAAAACGGATGCTGCAAGAAGCGGTAGACGCATTAATTGATAATGGACGTCGCGGTCGAACTGTAGTAGGCGCAAATAACCGACCATTGAAATCCTTGTCTGACATTATTGAAGGAAAACAAGGACGTTTTCGGCAAAACTTACTAGGGAAAAGAGTAGACTACTCAGGGCGATCGGTCATTGTTGTTGGACCAAAACTTCACATCCACCAATGTGGTTTGCCTAGAGAAATGGCAATTGAGTTGTTTCAGCCCTTTGTCATTCATAGATTGATTCGTTCAGGGTTAGTTAACAATATCAAAGCAGCCAAAAAACTGATTTCCCGAGGCGATCCTAGTGTGTGGGATGTCCTTGAAGAAGTCATTGAAGGTCATCCAGTCCTACTCAACCGCGCTCCTACATTACACCGCCTAGGAATTCAAGCTTTTGAACCGATTCTGGTGGAAGGGCGCGCAATTCAACTCCATCCTCTCGTATGCCCAGCTTTTAACGCTGACTTTGACGGCGATCAAATGGCAGTTCATGTGCCATTGTCTTTAGAATCGCAAGCAGAAGCAAGACTACTGATGCTAGCTTCAAACAATATCTTGTCACCTGCAACAGGTAGACCAATTATTACTCCTAGTCAGGACATGGTTTTGGGCTGCTATTACCTCACAGCAGACAATCCCCATAGCCAAAAAGGTGCTGGACGCTTCTTTGCTTCACTTGATGATGCCATTATGGCTTACGAACAAGAGCAAGTTGCGCTTCATGCAAAGGTGTGGGTACGGTTTGATGGTGAAGTTGAATCAGCAAAGCCAGATACCGAACCTGTCAAGGTAGAAAAAGGCGATGATGGCACTGTAACAAAGCATTATCGCGAACGACGTACCCGTGAAGATGCTAATGGAAACCTGATTTCTCAGTTTATACAAACAACTCCAGGTCGCGTAATTTATAACAAAGTAATTCAGGAAGCCTTGCAGTAAAGCTGTCAGCAATTAGCCGTGAGCGGTTAGTACTGCTCGCTAATTGCTGCTAATCGCTAATAGGAATAGTAGAGAAATGGCAGAAGAAAAGGGAATGATTTTTCGCAATCGGATAGTAGATAAGGGACAGCTTAAGAATTTAATCGCATGGGCTTTCACGAATTATGGAACTGCCCGAACAGCAGCGATCGCCGACCGTTTAAAAGACTTGGGATTTCGCTACGCGACAAAAGCGGGTGTTTCCATTAGTGTTGATGACTTAATGGTTCCTCCTAGCAAGCGTGCTTTATTAGAGGCAGCCGAAGCAGAAATTCGAGCGACTGAAGAACGCTACACGCGAGGCGAAATTACCGAAGTAGAACGCTTCCAAAAAGTCATTGATACCTGGAATAGTACCAGTGAAGCGCTTAAAGATGAAGTTGTCGATCACTTCCGCGCAACTAATCCGTTGAACTCAGTATATATGATGGCGTTCTCTGGAGCTAGGGGGAATATTTCTCAAGTGCGCCAGTTGGTGGGAATGCGTGGTTTGATGGCTGATCCCCAAGGTGAGATTATTGACTTACCAATTAAAACAAATTTCCGCGAAGGATTGACAGTTACTGAGTATATTATTTCTTCCTACGGAGCCAGAAAAGGGTTAGTTGATACCGCACTGAGAACAGCCGATTCAGGTTACTTAACACGTCGTTTAGTAGACGTTTCGCAAGATGTGATTATTCGGGAAATTGATTGCGGAACAACAAGAGGGATCTCGCTGCGAGCAATGATGGAAGGCGATCGCGTAGTTATTCCTCTTAGCTCGCGACTATTGGGCAGAATTGCAGCAATAGATATTGTGCATCCCCAAACAAAAGAAGTCTTGTTCGAGAAAAATCAACCGATTTCTGACGAAGTAGCCAAGCACATCGAGAAAGCTGGTGTCGAAGAAGTTATTGTGCGATCGCCCTTAACGTGTGAAGCCGCTCGCTCGGTATGTCAACACTGTTACGGTTGGAGTTTAGCGCATGGCAAAATGGTTGATCTTGGCGAGGCTGTGGGAATTATTGCAGCTCAAAGTATCGGTGAACCAGGAACTCAGCTGACAATGCGGACTTTCCATACTGGAGGTGTATTTACTGGTGAAGTTGCTCGACAAGTTCGCAGTGACGTCGAAGGTACGTTACGAATCCCCAGCCGCTTACGGACTCGACCCTTCCGCACTCGTCACGGGGAAGATGCATTGATTGTTGAAGCGAATGGTACCCTAACAGTTGAAGCAAGATCTGGCGAGAAAGTCACCGTTCCTGTAACCCAAGGTTCTACTCTGTACATTACTGACGGTCAAACGGTAAAAGTTGGAGAACTTCTTGCAGAAGTTGCAATTGGCGGTCGTAACACTAGAGCACATACAGAAAAAGCAACAAAAGATGTTGCCTCAGACTTAGCAGGCGAAGTTAAGTTTGCTGATGTTGTCCCAGAAGAAAAAACAGACCGTCAAGGTAATACGACAACTACTGCAGCAAGAGGTGGTTTGATTTGGATTTTATCTGGAGAAGTGTACAACTTACCTCCAGGAGCAGAACCGTCGGTTGTTAATGGTCAAAAGATTGAAGCAAATAGCGTTCTTGCTGAGACACGACTTAACACTGTCTATGGCGGTACTGTACGGATACCGTCAGGAAGTGTAAACAACGGCAAAGGTGGGCGAGAAATAGAAATCATTACTGCTTCAGTCGTACTAGATACCGCTAGAGTACGAGCAGAACACAGTCAAGGTCGCGATCAATATTTGGTTGAAACAAATAATAACCAAATGTTCTCGCTGCTCGCTACCCCTGGAACAAAAGTACAAAATAACCAAGTTGTAGCTGAGTTGATTTCTGATGAATATCGCACTACGACTGGCGGTTTAATTAAGTATTCTGGGATAGAGCTGGCGAAGAAAGGTAAAGCTAAGCAGGGCTATGAAATTGTCCAAGGTGGAACGATTTTGTGGATTCCAGAAGAAACCCACGAGGTTAATAAAGATATCTCGCTACTGATGGTAGAAGATGCTCAGTATGTTGAAGCTGGAACTGAAGTAGTTAAAGATATCTTCTGCCAAAACAATGGTGTAGTGGAAGTTACTCAGAAAAATGACATTCTACGCGAGCTAGTGATCAAGCCTGGTGACTTGCTGATGGTAGACGATCCTGAAGCAGTTATGAATCGCGATGGTACATTTGGTCAACCAGGCGAGGAAATTCTGCCAGGACATACCCTCTCAGACTTACGCTATATCGAGTACGTCGAATCGCCAGAAGGACCTGCTTTGCTGCTGCGTCCAGTGACTGAATTCGCAGTACCAGATGAACCTTCAGTTCCCAGTACACAATCGAGCGCAGGTGCGGGTCGTTCAATTACTCTTAGAGCAGTGCAACGCGTTCCGTACAAAGATTCAGAGCGCGTTCGTTCTGTCGAGGGAGTAGAGCTATTACGTACTCAGTTGGTGCTAGAAATTGAGCAAATGCAGTCACCTGAACACACAGGCTCACCAATGCTCGCTGACATTGAGTTAGTCCCAGATGAGGACGATTCAAACGTTCAGCGCTTGCAGTTAGTAATTCTTGAATCATTAGTGATTCGTCGTGACATTGCTGCTGATGCAACCCAAGGGAGTACTCAAACAAGGCTTCTTGTCGAAGACGGACAAACTATTGAAGCTGGTGCTGTTGTGGCTCGCACAGAAATCCAGGGCAAAGAAGCAGGGGAAATTCGCGGTATTCGTGAGGGGGCAGAGGCAATTCGCCGGATCTTAGTAGTCAGAACGACAGATCAATTCACCGTTACAACCAAAGAGAAACCTCACGTCAAAACAGGTGACTTACTAATTGCTGGTCGTGAAATCGCTCCAGGGGTTGTGATTGAGGAATCCGGTCAAGTCCTGGAAATTAGATCTCAAACCGCAAGGCAAGAAGACGCAGCAAACACAGCCCTAACTAGTAACAATTATGAAATTGTTCTGCGAATTGCTCGTCCTTATCGCGTTTCACCAGGAGCTGTCTTACAAGTTGAAGATGGCGGTTTAGTTCAACGCGGTGACAACTTAGTATTACTTGTGTTCGAGCGAGCTAAGACTGGAGATATTATTCAAGGTTTACCGCGAATTGAAGAACTGTTGGAAGCTCGTAAACCCAAGGAAGCTTGTGTTCTTGCTCGTAAACCAGGAACCGTTGAAGTTGGCAGGTTAGAAGATGAAGCAGTTGCAATTAGAGTTGTTGAAGACTCTGGCGCAGTCATTGAATATCCTATTGGACCTGGTCAGAATGCCGTAGTACCAGATGGAGCAACAGTAGAAGTTGGAATGCCGCTGACAGAAGGACCCGCCAATCCTCACGAAATCTTGGAAATTTTCTTTGAGTATGGTACGCAAAATGGTGCTTATGCTGATGCTTTAGAAGCATTGCAGCAAGTACAAACTTTCTTGGTGAATGAAGTCCAAACAGTGTACCAATCTCAAGGAATTGATATTGCTGACAAGCACATTGAAGTTATTGTGCGGCAAATGACTTCTAAGGTACGTGTTGATGATGGTGGCGACACCACAATGCTACCTGGTGAATTGGTCGAGCTGCGGCAAATTGAGCAGGTCAACGAAGCAATGAGTATTACTGGAGGTGCTAGAGCGCAGTATACACCAATGCTACTCGGTATCACTAAGGCATCACTCAATACAGATAGCTTTATTTCAGCAGCTTCTTTCCAAGAAACTACAAGAGTCCTAACCGAAGCCGCGATTGAAGGTAAATCAGACTGGCTACGCGGCTTGAAAGAAAACGTCATTATTGGACGCTTGATTCCTGCTGGAACTGGCTTTAATGCCTATGAGGAACTTGCTAGTCCGATGAGCGAAGATCTCTCGCTTGACTCAGGAAGTGTCTTTGATGATGGAGAAGATTCACTCGATGTCGTACTCGATGACCGTACAGCTCGCGCTTACAATTTAGACGGTGGTTTGGGAGATAATTTTAGCTTTGATCGTAATTCCTTCATTCAAGATGATGAAGACTTGATGATCAGTGATGAGGTCGAGGACTTTGCAGCTGATGAAGATGAAGACGATGATTACGAAGAAGATGAAGATGAAGACAGTGATGAAGACGATCTCTAACTTGTTGAGCTAATCTTGAGCTGAAATAGGAAAAAGAAAGACCCTCTAGACCACTTTGGTTTAGAGGGTTTACTTTAAAGGTGGGATATGTGCAAAATTTAGCGACTGGGGATTAGATATAGCAGAGGAAGCTCTTCGCAAATCTTCGGTTCAGAGAGCATGCTTAAAAGTTAGTTAGAGCGATAATTCTGGGTTCCTCAATAATGCCCTAATTATGTTTACTATTGCTGTATTTGCCGCATCTGATAGTTTTGACTTGGCTTTGTAGCACAACAACCAAATCACACTTGATTATGTTCGAGGTTTCTTTTCTACATCTTAAGGAGTCAATAAGTATTTTTTCCCTGGTTGCTTAAATGTTGCCTTCCAAATATTATCAATTGCTGTTTCATGTATTTGAAAGCTTACTTGTCAATTTGAGATATGGCTGTTTGTTTTATTGCTGGCATGGAAACTATAACAAAACCCTGTTTTCCAATCACATTGCAGCTGTATTGTCACTTCTAACCCCTGAGAATGTAAAGTTGGAACATTGGAATTTTGTCAGTTATGGTTGAGATTGTTGTAGAGAGCGATCGCTTTGCTCACTATAGTTATGATGGGTAGAGGTAATTAATGAGTGAAGGAAATACCTTCTAATAGCCGACTCAATAGATTATGTTTAGGTACATTTACACTTTGCCAGTCATCTTGTAAAATTCCGCCTGTATCATCACTGTTAGGATTCCAACTCCAATAGGTAAAGCTCAGATGATGCTTTTGAATGTAATTGATAAATTGCTGTTGCCAAATACCTTCTTTGGATATCGTATCTACATAATGACCGCCAAATTCTCCAACTAGAACAGGGGCGATATTTTGACCAGCAATGTAGTGAAATCCAATCTCCCAACGGTGATAGAGATTGTAAGGAAAAGTTCGTTCAGCAAACCAAGGCTGATTGTAGACTCCAGGACCATATTCGTGCGGAGAATAAATTAACTTATCAGAGTGAGATAAACGTACTGGATAACGTCTGACACCTTCAAGATTACCTCCTTGCCAATGTCCTGATAATCTTTGTCCTGGAACATTATTTTCTACTCCTTCCACGATAATTAACCAATGAGGATTCAACGCAAGAATTGCATTTCCTGCTCGTTCTGCAGCAAGTCGCCAATCAGTTGCTAAATCGTTAGTTCCCCAACTCGCACGACCGTGGGGTTCATTTTTTAAATCTGCTCCAATCACATTGTCTTGATTTTGGTAACGAATCGCTAACATTAGCCATGTATTAATCCAGTCTTGTTCTGTAAACCCATCTCCGTACCACAACTCAGGAATACGTTTGTCATTTAATCGATGACTATCTAACACAATAAGCAAGCCTTGATGCTGAGCTTCTTGAATGATATAGTCCATGACTTCTAAGGGAGTTTTTCCCTGCAGTTCTTGATTTGCACCAAGTTTGTAGTCAATTCCGCTGACTTCTAAAGATCTCAGTGATTGTACGGAATAAGGTAGCCGGATCGTGTTATATCCCAAACTCTTGATTTGTGCTAACATTTCCCGATAATCTCGACGCCATAAACCGTGAGGAGCATGTAACTCTGTCTCCATACCAAACCAGTTAACGCCTCTAAGCAAAACTTGATTTCCTTTAGCATCAACTATTTTTGCTCCTTGAGTAGATAAGGGAAATTGAATAGTTGTCGTGGCATAGGTTGTAGTATTGATTTCTTTCAATAACCAAGGCGTCACCAATACTGTTGTCACTGCTAATGTAAATAAGCAGAGCATCTGTAAAATCATGGTCTTATTTCGTCGTTGAGAGCACTTTCTCTCTGGTAGAAGCGGCGATGTTTTCTGTATCTGGTAAGAACAAGTGTTCAAGAGTAGCATTTGATCTAAAAAACTCAGTATAAACACTGCCATAGATGCAATACACATACCATAGGAGAAAAAATTAACCATATTTGTATCTATCTATATTTGTAGTAGGCAACTGCTAGCCGTTAAGGTGTGCAGCTATTTAAATCTCACAGTTATATAAGAGCTTTCTATAAATATGTATCTTCTAGAATCTATTTATGAGCAGGCTGCTTGCTTATCTTGCTTATATTGAGCATGACACGTATCAGTATCAAGAAGTGCCTCCACTTATTAGAGCGATCGCCTATTCACTCTATTTTCATCACAGTCTAAATTTCCGCACAATCAGTATTTGTAGGAATTTAGTAGAAGATGCATTGTCAATTTTACTGAAAAACCTTACAACAAATTTAAGTATTTACACGCAACTTTATATTCTCTATATAGACAATTACGATCTCAAAGTTAAACTAAGTACAGACAACGAATTAATTACATTCCAGAAATAAAAGCAAATTGTGGCAAGGACTTGTTACTAAATATTAATAATTACCTCTACAAAACTAAAGTACACCTTTAGCTTTGGTTTCGAAAAAACTTCTAATTGACATAGTTCCTCACAAAAAACATTCACAAGTATAAATCATGACTACATCTATCTTCAAAAAATTTGTTCTACCACCTGTACTTCTTTCTACCGGAATCTTTGCAACATTAACTTTACCTTTGGCTTTACTTGGCTCTAAGCCTGTAGCAATTCAACTCCAAGAAGAACCAGTGTTTCATGGTAAACTAAGAGACATCTCTACTCCTTATCTTGGCTTAGCAAGCTTACTGAGTTTGGGAACAGGAATTGCTAGTGTTGCAGTTGCAGGATGGCAACAATCTTCTCGTAAATCAGCACAAGTAGAGCAGCAGCTATCTGGTTTGCAACAACGTTTGCAAGAAAAAGAAGAGCAATTAGAACAACTTAAACTTTCTGAATCTCGTTTAGCAACTGTTGGATTAAATTCATTCTTAGAAGGTGAAGTATCTACTACAGCCTCAGAACCTGCTACAACTGCAATGCAGCCTGTTGTTATCACTACACCCGTACAAGCTATTGAGCCTTTAGTTGTAATTGCAGAGCACAAAGCAGAGCCTATCTTAACAGTTCAAGCAGCTACATCACAGTTTTCTTTAGCGCAAAACTATATATCGTATACACAAGCTATTCCTACTCAAAAACCGCAAAATTTGAGAGATTTTCAGCAAGAACCTGCGCTAGATACACCTTCAGTAGAAGAACTGCAAGATCAATTACAACAAATCATGGTTCAGATGGAGAATTTACACAAAACATTACAAATAAATACCTCGGTAAAACCAGAGCAAGAAGCATTAGCTAGTGATTCTCTGCTTGTTTCTCACTCATAAAAACATATGTGTAGAACGTAGCCGTCAACAAAGTAAAAAACTAAAAGCAAAATACTGTTAACGTCTACGTTATGAATTATAAATTCAGGTCTATTATCTTCACTTGAATGACTATCCTAAGTAAGTGAATAAAAATAAACGTGATTTAAGGGCTGTTATAGGTCTAATGGCTAGTGGAGCTATTAAGCAGCACATAGCATCTGATAAATAACTACACCCACTTACTTAATTAGAAACGCAGTAGTTATTAACGTAAGAATTCAGCTAGAGAAAGTGGAGCATTAGTTTGGTTTGTCTTAATTGGTTTTGGACGAGTTGCGGTGGTATTAGAAGCATTCAAATCAAGTTCTGAACGGTTTCCCCAACCTCCGTTTGTTTCTTCTGGTAGAACTTTAGGAGGAGCTGTTTTTCCAGAAGCTAGAGTAATAGGCAGTGTTTGACTAGCTTGCACATACTCTTCACCATCAACACTAAACCGAACTAATCTTCCTTGTAATTCTGGGATTGTTTGCTGTTCAGTTGGTAACTGAGCTGAAGGTTCGTAGGTAGCAATAAAAGTTATAGATGTGGCTGGTTGTAGTAAGTTTTGCAGTGCTGCTTCTGTTTGCCAAGCTTCTTGATAACTTCCATCTGTAGCAACTTGCCAAAAATTAAGTGTAGTTTGCCATTTTCCTGCCGATACTGGCACAATTTGCCTAGCCAAGATAGAGTACGTATGAGGCTGAGAAGTAAGCGATCGCTCGTGTGCTGGACTGAGATAACGTAACGCTGTCACTGCAATTCCACTATCATCAGGTAAATTAGTACTACCTGCAATATTGTAGACTCCTGGACGACTTGCTGCTTTGATCTGGTTAATGTTGAGTTCTACACCTTGTTGAGGTGGAGGCGAGCAGCTAATACATAGCAATGACAGTAAACTACAAGCCGTAATCTGAGGGAATTTAATTTTTAGAATAAATTGATATAAAGGGATAAGCATAGGGCGATCGCAATAAAAACACACTAAATTTTAAGTATTTTGATGACAAAGTTGCAAAACCAAACAAAAATCATTAAACACCAGTGAGCAAAAAGCGCATTCCTTAAAACTCGTAAAGCTACTGCTCCAGGATAATCTTGCTTTTTAAGATCAACAAGAGACTTTTACAAAGAATCTTGGAAAATTTAATTACTCAAAATTTGTACTTTTATTTACACCTATTCAGCTACTCACCCTGCAAAATTTACGGCTATTGGCTGCAAATTAATACCTTTTACACGAGAATATTAAGCTGCTAGATCTCGTCGATCGGAATAAGGTTTGTTAAAGTGGCGTCAGTCTGCCTACGAAGAATTAATTAGCCAAGCAACCAGGGTGTGATGAGCCAAACCGTACCTGATTGTCCTATACCCATATTTTTGAATCAATTTAAGCTATTTAGCTTACTTGGTGTGAGTGTGATCGCTGTTTGCCTGCTTGAAGTTGGTACTAATCAACCTGCTCAAGCAAACTCTGAACAGCATCAACACATTGACTCTCAATTGATAGCACAACTTCCGAGCTTGCCAAATCAAAATACGACTCCACCAAATTTTAATTATATTCAAAGTCCACAAGTAGCTCCAGGAACACTTCCCAACTACAATCAGTATTTGGCCGTTCCTAGTGGTATTCCTTATGGATCTCGCCCGCCAGCAGTATCTCCTGCGAAAACGTGGCAAGAAGAACTTGCGCAGAGAAACAGCAATTACCCAAATCAAGGGATGGCATCACCTTCCCTACCACCAGTGGCACCACCACAACCTAATATGCTTGGTAGTGGAAGCATTGCACCTGGAGTTATGACTCCTTACAGCGTTGTACAACCCTATGTGCCGCAAGCTCCAGCCAATATTTATCCTGGAGCGATTGCATCACCTTATCCTTACGGTGTCGTTGGATCTCCAACGTACGTTCAACCACCAGTGACATCACTACCAGTTCCTGCAAGCCCTGGAATTCCTCAGGCAAATTCTCCAAACGGCGATGTGCTACCGCCAGCACCAGGAAGTCCTGTCAATGGAATGATGGTTCCTTATGGTGTTCCAACTCAACAGCCTTACTTACCACCCATGCCACAACCTAATGCACTCGGCATGATGATGGTTCCTTATGGTGTTCCAACTCAACAGCCTTATCTAGCGCCACCTAATGCGATCGGTGGAAATGCTGTACCTTTAGCACCAGGGTATATGATTCCTTATGGTGTTCCAGTTCCCCAACTTTACTTACCACCTATGCCACAACCTAATGCGGGTGGTATGAGCATGATGTACCCAGGCGGTATGACATCATATGCTCCAGTTGTCAACCAAAATGCAGCTGTTGGACAGCAAGTATTTCCAGCACCTGTTGGCTCTTACTTAGCACCAGCCACAACACAATTACCTCCTCCACTCAATACAGTACCTCCCACTGCTCCTAGCCCGAATTTAGCTCCAGCACCTCCAACTCCTATTCCTAACCAAGGTACGATCCAAACACCTACAGTACCTGCGTTGGATAGTCAACCGGTGAGTAATTCTGCTTTGCAGTTGCAAGGTGTTTATTCTTATCAAGGAGACGAGTCTTCAGCTCGAGCACGAGTAGGTGCAGTGTATCCTCTCACACCTCGAATTTTGGTAGGTGCGACAGTTGATTTAACTGATGGCAACGCTTTTGCTGATTCTCGAACTCAAGGATTGAATCTTAATGAATTTTATTTAGCAACTTCGTTAGAAAATGTACCAAACTTGCGGTTTGTGATTGGTCAACTTGATTTGACTTCTTACTTTGACCGTAATAGCTTTGCTAAAGATGGAGCATCGCAGTTTTTTAATCCTGTGTTTCAGACAAATCCAGCTCTAGTCAGTACTGGTGTTAACTCGCGTCCTGGTGCTTTGGTGAATTGGACCGTAACCGATAACATTGAAGCTAAAGCGGCGATCTTTTCTTCTTCACGAGCAATTGGAGACTTTGCACTCGATGGATTTGCTACAGAAGTAGGGATTCGCTACGGCAATGCGATCATTCGCGGAACTTATGCTACAGATCGCGATGCTGGAACTCAAGATGGCTTCCAAGAAGCTTTTCAAGTTGCCAGAAGTGATGGAGATAGTGGCATTTTGCGTTCGGATCGCGAGGAATCATACGGTGTCAACGCAGAAGTTTATATTCCTAATCTTAAAATGGGGCTATTTGGTCGCTATGGTCGCTATGAAAACCGCGATTTAGAACTAGGAGGAGATACATATAGTTTAGGTGTGAGCTTTTTAGATGTGTTTTCACCTGACGATAGACTTGGCTTAGCTTATGGTAGAAGTTTGTCTAATGATAGATTGCGTCGGCAAGCAGGGAATGATAGACCTGATGTCTTAGAGTTGTATTATGATTTCCGCTTTCTGTCTAACTTACGGTTGGGCTTTACGTTTCAAGAGCGTAACAATTTCTCCGAAACAATTTTTGGATTTAGGCTTAAAACAGAGTTTAATGTGACTCCTATCGAGAGTATTATCCGATGAGTCAGCCGCAAAAGAGCGTGAACAAAATGGAAACTGGCAAAAGGCAAATTTCTTACTTAGTTCCTTTTGTACTAATGATGGGATTAGTTGGAAGTCCAGTACTAGAGGTTGTTATAGGGGTTCCTGTTGCTCAAGCACAAGCACTGCCAAACGAGGTGCGTCGAGGCTATACGCTTTTAGATCAAGGACTGGTTAAAGATGCGATCGCTGCTTTTCACCAAGCCATTCGCCGCTATCCGCAGTCTATTCCTGCGAAACTCGGCTTAGCAATTGCCTATAGGCGACAGGGAGAAACTTCTGAAGCGTGGGATGCTTACCAACAAGTTTTGGCACAAGAACCTAACAATCAACTAGCACTTCAAAGTGTAGGTACTCTTGGCGGTTTTCGCCCTGAGTGGCAAGCACGTGGCATAGAAGCACTGACAACGTTACTCAGTCTTAACCCGAATGACACCGAAGCTCGTGCCCAACGCGCATTACTCTACGGTTATCAAGGTCGGTTCGCGGAAGCTTTAGCAGACTATCAAACTGTTTTAGCTAATAATCCATCTCCAGAAATCTTACTTGGTGCAGCAGAAACTTACACTAATAGCGGTAACTATCAACAAGGATTAGAGCTGTTTAATCGCTACCGTGCAACAGGACAGTCGATCTCTGGCTATGCAGCGATCGCCTATGCCCGCGCTTTACGTCAAACAGGTAGTGCAGCAGCAGCTATACAAGTTCTCGAACCCCAAGTACAAGCTGCTCAAATTGACGATCGCGCGATTCAAGCCCGTGCGGAGTTATCTTTAGCCTACTTAGCAAATCAGCAGTTTACTGAATCACTAGCAATTTTAGATCCTTTACAAGGTAGAGTCGATGCGATTTTACCTTTAGCGCGATCGCTCAATGAAATTCGTTTACGTGCTAATGTTGCTGGACTTGCTGAACGAGTCGGAAATCTCTACTCTCAAGCACTAGCTCAAGCAGTGACTCCCGATCCGCAACTATTACGCGAGGCAGCTGATGTTTTTAGTGGTTTACCTCAAGGGCAACAAACTGCATTACAGTTGTATCGTCAATTAGCAACTAGCCAACCAAACGATCCCAGTGTTCAAGTACAACTTTTAGCTCTCGAACGCCAACTAGGGTTAATCTCTCCAACCGATCTCAAGGGACGACTATCTCAAGTTCTACAAATCTTACCCACAGATCCCACTCAACGGCAGCAATTAGCACAAGCTTTAGCACAAATTGAACCCCCAGGGCTAGAATTTCTGCCTGTTTATCAGAATTTACTGCTGGTTGGTGTCAATCAACCGTTTCTTAATTTCCGCGTAGCACAGCTATTACTGCAAAGCAATGATTTAGAAGGTGCCAAACGCGCTTTGGCAGCTTATGCAGCGACACCAGCAGGAGCAACAGATCTCGCACCACAATTACTTGCAGCAGAAATCGAGCGACGGGAAGGAAACTTAACAGCTGCACAAGCACGTTATCAAGCATTGATTGCCGCTAATATTCAAGATAGTGATGTTCTAAATGCTGCACTGCAAGGACTTGCTGGAATTTACCTCAGCCAAAATCAATCAGATAATGCTCTTATTCTTTACGATCAGCTTTTGGTACGAAATCCTCAAGATGCAAATATCCAATTAGGACGCGCTAGTATCGCTTATCAAGCAAACAGAATCTCACAAGCTCAAGCAGAAGCAGTACTCAGCAGTTGGTTGCAAACTCAACCTACGACTAATGCACCTGCTGAGTTATTTAGTTTAGTTGCTGCATTGCCTGCAAGTCCTCAGCGGGAAAGTCTTTATAATGCGCTTTTGGCGATTGAGCCGAATAATATTCCTGTACAAACACGCTCTTTGCAATTAATTGCATCGCGAGATCCAGCACTAGCACGCGCGCGAGTTGCTCAAATTGTTGCAAGTAATCCAAATAATGTTGGCGTTTATTTCTTGCAAGGACAATTAGCACAAGCAATTGGCGATCTAAGTCTTGCCGATCGCGCTTATCAAACAATCTTGAGTGCACAACCTTACAATGCAGATGCTTTATCTGCTTTAGGTGGTATTCGGTTTCAGCAGCGCCGCTTTAACTCTGCAGAACAGTTATATTCTCAAGTTTTAGCAGTTAATCCAAATGATTTATCTATTCGGCGGACGCTAGCAAGTTTGAGTGCTGCACAAGATAAACCTTTGACTGCACTAGAACAACTTGAGCGGTTGCAAGTAAATCAATCCAATGGACAGTCGGATAGCGATTTATCGCGTCAAAGACAACAACTACAAGAAGATTTTCTGCGACGGCGCGGCTTTCAACCTTCTTGGGAGCGCTACTAAATTTGTTTGAGTATTAATTTAGTTGATAGGCAGGCAAAATACCTACTTCTATTAACTTAGTTAAGCTACTTAATCAGCTTCTGAAAGGATAACAACACTCTCAGTAGTCGTCACTCCTAGTAACACTCCTATGAGATTCCAACGCCAAATCAAGAGTAGTTGATGAAATGACGAGCTGAAGTGAATAAGATCTACCTATTAAATTTTGAAAAAATCTTCCATACAGTTTAAGATACAACTGTAAAACGAATGGCACGAAGAAAAGCTCAAAGTGTTGCAGAATAAGCACTACAGCTTGTAATGCCCATTTAGCAGTAATAGCTTGACTCAGGCAATCGCTCTGAGAAAGATGATGTATGGTTGTCCAAAAATT
>NZ_JADEWN010000043.1 GCF_015207655.1 Gloeocapsopsis crepidinum LEGE 06123 | reverse complement strand
CTGATTGAGGTGTCACCTTGTGTGTATGCCTTAACTATTTTTTCTCGCAAGTCGAGCGAGTACGGTTTCATTAGACTTCATTTGTGTACTCCTCTTACTGTACCTCATAAACTTGCAATAGGCTGTATATAACTGCATTTCCTTTACATTAGAATTAATGCAGTGAAAATAATTTAAAATATTTTTCGTTGTCATAAAATTTAGGTAACGTCATTAAAATAATTATATAAAAATGAGTACTTGGATTTAGGATTTACCTAACCAGATAGCTTGAAATAATTAGAATTAACGCATGATTCAATGTTCTTTTGGCATTTTAACTCACCTAATTAATGCAAACTTAACTTACTCTTCTAAGCTTGTGCTACCAAATAATGCCAATTCTTGAAAATAAGACGACAGAACTAAAAGGCGGAAGAAAAAATATTTCATCTAGAAACAACTGGCTTGCAGATGCTGGCGTGGGGGTTTTTCGCGAGTACTGTGTTACTCTATCACTCAGTTTTTACGATTAATTCTCTCGCTCATGTTCTTGGTACTCATCGTTTTGACACAGTAGACGGTAGCCGCAACAACCTGCTTTTAGCAATCATCACTTTAGGTGAAGGTTGGCATAACAATCATCATTACTATCCCGCTTCAGAACGACAAGGCTTTTACTGGTGGGAAATAAATATTACTCATTACATTCTGCAACTACTTGCATGGCTAGGAATCGTTTGGGATTTAAGAACTCCTTCCCAAAAAGACTACAATCAGTCTCATTGTCTATCTACAGAACCTGCTGTGCGATCGCCTCAGTTGCCTTGAAGCTAGATAAACGAATTCTGACAACGTCAGAGTTGTGACTCTTTACGCGATTAATGAGGTAGGAAAATATAACATATTTCGCTAAACACCTTAAAATATGTAAATAATATGTTACATTTATTGTGTGAGGTGAAAAGTAGGAAAGCTAGCTTTGCACGCCGCCGGTGATAGAGGTGCGTTCAATGCCCAAGCAATTCAAGAACCAATTTTTTATCTGAGTGTATAGACCTGAAAAGCAGCGTCGTTGTGCTTCCCAAGATGTCACCGCTGTACTGATGGTAAATACTCTTATCAGGATGTTAATAGTGACAAATCCGTTGGTGTCAGAGCCAACAAAGATATTTACTGCAACATCAAACTGACAGTTGTAACCCCAATTGGGGATAGGAGATAGAGATGGATCATACTATCGAATTAACTTTAGAACAAGAATTTAACCTGAGAAGCTTTTCCGACCAAGTTCAGCAAATGTCTCGCGAACAAGCTCAAGAGTTTTTACTCGCGCAGTATAGATACATGATGGTTCGGGAAACAATCTATCAAGAACTTCTCAAACACGAATGGAATTTAGATCAAAATTCCACTTCTCGATAAAACCACGAAGTGATGGCTTTGCATCATTGAATGAGTCGCTACAGTCACCAAAATTGGAGTATTAACCATGTCAGCTAACACAAATATTACCTCCTTGAACAAGAATCGCAATGCCTGGCGCTGGGGATTTACACCTCAAACTGAAATTTGGAATGGTCGTTTGGCAATGATTGGTTTTGTGTCTGCCGTTCTAATTGAAGTATTTTCTGGTCAAGGTTTGCTTCACTACTGGGGTCTTTTATAAGTTTAGCCTCACTCACAAATTGGCTTTTTAGAGAAGCTAGGATAACCAGATTTAATGAGTTATTTGACACGTACCTTGAATCAACCGCTAGTCGGTAATATGCCAGCAGAGTATGAAAATGCTGAACTTCATTGCCTATTCCTGAACCTATCAAGGATACGTCCAATATGGCATAGAAGACTACAACCCAATTAAATCTAACTAATCCTTGGAGCTAGCCTCATCTCACAACATCACTACAAAGTAAAATTCGAGACGATTTGCATTGGTGGCGTAGAGTACACAATTCAAAGCTTACTCGATCTCCAACAGTTTTCAGACCCAAATGGGGAAGCTCTGCGGCTCGGAATATCCTCAGCTATGTGGTCTCTATTTGGACAGATATGGCCAATGAGTAAGATTTTGGCTACGGTAATGCTCCAGGAGCCACTTGAAGGAAGACGTATTCTTGAAATTGGTTGCGGCATTGGTCTACCTAGCATGGTGGTTAAACAACTCGGCGGAGATATTACTGCTAGCGACTACCATCCTCTTGCTCAGTCTTTTCTACTTGAAAATACGATTCTAAACTCTTTAGCTCCAATCCGCTTTAAAACTGGAGATTGGAACACTGCACTGAGCTTGGGAAAGTTTGACTTAATCATAGGTAGCGATGTTTTATATGAACATCAACATATAGAGCTGATATCCTCATTTATCGATCGCCACTCTAGTAGTCAAGTAGATGTCGTCATCGTCGATCCTGGACGTGGATCGCACCGTGCATTTGCCAGAGAAATGGAACGTCTCGGATATATGCACTCTTGGACTGACTTAAAAGAATACCCAGATAGGGGCATCAAGCCGAAGGGATTCATACTTCGTTTTTCGCGTCATACTCGTTCGGAAAGCGATCATCATAAAATTAATCCCAAACTGAGTCAAACCGAAGAGCGATTTCTTCTAGACGAAACTGAATTCTGAGATTAGATCTCCACTCTGCTTGGTGGTACGGCAGAAGAAATTGTGTTTGGCAGTATCACGACTGGAGCATCTAACGATTTGCAACGAGTGACTGATTTAGCAGAGCGAATGGTGACAACACATGGTATGAGTAAAGTGTTAGGTTCACTCGCTTACCAGCAGGGACAGCAAGCTCTGTTTCTGAGTGACGGTGCGCCTAATCTCCGCCGGATGGTCAGTGAAGAAACGTCGCAGGCAATTGACCGCGAGGTAAAGACATTGTGGAAGCGTCTCATCGACAAGCTTTGAACACGCTCAAGCTCAACCGCGACTTACTTGAGGCGATCGCTACTCAACTGTTAGAGACAGAAGTTATCGAGGGAGAGATGCATAGCTTACTCAGTCAAGTTCGAGACTGCAACTCAATGCAATTGACACATTAAGGCTATCACTGCGTTAGGTGTTTAAAAATCTTGAATATGCCATCGCTCAACGGATTTTATCCCAATTCGATATCGCACAGCCATAAAATTAATCCTTGCTAACAAATCAATATAATTTCGCTTTGGAGAATTTTGATTATGACGTTTACTATCGAGTCTGCACGTTCCATTTTTCCTGATACTCAAATTTCTAATGCGGTTCCAGCTACGGTTGAATCATTCAATCAACTCAGTGGTGAGGATCAGTTAGCTTTACTTTGGTTTGCCTATACCGAGATGGGAGTTACAATCACTCCCGCTGCTGTCGGGGCAGCCAATATGATCTTCGCAGAAAAAACCCTGACTCAAATCCAGCAGATGCCTGCGCAAGAGCAAACGCAAGTGATGTGCGATTTAGTCAACCATACTGATACCCCCATCTGTCGTACCTATTCGGCTTTCGGTACGAATGTGAAATTAGGTTTCTGGTATCAGTTAAGCGAGTGGATGAAACAGGGAATTGTTGCCCCCATTCCAGAAGGCTATCAACTATCTGCGAAAGCATCAGATGTGCTGCAAGCCATTCGTCAACTTGAACCAGGGCAGCAACTTACTGTATTACAAGATATTGTTGTCAACATGGGATATACCTCATCAGTTGACACTCAAAAAATCAAAGAACCCGCAGTTCCTCCTCAACAAGTTGCACCCCGAACTCAGATCAACATTGAAGGCATCAACAATGAAACAGTTCTGAGTTACATGGAGAATATGAACGCCTTTAATTTCCAAGAGGCTGTTGCTTTATTTACTGAAGACGGTGCCTTACAACCCCCTTTCCAAGAACCAATTATCGGTCAAGAATCCATTCTGGCGTATATGCATGAAGAATGCTACGGACTCAAACTGATACCTGAGCAAGGAATCTCTGAACATGTGGAAGGATTTACTCAGATTAAAGTGACGGGTAAAGTGCAGACTCCCTGGGCTGGTGACAGTGTTAACATAAACCTAGCATGGCGGTTCTTGCTCAATCCTCAAGGTAAGATTTTCTTCGTGGCGATTGACGTGCTAGCATCTCCCCAAGAACTGCTAAACATGGGCTTTGTAAGATAAAGGAAGTTCCTGAACGCAAGTATAATAGGCAAGTTTGTTAGACATCCTATACTCTGAGCGTTGGTAAGCGTGAGACAAATAAGCAATCTTGCCTTTTGTCTAACCTGTGCTGCTTTTTTCGGGTTTATCGAATATTATTTAACACTCTGAAATGTTTTTGTAAGCCTCATTTTTGCAACTCTCGCGTACCTATACTTTATTTTAAAAGCCTTCTAAACAAAGCATTTGATTAAGGAAAATTGTGAGAATGTATGTCTAGAACGATGAAGAGTAAATATAGCTAAAAAATAAAAATTAAATAGTATTATTATCAATTTTTTGCCTGTTAATGATTAAGAAAATCATTATTTTGTTAAGTCTACTGATTGTGATGTACAATGAATATATAAATAGCGATCGCGCTAATCGTTAGTGAGGCAACCAGTATGGATGCCAATAAAGTTTTAAAACGATATCAGCCGGCAACAGAGATTTTAGGCAAGAAGACTGGCACGAAATAAGCTTAATTAAAGCAAATCTCAGCGGAGTAGATCTAACCGGAACCAACTTATGCAACTCAGATTTAAGTAGTGCTAATCTTAATTGGGCTAGTTTGAAAAGAGCAAATCTAAAGCGGACTAACTTGAGGCGAACAAAAATGTCAGATGGTAGGCTACACAACGATCTCCTAGCTTCTGCAAATTACTTTGGTTAAAAGGTAACAAGAATTCATAGTTTAACTAGACAAGAAATTCTTGTTTGTTCAATCCTTAACCAAATAATTATGTTTTTGTTGAACTATTAGCTAAACGTGATATTACTGAATAAAGTAATGAGCTTTAACTAGAATTTACTAGTAATGGCAGTGTTTATTTTTTAGCTCAACTAAACGAAAACATACTAAATCAATTAAATTGTGATTTGACTAGATTTGATTTCATTCTTTCATAAAGGAATCCTTTAATGAGTATTGTCAAAAAGTTGATTGTCAGTGCAGATGCCGAAACTCGCTATCCTAGTCCTGGTGAATTAGAACAGATTAAGATTTTAGCTCAGAGTGGTGAACGTCGCTTGCATCTTGCCCAGACGTTGACAGCCAACCGAGAGCGCATTATTAAGCAAGCTGGAAGCCAGCTATTTCAAAGGCGCCCTGATATTGTTTCTCCTGGAGGTAACGCCTACGGTCGAGAAATGACGGCAACTTGCTTACGTGATATGGATTATTATCTGCGTTTGATTACTTATGCTATTGTCGCTGGTGATGCTACGCCAATTGAAGAAATTGGGGTTATTGGTGTGCGTCAGATGTACCGCTCTTTGGGTACTCCAATTGAAGCTGTGGTTGAAAGTGTCCGTGCTATGAAGAATGTTACCAGCACAATGATGTCTGCAGAAGATTCTAGGGAAGCAGGTGGATACTTCGACTATTTAATTGGGGCTATGCAATAATGTTGCCTTACCTTTAGATGAATTTTAGCAATGCCTTGATGTCCTTGATCTGCAAGTCACATCACTTCTGGTAGAAAACGAGCTTGGCTAGATTAAATAAAGTCAAGTTCTTTTTCCTTGGGTGGTTATAGATAATCTACTAAAACTTGGGATTTGAAGGTAGATTAGAGTAATTTGCAGACGTTCAATCTGATCTGTTAAATTCAAAATTTGAACAGAATGCTTCATGCAAATTACCGGAATTCATCACATTGCGATTATTTGTTCTGACTACGAACGCTCGAAAAAGTTTTACATCGAAGTTTTAGGCTGTTCGGTCATTAACGAGACTTTTCGGGCTGCAAGAAATTCTTACAAATTAGATTTAAGAATTGGCAAAGATCAAATCGAGTTATTTTCCTTCCCTCATCCTCCCACAAGACCGAGTACACCAGAGGCTTGTGGTTTAAGACATCTTGCATTTGCTGTTGAAAACTTAGAGGAAACTGTATTCGAATTACAGTCAAAAGGTGTAGAGGTAGAACCTATCAGAGTTGATGAAATAACAGGTAAACGATTTACTTTTTTTCAAGATCCCGACGCACTACCCTTAGAAATTTATCAGTCTTAGATGGAGACGCCTAGCGACTAAAGTTGCGGCTAGACAAACAAAGCCCACCTCCGTGGACTAACCAAAAATGTAGTCTAGATCCTTTGTGTAGAAATCACTTTGACTCCTGACTAACCTCTCTTTCGTCGTGCTTTCCAAGTACCACCATAAGTGTAATTCGGGTTATTGTGACTCAAAGGTAGCCAGCACTCAGGACAAACAAAAATCCACGTCCCCGATTCATCATACTGAACTCGATACAAAACCGGTGCAGGTTGTTTGCACCGGTTACAGAGTTTGAATCGCGATCGCAACGCCATAGTGGTGATTCAATCGTCTCCCTAAGCCAAAGCAGAAGCCTGCGGTTTCGCGAAAATCATGCGTCCTGCACTCGTCTGCAAAGCACTTGTCACAATCACACGCACTTCCCCACCAACGTAACCAATCCCTTCTTCTACGACTACCATCGTGCCATCTTCGAGATAACCGACACCTTGACTTGGTTCTTTCCCTTCTTTGAGAACTTTCAAATCAATGCTATCGCCAGGTAGGTAGGTAGGGCGTACTGCTTGCACCAAATCGTTGATATTTAATACTGGTACTTTCTGAACGCTGGCAACTTTAGACAAGTTGTAATCATTTGTGACTAATGTACCACTGATTTCTTGGGCAAAGCGCACCAATTTAGCATCAACTGTAGGAACATCATCATATTCCATCGGATGAATCAAAATGCGATCGGAGTAAGTTTCCTTCAAGCGATTGAGAATTTCTAATCCCCTACGTCCTCGCATCCTTTTTAAGTCTTTAGCACCGTCTGCAAGTTGCTGCAGTTCTTGAAGCACAAATTGCGGTACTAAAATTTGCCCCTCCAGAAATCCTGTTTCTAGCAGTGTTTCCAAACGACCATCGATGATACAGCTAGTGTCAACGACTTTCGTTGCTGCTGCTTTAAGGGTTCCTTCTGCTAACAAGACAGACTCGACATTGTTGAAATTAATTAGTCTGAGCAACGCTGGACCGTGAGTATCTGCTAAACTCACTCCAGAAAAGGCAAACATGACACTGCCCAACACCGCGATCAACGGCTTAATAAAGCTGAAATCAGCCGGAATTGGTAGTAAAAACAATGGTGCCAACATTAAATTGGCAATGAGTAAGCCTAGCACCAAGCCAATCGCCCGCGTCAAGATCACCTCAATGGGCATTTCCCTGACTTGTTTCTCGATCCGACGGTAGCTAATTTGAAAACTTAGTCCCGCAGCACCACCGATTAAGGCGGCGAAAGCGGCAAAAACCAAGCGCAAAGCTTCAATGTTAGTGACTTGCTGCTGCACATTTTCTGGCAGCAGTTCTGTACTGTAATAGCCGATGCCTGCGCCTGCTACAATGAATGAAATAATAATAATTGCGTCAAGCATTATGCAAATCCAAGGTAGTTGAGTTGCAAGTCTGTTTTTTCAGGATGCAACAACTGGAATTTTGTTTCCTCAGCCATTTGGTTGAGTACTCCTATTATATCTTTAGTGTTCTTCACTGCAGATTTACAGTTGTTGTATGAAATCACTATTCATCATTCAACATTATTATGAGAATTAGTGACTTAGTTAACATACTGAGTAATAAATAAGTTTATTGCACTTCAATATTCCTCCGTTAGGTTCCTTTCAACAACAATATTCTGTAAGCTAGCACAGCTTTATAGCATGACTTTTACAAATTCTTATCTACTGTAGTTGTTTCTCATATTGAGTTAGATACAATAATCACATTTTGATTATTTAGTTTTAATTATCCTGCTCAAATCTTTATTGCATGTCTATTTATTGCTTTAAGACATTTGTCTCCTTGCAACTTCAGACAGTAGAATAAAAATTAAATCAATCATTATCTGAGAAGAATTTACAAGAAATATTTAATTTTTAGAAAAAGAGTTTACAGTTATTCACCATTATTTTAATCTTGGTAGAAAAGCGCGTGTTAGCTAAGTTAAATTTAAGTACAAATATAATTAATTATAGTGAGCCGACCTCTGCCTATATACATATTCCTTTTTGCAGAAGGCGATGCTATTATTGTGACTTTCCCGTATCGATTGTGGGCGATCGCCTGCATGGCGAAAACTCTGGCACAATGTCGCATTATGTAGAAGCGCTGTGTCAAGAAATTACTAGCACAAACACATCAAGTAAACCACTAAAAACTATTTTCTTTGGTGGTGGAACTCCTTCGTTGTTATCTGTCAATCAGCTACAAAAAATTATTGACACTCTCAAGCTGCAATTTGGGATCGTCAACGATGCTGAGATTTCTATCGAAATTGACCCAGGTACGTTTTCCTTAGAACAGTTACAGGGTTATTGTGTCGCCGGAGTGAATCGAGTCAGTCTTGGCGTTCAAGCCTTTCAACCAGAATTATTAAAGATTTGTGGGCGATCGCACACTGTTGAAGATATCTATACTGCAATTGAAATTGTCCGAACTGTCAAAGTCCCTTCATTTAGCCTCGATTTGATTTCTGGTTTACCGTATCAAACCTTAGCGCAGTGGCAAGATAGTTTAGAACAAGTTGTCGCGATCGCCCCGAATCATATTTCAATTTACGATCTTCAGATTGAACCTGGCACAGCTTTTAATCGTTACTACCAAGCTGGAGAACAGCCCTTACCAACTGATGATATGACAGCGCAGATGTATCGCACAGCACAGCAAGTTTTAACATCGGCTGGGTACGAACACTACGAAATCTCTAACTATGCTCAACTTCAGCATCAGTGTCGTCATAACAGCGTCTATTGGCACAATCAACCATACTATGGCTTTGGTATGGGTGCTACTAGCTACGTCCAAGGACAACGATTCACTCGTCCGCGTAAAACACAAGAATATTATCAGTGGGTGAAAGATTACATTGCTGCTCATGGTGTGTTGAATTGCTTACAGACATCTTCCAATGATGTTTTGTTAGAAACACTCATGCTAGGGTTACGCTTAAGCGAAGGTATAAGCCTTGCTACACTAGCGCAACAATTTGGCGTGGAGACAGTGGCAAAAATTTGGCAGTGTTTACAACCCTACTATCAACAAGGTTGGGTGGAACTTGTGGGAACCGATCAACTGCGACTTACCGATCCCGAAGGATTTTTGTTTTCCAACACAGTACTAGCAAGGCTATTTCATCAGCTAGGAAGTGAAATTGGATAATACTGTTTCACTTTGAAGTTGAACCAAGTAAGTCGCACAGGAGAAATTATTTGCATCTTTCATTTGATAAAATGATTCAGCTGATCGTCTCACTCCCAAACATTGATAGGACGGTTATAGTAGCGTTCCTCCAGCCACATGGAAACTTCTTGTGATGAGTTTAGTTGCAATGTACGATCGCTTTGTGGGTCGTAAACTTTCCACTGCATCTTGCCATCAACAACGATTTCTTGAACTTGAGGTTCATCGCTAAACGCGAACAACTGCGAGAAATAACATCTCACACGATTGAAAAGCCCAGATAGTTGAATTTGCTTAGAATTCGATGCTGGCTTTGACCGAGGAACTAGAAGTTCTTGTTCTTTGTAATTGAGCCACTGTTGGTAGTTCATACACTCTCTCACGAAGTTACTTACTGATACTTCTGAATCGATTCAGAATGCTTGCGTTAATCATTGTAACAAGTTTTCTTGATCGATCAAGTTAAAGTGTGTTTCAATTACAGGCATTTAGGAGGAATAGTAGCTCAAAAAATTCATGGAACACGACAAAGCAAGAAAGTCCATCAAACTGCAGGATATTGCTCAAGCTGTCGGGGTTTCGCGAACAACGGTATCAAATGCTTTCAATCGACCAGATCAACTTTCGCCAGAACTGCGCGATAAAATCCTTGAAACAGCCAAGGAAATGGGCTATCCAGGTCCCAACCCAATGGCGCGGATGCTGCGGACAGGAAAAACAGGTGCGATTGGTTTGGTATTTGGTGAATCGCTACCGTATGCATTCAATGACTTAGCTGCGATCGCTTTTTTAAAAGGAGTATCAAGAGTTTGCGAACGCGTCAAAGCAAGTTTACTGATTGTGCCAACACTAGAAAGCAATGCTGCGCAAAAGACAATTGAGCAAGCGACTGTAGACGGGTTTATTATTTACAATTTGCCTGATGACAGTGAAGCACTCGTACGAGTCTTAGAACGTCAGCTACCAGTCGTCGCCGTCGATCAGCCTTCTTTAAAAGATGTACCCTCCGTTGGTATTGACGATCGCCAAGCTGCACGAAAAGCTGCAACACACTTATTAAGTCTCCACCACAAGCAAATTGCCATTATGGCAATGGAGTTGCAATCTGACTTGTATGTTGGCTTAGTGGACACTCAAAGACTTGAACACTCTACGCATCAAATTACTAAACTACGGCTGCAAGGCTACCGAGATGCGATAGAAGAGGCAAGAATTGACTTTAGCCAAGTGCCGATTTATGAGTGTCGCAACGACGAGAATCATGCGCGGGAAGTAGCTATGACTTTGTTGCAGCGCCATCCTAGACCAACTGCAATTTTAGCAATGAGCGATATTTTAGCCTTTGGTGCTTTGCGCAGTGCACAGCAAATGAGTTTAAAAGTTCCAGAAGATTTGTCAATCGTAGGCTTTGATGATATTCCAATAGCTTGGCAAATTCGACCAAGACTCACAACAGTTCAGCAACCACTGGTTGAAAAAGGAGTACTCGCAGCGGAATTATTACTCAGTAAATCTGTAACGAAAACTTCTAAAGTTTTGGGGACAAGGCTTGTTGTGCGTGAATCGTCAGGAACTGCACCAACCGTTTAAAGAGGTCAGGGATCGGGGGTCGGAGATCAGGGAAATTTACATTGAAAAGCGGGAGATTGCATAACGCCTTCATCAACACAAAGTCTCTCTGACCCCTCCTCGATCACTTGCGATGAACATTTTCGGAGTGCTAACGTCTAGGGGCTACTTAGACTTATGGAGCCAAGCTACCTGAAATATGAAGCGATCGCTTGTTAGTCTGACTTTACTTTCAACTTTCATCACCTCTTTTCCTCTAATTGCCTTTGCGACACCACCTCGAACTCCGGATCAAACAGTGGAGTGCGATCTATTAGTTGCTGGAGGGGGACTTGCTGGCGTGGCGACAGCCTATGAAGCCTTGCTAGCCGGAAGAACTGTTTGCGTAACCGAAATTACTGATTGGGTAGGAGGACAAATTTCCGCACAAGGAACCTCCGCACTTGACGAACGTCCAACTCAACGACAGCAGTTGTTTTACTCGCGTGGTTATTTAGAGTTACGTCGGCGTATTGAACGTAAGTACGGCGAGTTAGATCCTGGTAACTGCTGGGTAAGTGAGTCTTGCTTTTTACCGCGTGATGGTCACGTTATCCTCTCAGAAATGTTGCGTGACGCTGCAAGGAGAGGTCGAGGACAGTTTAAATGGTTTCCTTCAACCGTCATCAAAGATTTACAAACAGCCCAAATGGGCGCAGAAAAACGCATTCAAAGTGCGATCGCAATTCAACACCAACCTGCCAAGGGTGCGCCAGCACTCAATACCTATCCGCTATCGCAAACAATTGCTGATGCTTATAGTTACCAAAATTCGCGCTTGTTTACTAAAAATATTGTGCGATTTGTCCCTGCCACAAAGCAAGCAGGAAATGCTCCCAATTGGTATGTTATTGATGCAACGGAAACGGGTGAACTGATTGCGTTAGCAGATGTGCCTTATCGTTTAGGTATCGATCCGCGTTCTTATCTCGAACCGTCTTCTTCCAGCGCAACTAACGATCCTTATTGCACTCAAGGTTTTACTTACACCTTTGCAATGGAGGCAACCCAACAGCCACAAAGACATGTAGAACCACCGTTCTACCAACAGTATGCAAGTTACTACAGTTATGAACTACCACGACTAGCAAGCTTTCCTTTAGTCTTTACCTATCGTCGCATCTGGAGTCCCCGCCAAGGTGAAGCTATGCGCTTTGGTGGGATTTCGTTTACTGCTCCTACTCCAGGCGATATTTCCATGCAAAATTGGACTTGGGGCAATGACTACCGTCCTGGTACGGCTACAGATAACTTGATTTATACTCGCAACCAATTACAAACTACAAGACAGTTGCAACCTGGTGGTTGGATGGGTGGACTGCGGGTAGAAACTTTGCGTAAAGGTGAAGAACACGCTAAAGGTTATTTTCATTGGCTTGTTGCGGGAACTACCGATTCACAACTCGGTGCTGGCGTGAAGGAACCGCACCCGAATAACCGCTACCTCGCAGGACTTGACTCGCCAATGGGAACAGCGCACGGATTATCTAAGTATCCTTATATGCGAGAAGGACGCCGAATTTTAGGACGACCTACCCTAGCTTATCCTCAAGGTTTTACTATATCCGAAATTGATATTTCTCGTCGTAACTATAGTGATAGTTACTATCGCTTGGTTTTGTCGCCACAAAACTATCGTAGCCTTCAAGCTGCCTTAGCTGGCTTGGAAACCGCAGCAGTGATTGCTGGCACTATTCCTCCAAGAGATGTCATGCGGCGGACGCGCTCCACGATTTATCCTGATGCTGTCGGCATTGGTCACTATGCAATTGATTTTCATCCTTGTATGCTCCAAAGCCCTGCGGAACTTCCTGGTAATATCGAGCGCCCTGGCGAACGTCTCGGTGCAGGTCAAGCATATCCTTTTCAAATTCCCTTGCGGGCAATGATTCCCCAGCAAATTGATAACTTACTCGTGTCTGGCAAGAGTATTGCTGTGAGTCATATTGCGGCAGCTGCTTATCGCGTACATTCTTTTGAATGGTCTGCTGGTGCTGCCGCTGGAACTACCGCTGCTTTTGCATTGGAAAGAGCGATCGCCCCCTATCAACTTGTAGCAAGATTACCTTTCCCTGAACCGCAACTTGAAGCCTTACAGCGCCGTCTAGCACAAAATAACAATCCTACCGCTTTCCCTGATACTTCGATTTTTAATGAAGCTTGGGAAGATTGGCAGTAGAAGTTTTGAAAGTAGTTCCCTCAATCTTTACTTTTTGGGGACTTTCTGTTACTATATTTTTATTATAATAGGAATATTGGCAATTTTTCAAAAATAACAAGAATAACAACTACATAAAAAATATATCACAATCTAAACGTATTATTTTATTGCATAGAAATATTTGGTTCACTTAGAATTTTAGTTAAACTAGGTACTTAAAACGCACTTATTTAAAAATTCATTCAGCTAGCTTATGACTATGAGATTTATAACAGGTGTTTACGGCATGGCAACCTCACCAACAGTAGCCCCTGAGAAATCGAGTCAAGTGGCTCCAAAGCTGTATCCCAACTACAAAATCATTGTGTTGAATGATGACTTCAATACTTTTGGGCACGTAGCCGAGTGCCTTGCGAAATACATTCCTGGAATGACAAGCGATCGCGCGTGGGAACTCACAAACCAAATCCATTACGAAGGTCAGGCGATCGTTTGGGTAGGTCCATTAGAACAGGCAGAACTTTATCACCAGCAATTACGACGTGCAGATTTAACAATGGCACCACTAGAGGCAGCTTAACTTAATGAATAATCCCGCTAGTGGCAGATTGGTATTAAACCATTCCACGCATATTCCTGGTTTAATTCCTGTTTTAGAACGCCTTACCAAAGTTGAAGGCATACAAACCATTACTCCAGGAGTTATTGGGCGGGTCAAAGGTCACATTCCCCGAATGCAACTGCGAGTCTCTGTTCCCATTCGGGGAGGCTTTAAATTGATTGTTCGCCAAGGTAAAACTGTACAAGAAGTCTTTATCCTGACTACATTGAGCCAGGATAAGCTTGAAGATGCGATCGCGATCGCCTTGAATAAATGAGTTTGTTATCGTTCTTAAAGTTTTGAATCACAAAGAGTTTTTGAATTAAAATAACTTTCTTAACTCAGCACTCAACATTCAATACTTCACGATGCAAAGCGGTTTAGCTATTCTTCGACTTGTCGTATTGCAACTCGATGCAATGGTAAACAAATAATGCAAGCAAAAGTTAAAAAGTAAGACAAAGCTGCGGTTAATTTAATACCAAGTACTAACACTTCCCAATCTGGAAGGATCAGCTTTTGCATAGCACAAGCTACACAATATACCAGCCAGTAAGCGAAACTCATTCTAAACAAAATTTGTTCATCTTCTAATTCGACCTGTGCTGGATTTGTCTTAGCCAGCAAGACTAAACCAATGATACTAGCAAAGAAAGAAAGCGACAGGATGACATCGTGCCAAACAGAGTGGAGTATCTGCATATAGTTGTATATCAATAATCCAATCGCAAATCAGTCTAAAGGATTAGTGTCTTGGTATACAAAAATAGTTACAAACCTCAACATTAAGAATGTATAATTGCCGCTGCACCGAGTTTTGAGTTATGAATTATGAATTTTGAATACAAATTATAACTAGGTTATCGAGTTAGCCCGATCGCAACAATCCCCAAGATTTAGCTATGGAATAGACTTAAAAATCCAACAAATAACTAACAATTCTTCACTCCTTGATCAACTTCACATGCACCGATACTCACCCAGCTACTTGAACCATCTGGAGAGTGTTCTTTTTTCCATATAGGGGCGTTGTGCTTTAAGGTATCAATCGCATAACGACAAGCCTCAAACGCTTCTGAACGATGAGGACAACCAATGGCAACAAGGACACTAATTTCGCCGATGTGTAAGCGTCCAACGCGGTGATGAATTACAACTCGATTGACATCAGACCAAGTTCTACGAATTTCTGCAGCAATTTGGCGGAATACTTGCATCGCCATTGGTTCGTAGGCTTGATACTCTAGGGATACAACTGGTTTGCCATCTGTTTGATTGCGCACCATCCCACTCATAACAACGATCGCCCCATTAGCAGCGTCATCAGCAAGCGCATAAGCTTCTGCAAGTGATAAAGACGCAAAGGTAATGGCAAAGCTATCTTCAGCTTTTTTAGGAATGGGGGCAGCAAATGAAGTCAATTGATTCATAGTTGATCGCAGTTGAGCTTATTCACAGATTATGACTAACAAGTCGACTCCTCGACAATAAGCGATCGCCCCTAGCTTCCAATCTCATTTATCGTCACAATAATCAAAGTGTTTATTTGATTGATAAGAGCTGCTAGAAGACTTTTATGACCTCAAAAGAAAGCAATTCTCCAGAATCTTTTTGGTTGCGAGTATGGCACAGCCAGAAGGAAAACTTGATTTTAATTCTAATTGCCCTAGTTTTAGCATTCTCGATCAGAACGTTTGTAGCAGAACCGCGCTACATTCCTTCAGATTCAATGCTACCTACATTACACATGGGCGATCGCTTAGTTGTCGAAAAAGTCTCTTACTGGTTGCATCCCCCAATGACGGGCGACATTATAGTTTTTGAACCACCTCCAAAACTACAAACGATGGGTTATGCCAAAGATCAAGCGTTTATTAAACGTGTGATTGGTAAACCTGGCGATATCGTAGCTGTAACTGATGGTAAGGTCTATCTCAACAATCAACCTTTAACCGAAGATTACATTGCTGAACCTCCTATATATCAATGGGGACCCCAGCAAGTGGCGGAAAACGAGTTTTTTGTGATGGGAGACAACCGTAACGATAGTAACGATTCTCATGTTTGGGGTTTTTTACCGCGAGAAAACATTATTGGACATGCTTGTTTTCGCTTTTGGCCTTTGAAGCGCAGTGGATTTGTGTAAGATTTGATGAAACGCCTGGTGACTAAAGTTGCGGCTCAATCAACTTAGTCCACGGAGGTGGACTAAAGAAAAAGCATTTTAGCTGCGATTTCAACCGTTAAGCTTTTTTGTGTTGAACTTTTGTATTATCAAAAGCACAGATAGTGCATCAACTTGCTAATTGTGACTCCTGCTAGTGACAAACGCCGTTGCAAGTCAACCAAATTACGGTATGGTCCAAGCGATGTGCGATTTTGTACTATGGCTGCTGCTAAAGTTTGATCGATAACTGGAATTTTTACTAATATTTCTACTGTTGCTGTATTAGGATTAACTAGCGGCTGTAGATGAAGTTCTTCGTCGTAGTAACAAAACTTCAGCACAACTTCCAAAGGTTTCAGTCGTTGTAACGGCATATTCAAGGCAGCGGCAATATCATCAACGCAGTAGAACTGAACACCACTGCGGCGTAATTCTACAAGCGATCGCGCCTGATGAATTGAGATTCCTGGTAATCTGAGCCAATCATCGACACTCGCTTGATTCACATCGATGCGGATACCTAACGCGGCGGCGATCGCAATTTCAGCTAGCGACTCCATGCGGTAGTATGGGTCATTGAGTAACTTGGTTCGGATTGTCTGAGACTGCAACCAGTTCTGAAGCATCGTGGAGTCAGGTTCTTGCCTGTGAAGCGTATTTCTATTCAAACAATTTTATTTAATAATTGGCGGCGTTTTTGTTCAAATTCATACTCAGAAATCAGTCCGTCTTGGCGTAAATCATCGAGTTGACGTAAAGCATCGGCGATCGCACTAACACGGTTGGAAGTTGCTGATTGATGTGGTGTAGCCGCAAAAACTTCCACATTGCCTTGGGCGCCATTAAAATTGCGGTCAAATTCTTCTGAGTCTTGAGCTAAATACCAAACTCCTTCAATTGCACTAGCAACACGCGGAATTGGTGTCCAGGATAGAAGTAAATATAATACTCCCCACAGCGGTTGTCCTAGATAGAACTTATGCAAACCAGCGATCGGTATTACCGTACCAGTGAAAGCCAAAAGTGCGGCAATTTTTCTACTTTTCAGTTTACTTAACATACTCAGTTTTACTCCACTGTAGCCACACTCATTTTTTGAGAAGACACTAGAATGCTGCATTCAAACAGTGCATCTGATGGCTTTCTTCTTTATGATAAATATTGATTGTTTTAACACACAAGTGAAGTTAGTTGCGATCGCCTTTACATAACTGTCAAGGTCAAACTTTCAGCTCAAAATACCTTGAATTCAGCACCTAGTAGAAATTAGCTTTTTGTCAAGTCGTGAAATTTCGACAAGAATACGATCAAGTGTAGCCTTTGAGTCTAGACTAGAATGATACCAAATGCAACAATAAAGTCTCCTGAGTGAAAACACTCAGTTGAACATAAGTGCCATGGGATTTTTTGACTCTGAGATAGTTCAACAAGAAGCTAGGCAGCTTTTTGAGGATTACCAAGCCTTAATCAAACTTGGTCAAAACTACGGCAAGTTTGACCGCGAAGGCAAAAAGATGTTTATTGAGCAAATGGAAACTCTGATGGAGCGCTATCGAATTTTTATGAAGCGCTTTGAACTATCAGAAGACTTTATGGCTCAAATGACTGCGCAGCAACTACAAACGCAGTTAGGACAGTTTGGCATGACTCCACAGCAGATGTTTGACCAAATGAATCTAACGCTAGAACGCATGAAAGCGGAAGTCGATAAACAGCCATAATCAGGGACTAGGAGTGAGGGGCTAGGAGTGAGGGGCTAGCCCTTTTTTTAACTGTTTGAGCTTGGGGAAAATCATTTAATTGATTAATTCCATTAGCTACTAATCACTCATTCCTCTCTAGCTGCTAGGGCGCTGAAACTGGGAAGGAGAACGGAAATACTCAACTCGTTGGTCTTTTAAAGCTTTCTGCATAAAGTCGCGCCATACGGGTGCAACAAAACCACCGCCAGTCGATCCTTTACCTAAGGGTCGATAATTATCGTTTCCTACCCACACCGCAGTTGCTAACTGAGGTACGTAACCGACAAACCAAATGTCCCGTTCTGAGGATGTTGTTCCTGTTTTCCCAGCCGCTTGGCGGTCGAGTTGTGCTGCTCTACCAGTACCATTATTAATAACTCCTTGCATCACACTAGTAAGCGAAGCTGCTGCCCAAGGATCTAATACAAGTTGGGGCTTAGGTGTATTGTCGAGTAACACATTGCCACTACTGTCACTCACACGGACAATGACTGTTGGTGGCGAGTGCCAACCATAATTAGCAAAAGTCGCATAAGCACTAGCCATTTCTAATGGTGTGACACCAATTGCTCCTAGGGGTAATGAAATCACTGGCTCCATTGGACTATTAATCCCCAGAACCCGACAAATTTCAATCACTTTATTCAGTCCAACAGCCCGCCCAATCTTAATTGCCGGAATGTTTCGCGAAACTTCTAAGGCTCTGCGAATCGACATCGATCCTTGAAAGGAACTATCGTAGTTCTTGGGTACATAGCGTTGAGCACTACCATCGTTATAGCTAACTGGAGTATCTTCCACTATTGAGTTAGGAGTATACTTTCCAGAGGCAAATGCTGCGTAGTACACAAATGGCTTAAATGCTGAGCCAGGTTGACGATGTGCTTGAATAGCACGGTTGAACTCGCTTTTTCTAGGATCTACACCACCAACTAAGGCTTTGACAAACTGAGTTCGCGGATCGACAGCAACCAATGCCATTTGATCGCCATTGACTCCTTGGGCACGAATTCTTTTATGCCAAGTTGTTACGGTTTCCTCTGCCATCCGCTGCATATCAGCATCTACAGTCGTTTGGACGCGCATTCCGCCTTTAAGCACTGCATCACGCCCAAAGCGCTGGGCTAACTCTTGTGCGGCTGCATTTGTCACATAAGGCATTGCACTACCTTGAAATGAACGGATGCGACCTAGGTTGATTTCTGCTTCACGCGCAGCGGCTTCTTCTTCAGGTGTAATCCAACCTAATTGCAGCATTCGATTGAGGACAACTCCCTGGCGTTGTTTTGCCCGTTCCATATTGTTAAACGGGCTATATTGTTCTGGGGCTTGAATCATACCTGCCATCATTGCTGATTCAGCCAAGTTGAGATTTGCTGCTGATTTATTAAAGTAAGTACGGGCTGCGGTTTGGACGCCGTAGTTATTGTGACCCCAATAAACTTGGTTGAGGTACAACTCTAAAATTTCTTCTTTACTCAGAACTTGCTCAAGGCGTACTGCTAAGACAGCTTCTGCAACTTTACGACTAAATTTCCGTTCTTGCGACAAGAAAATATTTCTTGCCAACTGCATTGAGACTGTAGAACCACCCTCCGCAACCGCACCGCGTTGCCAGTTAACAAGTAATGCACGACCAACACTGCCAACGTTGATGCCCTGATGATAATAAAAGTGGCTATCTTCAATCGCCATAACAGCGCGTTTAAGGTCTGGCGAAATGCGATCTAACGGTACAACTTCACGGTTAGCTTCACCATGAATACTCGCAAGCAGTCTACCTTTAATGTCGTAAATATAAGAAGTTTCTGAGGGAAAATAGTTACGTAAAGCTCTCACATCCGGTAGATTGCGGAAACTGGTTGCTAGCCCAATCAATCCCCCAGCTACAACAGCACTAGTCAGCATAACGGTTGCCAACAGTGTGCCGCCAGTTACCTGACCGACTTCTTTGACAAACTGATAACTGGGTGAAGAGCCTCTTTGTTGTTTTTTATGAACAATACTAGAAGACACGGCGGTTTAATTTCCTCACTTGTAGACTGGGGTTGAAATTGAATGATGTAAAGACAACTAATTTTTGCAATTATAGTAATCTGACACCTGAGCTAATGAGAACAAAGTGTGATAACGAATCAATTATATGAAGACCAGTTGAGCTATCAAGTTCCTAGTATGACGCAAAGCCCAGGAGAAACCAAAGTACAATCAACAACTGATAGTGTAGTAAAATTTACGTGGCTACGTCGTGGTGTCAGCGAGATTTTTCCTGACCAAGTTGCTGATAATTCGCTGGAAAACCTTGAAAAACGTTTGACAAACACGCATCGACCTTTGCGTGTTAAATTGGGCATCGATCCTACAAGTCCCGATATCCATTTGGGTCATAGCATTCCTTATAGAAAACTGAGAGCTTTTCAAGATGCGGGGCATACGGCGGTACTTATTATTGGCGATTTTACTGCAAGAATCGGCGATCCAACAGGTAAATCAGAAGTTCGTCGCCAGTTGAACGAAGAAATGGTGGCACAAAATGCCAAAACCTACTTGGAGCAGTTACGTCCTATCTTAGATTTTGACACGCCAGGTAGGTTAGAAGTTCGCTACAACTCCGAGTGGCTCTCAAAGTTGGATTTGGCAAAAATTTTAGGGTTACTCACCACGATGACTGTCGGGCAAATGTTAGCAAAAGAAGGCTTTGCTGAACGTTATACCCAAGAAAACCCGATTTACTTGCATGAGTTTTTGTACCCAATTATGCAGGGGTATGATTCTGTTGCGGTAGAAGCTGATGTGGAATTAGGTGGTACAGATCAAAAGTTTAATATTGCAGTAGGTCGAGATTTACAACGTCATTTTGGCTTTCCTCCACAGTTCGGCGTACTGATGCCGATATTGATCGGAACTGACGGGGTACAGAAGATGTCTAAATCGTTGGGAAATTATGTCGGCTTATCTGAAGATCCACTGACAATGTATTCCAAATTAGAAAAAACTCCCGATCGTCTCCTGGAACAATACTTTGAGTTGTTGACGGATTTACCTTTGGATCGCCTGCCGGAAAATCCTCGCGATCGCCAAAAACTTCTAGCATTAAATATCGTCTCTCAATATCACGGTCAAGAAGCCGCAGCTAAAGCCCAACAAACCGCAATGTCGCTGATTCAAGGAGCAACAACTGATACATCCACTGTCCCAGAATTTTCTTTATCACAGGTAGAGTTTCCGGCTAAGTTGTTTTATATTCTGAGTGCAAGTAAATTGTGTAAAAGTAGTTCCGATGCCCGCAGGCAAATTCAAGGCGGTGCAGTAAGAATAGATGGCGATCGCATTACACAACTTGACTTAGCTTTTGAAAAACCCGAACAACTGTACGATAAAGTTCTTCAAGTTGGCAAAAATAAGTTTGTACGGCTTGTACCATGATTAAATTGAGTGGCTAGTGGCGCTTTGGTTAGTTTTGAATTTTAAGTTTTGTTAGCGTAGCGGTGCCTTAGCACGTTTTGAATTGAAGAATTTTCTTAACTTATAACTCCTCCAACTCCCTGAACTGTGACCCCCAACCCCTGACCCCTAGTTTTATGTCTTCAGAACGCATTATTGTGCCTTTAGATGTTGCCAGCGAAGCCGAGGCGATCGCATTGCTTGAAAGATTACCAGAAGTGACTTTCTGGAAAGTTGGTTTAGAACTTTTTGTCAGTAGTGGTCCAGGTATCTTAAAAATACTCAAAAACCAACAAAAGCGAATTTTTTTGGATCTAAAGTTTCATGATATTCCGAACACAATGGCAGGTGCGTGTTGGGCAGTAGGGCGTTATGGAGTTGACTTACTAACAATTCATGCTGCAGCAGGAAAAGAAGCGATCGCCGCAGCGCAGCAAGCAGTGCAAGAAGGTGCGGCATCAGCAGGTGTTGTACCTCCCAAAGTGCTGGCGATTACACTCCTGACAAGTATCTCAGCGCGACAACTTGCGTTTGATTTAAAGATTCCTCTAGAGTTACCTGAGTATGCGTTACAAATGGCGCTGTTGGCTCAAGAAGCGGGGGTAGATGGTGCTGTTTGTTCTCCTCAAGAAGTAGCACAGTTACGTCAAACGTGTGGTGACGACTTATTACTAGTTTGCCCTGGGGTACGACCAAGTTGGGCAGAAGAGGGAGATCAAAAGCGATCGCTAACTCCAGCACAAGCGTTAAAAGCTGGGGCTGATTACCTTGTCATTGGACGTCCAATTACTGCGGCTAAAGAGCCAAAACTTGCTTGGATGCGCATTTGTGACGAGTTAGCAGCGTCATGATAGCAGTAAGAAGGCTACAAATCTCAATTTGTACATACTTGCTTGCTTATAGCTTCAGCCTAGAACTTACAAAGACAAAGCCAGCCCATAGTACATATCTCCAACAATCTGTGGGATTTGTTCAGCGATCGCCGCAGTGTCAAACCGAAGATGTGGAAATATTAACTTCACAACTTTTACCAGCTTTACCAGGCTATGCGAATCGAGTTAGCCAACGCACTCGTCGTCGCGATGCGATCGTTGATATTTATACCTATGTGCTTATTGCCGGACGCCCTGAGTTTATACCATTAACACTTGGTCCTGGCGAATATACTCCTGATATGGAAACAGTAACTGCACAACAGCCGCAACAAGTATTTATCACAACACTCGAACGACAGTATATCGATGGGAAACCCGTCGAACTACAACAATTTCACTGGCTGTTTTTTACTCGCGCAGAAGGTGGTTGGCGACTCGCAATGATGTTTTCCCGCACAGGTTCATATCCTTCTCAACGACCTGTAACACCTCCTAGAAATAGCAGTAATGGCATTATTGCTCAAGCAATTCGGACATGGTTACGTGATTGTCAAACTAATTTGTAAGTAGGTGAAACTAAACGTAATTAAAAGCTGGGAACTGGTAACTGGTCATTGGTAATTGTAAAAAATATTGAGCAACAATTACCAATTTCCTGATATGAAATAAGGCAGCTATGATTTACACAAAAGGTCTATTGCATCTCATCTAACTTGGCACGTACTGATTGGATATCTTGCCACATCAACCATTTTGGACTGCCGCGTTCGCGAGAAGGGTTACGCAACAAATATGCTGGATGAAGAATAGGCATACATAAACGTCCTTCCCACTCAATCCAGTTTCCTCGAATTTTTGTAATTCCGCGTTTTTCTCCTGTCAAACCTTTGAGTGCGGTTGCACCAGTAAACAAAATAACTTTTGGATTAACCAAACGAATTTGCTCTAGAAGATAAGGTTTACACGCGCTAATTTCATCAGTAGTAGGAACGCGATTGTTTGGTGGACGGCACTTAATGACATTACAGATATAAATATCACTATCTGTATCCAGTTTTACCGAAGCCAAAATTTTATCAAGGAGTTGCCCAGCTTTACCGACAAAGGGTAATCCAGTTTCATCTTCATTTTGCCCTGGGGCTTCGCCAATGATCATAATCGGTGCTTGCAAATTCCCGCGTCCGACTACAGCATGAGTACGAGTTTCGCCAAGTCCGCACCGATGACACTTGTTACAATGCTGTGCGATTTCTGTCATTGCGGAATATGTGCCAGGAGGAATCGGAATTTTAGCGTCTGTTGGAATTAATTCAGGCTGTACTACTGCCGATGCTTCTAAATCAGTAGTAGTATCTTGAAAAAGACTAAGTTGCTCTTCGCTGCTAGTCATGATTGAAATAGCGTCAGTTTAAATGAAATGCATTGCGCTTGCGTAGCATCCTGGTTGCCCCTCAATTCTACTCTAGTGCGTTCAGTCTAAAAGTAGCTACATTGAACTAAAATCAGTCATCATAGAATGAAGACTGTCGCGCTTTATGGTGTTAGGCGCACTCATGTCAGATTTTCCTCTTTTTCGCGATCGCATTGATGCTGGCGAACAGTTAGCACAAGCAATTTCCTTTGCTTTAACTCAGCCACCGTTATCTACAATAAATGCCCAACCAATTGTCTATGCCCTGCCACGCGGCGGCATACCTGTAGGGTTGCCAGTAGCACAATTACTTCAGTGTCCGCTAAGTATCTTAGTTGCCAAAAAAATTAGCCATCCCAAGAATCCTGAATTAGCAATTGGTGCTGTTAGTGCCGATGGTAACGTGCTTTGGGCTGAAGAAACGCCATTTTATGTTCCTTATTCGCGTCTAGGAAAAAGCGCACTGGCTGATGCCACAGCGAAAGCACAAGAACAACTTGCCCAACTGACACCTGCGTGTCCTAAAGTTGATGCTGAAGGTGCGATCGCAATTATTGTTGATGATGGTATTGCGACAGGAATGACAATTGCTGTTGCTGCCCAAGCCCTAAAAGCCCAAAATCCTGCCGCAATCTTATTGTGTGCCCCATTAGCACCACGTGGGTTGATTTCTTGGCTCGAACAATGGGGCAGTGTGATTGTGTTAGAAACACCGCAATCATTCATGAGTGTCAGTCGCTTCTATGCTGAATTTCCCCAAGTCGAAACTGAAGAAGCCTTTGCTTATTTACTGCAACACAGAGAAGGGGTGAGGAGTGATGAGTGAGGGGTGAGTTAAGTACTATTCAAAATCAGTAGTGATATGTCAATCAAACAATCCCGAAACGAAAATCAAACTTCGCTGCCAAGAATCTTAGAACCAGAAGTTATGGATAGTTGGGAAGAGGCAGTAGAGTACGACGAGATGGACTTTACTGAAGTTAATACTGCGTTTGCTAAAAGTGTTATTGAGTTCGGACCTAATTTTGAGGCAAATGTTCTTGATGTCGGTACGGGTACAGCACGAATTCCCATATTGATCGCTTCTCGGTGTCCTCAATGGCAGATCTGGGGCATTGATTTAGCCAAAAGTATGTTACAGCTTGGCATGCGGCACGTCAAAAACGCTGGCTTAGAACAACAGATTTTGCTGGAAACTGTTGATGCTAAAAAAATGCCTTATCCTAATGGGCAATTTCAGATGGTAATTTCTAATAGCTTAGTACATCATTTACCTGATCCTTTACCCTTTTTTCATGAAGTAGCACGAGTACTACAACCACAAGGTGCTATATTCATTCGCGATTTGATTCGTCCTGCAAATGTTGAGATAATGGAGTCTTTGGTCGCAAGCATTGGTGCAGAATACGACGAACAGCAAAAGAAACTCTTTCGCGATTCACTCAATGCCGCACTTACTTTAGATGAGGTTCATGATTTAATTAAGCAAGCTAATTTGAGTGATGTAAAAGTTTATCAATCTTCAGATCGACATTGGACAGCACAAAGAGCGTGGCACTATTAAACTTGAATTCACAACACCAGTGGGATCTATATAAACTTGTTATTCGTCCTGTACTATTTACTGGATTAAAGAGCGATCCAGAATGGTTGTATCAAAGAACGATTACCACTCTTAGCTGGTTAGAGAATGCGCCACATCACCCAGTTACGAAATCAACGCAACGTTTACTACAAAAATCCTTATGTTTGAGTGATGAACGCTTAGCACGAGAACTTTGGGGAATTCAATTTCCTAATCCTATAGGTTTAGCCGCAGGTTTTGATAAAGATGGTGTTGCGGCTAGTGTATGGACAAACTTTGGTTTTGGCTTTGCCGAAGTTGGTACTGTGACATTTCACGCGCAACCAGGAAATCCCCGTCCACGCTTATTTCGTTTACCACAAGATAGTGCTGCTTTAAATCGGATGGGATTTAATAATTCCGGTGCAGCAATGATGGCAAAAAGATTACAAAGTGCCTCTCATGTGATACCGATTGGAGTTAATTTAGGAAAATCAAAAATTACTCCATTAGAAGCAGCAGCCTCTGATTATCTAGAAAGTTTTCGCTTACTTAAAGATTTAGGAGATTACTTTGTTGTCAATGTTTCTTCGCCAAATACACCAGGACTGCGATCGCTTCAAAATACCGCAGAACTCAGTTCAATTTTGGACGCATTACAACAAGAAAATCAAGCTTCTAAGCCAATTTGTGTAAAAATTGCTCCCGATCTCGAATGGGAAGCGATCGCCGCCATCATTGAAATTGCCCAAACATACAAACTTGCGGGAATTATTGCGACAAACACAACAATAAGTCGCGATCGCCTCCAAACAAAAACATTGGCGCAAACAGGAAAACTTATTACAGAAGAAGCTGGAGGAATAAGCGGCTTACCAGTACGCGATCGCGCTACTGAAATTATCCGGTTTATCTACCAACAAACACAAGGTCAACTCCCAATTATTGGCGTCGGTGGGATTTTTACTGCCCAAGATGCTTGGGAAAAAATTGTTGCAGGTGCAAGCCTCGTACAAGTTTATACGGGTTGGATTTATGAAGGACCGTTGATGGTACGCCGGATTTTACAAGGATTACTCCTTAAACTAGAAGAACACAAACTCAATTCAATTGTTGATGCGGTAGGATTACAATCAACCAAGAACTTATGATTGCACTTACCCAACGTCAGCCACCCAACGCTGCGATCGCAGTTAGTTTGACTTTAGCACTGACTGCGGAAGAACGAACTCGAAGTCGCTATCGCATTGAAACTCAAGATGACATTATATTTCTACGCTTACCCAGAGGTACAGTACTTCACGACGGTGACTTACTGCAAGCTGAAGATGCCAGTGTGATTGTGCGGGTCACTGCTAAGCCTGAACCTGTTCTTGTTGTTACAGCACCTTCGGTAGTATTGCTTAAAGCTGCATACCATCTAGGAAATCGTCATGTACCTGTAGAAGTCACCCAAGACTATTTGCGATTATCGCCCGATCCAGTTTTACGTGCCATGCTAGAACAACTTGGAACGCAGGTACACGAAGCGATATTACCATTTCAGCCAGAAAGAGGTGCGTATGGACATCATCATGAGCAATGAGCGATAGATGATATGACAATTGAGCGTGTATTGTATCTTTTACAACTTGCAAGTCCAGCTTTACCCGTAGGTGCTTATAGTTATTCTGAGGGGATCGAAGCACTTGTTGAGATGGGTATAATTAGCAATGCGCAAAGCTTGCAACATTGGTTAGAGCAAGAACTACGTTATGGTGCAATTCGACTAGAAGCCGCAGTGATGGTTCGGACGTATCATGCGGTGCAAAATGGAGATATAGAAGCTTTAAGTTATTGGAATCAGTGGCTGTCAGCAGCGCGAGAAACCGAGGAATTACGATCCTCAAGTTGGCAAATGGGGCGATCGCTCATTAAACTTCTTGTAGAATTGCAACCGCAAGTATTGCCTTTAGCTGATGCTGTGGGATCTTGTAATTATGCGATCGCATTTGGCATTGCGGCGGCTTCCTGGAAAATAGAACCCTTGTCAGCGGTTATTTTGGGATATCTACACAGTTGGACAACGAATCTTGTGACTGCTGGGGTGAAATTAATTCCGCTAGGACAAACGGCGGGGCAACAAATCATATTAAATTTATTTTCCGATCTCACAAATACGGCGACAGAGGCTCTTACCTTAAGTGATGATGACTTGTGTAGCTGCAGTTGGGGATTATCGCTTGCGAGTATGGCGCACGAAACTCAGTATACAAGATTATTTCGCAGTTAGACTTTTTCTACATCCATATCAGAGATTACTTATACCTGATCTTTGATTACCAACTGCTAGGCTTATAGATAGTTTTTCCTGAAGTACCTGTCAAACTCTGAGGAAACTGAGCTTTTGGAAGTAAAGCAGTCGGTAGAGTCTTATGTTTATCCGCAACATTTCGTAACTCCGTTGCGGCTCCCCGCTTAGGATGACTTGCAGGAATATAGACAGTAATTTGAATTTCTGGATGCCTTTTCTTGACTAGTTTCACTGCTGGTACCAAGTCGGAGTCACCGGAAACTAAAATCATGCGATCGCATGCATTCTGATAAGCATCATCAAGCATTTGTAACGCGATGTTGACATCTGTTCCTTTTTCTTCAGGTACTTTATAGGCTTTGTTTCCTTGGTACCTGCACTCTTTTATTCGACAGCGTAACTCTTTAAGCTTGTAAAGTCCAAATACTATTTCAATTATTGGTAAGGTAGCTAGCGCATCAAAGTACGTTTCCTGTCTCTCTAGCTGGTTGCCGCTTACTTTTGCTGTAAAGTACCAAATCTTTTGTATATCATCATCCTGTCTAAGAATCTCAAAGTATTTTTGTAGATTCAGCCACTTATAAGGAGTATCTTTAACAGCACCATAATAGAAGTTAAAGCCATCTATATATACAACGCTACGTTTAGCCAAAACACTTATTCTTTCCAATAACAAAGCCTGCCAACTCATAGAAGGCAGACTTATCATTTCCTTATCCAAAAGGTAGCCATTTAGGCTACCCAACCAGCTATTGCTGGGGAGTTGTATTTCAATTATATGTCATTAAAACTGTGCTGACAACTGCTTTTTCCTGTGATTCAGAACACCAGCATTTTCATCGGCTACCTAATATAGCAATCCTATTTGATATGATCCAGGCTGTATGTCGTTCTGTAAGTTCAAACGTTGCTAGATTTAAAGTTTAGAATAGTGTGCGAAGCTCTTGATAAGTGCTAACTGCTAATTATGAGTGCGTTTCGTGTTGGTGTTGCAGGTCCTGTCGGATCGGGGAAAACAGCGTTAGTCGATGCGTTATGTAAAGCAATGCGTCAACAATATCATCTTGCGGTGGTGACGAATGATATTTATACGCAAGAAGATGCACAATATTTGGTGCGTTCTCAGGCGCTGAGTGGCGATCGCATTTTAGGTGTAGAAACTGGCGGATGTCCCCATACCGCAATTCGGGAAGATGCCTCAATGAATTTAGCAGCAATTGAACAATTAGAACAGCGATTTAGCAATCTTGATTTAGTTTTTCTAGAGAGTGGTGGCGATAATTTAGCAGCTACCTTTAGCCCTGAATTAGTTGATTTAACTATATACGTCATTGATGTTGCTGCTGGTGATAAAATTCCTCGCAAAGGTGGTCCAGGAATTACTAAGTCAGATTTATTAGTGATTAATAAAATTGATTTAGCACCTTTTGTTGGGGCTGATCTTGATGTCATGGAACGAGATGCTAAGAGAATGCGGGGTCATAAACCTTTTGTTTTTACTAACTTAAAAACTCACAAGGGACTGGCAACAGTTATTGATTTTGTGCGAATGAATTGCGAGGAATGTTGAGTAACTTAAGAATAGGAACAAAAATTGGTGCAAGTTTTGCTTTAGCACTGACAATGCTGAGTACAATTGGCTTAGTTTCTTACCGCAATACAACACAGCTAATTGATACTGCCCGAAGCGAAAATCATAGTTATCAAGTTATTACAGAGTTAGAAGACCTCAGTTCAAGAATTAAAGATGCTGAAACTGGACAACGAGGCTATCTGCTTACGGGAGATCAACGTTATCTGGAACCTTATAACTCAGCAATTACAGTCATAGAAAAAAACCTCAATGACTTGCGTCAACTCACCTCGGATAATCCAAGTCAACAAAGTAGAATTGCTACTTTAGAACCATTAGTTAATCGACGAATAGCACTTATTCAACAAACACTAGCTTTACGAGAAACGCAGGGTTTTGAAATAGCACTACAGGTTGTCCTTAGGGATGAGGGCAAAAATTTGATGGATCGCATTCGGGTAATATTAGCTGATATGGAGGTAGAAGAACGCGAATTATTACAACAGCGATCGCAACTTGCCCAAGCCGCAACTCAACAAACAATTTATACTATCCTCTTTGGTATTCCTCTAGCTTTTGGCACACTAATTTTAATTGCTTATTTTCTGAGTAAAAGTATCTCGCAACCTCTAGCCGAAGTTTCTGTGGTTGCAACAAAACTAGCAGCAGGAGATTTATTTGTCAGCATACCAGAACAAAATCGGCAAGATGAAGTTGGTGTATTAACTCGTGCATTTAATCAGATGATTGCGAGTCTACGGATAACAACGTTAAAAAACAATGAGCAAGCATGGTTAAAATCAAACTTAGCAAAGTTTGCTGTCATGCTTCAAGGGCAAAGAGACATAGAGAAAGTTGCTGAGTCCGTTTTATCTGAATTAGCTCCATTAGTAAATGCCCAACACGGCGTTTTTTACATTATGGAGACTAGTGATGAAAAACCAGTACTGAGACTTTTAAGTAGCTATGCACATCAAGAACAAACACCACAACAATTTCAATTAGGTGAAGGTTTAATTGGACAATGTGCTTTAACACAGCAAAAAATCTTACTAACTGAAGTACCGAGTAACTATATTCGGATTAGTTCGGGATTGGGAGAAGCAACTCCTCAATCTGTTATTGTTTTACCTATTGTATTTAATTCCAAAATTACTGCTGTTATTGAATTAGCTTCATTACAACAGTTGAGTGAACTTCAGTTGACGTTTCTAGAGCAAGCGAGTGATAACCTGGCAATTGTCCTCAACACGATCGCCTCTGACACTCGCACGCAACAACTACTACAGCGATCGCAGACTTTAACAACAGAACTCCAAGCCCAGCAAGAAGAACTGCGCACTAGCAATCGCCGCCTCGAACAGCAGCAACAAGAGTTACAGCAGACAAACGAAGAATTACAGCAACTCAATGAAGAACTTGAAGAAAGATCTGAGTTACTCTCAGCACGAAATCAGGAAGTAGAGCGAAAAAATCAAGAAGTTGACCAAGCAAGACAGTCATTAGAAGCAAAAGCTACTGAATTAGAGCAAATTTCGCAATACAAGTCGCAGTTTCTCGCGAATATGTCTCATGAGTTGCGAACACCCCTTAATAGCTTGTTAATTTTAGCCAAATTACTGGCAGATAATACGGCAGGCAACTTGAGTGAAAAGCAAGTTGAATACAGCCGGACAATTTATGCTTCAGGAAAAGACTTACTCGGATTAATTAACGACATTCTCGATCTTGCCAAAATTGAATCGGGAACGATGTCAGTTGATATTAATCCCCTAACGTTAACGGATATACGTGTTAATATTGAGCGAACCTTTGAGCAAGTTGCTCAAGATAAAGGGCTTGAGTTTAGCGTTGAGTTTGCTCGCGACAGATTACCGGATGTTATTTATACCGATGGTAAACGTTTACAGCAAGTTTTAAAAAATCTCTTAGCAAACGCTTTCAAATTTACTGAACAGGGACAAGTTCGCTTTAAAATTGATATTGCAACTCAAGGATGGGATCTCAAACAAGAATCTTTGAATCGTGCAGATACAGTATTGGCTTTTGCAGTAGAAGATACCGGAATTGGTATTGCTGAAGATAAGCACAAGTTGATTTTTGCGGCTTTTCAACAAGCAGATGGAACAACAAATCGTAAATACGGCGGTACTGGATTAGGTTTATCCATTAGTCGCGAAATTGCCCGACTTTTAGGAGGAGACATTCAGCTTGTTAGCCGTTTAGGAGAAGGCAGTACGTTTACACTGTATCTACCGCTAAATGATGCAGGCATCAGGAGTCAAAAATCAGATGTTAGGGAAGAAGAATTATCCCCTTACCCCTCGCCCCTCACTCCTCGCCCCTCCCTTCAAGACGATCGCAACGCAATTCAACAAGGCGATCGCACGCTATTAATCGTGGAAGACGATCTTAACTTTGCTCGGGTGTTACTCGATATGGTACAACAACACGGGTTTAAAGTTCTCTTGGCACAAAATTCAAATGATGGGTTACTACTAGCACAGCAGTTTCAGCCAAATGGCATTATGGTTGATATCAACTTACCCGATCTTGACAGTAGTGCCTTACTAGAGCGTTTACAGCAACATCCTCAAACCAAAAACGTTCCTGTACATACAATTTCTGGCAGAGAGTACTTTACTTACAGTTTGTCTCCTGGGGCGATCGCTTATGTGCAAAAGCCTGTTAATAGTCAAGCCTTGGCAAAAGTCCTCGCTGACATCAAAGAAATTGCAGCGCATCAAGTGAAAAAATTGCTGATCGTCGAAGACAATGCTGCGCAACGTCAAAATGTGATCGAGTTGATTGAGAACAAAGGTGTTAAAGTAACTGCTGTGGGTACAGGAGCAGAAGCATTAGTCGCCCTTCAGCAGCATCACTTTGATTGTCTGATCCTTGATTTGGGGTTACCTGATATGAGCGGGTTTGAGCTAATTCAAGTGATTAAACAGCAGTATAGCAACGAACTTCCCATTATTATTTACACTGGTCAAGAACTAACACCCCAAGAAGCAACTGAACTGAAACGTATTGCACAAGCAATAGTCATTAAAGATCGACAACAAGGAAGCGTGCAACTGGGAGTATCACTAGAACGACTATTGGATGAAACTGCTTTGTTTTTGCACCGCGTGCAAGCAAATTTACCGACACCGCAACGCCATGAACCACCGACTCAAAGTGATCGCCTCCTAACGGGAAAAAACGTTCTCATTGTCGATGATGATGTCCGCAATATTTTCGCATTAACAAGCGTACTAGAACGCTATCAGATGCAAGTTTTATTTGCAGAAAATGGTAAAGCAGGAATTGCTTTGTTAGAACAAACACCAATTGATATTGTCTTGATGGATGTGATGATGCCAGAAATGAACGGTTATGAGACAATGCAGGCGATTCGGGCAAAAGCTCAGTTCCAATCTTTACCCATTATTGCTCTTACTGCTAAAGCTATGGTAGGCGATCGCGAAAAATGTATTGCCGCAGGTGCTTCAGATTACATTACCAAGCCTGTTGATATCGAACAACTGCTATCGCTGATGCGGGTTTGGCTGTATCAATGAAGCAATTAGCTATTAGCTGTTAGCAATTAGCTAATAGACAACAGCATGAATAAGAATGAACTGGAAGACATTGAAATTCGGTTACTGCTAGAGGGGATTTTTCATTACTATGGTTTTGATTTTCGTCGTTATGCCCCTGTTGCTATCAAGCGTCGCATTCGGAATATTTTATATTTGGAGCAGTTAGCAACTGTTTCGGCACTGCAAGAAAAAGTTTTACACGATCGTACTTTTCTAGAACAATTTCTGAACTACATGACAGTTAATGTCACCGCAATGTTTAGAGATCCTCAGTTCTATCTCACTTTCAGACATAAAGTTATCCCTTTACTAAGAACTTATCCTTTTATTCGCATTTGGTGTGCGGGATGTTCGACTGGGGAAGAAGTGTATTCGCTGGCAATTTTACTTTACGAAGAAAATCTCTATCACCGCTGTCGTATTTATGCAACCGACATTAATGAAACTGTATTAAGAAATGCCCAAGCAGGAATTTTCCCTATGAGACTGATGCAAGAATACACCCAGTCTTATTTACAAGCAGGAGGTAAACAGTCGTTTTCAGAGTATTATACTGCAGCGTACGATAATGCAATTTTTCGTGCATTTCTCAAGCAGAACATTGTCTTTTCCCAACACAACTTAATATGCGATCGCTCTTTCAACGAATTTAATGCAATTTTGTGCCGTAATGTGCTGATCTACTTTAATCAATCACTACAACAGCAAGTCCACCAGCTTCTGTATGATAGCTTATGCTTATTTGGTATTCTCGGATTGGGAAATCAAGAATCGCTCAATTTGAGTCACCAAGAAAGATACTATAAACAATTAGCGGGTCGCGAGCGACTTTATCAAAAAATTAGTTAGTAGCAATTCAGGTCATCATTTGCTAAAAAAAGATCATTGTTAAGTGAGAATTTAGTAATTTTTCCAGGGTAGACGACAACAAAACCCTAAAGTCCCAAACCTCTGACTACTCAAGGTGAAGCAATGCCATCGGAACCGAAAGTTAATATTCTTATGGTAGACGACCATCCAGAGAATCTCTTGGCACTAGAGGCTATTTTAGAGGGATTGGGGCAAAATCTTGTCAAAGCCCATTCAGGGATGGAAGCACTGCGTTGCCTGTTGAATCAAGATTTTGCAGTGATTTTATTAGATGTCCAAATGCCAGATATGGACGGTTTTGAGACTGCTACACTCATTCGCCAAAGGGCGCGATCGCACTCTACGCCAATTATTTTCCTGACAGCATTTAGCACTAGCGACACGCTACAAATTCGAGGTTATTCGCTAGGAGCAGTAGATTATTTATTTAAACCAATTCAACCAGAAATTTTAACTTCTAAAGTTTCAGTATTTGTTGAACTGTACCAAAAAACTGCACAAATTGAACAGCAAGCTGCAGAACTTAAAAAAAGTGAAGAACGCTTCCGGCGTTTAAGTGCAAGTTCTCCGGTAGGCATTTTTTTGTTGGATACCTCAGCACGCTGTACATATATGAACTCGCGCTGTCAAGTCATTTGTGGATGTACCCTAGAACAAATTACTCAAAATTGGTGGCAAATTATTCATCCTGAAGAGCGTAACGGCGTCTACACTGAATGGGCTGAGTGTTTTTATGCTGGACAAGAATACTCAAACGAGTTTCGCATCCAAACTCAGGATACTGTCCGCTGGGTACATTTACGCTCATCACCGATGCTTTGTGACAAAGGTGAAGTCATTGGTTATGTCGGAACTTTAGAAGACATTAGCGATCGCAAGCAAGCTGAAGCCGAACGCAGTAAACTCATCTACGAGCAAGCCGCACGTGCTGAAGCGGAAACTGCTAACCGGATGAAAGATGAATTTTTAGCTGTGCTGTCGCACGAACTCCGCACTCCGTTAAACTCTATCTTAGGCTGGGCAGGACTGTTACGTACGCGTAAGTTTGATGAAAAAACTATTGCCAAAGCTTTAGAGACCATCGAACGCAATGCTAAATCACAAGCTCAGTTGATCGAAGACATCCTTGATATTTCCCGAATTATTCAAGGTAAACTCCGCTTGCATCTTTGTCCAGTCACTTTAATCCCAATTATTGAAGCAGCAATCAACGCAGTACGTCCAGCGGCTGAAGCAAAAGCAATTCAACTGGAGACTTGTTTTGATACACCAAAGTTTGTCTGTGCCGATCCAGAGCGTTTGCAACAAGTGATCTGGAATTTACTCACAAATGCCATTAAATTTACTCCTGAACGAGGCATCGTTGAGGTTCGTCTGGAAAGTATTGCTGCTTATACTCAAATTCATGTCCGAGACACTGGAATTGGAATTAAACCTGAGTTTCTTCCTTACGTCTTCGATACCTTTCGCCAAGGAGACAGCACTACAACGCGCAGTCACGGTGGACTTGGCTTAGGATTAGGAATCGTGCGTCATTTGGTAGAACTACATCATGGTACGGTAGCTGTCAGTAGTGCTGGGGAAGGACAAGGTGCAACTTTCACCGTCAGGCTACCAGTACTAGAAAAAGTGGAAGGTGAGCCACTCAAATCGCTACCATCACTTTCCTAAAGCAGAGGTGTGTTCAACAAAAAAGCTAGCTGTATTAGCTAGCTCATGACTTGATCCGAGAGTAATAAGTTTAGCTAGTAAGCACCTTTTTTACCCACAATCACCATCACAGTTTGTAGCAAGATTTGCATATCTAACCATAAAGACCAGTTTTCCATATAAGTGACATCTAGGCGAATCACTTGTTCAAAATCAGTAATATCTGATCTCCCAGAAACTTGCCATAATCCTGAGATTCCTGGTAGAACTTCTTGACGAATAAAGTGGTGTTCTGAAAACTTCTCAACATCTCGCACTGGTAAAGGACGAGGACCAACTAAGCTCATTTCGCCAAACATCACATTAAACAGTTGCGGTAACTCATCTAAGCTGTAACGACGAAGAAACTTACCAACACTAGTAATTCGAGGATCGTCTTTGATCTTGAAAAGAATTCCATCTTTGTTTTCATTTCTTGCTTCAAGTTCCTTTTGCAACTTGTCTGCATTGACAACCATCGTCCGGAACTTCCAAACCTTGAATGGTTTACCATGTAGACCAATGCGAGTCTGCTTGTAGAAGATGGGACCAGGAGAATCTATTTTAATCAGTAACGCAATCAAAAGATAAAGCGGTGATGCTAGTAAAACAAAGCTAGTTGCACAGACAAAGTCAAAGCAACGCTTCATTAAAAAGTCACTACCAGTAATTAATGGTGGAGATAGCTTAAGTGCTGGCAATCCTCCCACCATCTTGAGTTCTAAGTTTCTTTGAATTCCTTCTAAATCAACATCTATGGGCAAAATGTGTAGGGTAATGCCTGCATTACGTAGTTTCCAGTAGAGAAACATTCGGCTTTTGATCGATGCCCACGAGCAAACAAAGACTTCTGAGACTCCTAGACTACAAATCTGCTCAATTGTTGCATCTAAGTTCTCTTTGTCTGCTACCAAGGCTCCTACATCCGCCCATCCCAAGATTTTGTAGCAATTTTCTCTGGCAATAAGTCGATTTGCTTTCTCTTTGTCTTCTGGTCGAGAAATGATAAACGTTCGATAGCAAACAGCACCTTGCTTGCGGACATACTCGACTGTGCTATCAAATGTAAAGCGGGCAATAAACGTCAGTGATATGCTCAATGCCCACGACAAAATGAACGTAGAACGGGAAACAATACCACCAGGCTGATAGAAAAAGGCAACCAACAGTAGCAGTAAGTGTGAGATTGTTAGTGCTTTGACAAGATTAAAGTAATCGCGCCGCTCTTGCCTTGCATCATATAGTTTTTTTGCGGCAATTAAACCAACTTCAGTTGCGAGGATCGGCAAGATATAGAACGGATTGTATGCTGTACTCCAGGGTGAATCTGCTGGGGTGCCAAGCTTTTCCGCTAGATGCCACGCTGTATACAACATAGTGACATCGAGTGACATCAATGTTATTACACGTAACCACCTAACACCTGTACCGCGCCTTAGTCTAGTGAATACGGGAGCGCGTAAATCTAATTTATTCAGTGATAAGGAAGTCGTAGACGTCATTAGCTGCATCTCCACCCTAGAACTTAGGAAAATTTGTTGTCGCCATTACACAAGAACTTAATCATACTTTGCGGTTTCCCCAGTAATAATTCGGAATTGCAATCACTACAAGGTACATTTTTTTACAGACTTATTCAATATATTTTGAGAAAGATGTGCAGTAAAGCAGATTTGCTGGGCGACGTTTACCGGAACTTGGACTTGGTCTTTAAAAATAAGTTCCACAACCTAATTAACTTTTATGTTGCACATACATAACGAAACTACACATTTAGAAGACTTATATGTCTTGAGTCGGCAGAAATCAGACTTTTTAGTTAATTTTAGTAAACATATTACCTCGATTTAACGCCTCTGAGTAAACTTGCGCAGTGGTTTTTTATTGTTAATTAGCACTACACAACAGTTCAAGCATGACTTTACTTATCAGAAATGAGCCAAAATAGTGTGTATTTCAAGTTACACTTCACATAAATTTTATGAAGGTAAGTCACAAAAGTGGCAACTTTCCAGTATTCTTTACATATTCTTCATAAAGACAACTGAGTGATACTGAAAATTGCATATTAACCTGTTGGTATCTTTACCGAATCCTTCATGAAATTTCTCTAGAACAGCTACATCAAAAAAAACTCTAATCAATATTTTTTGCACCATCCTTAAGAGAGATTTAAGTATAGTAAATCTGATTAGTATAGAGAAAAACACACAGCTTTTAGCTGGGAACCTATCAAGGAGCTAGCAATGTACAGAACAATCTACTTTTCTAATATTTCAGATTTTCCCCTATATTTTCTGTAGCGAACTTGCTATTTTCTGGTTGTAATTGGTGACGAGCGTGTTCTAATAGCAAGCGTTGCTCGGCGCGGGCGATCGCGTGATACGTTTGTTCAACAGCGTCTGCTTCTACAGAAATGGCAGTAATGCCCCAACGTACCAAAAAGTCAATGATTTCGGGATACAGTACAGGTGCTTGACCACAGATAGAGCAAGGAATGCGTGCTTGTTTTGCTTGGAGAATAATTTGGGCGATCGCCTGCATCACAACTGGATGGCGAGCATTAAATACTGTTGTTAATCCCAAGTCGCGATCAACTCCAAGCAGTAACTGAGTTAAATCATTTGTACCAATGGAAACCCCTTGGACGCCAGCTTTAACATATTCCGGAAGCAAAAACAACACTGATGGAACTTCTGCCATAATCCATAGCTGAAAATGTGGAGATTGAGTTAATCCAACTTGCTCAACGCGCTGACGACAAAAAACAAATTCCTCAACAGTACGGATAAATGGCAAAATTAAGTGAACGTTATCGTAACCAGATTGGTGTACAGCCGCTAAAACGGTAAGTTCCAAATCAAATAGCGTTGGATCTTGCAAATAGCTCAAAATATGATTGCGACCAAACACAGAATTAGACAGTAATTGAAACTCTGGCGATCGCCAATCGAGCGAACGATAAAAAACAGGTTTAGGCGCAAATGCTTTGACAAATTGAGAAATGCATTCTTGCCAACGTTCGAGTAATTGTTGTTTATGCTGTGGCAACCATGCTTGTAAATGTTCTTTCTCTAGCATGTTCAGTAGCATCATCTCAGAACGTAATAAACCCAAGCCATCAACTGCTAGATTTGGCACTTTATCTAACAAATGTGGCTGACTGAAGTTGACGAGGATTTGAGTTGCAATAGGCACTGTAGGAATATCAGAGGTATGCAGTGGTGGATTGATTGGTTGAGAAAATGCCTGATCTGGCTTGTTGCCAGACTGTCCTAAACGAATTTCACCGCGCCTTCCATCTAAATCAATCAAGTCATTGGTTTGAATTATCTCAGTGGCATGAGATACACTCACGACTGCTGGAATTCCAAGCTCTCTTGCCAAAATAGCACTATGCGAAGTTAAACCTCCGCGTTCAGTCACAAAGCCAGCAGCGTGTTGTAATAAAGGCAACCAATCAGGTGAGATTGTGGTGGCGACAATAATCACTCCTGGGGGCAAGTATGACGGTTTTTGTTCAAGATTGCTGACAACATAGGCAGGTGCGATCGAGTGCCCTGGTGCTGCTGCTAGCCCTTGTAGCAATGAGGGAGAAGGTGATTGAGTTCCAATTGGAACATTGTGGCATTGTGTAATGACCAACTGTGGAGTATCGGTATCTCTGAACTCAAATGCCCACTCGTAAGCTATTGCTGCATGTGTTGTGCTTGATTCTTGCCCAAGACGAATGAGTTGTTGTAATTCCTGCTCTTGCAGCGCATATTGTTGTTTGTTGAGTAAATAGACTTGCAATTCATCTTGATGAGCAAAAGGGATAAGATGTGTGAATTGTGGAGGTAATGGTAAGTCAGCAACACCATAAGCAATTGTTTTATTACCCAATTGCGATCGCACTGTGCCATTACCGACTAGATAAGAGTCGGGAATAACTTCTCCACGAGTAATTGCTAGCCCTAAACCATAAGTTGCTTGAATTTCTAACTGAGCAACTTGACACTTTAGTACGCCTGACGCGATCGCATTATGCAATGGTTGCACGAGAACAGCAATATCAAGTTGCCGTAATTCAATACCAAGATGCCGCCAATAGAATAAATTTTTAGCACTGAATAGTTGACTCCACATTTGCAGCAATTTTTGGGCGATCGCTTCTGGATTGTTACTACTTACTTGCGCTGGCAACACGTTTTGCTGATTTTGTAGTGTGTCTTCTGGCAACAAAACTTCAGGGTGAAAAATTAGGACTGGTACGTGCCAACTATTTGCCGCTACTGCGATCACCTCACTCAGATCAGTTACTGAGAATTTTTGAATTGCTTGACGTAATTTTTGTGCTACCTGCCGCAATTGCTGCCAATCATCAACATCAAGGTGAAGATAAGTATCAAACAGTTCAGTCATTTCGGATGAACTGAAAAGACGATCTGAAAATTCTCGCCCTATCTGAGTCACCACAAAAGCTGGTTTGACTGGATAGCCACGTTGTAGTAACTGGCTAAGTTGTAACGCTTGAACGCCTACTAAAGTGTGTTCCGAATGAATTTGCTCCAGCCAGTGTATTTTTTCCACATTTTTATAGTTCAAGAATTAGCAGTTACGCAAAAAAAGTGACTATGGTTGCGATGCACCCCCAAGTACTGCACTGTATATATTGTCAGTGCTGAATAATACGAATAGTCAATGTATTATTCTCCTTCGTGTTTGCTTAGGCGCTAACAGATCTTCTGTGATGACTTTTTTTTGGGGACTATTCCACAAAGGTAGTTTTACAATGAAAGTTGCTCCGCGTCCAAATCCAGCACTACTAGCACGAACAGTACCACCATGCAATTCTACCAGTTGACGAACAATCGCGAGTCCTAGCCCTAAGCCACTGCTAGAGCGAGTCGTCGCCCTTTCAGCTTGTCGGAAGCGATCGAAGACATAGGGTAAAAACTCAGGGCTAATGCCAATTCCTGTGTCGCTGACTTGAATTTCAAGGAACCGATCGATGCAATTCAGTTTGACTTCTACTTGACCACCATCAGGAGTAAATTTGACTGCATTTGATAGTAAATTCCAGATAATTTGTTGTAAGCGATCGCGATCGCCCCAAACCATTGCAATCTCAGAAGTGATCGCGCTGTTAATCTGGATGTTTTTAGCTGCGGCGGCTGGTTGTACAGAGTCAGTTGCATCCGCGATCGCTTCTGCCATGTCTACAGGGCACATCTGTAAGTCTAATTGACCGCGCATTAAGCGAGAAGTATCTAATAAATCTTCAATAAGTTGTGTTTGCACTTTGGCATTGCGCTCAATCACTTCTAAGGCTTTATCCGTCTTTGCTTCATCCATTCGGCGACTACGTAACAATTGTACCCAGCCGAGGATGGCATTTAAAGGCGTGCGGAGTTCGTGTGATACAACAGCTAAAAAGTCATCTTTCAAGCGGTTAGCTTCTGCAAGTTCTTCAGTTTGATGTCGTAAAGTATCTTCTAAGTGCTTACGCTCTGTTAAATCCAACACAAAAGCAATACAAACATTTTGAGCGCCTTCGACTGTTGCACCACCTAGTAAAACAGGAATACGACTGCCATCTTTACGAATATATTCTTTTTCAAACGGATAACAAGCTCCCAGCGTCCTAATTTCTTGACTTGCGTGCTGATCTAAATGATGATATTCAGGCGGTGTCAATGTATCCCAGCGAAGTTCTTGCAATTGATCGCGTTGGTATCCCACCATATTTAAAAAAGCATCATTTGCTTCGATAATTTTGCCGTCTAAATCAGCAGTAATAATGCCAATAATGTTAGCCTCTATTAAACAGCGAAAACGCGATTCACTCGTCCGCAGTGCTGCTTGCGATTGGTGCATTTGAGCAACAGCTGTTTCAGCTGCAATTTTAGCGCGGGCTTGCGATCGCGTTAGTCCGAATAGGACCATACTAACCGCGACTCCCCCACAGAAAATATATGGTACTAACCCTGCTTCTGAAGTATCGGCAAACTCAGGGCGTGTACTAAACACCAAACTCCAGGTTCGCCCAGCAATATTAATAGTTGTCGTTGTTGTTAAGCGCGATCGATAGTTATCGTTGTTGTCATTCGAGCTATGCAGCAAATTTTGAGGAATAATTTTGGTTCCATCATAGACTTGAAAGTCTACATAAGAGTATTGCTCTTCGCTAATCACATCGCGCAGCAAGTCTTGTACACGAAAAGGACTATAAACAAACCCCTCTAATGCGGCTTGCCTTTGTGCCACTGTTTCCAAGTTAGAACCATTTCTATATATAGGAAAGTAAATGAGAAAGCCTGCTTGCTTATAGTTATCAATTTCTTGTACAAGAGTTACTTTGCCTGATGCGGCTGCAGTACCAGTGTCACGCGCCCGTTCCATTGCTGCACGACGGACTTTTTCAGTAAACATATCAAACCCAATAGCCGCTTCGTTTCTCCGGTCTAACGGTTCAAGGTAAATAATTGAGTGATACTCGCTACGCGGGTATTCGGGGCGAATGTTAATTGGTATTCCTTGTTGACGCAGTTGGGCAACGAGGGCATTTTGATCAGATGTCGTTTTAATAGAAAAACCGATACCTTGGATTCCTGGATAGCGATCGCGTAACTCTAACTGTTGTACGTAAGCACGAAAATCCTCGCGAGTGACTTGATCGCTGGCTGCAAATAAACCGCTTCCACCCCTTAGCAGTGAGATATAAGTATCTAAACTATTTTTAATATCATCTTTGGTAAACTCAACTGCATTGTCAAAACGTAACTGGTCTTTCGTTCTCGCTGTCAGTGCAACGTAAAAAGTCGCAATTGCAGTAAGTAACAAGGTTACTACCAAGACAAAATAAGGAATCCAAGTGCGACGCGGCTGGCGTGATGATGATAAATCCGGTTCCATGTAAAAATTTTACTTGCGCAATCCACCTTAGTGGAACTACTCATGACTCGCAAAACATATGCGGATGAGTTGAATTATGAGCCTAATACTTTAATAATATTCGTTATATGTAGATTAGCTAACTTGTGCCATAAATCAGCAACAACCAGTAAAAATACATTGCTAAAAACACTCAAGACAGGATTTACAAGCTAGCATACAGAATTTGCGATCGCGTACCCCTAACACTCAAACCTCTTCTATCGGCATAGTTCTTTAGTCGTAAAAAAGTGATTCATTCTTATGTATAAATTAAATTTGTAACTTCAGTTGAAATTGAAAAGATATTGACAAGTACTTACTTTGTTTCTCCTAATGACATACCGAGTGTTGTTTTTAGAATATGTGTTGCGCTGATTGTAGGAGCAATCATTGGCTTAGAGCGCCAACTGCGTAATAAACCAGCTGGCTTAAGAACTCATATGCTTGTGAGTTTTGGTTCTGCCTTATTTGTGCTGATTCCACTGCAAATGGGCATACACTCAGATAGTCCTGATGCGCTCAGCCGTGTTATTCAAGGCGTTGCGGCTGGAATTGGTTTTCTCGGTGGTGGAGAGATTTTACGAGCTACGCGCGATCAGGATGGCGAACTTGCTGATATTCGCGGGTTAACTTCTGCTGCTGCGATTTGGGTTTCTGCGGCTTTAGGAGTTGTGTCTGGGTGCGGATTGTGGCGATTAAGTTTAATTAGCGCGATTCTCGGTTTACTCGTGCTGAGGGTTTTTAAACATCTTGAACGAAGACTTCAATAGCAAAACTTGTGCTTATCTTGTCTAGCCACTCGCGATCTCTCCTGCTTGAACGTGAAGAATTTGAGATGCTTTGAGCCACTGAGCATCAAATGATCCTAAGTGGGTAGTCGTAATCAAAGTTTGAAATCGATCTTGAATGGCATCAAGTAACTGATTTTGACGATGAAGATCGAGTTCAGCTAAAACGTCATCGAGTAGGAGTAAAGGTGATTCCCCAACCACTTCTTCAATTAATTTCAGTTCTGCTAATTTAAGTGCGAGAACTAAAGTTCGTTGTTGTCCTTGAGAACCGTAGGCGCGTGCTGGTGTTTGGTTAATTGTTAGTTCTACTTCATCACGATGAGGACCAACTAATGTTGTTCCTTGGTGTTGTTCGGCGATCGCTCTACTGGAAATCTTTTCGATAAATGCTTGCTGTAACTCATCGAGATGCTCGTCTGCTGTGACTACATTGGGTGCGTATTTGACTTGCAAAACTTCAGTGCTACCACTAATACTTTCGTGCCAATTAGCCGCAACCGGAGCCAAAAGTGCGATCGCCCGCGATCGCCTTCTAATCACTCTAATGCCTGCACTGACTAATTGCTCATTCCAGACTGTCAACTCTTCTGAACTCTGTTCATCTGAACTCTGAATTTTTTTTAATAAAGCGTTGCGCTGTCGTAACACCTGGTTATACTGTTGCAAAATGTGGGCATAAACAGGCTCTAGCTGAATTAACAAAGTATCCAACCAAGTGCGACGCTGATCGGGTCCGCCACGAACTAAATCCAAATCAAGACTAGAAAACTGTACCGCATTAAGAATGCCCAAAAAGTCCATCTGTCGTCTAATGTTTTCGCTGTTGAGCGCAACAGTTCGTCTTCCATTACGCCGGAGAGTGAGCGATAAGTCAGTGATACCAGTTTGACGCTCTAATGTAGCACTAACTTTACTCATCAATTCTCCTTCACGAACCAAATCGCGATCGCGTGTGCTGCGATGCGATCGCAATGTTGCCAGCAGTTCCACCGCCTCTAATAAATTAGACTTACCTTGCGCATTATTCCCGACCAAAATTGTTTTTGGAGCCAAAAAATCAACCCACTGCTCTTGATAGTTACGAAATTGCTGTAGATGTAAGGTTTTTAGGTACATAGTTATAAAAGAAGCAGGGGAGCAGAGAAGATGGGGAGTTATAAGTTATGAGTGTTGAGTGTTGAGTCGTGAAGTGTTGAGTTAAGAAAATTCTTTTAATAAATGCCTCCGGCACCTGCGCTTTCCAAAACTCACCCCTCACTCCTCACTCCTCACCCCTTTTCACAATCCGAAAGAATAACTTTTCTAATTCAACCCAGACAAAGAGTAAGGTACTAAAGCCAAAGCAAATTGCGAGTTCTAATGGACTGAGCCAAAAAGTATCAAAAAATGCTCTAAGTGGTGGAACATACACGAGCATAAGTTGCAATATTGTTGTTACTACAACAGCTGCTAGCAAATAGTGATTTGAGAAAGGATTTAATTCAATTGCCAATCTTGTGTTAGAACGAACGGCTATTGCGTGACCCATCTGTGCTAAACACAAGGTTGTAAATACCATCGTTCTCCATGTCCCAGGATCGCGAGGATATTCGGGTGTATGCGTATGGTAATAAGCCCATACCATCAAGGCAATCGAGATGATCGCAAAAACGATGCCGATGCGCACCATGTAAAAACCCAATCCTCGCGCAAAAATACTTTCGCGCGGACTAAAGGGAGGGCGTTTCATCACGTCTGGTTCAGCGGGTTCTACTGCTAAAGCAAGCGCGGGTAAACCATCAGTCACCAAATTCATCCATAAAATTTGTAGTGGACTTAACGGTACGCCACCTAAACCGATCAAAGGTGCAGCCGCAATGGTTAAAACTTCACCAATGTTACTGCCAAGAATGTATTTAATAAATCGGCGAATGTTCGTATAGACAACTCGACCTTCTTCGGTGGCGGCGACAATTGTTGCAAAGTTGTCATCAAGCAGTACCATGTCGCTTGCTTCTTTGCTGACATCGGTACCAGTAATTCCCATTGCAATGCCGATATCGGCTTGTTTTAATGCAGGCGCATCATTGACACCATCACCTGTCATTGCCACAAATCTACCGCGTCGTTGTAGCGCTTGAACAATGCGTAATTTGTGTTCTGGAGAAACTCGCGCATAAATGCTGACGAGATCGACTTGTTTTTCAAGTTCGGGCTGGCTAATGTGTTCTAACTCTTGACCTGTGAGGACGCGATCGCTCAACTGGGCAATGCCTAAATCGGCGGCGATCGCTTGTGCGGTTAATTGGTGATCTCCGGTAATCATCACTGGACGAATTCCAGCATCGCGACAACGGGCTACGGCTTCACGGACTTCTGGGCGGGGTGCATCAAGCATTCCGACTAATCCTAGCCAAACTAATTCGCATTCGGATGTGTTTTCGGAACCTTCATCGGGTAACGCGGTGAGTGGCTTGTAGGCAAAACCTAGTACTCTCAACCCTTTACCTGCCATAGCGTTATTTTGTGCTAAGATTTCCTGGCGTTGGGCTTCCGTCAGTGGTGTCGAGCGATCGCCACGATGAATCTGAGTACAACGCGCTAACGTTAGCTCAGGTGAACCTTTGGTAAACATTAAATAAGGTGCAGTATCACCAAAAGCTATAGAACCCTGTGCTTCGTCCTCGGTACTACAAATAACGCTCATGCGCTTGCGTTCCGAAGAAAAGGGAAACTCTGCGACACGCGGTAATCGCGCTTCCCATTGGTCTTTTTCTATGCCTGCTTTACCTGCAAGCGATAGTAGTGCGCCTTCGGTGGGATCTCCTAAGATCGTCCACTGCGATTGTTCTTGCTGCAAAACGGCGTCGTTACATAATGCGCAAGCGATGAGTAAAGCATTGAGTTCAGGATGTTCTGCAACTTCTATGTTTTGACTGTGTAATAGAAATTGCCCGCGAGGAATATAGCCTTCGCCAGTGACTTGAAAGTATTTATCGTTAGCATAAACTGCTTGCACCACCATCTTATTTTGTGTCAAAGTGCCCGTTTTATCCGAGCAAATCGTCGTGACACTGCCTAAAGTTTCCACGGCTGGTAGTTTGCGAATCAACGCTTTGCGGCGTACCATGCGCTGTGTTCCGAGTGCTAAAGTAACAGTAATGACAGCGGGTAAACCTTCGGGGACGACAGCGACTGCCATACTCAGCGAAACTTCCAGCAATTCATTTAGGTTGCTAAAGTTGAGGTTGGCAAGATCGAAATTACTGTTTTGCAGGACGCCACCTACGACCACTAAAGCCACTAAAACCAGCGAACCACCAACTAGCACATTCCCTAGCTGCGACATCCGCTGCTGTAAAGGCGTTGGTTCGCTTTCTACCGACTGAATCATCGCCGCAATACGTCCGAGTTCAGTCTGCATCGCAGTGCCTGTAACAACCACCTTAGCGCGTCCTTGGACTACTTCAGTGCCTTGAAACACCATGTTAAGGCGATCGCCAATTCCCGTATCTTCCTGAAGTTGAATATCCGCTTGTTTTTCCACGGCTTGGGCTTCTCCGGTAAGCGCGGCTTCGCGGACTTGTAAGTTTTGTTCCTCTATTAAGCGTCCATCGGCGGCTAGCTGTACGCCAGCCTCCAAGAGCATAATATCTCCTGGGACAAGTTCTTTAGCTTCGACTTCAACAATTCTGCCGTCACGCATCACGCGTACTAACGGGGCAGAAAGACTCTTAAGCGCAGCTAAGGCTTTTTCGGCACGACTTTCCTGTAGATAGCCAAGGATACCATTGAGGACAACAATTAAACCAATCGCGATCGCATCTTTGGGAAATTCATTACTCTGTAAGTCTAAAAATGCTGATATGATGGCTACCGCAATCAGCATCAATAGCATAATGTTTTTGAACTGATCGAGAAGAATCACCCACGAACTACGACCGCCTGTTTCTTGCAGTTCATTGGGTCCGTATTTTTGCAATCGTTGTTGTACTTCTTCTGCGGTTAAACCCGTCGAGCGATCGCTTGCTAATAGTTGTAAAGACTTATCAACATCCAAGGCGTGCCATACAGATGTTGATTCAGGCAGAGAATGTGCAGACATGAAATAGCTCTCGGCAAAGGAGTATAGACATTAATCATAGATTAGCGACTACCTGTGAGCTATGTGTATAGTCACTTGTTTTAAAGCGTCACTCTAGACTTAGTTCTTTAGCAAGAAGCGAAGGTAAGCGATCGCGATATAGTCTAGATAAACTACTTAAAAATTAATACTTTAGATAAATAAATGTAATGTAAAGACTGGTCAATGGTCAATGATTTTTGGTGAACTGCTACTCACTATCCAACCAGCATAAAAAGATATCATTTCTCATCATGCCCGCTTAAGTATTTGGTAGTGTTCCTGCTAAACAGTCAAAATTTCTGCTACAGATTTAGGATTAGACTCAGTAGGGGTGTATTGTTCTACTCAAATCCTTGTAAATCAAAACATCCAAGCATTCAGCAAAGGCGTACTCATTGTGTCTATGATTGCAACACCCACTTCTTCTACCAACTCTTTATGGCGCACAATCCGACCAATCGGTGCTGCGACACTGCATGGCATCGCGTTCGTAGATGGCAAACTTATTGCTATCGATACGATCAAAGGTCATTTACTAGAAATCGATCCTGCTAATGACAATACAACAATTATTAATCCTCATGCTACTGCTGAATTTTTAGATGCGACTGGAATAGCGCTGTGGGAGAATACACTGTGGTTAACGCGGGAAAACACAGTTTACTGCTGTCAATTTGGTGAGTTTAAGTTGCAAGAATTCGTGACTTTACCATATCCTGCAAACGGTGTTGCTGTGTGGCAAGACACAGTTTATGTGACTTGTCAAAAGATGGGTGACATTCTGATTTTTGATCGGCAAACAAAAAGTCAAATTACTCAATTTTTCAGTCCAGGAGTTGGTGTAGAAAATATTACAGTTTGCGATGAAGATTTATGGGTTTGCGACACGACTGAACAAAGTGTTTATTGTCTTGACCGTGCTACCGGAGACATTAAATTTAGTGTATTAACTCCGTTTGCTTCTCCTACAGGTTTAGCATTTTATCGCGATCGGGGTAATGAAACTCTTTATGTCGCCTATGCTGATGAAGAAGCTTATCTTCGTGATAACCCAAATGCAGAGCCATCTCACGAATTAACTTATCGCGATCGCACATTTATTCATCCTTTAGACTATTACTACAATCCTACTGAGCATTTTGCCCTCTCCAATGGCTACTTACTGGAGATGATTTATACCGAGGAAATTGCCCCGCTAGAGGATGTTTCTGCTTTGCCGCAAGTAGAATGGCGCATTGCTTTACCAGCGGAAACTGATCGTCAAAAAGTCAAACACATTGAACCAGTCGGTTTACCCTTCACAGAAGAAGTCGTTGAAGGACAACGAGTAGCAGTCTTTAAATTTGATACTCTTCAACCCAGCGAAAGACACATCTTTGGCTGGAAAGCATTAATCGAAGTACGCGGAATTAAGTATCGTTTAACTCCCAGAGATGTTGAAGATCTCCCCGAATTATCTCCAGAATTTCAATCTCGCTATTTAGTAGATGATGACGAGTTAGCGATGGATCAACTAGTTGTCCGTCGTGCTGCGAAAGAAGCTATAGGAACAGAAACAAATCTTCTTCGTAAAGTTTATAAAATTCGTAACTATGTTTACGATGAACTATCCTACGGAATTAAACCACATATTGATACACCTGATGTCGTTTTAGATCGCGGTATTGGCTCGTGTGGCGAATATGTTGGTGTCTTACTTGCATTATTGCGTCTTAATGGTATCGCTTGCCGGACAATTGGTCGATACAAGTGTCCGCCGTATGCCGAACAGCAAGGGATTCCGCTGCAACCAGATTTTAACCATGTTTGGCTAGAGTTTTATGTACCAGGACTAGATAAGTGGCTACCTATGGAGTCTAATCCTGATGATGTGGGAGAAAATGGCCCTTATCCTTCACGCTTTTTTATGGGATTAGCTTGGTATCACATAGAAATTGGTAAAGGAATACCGTTTGAAACGGTCACTAGTAAAGGTTTACCACTAGAAGAAATTTCGCTTGGTGATATTGCGATTAATCATATCCGTTTCACCATTGTTAAAGAGTTGCTACCTGAGTAAAGTACAGCAGCGATCAATTGGTTCATCATGCGAACAAGTACGGTAGGATCAATTGTAAATTTGAATTGCTCTTACCCCTTACTCCATACCCTTCACGCTAGATTTTGTGTTAAATTAGCAGCCGTGAGTCAGATTCGGTTGAAAGCTTTGTTTTTGCTACAGAACGTTTTTTCTGGGTTGACAGGCATATCTCCGGAACTGGAGCTTTACAACGAAATTGATTTTTTGGAGATATTGAATGTCGATCTACGTAGGTAATTTATCCTACCAAGTTACTCAAGAAGATATCCTTGCAGTTTTTGGAGAGTACGGTAACGTTAAACAAGTTCAAGTTCCTACTGATCGTGAAACAGGTCGTCCCCGTGGTTTTTGTTTTGTAGAAATGTCTTCTGAAGCAGAAGAAACCGCAGCGATTGATGCTTTAGATGGCGCTGAGTGGATGGGACGTAGCTTGAAGGTAAACAAAGCCAAACCCCGTGAAGACAGAGGTAATCGTTACAGAGACAATCGTAGTGGCGGTGGTAATGGCAAATTTTCGCCGCGGGGACGCTATTAGGACGTGAGAGGTGAGGGGCAAGTGGTTAGTAATTAGTTTTGAGTTTTGTTAGCGTAGCGGTGCCTTAGCACCTTTTGAATTTTGAGTTCTCAAGAGTGTTAGATTTTGAGTTTTGAATTAAAAGAAGTGTCTTAACTCATAACTGAACACTCTTAACAAGTAACTCTCTTAACTCATAACTCCCCAGCTTCCTTTGCTTTCTCTGCTCTACAATTGACCTCTGATCCATCTTTAAGCTGAACTTTTAGATCGACCTAAAGCAGCACTACAATTTAGATTAGTTGTATTCAAAAAGGAGCAATAATGACCCAAGTGGTTTTAGGAGAAAATGAGGGTATTGACTCAGCTTTGCGGCGATTTAAACGCCAAGTTTCAAAAGCTGGCATTCTCGCAGATGTGAAATATCATCGGCATTTTGAAACACCCCAAGAAAAGCGCAAGCGTAAGGCAGTTGCAGCTCGACGTAAAAGACGTTTTAGATAAGATTATTACCAGTTGTGCTTGACATCGTTCAGTTCGGCAAGTCACTGGAATAACATCAAAAGTATTTATTGATGTGAGCAAGCGGACTTTGTCACTGTACACAAGTCCGCTTTAGTTCTTGTTATGCTTCTAAGTTTTTTTTCCAACACTCAAAATTGCTAGAACAAGTAAGAAGTTAGTTAATATACCTCTTGCATGAATGCGAGTGCGAATGAATTCGCTGCTAGACAAACGAAGTCCACCTCCGTGGACTATACGGGTAAAGCATGCCTTACTCCCTCAAAACTCAACGGGCAAGAAGGCAGCATTGCCCCTTAGTGTGTGGAGGCACACTTTATTTTGATAGCCCCGACTTCAGTCGGAGGGCATCTACGATTCATGCAAGATGTCTAGTTAGTGACAACATTGGAACCTCTTGTTAATTCATCGACTAGAGAAGGGGCTTGAGGCTGCCAATTTACAGCCTATTGCAAGTTTATGAGGTACAGTAAGAGGAGTACACAAATGAAGTCTAATGAAACCGTACTCGCTCGACTTGCGAGAAAAAATAGTTAAGGCATACACACAAGGTGACACCTCAATCAG
>NZ_JADEWN010000042.1 GCF_015207655.1 Gloeocapsopsis crepidinum LEGE 06123 | reverse complement strand
CTGATTGAGGTGTCACCTTGTGTGTATGCCTTAACTATTTTTTCTCGCAAGTCGAGCGAGTACGGTTTCATTAGACTTCATTTGTGTACTCCTCTTACTGTACCTCATAAACTTGCAATAGGCTGTAACATTAACCATAGCGCGATCGCCTGCATTACTGATTAACAAAAGTGCAATTTTGCTGTTGATAAATTGAAAGTGCGGTTGCTCTGTTCAATCAGAGTCATTCTAAAGAAGTGCGATCGCCTGAGTTAGCATACCAACTCACAACTTAGGTAAAATTGACTCAATATATTACTGTACAATGCTTTGTAATTGAAACATGACTGAACTACTTCGCCGTGCGATCGCACAAATCGAAAAACTCCCAGACGAGCAACAAGATGCGATCGCGCTTAAGCTTCTCAATGAACTCCAAGATGAACAAGCGTGGAGAACTCGCTTTGAGGCAACAACCGATCAACAATGGGATCGACTGGCTGCTACAATCCGCCAAGAGATTGCCAATGGTGAAACTATTCCACTCGATGACGTTTTTCCAAGTTAAATAATGCAATCGAGTGTAACCAAATCATTTCGCAAGCAACTTCGCCAACTTCCTACATCTGTGCAAGAACAAGCAGCAAAAGCTTACAAACTCTGGCGCGAAGATCCTTACCACAACAGCTTACAATTTAAAAGAGTGAGTCAACGTCAACCGATTTATTCAGTTCGCATCAGTAGCAATCACCGCGCACTAGGTTTGATTGAGTCAGAGTGCATTTATTGGTTCTGGATTGGAGTGCATGATGAGTATGATGAGTTGCTCCAACGGTTGTAAGTTCAAATCAATTGATGTGCGATCGCTCTGTTCAATCAGAGTCATTCCCAGAAGTGCGATCGCTTTTAGTGGTGCGCTACGCGCAATCGCTGCTCATTCTCTATCTGCTAACCCTTGATAATGACCTAAATACTCTACAAAATCTAACTTTGAAGCAACCGCATTATATAAGCGGAGATCAGCAGTAATCATATTAGCACTATTGACTTGAGCTAATGCAAGATATAAGGCATCATATACTGTTCGGTCAAAGCACTCAGCCAAACTATAAGCCTCTGCTAAGATGACTTGCGACTCGACAGTTGGGATCTCTAAATCGAGTAAGTCCAAGATCGAACTTGTTGCTTCTTCTTGCGTAATCAAGCCCAAACGCTGCTTTTTCCAAATAATATTACCAACTTCAACAAACATCAAGTTAGGAGCAATCAATTCAACTGTTGAGGATTCCCAGTCTTGACGTAAAGCCCTTGCTTGTGACTGCAACGGTTCTGGAAACAACCATTTAGCTAGAACGCTACTGTCAATCACTAATAGCATCAACGCTGGCGATCTTCTGCAATCATTTCAGCCGAGTCAGGTGTTATCCCTACACGTTTGGCAATTGTCGCGTTTCGTTGATCGATACTTGCTAATACTTCAACTCGCGATCGCTTCTGCTGCAATGACTGCTCTAGAAGTACAATAATTTGCTGATTTACTGAGCGACGTTGGCGATCTGCAATTTCTTTAATTCGCTGATAAAGGTCTTCTGGAACATCTCGTAAACTTAGGTTTGCCATAATTTGAAGAGCTTAACTTACTAGAGTCATAGCACAATGCTAGCAATTTGGTGTATTTTTGTATTAAAATTTATACACTTTAGCAACAATTTCCTGATGAGGAGTATGGCAGAAATGCGATCATCTAGGATCGTGACTTTGAGCAGTCAAACGCACTAGCTAGCTGAACTACTTCGCCATGCAATCGCAGAAATCGAACAACTCCCAGACGAGCAACTGTCTGGCGATCGCGCTTAAGCTTCTGAATAAACTCCAAGATGAACAAGCTTGAGTAACTCGCTTTGAGGCAACAACCGATCAACAATGGATTGAGCGATCGCATAGCAAGATAACTCAACCAACCGCGAGTTTGCCCTTGATAAATGATCGTAGTAACTGCTATTGTTCTTGTCTCTGCTATTTTGCGAGACAGAGATCCAGAGCCAGTAATTCAGTTCATTGTAGATTGCGCTGAGTTTGAGTGGATTATCTCACAGGAAATACTGATTGAGTACAAAGAGGTCTTGAGCAGACGTAAATTTCGATTAACACAAGAAGTAAAAGAGCAATGGTTTAAACTACTTGATACATTTCCAATTTGTGTTGAAGTCGATATATCTATTGATTTTCCTATAGATCCCAATAACGCTAAATTCCTAAACTGTGCAATTGCTTCAAATGCAGATTTCCTGATCGCAGGTGATACAGATTTGGTTCAGGGGCAGAATTTAGTAGAGACAGCTATTGTTACAGTAGCCACGTTTAAAACCTTTTCTATGACGCATAGTAAGCAAAATATGATGAACTGCTCCAACGGTTGTGAGTTCAAGTTTGATAGATACGAGAGGATGTCAATTGCGATCGCACGCAAAACACAAATCTCATGCGATCGCTCATGAAAAATGATTTTACCGCTCTACAAGAAGATAACCACGACTTTCTAAACCAAGTAGAGCATTACTTAGCACATCCAAAGCCTCCTTTTCACTATATGGCTCAAGTGTTGCCAGATTCACAGGGCGTAATTTCTGCCAGTGTTTTACTAGTGAGAGCATCGACCGCGGTGCTTCCCATAAAGGTAATAAACAAGCTGCAACTGTACTATCTACTGATACATGTTTTTCTGGAATAGGTAAATACTGGCTAATTTCAAACGTGTTTAATTGCGAGATGGATTTAAGCAGTTCTTGTTTAATCTCTGGTGTTCTTAGCTGCGGTACTATGTGAATTTGTGCGGTTTCCCAGTTAGATAACTCCCACTCGGCAACTGGAACAAAATCTTGACTTTGTTGCGGATGACCACACCAAAAGTCTAGTAACCGATGAACTGGATGCAACAATTCAAATAAAGTGAGTTGTTCTTCTACAGATGTTTCTGGTAAACTCATTGCAAGAAAAGCTGGTAAATCATCCGGTTCTTTAAATAATTCCATCAAATTCCATTGCCGCCAATTTACCATACTGATAAACTCAAGCTCAGCTTGATAAATAGCTGCAAATGTTTCAGGAATTGTATAGCCTTTATCTCCCTGAAATAAGAGATTCATCAAAATTCGTTCTGGATCAGCTTCTAACGCAGAACTCCATGTATAAGCTTTGAGTTTTACTTGATCTTTCAAAGCCTTCATTGTGTCTCGCACCAAGTCAATCTCTAATTCTTGTGGGTTGTCATCCATCAGCCCCATCATCTTGAAAACTTCTTGGGCGCGGTAGTAGTGGGTACGTTGCAACGAACTATGCAGATTAGCACGGATAATACCATCAGGCTTGAGAACTGACTTCATCGCCTGCAACCCAACAGCTGGTTCACTCAACAAATACAACACATCATCACAATTAATATAGTCAAACTGCAATCCTAAAGTTGCTAATTCTTCAATACCGCATACATAAAACTGTGCATTGTCAAAACCGTGATGTTGCAATCGCTGTTTTGCAAGTTCAATTGAGTTGGTAGAGATATCTACACCCACAATCTTTGCACCAGGGTTGGCTTGAGCTAATATGAGTGACTTATATCCAGAGCCACACCCAGCATCTAAAATTAACTTACCTTCAGTACTTATAACTTTTTGATTTCTCAAATAATACGCATTCACCAAGCTATGGATATACAGCGCGATCGCATCATTCTTCGGAGACTTCTCTAACGGAATGCGCGGATATGGTCCGGTATCAAACTGCTGCCGAATTTTTTCACTCAGTTCTTTAGTCTCTACCTGCATCGTGCGCTTCTCCTGCATGGACTTGTTTAGCATTCACTCACTAATATGCCCACAGGAAACAGGAATCTTTACAATGAATTTTGGGGAATTGGTAATTGGGGTTGCGATTGCCTACGGCACTGCGCTACGCGCAATCGCCTATATTACTGTGATAGTTAACAAAAGTGCAATTTTGCTTTTGATGAATTGAAAGTGCGATCGCTCTCTTCTAATAAGTCAAATGTATTAGCTATCAGTTGCTTGTGTTTTTTCACTTGCTCTTGCAGAGGTGGTACTTTATTTTGCACGACATCCCAGAAAATTGGCGTACTGAGGCGAAAATAAGTGTGAATTAGTATATCTTGTAAACCAGCAATCTTGCGCCACTCGATATGAAGATAGCGATCGCGTATTTCTTGAGGAATATTTTTCGCGGCTTCACCAATGACCTCTAGATTACGCACGACAGCATCAAAAGTTCGATCATCAGCAATAAACTCCTCAAAACCCATTCTGGCGGTAATGTACTACCAGGATTTGTCTTGGATTTGCACGATATTTTTTAACTTTGACTCAATTTCAAATCTGCAACGCTATGACTAGCTCTATATGTAACTTTTTGTTATACTGATTTAAACGTAGTCATTATGAGTTTATATAAGTATCCATGACAAATCCAACAGTAGAGAACTTGGTAATTATTGGTTCAGGTCCGGCTGGGTATACCGCTGCAATTTATGCTGCACGAGCTAACCTCAAACCGATTGTATTTGAAGGCTTTCAAGTTGGAGGTTTGCCTGGTGGACAGCTCATGACAACGACTGAAGTAGAAAATTTTCCAGGCTTTCCCAAAGGAATTACAGGACCTGATCTCATGGATCAGATGAAGGCACAAGCCGAACGCTGGGGAGCTGAATTATATACAGAAGACGTTACCTACGTTGATCTAAGTCAGCGTCCATTCACAGTACGCTCAGAAGAACGCGAGTTTAAAACGCATAGCGTAGTGATTGCGACTGGGGCGACAGCTAAGCGGTTAGGATTACCCTGCGAAGGTGAGTTTTGGAGTCGAGGAATTTCAGCGTGTGCAATCTGCGATGGTGCAACACCTATTTTTCATGGTGCTGAACTTGCGGTAGTTGGTGGTGGAGACTCTGCTGCTGAAGAATCAATTTACCTTACCAAGTATGGTTCGCAAGTACATATGCTGGTAAGAAGTGACAAAATGCGGGCAAGTAAAGCGATGCAAGACCGCGTTTTGAGTAACCCCAAGATTCAAGTGCATTGGAATACCGAACCAATAGATGTGTTTGGGAACGAAAAGCATATGGAAGGCGTAAAAGTCCGCAATACCCAAACTGGTGAAGAAGGCAAAATTCATGCCAAGGGGCTATTTTATGCTATTGGTCACAAACCAAACACATCACTGTTCCAAGGACAAATTGAACTCGATGATGTAGGCTATATTGTCACTAAGCCTGGTTCGCCAGAAACAAGTGTTGAGGGTGTTTTTGCAGCAGGTGACGTGCAAGATCATGAATACCGTCAAGCAATTACAGCGGCTGGTTCAGGTTGTATGGCAGCAATGTTAGCTGAACGGTGGTTGTCTTCTAATGGTTTAATTCAAGAATTCCATCAAGAGGGAGAAAACTTACACTTAGATAATGAGTTAGTTCACGAAGCAGCCAAAGCGGAGCAGAATGGCGAATTTAATTTAAATGCAACACGTCATCAAGGTGGTTATGCTTTACGGAAATTGTTCCACGAGAGCGATCGCCTAATGATGGTTAAGTATGTTGCCCCTGGATGCGGTCCTTGTCACACATTAAAACCAATTCTCAATAAAGTAGTAGACGAGTTCGATGGCAAAATCCACTTTATTGAAATCGACATCGACAAGGAACGTGATATTGCGGAAACTGCTGGAGTCTCTGGAACACCAACCATTCAATTGTTCAAAAATCAAGAACTATTAATGGAAGTTAAAGGTATCAAACAAAAGAGTCAATACCGCCAGTTGATTGAAGCCAATTTGTAATTGTGTTCGTCAGAACCATTGATTTAAGTCCGCGCAGGCGGACTTTGTTTTTGTAGGTGCGAGTTTCCAATCGCCGCATCATTCGAGACGTTGAGGGGCGAATAGAATTCGCGGCGACACAGACGAAACTGCAATTTCAATCACCAAACTCTTGTCAAAAATTAGAACAATTCTGTAAAAATGGTCAGCAGATCCTGCTCATTGTGCAAACATCGATGGCTGTAACCAAACATCCACTTCCGCTGCGTTTAAAATCTTCTAGCAATTCCAATGTCTCGCGACAACTGATGCGCATTGGGTTTATTATGACCCTGATCTTTGTGCTGATTGCTATCTTTGCTCCAGTGTTTCAAGCTTGGGGATGGATTCAAAATCCACTAGAATCGTTGAATAATCCTAGCCATGTACCGCCCTCAGCACAGTATTGGTTTGGGACAAATCGCGAAGGTTATGATGTTTTTTCTCGAACGCTGTATGGAACTCAAGTAGCGCTGCAAGTTGTTGTTCTTGCTACAGTGTTGAGTCTGATTATTGGTGTGCCGTTAGGACTTGTGAGTGGGTATTTGGGTGGTAGCTTGGATCGCACTTTGCTGTTTTTAATGGATACAATCTATACTCTTCCTGGATTGTTGCTATCTATTACACTGGCGTTTGTTGTGGGCAGAGGAATATTAAATGCAGCGATCGCAATTAGCATTTCCTACATACCGCAGTATTATCGTGTTGTGCGCAACCATACTGTCAGTGTCAAAACTGAATTATTTGTCGAAGCTGCTCAAGCTATGGGAGCATCAACTTGGCGAGTGATTTCGCGATATTTATTCTTGAATGTAATTCAAAGTGTTCCGGTATTGTTTACCTTAAATGCTGCTGATGCGATTTTGACACTGGGAAGTTTAGGATTTCTCGGACAAGGTTTACCGCCAAGAGTTCCTGAATGGGGACACGATTTACGTCAAGCTTTACAAGCACTACCTACTGGCATTTGGTGGACAGCATTTTTTCCAGGAATGGCATTAACATTACTTGTTGTCGGATTATCCTTGTTGGGTGAAGGCTTAAGTGAGTTTATTAATCCCCACTGGCGCAAGCAAAGGTGAGTAGTGGTTAGTTTTGAGTTTTGAGTTTTGAATAGATAGAAAAGAGTATTCTTCTCTGCTCCTTATTTGTAGCAACCTTAGAGCAAAATGATACTACAGCTAGGATTAACTGCATTACTGGCATTTTATGTTGCTTGGAATTTAGGAGCAAACGATGTTGCTAACGCTATGGGAACCTCTGTTGGTTCAAAAGCTGTTACCCTCCGCCAAGCTTTGATTATTGCTGGAGTTCTAGAATTTGCTGGTGCTGTACTATTTGGTCATGAAGTATCAGAAACTTTAGCAACTGAAATTGTCAATCCGGCTTTTTTTGTTGCAGAACCGCAAGTTTTGTTAATTGGTATGTTTTCGGTACTACTAGCCGCTGGATTATGGTTGCAAATTGCAACATCGCGAGGCTTTCCGGTATCTTCATCTCATGCAGTTGTTGGTGCGATCGCAGGCTTTAGTTGGGTAGCTGTTGGGATTCAAGCAATTGATTGGTCATTAATTGGTACTATTTCTTTAGCCTGGGTTGTCACTCCACTTATTAGCGGCACAATTGCAGCTTTGTTTTATAGTGTCATCAAGTTCTCAATTCTCGATCGCCAAAATTCTATCCAACAGTTAAATGAGTGGATTCCTTGGTTAAGTACTGCACTTTTGAGTGTTTTTGGTGTTATTGTATTACCAAAAATTAGTCAACCAATTTATACGTATTTTCACGAACAACTGCATTGGAATATTCCCAAACACGATTTACCAATTGGTATTGGTGCGATCGCAGCAATCTCACTGACAATGGTGAGTTGGAAACAACTTAATGGTGTGAAGCAAGATATCATTCAAGTCGAAAAACAGCTAGCTAAATTTCAGCTATTGAGTGCGTGTTTTGTTGCATTTGCACATGGTTCTAACGATGTGGGTAATGCGATCGCACCTTTGGCGGTAATTAACTATATTAGTTTAAATAATACTGTTCCTGTTGATGGAATCACAATTCCCTTGTGGATTTTAGTTTTAGGTGGTGCAGGAATTGTTACAGGATTAGCAGTTTGGGGTAAAAAAGTCATTGCTACGATTGGAGAAGGTATTATTCCACTGCAACCGAGTGCAGGTTTTTGTGCTGAACTTGCTACTGCAACGACAATTTTACTCGCTTCGCGGATTGGAATTCCGGTTTCTACCTCCCATGCACTTGTTGGTGGAGTTGTTGGAATTGGACTTGTACAAGGTAATAAGTCAATTCAATTTAAAACTGTGCAAGGCATCATCATGGCATGGTTAATTACAGTTCCTGCTGGTGCCTTGTTGGGTGCCACGATCTTTGCGATTGCGCGTTATCTTTAGTGCCCAGTATGATGCTTGCGGGCGACACAATCTTTATGCGCCAATACTGTTTTATTACCAATTTGATAGCGTTGAATCCAATCCCAACCCCACCTTACCATCGGTGCATGACAAATTCCACATACGTATTCATCTATCGTATTTAGTTCAGTGCCAATGAGATATTTAGTGGCATCTGGAAAAATACCTGATGCTTTAAGAAATTCACAAATAACTCGATAAGGATCTACGCGACACCACCAACTGGCAACTTGATAAATCTCATATCCTAATTGGTTTAAGAGCACAGTATTGTTTGTTTTTCGTTGATTTCTACTCAAAAATTCGCCTTCTCCTACAATCTCTATCCCTAATAATCGGAGTTGATTGATATTATGAGAAACTACCCATAATTGATCTAGAATATGCGGATTTTTTTGAACTGTACTTGTAAGTGGAATAATAAATTGAGAAGAAATTAATTTAACACACTTATACCAATTTGTGTATGTATGAATAAAATTTTGAGAATAAGATTTACTTAATAAAAAGTCAAAGGCATTACGTTGCATTATTTCGTGGACAGCATAGTACATTTCATACTGTCCATAGCAAAATTTATGCTCTTTCAAGTAATCGTCACTAACGCTATAACCTCGTTCTTTAGCAACTTGAAAAACATAAGATTTATTAATTTGTTGGAAATAATCTTCTTTACTGATAGGAACAATTTTGTAGCCTGAGTTAATATACTCCCAACCTGTTTTAATTGCTTTAAATAGTAGTTCGTGTTCGCTAATATCTTCGTATAACTGATCAACATATTCATAAGATTGCTTAACTTCCTTAGGAAGTTCTAAGGAAATTTGTTGACGCGGTGAACTCAGGATGACTGGAGAACTCCTTAGTGGTAAGTTTGTGAGTTTTTCTAGTTTCTGGATATAGTCATGAATTTTTTCTGCACGTTGAATTTCTAAAATAGGCATGACGGTATTAATTGCAATAGCATAATGTATAAAAATATACGTATATTTACCAAGTCTGTCTATGTGCGATCGCATGGATTCTTTAAAACTTTATTTAAATTCCATGCATAGTAAAGATCTTACGTAGAAACACCGAGTCATTATATATAGAGAATCGGATATATTACTCTTCTTGCCAAGTAGCAATAGGTCGTAAAACTGCTGGAATTTCACCTTGAGATAGGGAAAACTCTATTGTTGTTTCTTGCAAACCAAGATAACCCGACTCTGAAAAAGACAATAGCATACGACACAGAGCTAGCCAAACCTCAGTTTCATATTCCCAGTCGCGATACCGCGAAGCTTGACCAGCAATTGATCGTAGCGCCCAAAAATAACTGTTACGTACTACCGAGCCACCTTTTTTAAAACTTGGCACATCCTCACGGTGAAGGAAAAGAACCATATTTTCAATTCTGGCTCGCATACATTTCCTTAAAAATCAGAGGTGATACCTATACGATATGTCCTTCCAGGATGATAAATCCGGTTTGATTTCTCGTAAGCAACATCAGCCACGTTCTCTACATACAATGTTAGCGCGAGATTACTAAGTAAAGGAACTCGTACGCCAATATCTAAATTAAGCCAAGATGGAGAAAAATCAGTGTTATTCACACCAGAAGTGTTGAAGAACGCCCGACGCGCACCGCTGAAATAACTTGCAAATAAATTGACTTGCCATCCTTCGGATTGATAACCAATTCCTAGCTGTGCGACTGAGTAAGGGACAAAACCGAGTTGTAATCCTTCTTCAATACCGCTGGCAATTCTAGCATCTGTGTAAGTGTAGTTAAGAAATGTTGACCATTGAGGAGCAATTTGCCACCTTAGGGCTGCTTCTAAACCATTAGTATTGACTAAACCAATGTTTGCCCAGCGTCCAAACTGAATTCCGAGGCGATCGCTTAAACTACTGCCAAAATACGTAAATTGCCCTGTCAAATTAGTTGCAAATTGGACATCAATGCCTGCTGTCCATGATGAACCTGTTTCGGGTTCTAAATCTGGATTTGGTAGCCAGTTGTGAACAGTATCATAGACATATAACTGATCTAAGCCAGGGTTACGTTGTACAGAAACCCAGCTACCGCGTAGCGCCACATTTGGACTTGTAGCCCAGCGTAAACCGACACTTGGGTTTAGATAACTTCCGTATTCACTCGTAACATTCTGTCTGAGTCCTAATTCAGCTTGCCAAGTATCATTAATGTTCCAGGTATTTAAGGCAAATAAAGCACCTTCAAACCTTTCACGATATTCGGTTTCGTTCAGAGCTATCCTATCAGGATCAGTACTTAAAACATCACCATTTAAATATCTGTTGCGTAAATCTAATCCCCACCGCAAGTTATTTCTTGGATTAAATTGCCATTCGTGTTCTACTCGTGCTGCAATAGATTGTGAATTGAGAATACCTTGACGATAGAAAATATTTTGTGTGGGACCATAAGTACTAAAGTAATCTTGGTTATAAGAAAGTGTTGTATTTAAAATTGAATCTTCACTGCCATTGAGTAAACTTCGCCATGATAAACCAATATTTACAACATCATGGTCTAAGCGATCGCGTTGTAGAGGAAAACCAAAATAAAGTAAACCGCGACGACTACTAATTATGTATGCATCTAAACTTAGTGTATTATTGGCATCTAAATCTAAAACAGCACTGCCGTAATAATTACTTGTTGCAGTATCTCCATTAAACAGTAATCCTTCCGCATCGCGATTTGCTGCGCCCTCAGGAACCGGATAACGGTTTTCAGCAAAGAAATCTTCGTAACCAAAATTTAGCCTCAGAGAACCAAAAGTTCCGCCATAGTTGGCACGATAATTAGAGCGATCGTATGAACCAAATTCTGCTAAACCATTGAACCGAGGAATTTCTGATCCCTGTTTAGTAATAATGTTGACAACACCACCAAAGGCTTCTGAACCGTACAACGTTGAACTGGTGCCACTTGAAAGTTCTACTCTCTCAATTGCATCAACGGGAATGCTATTAAGATCGATATTACCGTGATAGGTGCTGATGTTGGTATTAATTGGTCTACCGTTGAGAAGAAAGACTGATTGATTAATTGAATTTCCTCGGTAAAATGTCCCTGTGTGAATATCTGCACCAAAGCCAACATCATTAATCGCAAAACCTGGTAAGTTACGTAAGACTTCGGCTAAACTATTAGGTCTTTGCCTTTGAATCTCTTCTTCAGTAATTTCGTAAATGGGAGTTGAGGTAGTAGGAAAAGTGTCTCTTATGCCTTCTACTTCAATTAAAATTTCATCATCTACAATGATTGGTTCGGATGGACTATCAATTGTTGGTCGCTGCTGAGTCAATAATTCTGCCCTTGTATGTGAATGTTTGATTTCACTAAGTTGAGGGATATTAGACCGATATTGTCGTAAAAGTTTGAGTAAAGTTATTTTAGATACAGTATTATTTGAGGTTTGCTGTGTTTCTTCTGCCACAGCAGTCAAGGCAAAAGTTGTCACTAAGTTGAGTAATGTAATCCAAAATAAAGAAATTGGTAATTTCACTTTTGTTATCTCAAACGTCTCACACCAAAGAACATGACAGCGATCGCACTTTTGGAAACATCTTATGCATCGCAGATTGCCTGAATTAAACTAATTGATGTGGTGTTTGTAGTCAAAAGACAGGCTGTCGTACTAAAGCGATGAGCTTTTAGCTGTTAGCCTTTAGCTAATACTTGCAACTTGCCACTCGTTGGTATAGTAATTTGACACAAAGCTTGATTATATGCGATCGCACTTGGATAATTACCAAGTCGGTGATCAGCTAACCCTTGATGTAAGTAAGCTTCTGTACTGTGAGGAGATAAAATTGTTGCTTGGCGACAATCTTGAATTGCCTGATGGTACTGTTCTAACTGTAGGTGGGCTAAACTCGATGACTATAAGCTGGAGCAAAATTATCTTGATACTGAATCACTTGGGATAAGTGATAAATCGCTTCGGTGTATTCACCTCGAACAAGTTCTTCAATTCCTTGCTGGAACAATGGGAAAGTCGCAACTAACTCTAATGACTGTGCTAGTGTAGCTTGCGGTGTCCCAAAAAAGATATTAGTGCAGATTATTAGAATAATGAAGTGAGGTGTAATCCCCGTAATCATACGACACCAACCTTACTAAATGACTTGTGGTTAATAAAAAGCCCCAAAAGGTAGATTTTTAGGGCAAGATATGTATATTTTGGATCGTTATTCAATCAATACAACTTAAGTCCAGCTTTTAGCTGCCTGTTCTAACACATAGGCTGCTACATCTTCAATTTGTCGATCGCTGAGACGTCCTTTAAAAGCAGGCATAGCATTTTTGCCATTTTTCACTTGATTGATAATCGCTTCTGCTGAGTTCATGCTGTACTTATCTAAATCATCTTGCTTCAAAGTTTTCTGGGCAGCGACAACGTTACGCCCACCCATATGACACGCCGCACAATTTGCACTAAAGATTTTTGCACCACTCGCAGCATCTGCGGCTAAAGCTGGGCGCGTCAAAGCGAAAGTGCAGATGACTAAAAGTAAGACAATTGACAATATTTTTTCATGCTTGTGTTTCCTCAATAACCTATGCGCCAGACACTTCATTGTGAAGTGGCAGAAATATTTGCGTCAAAAGACAGCCTGTCAAAGGAAAGTTGATGTAGTTAATAACTGATAATCTAATAAAAGAATGCAAGTGCGAATGAATTCGCTGCTAAATAAAGTCCACGGAGGTGGACTTACTAACCAAAACCTTGTCTTAGTGTACGAAGGTCACTTTGCTTGGGTAGCCTCGACTTTAGTCGAAAGGCACATTTACAATTCACACCAGAGATTTAGTAATAGTTAATCTAAAATCCAGACTAATATGTCTCCATTGCCTGACTACAGTCCAAAACAACTATCACTTGGTCCATTAGAGACAGAGATTTTAAATATTGTTTGGGAAGTTGGTTCTGTCACTGTTAAAGATGTCCACGATCGCATCTTGAGCGATCCCAATCGCGAATTAGCTTATACTTCTGTTACCACAGTACTGAGGCGCTTGACTGATAAAGGTTGGTTAGCGTGCGATAAAAAAGCAAAAGCTTTCTATTGGCGTCCACTCGTTACCAAACAGCAAGCGCAAATGATTAAAGCCCACGATCAGTTGCATCGGTTTTTGGCTGTGGGTAATCCTGAGGTTGTTGCTGCTTTTGCTGATAGTCTCGATCAGACAAGTCTGGAAAAACTACAAGCGATCGCCCAACGGATTCAAGCTGCACGTCAAGCACGGGAGGAGAAGTAATGCACTTACTCATTATCTTAGTAGCGCTAGGAGTTGCTTGGTCGTTAAGATATTTGCCTGTATTGGAAGGAAATTGGCAACAGCGCTTTGAACGTGTCTTATTTTTATTCTTATTTCCTCCTACATTGCTACTCATGACAGCGATCGCTGTACTATGTATGGGACCGCAGGGACAAATGGTAGGATTGAGAGTAGGCTGGCTGAGCTACATGCTAGCGTCATTGTGTCTCGTAATTGCTGCAATTTTATGCATCAAGCTCGGTTGGCAAGGCTGGCAATCGACTAGACGCGCGCGAGAATGTCCTAAAATAGACCTTGAAGGTAAAGATGTTCGGATTCTCGATACAGACGCTTTATTTGCTGCACAAATTGGTTTTTGGCAACCTGAATTAGTTGTCACTCAAGGATTACTGCAAATTTCATCAGCACATTTGCATTCTGTATTAACTCACGAGCAAGCACATTATCATTATCGAGATACGTTTTGGTTTTTCTGGCTTAGTTGGATTCGCGATTGTACAGCTTGGCTACCAAATACTGATGCGTTGTGGCAAGAGTTATTAGTTTTAAGAGAACTGCGTGCAGATCATTGGGCCGCACAACAAGTCGATCCGCTACTACTTGCTGAATCTTTACTTATGGTAGTCGGTCATCACGTCCTAGAATCAGATGTTTTTTGTGCTGCATTAGCTTCTAGTCAAGTTGGCGATCGCTTAGAACAAAGAATTGATGCGCTGCTATCATACTCAGAAGAAATAGCAAAACCAAACTTACAGTCTTGGAGTTGGTTTGTCTGCGCGTTTTTACCATTATTAACCGTGGTGCTGCACTCTTAACTCTTAAGAAGAGCAATTCACAGTGAATAGTTAGTCGTGAAGTGTTGAGTGTTGAGTTTAAGAGAAGAGAGTTGGGAAAGTTCCTCAATTCAAAACGTGCTAACGCACCGCTACGCTAACAAAACTGAGAACTCAAAACTCTACTCTTAACACTTTGTCTAAGTAGCCCCAAAGAGAGTCGGAGGGCATCTGCCTTTATGAATTTATGCACAGAGTTATTGCATATCATTGTCATCAAATTTAGAGAGATTTCTAAAACATTCTTTCTCAAAATGACACGAGCATTCTCAGAAAAAAATAAAGTTGCGGTTTTGCTCTCTGCTACTTGCAGGCGAGTTGCCACGCGCAACCTTAAAATGCACCTAAGTCAGGTATCAACCGCTAATACCTGACATCAATCTAAACTTAATAAAAATAGTTGTCAAGAAGCACAGAAAGACTTTACGGTCGTTGTGCAGCGATCGCTAGTTTTGCTCCAGGAACTCGACGAATTCGATCCATAACAGCGATGACTTGACCATGGTTAACTTGTTCGTCTGCATTGAGTACAACAACAGCTTCTTGATTAGGTGCAATTAAGCCAGAAACTCTTCCTTCTAGTGCAGCTAAATCAACCGGTTGACGATTTAATGCGATCTGACCTTGATTATCTAATGTCACCGTAATTGTAGATGAGCGCTGTACTTGTGTGGTCGTTGCTTTTGGTAAATTGACTGGTAATCCTTGCGATCGCGTCAAAAACAAAGTGGACATAATAAAGAACGTCAAAATTGCAAAGATCACATCGATCATCGGTACGATGTTGATTGTGGCAGGACTTTCTGGTTCATCTGGCAGGCGCATAAGTTATCTCCCTCTGTTCGTAGTTACGGCGATAGAGTAATTCCATTTGTCCGCCATATTCTTGGATCAACGCTGCTTGACGTTGATAAAGTCCGCGAAAAGTATTAGCAAAAAACAGCGTGAAAATGGCAACTACGAGTCCCGCAGCTGTTGACACTAATGCCTCACTGATACCTGAAGTGACACCCGCTGTTTGTGTACCGCCAAGATCGCCCAAATTAAGCGAAGCAAATGAATTAATTAGACCCAAAACTGTTCCTAAAAGCCCTAGAAGTGGAGAGAGACTGATAATTGTGTCAAATACCGTATTAAACCGTTTGAGGTGTGGAATTTCTGCTTGGGCTTCACTTTCGAGGGCAAGACGAAATTCTTCGGGAGTTGGTTGTTCAAGTTCGAGTGCTGCTAAAAAAATCCGCGCCATAGGCAAATCAGCATTTTGCTTCAATTTATCTATAGCACCGACTACATTATCTTTACGGTAAAGATTCAATACATCTCGCACCACTCGACTTTGACGACGATTAATTCTTGCCCAAAAAGCAATCCGCTCGATTATTAGCGCGATCGCTAGTATAGAAAACCCTAGCAGCGGCCACATCACTATGCCGCCCGCTGCAAATAGATTACTTATTCCCATGTATTGTCTCTAAGTTCATCAAGTCAAGCTTGAGTCTTGTTGCTTTTAGCAAAAATGATATAACTTCTCAATAGTAAAATAAACCAAATGAAAAATAGTTTTAACTTTGTTACACAATTGTCATAGCACTATTAATTTTTTTAGTAAAAACTCAGTTTTGTCAAAAGACAAGAAGTCAAACTCAGAACTTTATAATGGATGTGAGGCTTCATTTCATCGCTTCATGCTTGTTTAACTAAGAAAGAATATAAGGAACTATTGCTGTAATTGCTGAACAAATAAGCAGATGTTTGACAATTTTAAACTGCTGTGTTGGTTGACTTGACAGGAGTAGCCTAAAGCATTAATCTAGAAAACTAGTGAGAACTAGTAGCAATAAAATATGAGTGTTTCCAACATTGCTATCGCGCAGCGAGAGAGAGAAATCAAGTCACTTAAGTCTTTTTTGGCATATAGCTTGATTGGGTCATTAGCATTGCATGTTGGAGTATTGAGCTTAACGATTGATAATATTTGGAATCGCACAGCAGAACTAGAAGAAGAGCCAATTGAAGTCGTGTTGGTCGATCCTCCAACTCCAGAACCTGAGCAAAAACCTGAAGTTGAACCACCTAAACCTGAACCAGTAACTCCGCCACCAGTTGCGGCGACAACAATCGCTCCCCCACCGCCACAACCCGCACAGCAGGCACAAACGCCACCAAAACCTGTAGAAAATACTAAACCAGAACCTGCGCCTCAGCCACAAACGCCACCAAAACCTGTAGAAAATACTAAACCAGAACCTGCGCCTCAGCCACAATCATCACCAGCACCACCAGTAGCAGCAACACCACAACCAGTTGCTCCACCATCTCCTATCCCCACTGCCCCAGCGGCTAGCCCAGCACCACAACCAGTGCAACCCAATGAGCAACTCACTGCAGAATTGCGCTCACTAAGCGAAACACGAGCAGCATCAACGGTTCCTGTTCCCAGTGTTACTCAGCAGCCAAGCCCTAGTAATACAGCGCCAACTGCTCCCCCTGCAACGACAAATACAGCAAGATCAACTGCTCCGAGTACTCCTCGCCAGCCAGCAAATACCACAGTAGCTACTGGCTCAACTCCAAGACCTACTGCACCTGCACCTAGCGCTCCGAGTAGTAATACTGATTCTGGTTCGGGTCGTTTAGCTTGTCGCGATTGTAGTAAACCCAAGTATCCTGAACGTGCTAGGCGTCAAGGAGTTGAAGGAAGAACCGAAGTCAAAGTTGACGTTGATGCTAAAGGCAATGTCACCAATGTGCAAGTGGCTCGTTCGAGCGGTAATAGAGAGCTAGATGAAGCTGCCGTACGAGCAGCAAGAGACTGGAAATTTAATTCCACACAAGAAGGTAGACAAGGAGTTTCTGCTAAAGTTGATTTTGCTTTAGAAGGATCGCAGCGATCGCGTCAGTTACGAGAACGCAGACAGCGGCAAGCTTCACAGAAGAAACCAGCAACTCAAAAACCACCAGCCTCGCCAGCACCACAACGCCCTCAACAAGCAGCAACTCAAAAACCACCAGCCTCGCTAGCACCACAACGCCCCCAACAAGCAGCAACTCAAAAACCACCAGCCTCGCCAGCACCACAACGCCCCCAACAAGCAGCAACTCAAAAACCACCAGCCTCGCCAGCACCACAACGCCCCCAACGAGCAGCAACTCAACAACGACGTGTAGAAACTCCACCACGCCGTGCTAATGAGCCAACGCCACAAAGACGACGACGAGTCGAAGCTGCATCACCAGCACCTCAAAATCAATCGAATGTAAGACAGTCCCTACGGCGTCAACGTCAACAGTCTCAACCACAGCAAGCTGCTCCTTCTAGCCCTAGTCAAAATGGTTTACGCGATACACTTCGTCGTAGTAGAGATCAATCATCTGCACCCTAGTGGTGTTGAGTTATGAGTCATAACACTTCTTTTAATTCAAAACGCGCTAAGGCACCGCTACGCTAACAAAACTTAAAATTCAAAACTCTCAAAGTCTACAGCTCCTAATGCTTGCAAGCTTGATTTTTGTGCTGTAGTTAAGCCTGTGACACCTGTAATGTTCATTTTTTCATAGATTCTAGGTACTGGTAATGTTCTGATACACTTGCCAGTGGCAACATCCCAGAGTTTAATTGTTTGATCTGTTCCACCACTCGCTAACATATTTCCATCAGAGCTAAACGCGATCGCCCACACTTCACCTAAATGTCCACTTAAGGATTTAAGGCACACACCTGCGTCAACATCCCATAATTTCACTGTTTTATCGTGACTACCGCTAGCTAAAATCTTACCTTGAGGGCTAAACGTAACACTCCAAGCGACACCTTTGTGTTCCTGTAAGGTGTGCAAACACTTGCCATGCCTATTCCATAACTTGACAGTTTTGTCGTCACTTGCACTTGCAATCACTTCGCCATCAGGACTAAACGCAACCCCAAAAACTAAACTTGTGTGTCCGACTAAAGCTGCTACGCACTCGCCTTCTAAGTTCCACAACTTGATAGTTTGGTCATCGTGACCACTAGCTAACATGTTTCCATCAGGGCTAAACGCGATCGCCCAAGCCCGACAATCACCAGATAACAATTTCAGACATTCACCCGTGCGGATATCCCATAATTTGATCGTACGGTCATTATCACAACTAGCAATGATGTCACCAAGAGGACTAAAAACTGCCGAAAATACTGTATTAGCACGACTTTGAAAACCTTGGAGAATCCGTTGAAGTTTACCTGTAGTAGTATTCCATAACTTAATTGTGCCGTTGTTACTAGTGCTAGCTAAAGTTTGACCGTCAGGGCTAAATGCGACACACCACACCCAACTATCATGTCCTGAACGCGATTGAATACATTCTCCCGACTGGACGTGCCATAACCTAATTGTTGTATCATCACTACCACTCGCCAAAAACTGACCATCAGGACTAAATGCAATCGATTTAATACTTGCGCTATTGCCTTGCAGTGTGCGCAGCGATCGCCCTGTATTCATGTCCCACAAAGTTACTGTGTTATCAAAACTACCACTCGCTAAAGTTTGACCATCAGGATGAAATGCAACTGACCAAATCCAGCCGGAATGCTTTTGCAAAGTTTTTAGACATTGTCCCGTCGCGACATGCCATAACTTCACCGTACAATCGTAGCTACCACTTGCAAGCATCGTCCCATCAGGACTAAAAACAACTGATGCTGCGGGTTCGCTGTGTCCCTCTAATGTCGTGAGACATTTACCAGTGTTGACATTCCATAACTTGAGCGTACGATCCCAACTACTACTGGCGATCGCTTGACTGTCAGGACTAAACGCAATCGATCTTACCCAATGCCCGTGTCCCTGTAAAACCTTGATGACTTCTCCACTGTTGAGATCCCAAAACCTCACAGTCTGATCGTAGCTGCTGCTGGCTAATAAACAACTATCGGGACTAAATGCTGCGGCTGTGACGTGATTTGTATGTCCTTGGAGGATTTGTAAGCATTCGCCAGTAGAGACATCCCATACTCTGAGCGTACAATCAAAACTACCTGTAACTAAAAGATGACCTTGAGGATGAAAAGCGATCGCGTGTGCCCAACCTGTATGTCCTTGTAGTACGTGAAGACATTCACCTGTCGCTAAATCCCAGATTCGCACTGTTTGGTCAAAACTTGCACTCGCCAAGTATCCATTAGGACTAAACGCAATTGAAATCACCCAACTTTTGTGTCCTTCACAAGTCAATACTTCTGTGTAGTCAGCAGTGCGCCATATTCGTACTTTACTATCAGCATTGCCCATTGCAAACAAGCTACCATCAGGACTAAATGTGACTGATAAAGCACTATTTAAAACACCTGTAAAAACCGATTTATCTAAGTCTGCACCAGAAAAGTTCACTTGCTGTAAGTTAGCACCAACAAGATAAGCTTGCCAGATTTGCAAATACGAGAAATTATAACCACAAAGATCGACTTGTAAGTAACGTAAGAGATTAATGACATTACCACCACCGTATCCTACTAAACAGGGTGGCGATCGCATCTGCACAATAATATTGCTTAGTTGATGTTCTGCTTGCTGAAGAGAGCCTAAATCAGCAATTAATCTAGCTGCGAGTGGTGCAAGAACAATTCGTGTTTGACTTTCGCGAATGTAGTCTTTGGAAGACGCTTTAATTAAGGCATGGCTCAAGAATAGCTTAAGTTGCTGTGTTATGATTTCTGCACGATTTTGCTCAATTAGCTGTTCAGTCACATACTCCATGACAACAGGCTGTAGAGTAAATAATCCATTTGTTTTTTCTAACAGCGATCGCCGCCTTAAAGATAGCAAGACTTCTAATAATTTCGATTGCGAGATTCTCGGCACAAAATCTTCGCGCAGTTCTGCCAAAGTAACCCACTCGCGGTTAATTGCCAGCCAATACATTACCTGTTTTTCTAACTCAGATAAACGTTGAAACTGTTCATCTAGTAACGCACTAATATCACCAAATGCGATCGCCTCTTGTGCTAAAAACTCTGTTACACTTCCATCAAATAAGTCGCGGACAGTTGTTGCCACAATCTTGATTGCTAAAGGATTTCCTGCATAACTTGCTTGTAGTTGCTGCCAATCTATTTCTGAAGTGCAAAAACAATCATTACTTTGACAAATTTCTTTCACTTCCGCTGTACTTAAACCAGTTAAAGATAAACTGCGAATTGGTAAAAGATTTCCTTCTAACGCTGTTAAAGTTTTCGGTTGTTCGCGACTTGTCAGCAAAAGACAACTTGAATGAAGTTCTGCACCTACACGCCTGATAACCTCGCCGTAGCCTTCGTAACCTTCGCGATACTGTCCAGCGCGTCCATCACTGAGAATTGCATCTACATTGTCCCAGACAATTAAACACCGCGAGTTGCGTAGATACTCCAATAATAGTGATAGTTGAGCTTCGTAAGTTTCAGGTAATGTGTCCTGCTGATTGAATTGGAGTAGCTGGGTGAGAATTTCTATAACAGGCGGCGCATCGCGTAAAGATTGCCAAATCAAAACATCGAACTGATCTTGAATTTGAGTCGCTAACTTCGTTGCGAGTGCCGTTTTACCAATACCGCCCATACCCAAGATTGTCACTAATCGGCAGCGTTGAGTCACCCACTGCTGCAATAATGCCAGTTCCTCACTGCGACCATAGAATACAGAAACGTCGATTGTTTCTCCCCAATGTTGAGATTTTTTGTGTGTCAGGGCGATCGCTTCTTTAGAAATTGTGACGTGTTGTATTTGTCGCCGCAATACTGCTTGGAGGTTATTTTTTGTGACTTGCTCTCCCAATGCTTGTGTCAGTTGTTGCCATAGATGAGAACCGACATCACGAATGTGTCCTGTATCATAGCCAGCGTGTGCCGCAATTTTAGGATAAGTCCACCCTTGCCAGGAGTAACGAAAGACGAGTTCCTGGACATCCTTTAACTTTTGTCCTGCTAATAATTTGTCTAGCAGTATTAAAGCCTCTTCAGCAGACATCACTACATCTTGCATACAACACTCCCCGCCTAATTTAGGATAAAATAGCTGTTATGTGGCGCAATCTTTATTAACGTGTAACTAGATTGCTAGGCTGCTGAGCAAGCATCGATAAGTACGAGTTACGCCGTTGTCACGAGAATATTGGCACTAAACTCAATCCAGGCGCGATGTTTTGCCTTTTCCAGCGGATCAGATGGGTGAAGCGATCCTGGGGTAATTTCGTCTAAATGCTCACAAATAACCACTGATTCAAAGAGAACTGCAGCATCAACTTTGAGTAGTGGGATTTTCCCTAGCGGTGAAATTTGGCGAAACCAATCTGGCTGATTGGCTAAATCAATAGAAGTTTTCTGGTGAGGAATGTCCTTTTCGCGCAATAGAATAACTGCACGTTGTGCGTAGGGACAAAGATGATGACTCACTAGTTCTAGATGTGGATAAGACATGATAACTGTATGTTAGAAGGATGAATTTACGCTCACTGCTGTTGTCATTCTTCAGTGAACTGTTACCCTCTGTTTGACTTCACACTATCTAATACTGATTACGCAAAGCATTTCAAGAAATTGCGTTCGCATAGCGTACCGTAGGTAATCGCACTCTCCCAAAATTCTGATATAGCGATCCTATTTAAGTTGTAAGGTTTTTTGGAAACGCAGACACATAACGGTGAGTAGCGCGTTGGACGGGCAACGCCCGACTTGAAGCGACTGCGAACCCGAAGGGCTTGCCGTAAGTTACCAGTAAGAACACATTCCCTGTAGGAATTACTATCAGTGTAGCAAAAGCGTTAGCCGCAAGCGTTAGGCTAAGACACAAAGAGGGATTTCTATGAATTATTTAGGATGACTGTAGTCATCAAAAGCTGTTTAATTTTCATATAAGTTTGCTATGCAAGATTTTTGAGGAACATACCATTTCACTCAATGAGAAATACAAACAAGCTCTCATATGCCCCTGAAGCTTCTATTTGCATCAAGTTTGAAGTGAAACGGTATGAGAGTTCTACATTCACCACAGTAGTTTTGAACTGCACATTTGTCTTTACAGCAAATCTCTGGACTTTACCGAGTGAAAACCTCAGAAAATCTCAGGTCAACCCAGAATTATGATTCAACTCTTCAGTAGAGGTAACAGGAGGGTGACAAAGTAATATACTAATGGGGCGGTGAATACGTAACTATCCGCACGGTCAAGAATGCCACCGTGTCCAGGAATTAATTGCCCTGAATCTTTCACTCCCGCATCTCGCTTCATCATTGACTCGGTTAAGTCTCCGAGTAAGCTAGCAATTCCTATTAGTAGTCCTAAACCAAGTCCTGTTAAAGACCATAAAGGCCATTGTAAGTACCAAGCACCTGCCATAGCTACTGCAACACTTGCAACTACGCCAAAAGCTGCACCTTCCACTGTTTTCTTAGGGCTAATATCTGAAAGCCGAGTGCGACCAAATAATCTACCAAAGGTGTAAGCGCCAATATCAGCCGCCCAAATACAGAAAAAAGCAAGCAGTGTGTAGATTAATCCTGGAGGAAAGTTCTGAAAATCTGCCCATGTGTCAGGTAAATATCCAGAAAAAGGCAAATTACTCACAGCATCGTTTCCCAGCGCTCGTATTCTTACCCAGTAACTTGGTAAGTATCCTCCATAAAATAAACCCAAAATTGAAGTTGAAATATCAGCAATTGTTGCAAGTTTAGGCTGAAATAATAAATAAAAACAGATAAATGTTCCTGCCACTGGCACAACTGCATCTGCTAGCGTTGATGATACTGTTGCAATAAAGAGCAAAGCTTGACTAACCGCCAAAGTTGTTTTAGCAGCGGGGGCAATTCCTTTAGCACGGACAAGCTGGAAATATTCCAACTGACCTAAATAGACAATGACGGCAAACATGACCGTAAAATACCACCCTCCCAAGATACTTCCGGTGAGGGCGATCGCGATCGCAATGATTCCACTAACAATTCGAGACCAGGGCATAGATAGGAGTGAGGGGCGAGGGGCGAGGAGTGAGAGGATAAATGATAGTTTATTCTCCTGTATCTCTTGAATTCTCTATATTTTTTATCCAATAATGTTTAAATAATTGGCTTTAGTCTAACTTTTCACCGCTAAGAATAAAAATTGGATCGACGGCAGCAAAACTTTGGGAAAAACCCCGCGATTCCAAACGATTAACAGCAGACTGGACAACTTCAACATTACGAGCCTGCAATTGTGCAAAGCTCTGAGATACAGCATACAGAGTTTCTAGATTACTTGCTGTGGCAACTACTCTACCTTGAGGTAACAAATATTGCCAGACTTCTTGCAAGATAGTTTTAATTGGACGACCACCTTCTATACATACGCGATGGGGAGGGTGGGGTAAGTGTGATAAACATTCTGGGGCGCTACCTTCGACAACTTCGACATTCTTGACCTCAAAGCGATCGCAGTTACGACGAATTAAATTTGCCACTTCTTCATCGCGCTCAACAGCAATTATGCGTCCGTGAGGACACAGCAATCCCACTTCTACAGGAATTGTACCGGTTCCTGCACCAATATCCCATAAAACTGAATTGGGTTGAATCCGTAACTGTGCTATCAGTAATAGCCGGATTTCGCGTTTACTGAGGGGAATTCCTGGTAGGCGTTCAAATAACTCATCAGAAATCCCTGGAGTGAGGTAAGGCCATAATTTTGAGGGCATAGGAAAAAGATACCATTGCAGTCGCCGATCTTCCAAAGCTATAACAGCTGTATACGCTCACAACAGCATGCAGTACATGGCTCAGATATTAGGCGATCGCTACGAAGTGCAACAACAACTAGCAAAAAAATCTGGACGCCGGACGCTATTAGCCCGCGATTTAACAACTCAAAATTTAGTTGTTGTGAAGTTACTGTCGTTTAGTCATGATTTTGAATGGGACGATTTAAAGCTATTTGGGCGAGAAGCAGAAATTTTAAAGACCGTTACGCATCCAGCAATTCCGCGTTACTTAGATTATTTTGAGCTTGATTCAGCACAATTTAAAGGATTTGCCCTCGTCCAAACTTATCTTCCAGCAAAGTCTTTAGAGGAACATTTAAGGAAAGGAATAGTATTTAACGAAGTTGATGTCCAGCAAATTGCTACAGCACTTTTAGAAATTCTGATTTATCTCCACAGCCATCAACCTCCAGTCATTCACCGCGATATTAAGCCAAGTAACATTCTCTTGACACGATCAGAAAATCATTTGTGTGTTTATCTTGTTGATTTTGGTTCAGTACAAACACTTGCTGCTCGTGAAGGTGGAACAATGACGGTAGTTGGGACTTATGGTTATATGCCACCAGAGCAATTTGGCGATCGCGCAGTTCCAGCATCGGATCTCTACAGTTTAGGCGCTACTCTCATGGCGTTAGTCACAGGGACACACCCAGCTGATTTACCACACCGCGATGGACGAATTCAATTTGAGCAAGTCACAACGCTTAGCCCTACTTTTACAAGATGGTTAAGGCGCATGACCGAACCTAGCTTGGATCGCCGCTTCTTGTCTGCTAAACAAGCTTTACAAGCACTGCATCAGCCAATTGATGCTGCTTTAACAGTTGGCAAGCCATTTGATAGCAAAGTTTCATTGTATAAGGATGCCAACCTTCTAGACATTACACTGCCTGCGAAAGGATTTAGCCCTGAAATTGTAGGCTTAACTTTATTTGCAATTGCTTGGAATTCCTTTGTTGTGATGTGGACGGGTTTTACTGTTGTTGCCGCACCTTTTCCTGTTAATCTATTTTTTACCCTATTTTCTCTACCATTTTGGGGCGCAGGCGCAGGAATGGTGTGGCAAATCGTCTCTAACTTATTTCGACGTGTCCGGTTGAGAGTTGATCAAAAACAAATTTTGCTCAGTCACGAAATATTAGGCTGGCAGTATCGTCGTCCGCGTGTTGCTGGTATCCAGAATATTACGAAATTAGAACGTACATCCAAATTCATGAGCATGGTCAAAAATAGTGAGGGCGATCTCGTTGAGATCAAGCCACAAATTAATATCTGGGTGGGAACCCAAAAATATGAATTAGGCGATCGCGTACTCACTGAACCAGAAATCGATTGGTTAGCTCAAGAACTTAGCGACTGGTTGGCTATGCCAGTTATCAAAGAGTAGGTGTAATAATACAAAAAAGGTTCGCTTCCTGTTTATAGTAATTCAGGAAGGATTCCAGGAGGCAAATATGTTTGGTTTAGGATGGCCAGAGGTGGGTGTTATTGCTTTAGCTGCAATATTGATCTTTGGTCCTAAAAAGATTCCAGAGATGGGTAGTGCCTTGGGTAAAACCTTGCGTGGCTTTAAAGAAGAGTTAAAAGGATCTGAAGATGGTGTCGAGCAAGATCGTGATAGATAGGGGTCAAAGGTCAGAGGACGCTACGTAAGCCTGCACTTCAAATCGTAAATTACAGATGCCTTGCAACTGAAGTCGAGGCTACATCAACGAAGTTGACGAGCGCACACTAATATAAGAGTTTTAACAGTAAGTCCACCTCCGTGGACTTAGCTTGTTTAGCTGCGAATTTATTCGCTAAGCGTTCATGCAAGAGATCCGCGAATTTATTCGCTAAGCTTACAACTGATTAGCAACGGAAGATTGTACGCTAATTTGCGTATCTGCTGTTGAATTCTCATTTGGTTGTTGGATATCATCTCCAACAGGGCGACGCGCTTCAATTAAGCTAATTGCCCGCGTTACACTTTCAGGTAAGATGACAACTAAACTGCCGTCAGAGGCGCTATCTAGTCCTTTATTGATCGCAGTTGTCTCGTCCAAAATTGACTCGTAAGGGCAATCAGGCTTGACTTGCATGATACCTTTGAGGATAAGTTCAGCAGCTGAACCACGCGATCGCCCACGAGTATCATCATCTTCTTTGATAATAATGCGATCAAAAATTCCGGCAGAGAGTTTACCGAGTGTAATAAAATCTTCATCGCGGCGATCGCCTGGTCCACCAACGACGCCAATTCTCTCACCAGTCCAATTGCGAATGAAACCACCTAATGCTTCATAACTATGAGGATTATGAGCATAGTCAATGAGTGCATGATAGCGACCTAAATTGAATAGATTCATGCGTCCTGGTGTTTGATTCACCGAGGCTTTAAATGTAGTCAACCCAGCGCGAATTTGCTCAATCGAGACTCCTTGCACAAAAGCGGCTAAACTAGCGGCTAAGGCATTAGCAATCATAAACGGTGCTTTACCTGCCATTGTCAGCGGTACATTCACTGCTTGTTCGATGCGTAGTGTCCAATCACCTTTGAGAATTGATAAGTAACCGTTTTCATAAACTGCGGCTAATCCACCTTGTTGAGTGTGCTGCTTCACCAGTTCATTGTCAGGACTCATGGTAAAGAAAGCAACTTGTGATTTGACGCGATCGCGCATCGCAGCCACGCGTACGTCATCTGCATTCAATACAGCATAACCATTAGGTAAGACAGCTTCAGCAACGACACTCTTCAGGTGTGCCATTTGATCGATGGTGTCAATGTCGCCGATGCCTAGATGGTCGGCAGCAACATTCAACACGACGCCAACGTTACTAGCATCAAATGCTAACCCTGAGCGTAAAATGCCTCCGCGTGCCGATTCTAATACAGCAACTTCCACAGTCGGATCTTGTAGAATCAGTTGCGCACTTTGCGGACCTGTATTATCACCTGGTTCGACTAAGTAGTCGCCAATATATGTCCCGTCAGTTGTTGTATAACCGATAACCTGACCTGTTTGTTTGAAAATATGGGCGAGTAGTCGTGTTGTTGTCGTTTTACCATTGGTACCAGTCACCGCTAAAATGGGAATGCGGCTGGGTTTTTCGGGAGGAAACAGCATATCTAATACAGCCCCCGCAACATTGCGAGGAATTCCGCGACTAGGGCTGACGTGCATTCTAAACCCAGGGGCAGCATTAACTTCCACAATCACGCCATCAACTTCACGCAAAGGACGCGTGATGTCTTCTGTGACAATATCAATTCCTGCAATATCTAAACCAATAACCTTAGCGACTCGCTGTGCTAACCAAACGTTTTCGGGGTGAATATCGTCAGTACGGTCTACAGCAATGCCACCAGTACTTAAGTTTGCTGTCGCGCGCAGATAGCAAATTTCATCTTTAGGTAGCACAGTATCAACAGTATACCCCTGTCGTTCTAAAAGCTGGTAGCTAGTGCGGTCAAGTTCAATGCGAGTCAGAACATTATCGTGTCCTTCACCGCGATTCGGGTCGCGATTCGTTTGCTTAATAAGTTCTTCAATTGTACTCGCACCATCACCGACAACGTGGGCAGGTATGCGTTCTGCTACAGCTACAACTTTACCATCAACAACTAAAACGCGGTGGTCGCGACCAGTATAGTATCGTTCAACAATAATTGACCGTGACACCTCTCGTGCTGCATCATAAGCCGCTTCAGCTTCTTCCCAATTACGAATATCAATCGTAATCCCTCGACCATGATTGCCATCAAGAGGTTTAATTACAATCGGGTAGCCGCCAACATCCGCGATCGCAGTTTCAAGTTCATCAAAATAGTTAATCACTGTGCCTCTAGGAACTGGCACACCTGCATCTGCTAAGATCCGTTTTGTTCCTTCTTTGTCACAGGCAAGTTCAACTCCCAAAATTCCTGTTTGGGCTGTCATCGTCGCTTGAATGCGTTTTTGATGGACACCGTAGCCGAGTTGAATTAAAAAGCGCGTTCCCAACGACATCCAAGGCATACCTCGTGCTTCGGCTTCTTGGACAATCGCATCGGTACTTGGTCCTAGTGCGGCATCGCGCTGTAGTTCGCTAAGGTCTTCGATGTCTTGCTCAAGTTCTTGTCGGAGATAGTACCCTTTATTAACAATGCTTTGACAAAGGCGCACTGCTGCCCTGGCGGCATAACGTCCTGCTTGCTCTTCTTGGTACTCAAAGACAACTTGATACACTCCAGGAGTTCCCGTTTCTCTTGTCCGACCAAATCCTGCGGGCATTCCTGCAAGTTCTTGTAATTCTAGGGCGACGTGCTCGATAATGTGCCCCATCATTGTGCCTTCACGCACCCGCATCAAAAAACCACCATGACAGCCAGGCGAACACAAGTGTGATTCCAGACTTGGTAGTGCCTCGACTAATCCTTCGTAGAAGCCTGATATTTCGTTGGAAGGTTTCTCAGCTAACTCTTCTAAGTCTAATCGCATGACGATTAGCTTGTGCCGTCGAATACTCCAGTAATTGGGACCGCGTAATGTCTGGATTTTGAGGATTCTCATGTGCGCTCTTGAATTCGCATCCAATAATCTAGTTTCCACTTGTGCGTAAGCAGGAAACTGTTCATTGAGAACAGTTTGTCAGCTATCTATGGTAGGAAGTTATAACTTACTTAATGATAGTGCCACAGTAACTCCAATTACTTCTGGAGATGACTCGTAGATAAAACTTTGCGCTTATACAAGTGATAGCGATCGCCATAACCGAGAATGTGTAGACGTAAGTTATGTAGGCTCAAAGGTTCGGTAGCTGTAACTTCACTGTAATTAGTATGTGTTACTTCACCAGGATCAATTACGGTGACAGTTCCTTTCCCCATCACTTGTAAAGTTCCATCACTTTCTATCAAAGCGCAGGTATCTTCATCAATACCAATACCCAAACGATCTGGATAGCAAGCGATCGCACTAATTAAGCGTGCCATGCGGTTGCGGTTTTGAAAGTGTTGATCGACAATCAACTCAGGAATAATCCCTAAGCCTGTTCCTAAATCAACCAAGGAACGATTTGGCGACTCGCCACTGCCACCACCCGCAATCATATAATGACCCATTACGGCGGCTCCGGCACTCGTTCCAGCTAATGTTAGTTCGTTGCACTGTACGCGCTGGCGAATTGTCTCCATTGCGGGAGTATCAGCTAATACACCACATAAACGAAGTTGATCTCCACCAGTCCAAAATACTCCGGTGCAAGTTTCTAAACACTTTTGGACATTAAGATCTTCACACTGCTGTCGCTCGCGAATGTCTAGTAGCTCAATTTGCTTAGCTCCCATTTCTTCAAAGATACTCATGTATCTGTTACCAATGATGGCTGGTTCGCGTGAAGCTGAGGGAATAATCGCGATGTGGGCATTTTGTCCGCCAGCGCGGTTAAAAAACGTTTGTAATATTTCTCTGCCGTGAACTTTGTCTTCAGCACCACCTATAATCAATACGGCGGTTGTAGTAGATTGGGGCTTTCTCATTTCTAGCAATTGAGCTTCTAATTGCGCCATGTGTCTTCCTCTTTTCAGCCTCAGGGAACTTAAACCCGACCGCAGATCAGTGAATTCAGATCGCATCCGCGATCTGATGCTCAACAGACGCCCGCGATCGCTCATTGCTGCACCACAAGTACGAACAGGTCTGATAAGCAACTGCTTTGCTGAGGATTGCTCCTAAGTCGAGCAATTTTTAACCCTGAATCTTTAATAATAATCCGCAAGATGTGAAAATATTTAAACATAATTTAAGCAATTAGAAAAACTTTTAGCTAAAACATTAAGTTACAGAAGTCACAGGCATCCCACCTGTACCATTAGCCACTAGCTACTAGTCACTAACTAATTCATCAAATTAGCTGTTTCTTTACTGGATTACTGTGCGATTTGATATAGTTACTCTGTTTCCAGATTTTTTTTGCTCTGCCCTGAAGTCAGGATTGTTAGGGAAAGCTTTAGCAAGACAAATTGCCACAGTTAACTTAATCAATCCCCGCGAGTTTACAACAGATAAGCATCACAAAGTTGATGATGAACCTTATGGTGGTGGTGTGGGAATGTTGATAAAGCCTGAACCCATCTTTGCGGCGATTGAATCTTTACCCACTTTACCTCGACGGGAGGTTATTCTGATGACTCCCCAAGGTCAAACATTGAAGCAACCTTTACTTCAAGACTTAGCGACATACGAGCAATTAGTCGTCATTTGCGGTCATTATGAAGGTGTCGATGAGCGAGTACTGCATTTAGTCACGCGAGAGATTTCTTTAGGTGATTTTGTGCTGACTGGAGGCGAAATTCCGGCACTAGCGTTAATTAATGGCGTCACGCGGTTACTTCCTGGAACAGTAGGTAAAGTTGAATCACTCAAAGCCGAAAGTTTTGAAGCTGGGTTGTTAGACTATCCACAATATACACGTCCGGCGGAGTTTCGCGGGTGGAAAGTGCCTGATGTGTTGCGTTCAGGAAATCATGAAAAAATTGCACGGTGGCGCTATGAACAACAAATTGAACGTACGCGCGATCGCCGCCCCGATCTCTATGCTGAATGGTTGGAAAGTATCAAATCGCAATCAGATATAGACAGGTAATAGGTCATCGGTCACTGGTAATAGGGTGAGAACTTGAATGCGATCGCTAAAGCTAACAGATAATCAATAACTACTCTACTCTTGTCAATTACCAACTACCTATTACTAATTAACAACTGATGTATCGTTACTAAAAGAGGGTTTTTATAACTGCGCTCATGAACATTCGGATTGGTAACGGCTACGATATTCATCAATTAAGCTTTGATCGGCGTTTGATTTTGGGTGGTGTTGAAATTCCACACGATCGCGGTTTGCTCGGACATAGTGATGCTGATGTCCTTACTCATGCGATTATGGATGCGATGCTAGGTGCTTTGAGTTTGGGTGATATTGGGTTGTATTTTCCACCAACTGATCCGCAGTGGAAAGGTGCAGATAGTTTAGTTTTACTTGCAAAAGTAAATCAATTCATCGGCGATCGCGGCTGGCAAATTGGCAATATAGACTCGGTAGTTGTCGCGGAACGTCCAAAATTAAAACCGCATATTCAACAAATGCGATCGCGCCTTGCAGAAGTTTTAGCAGTACAACCCGATCAAATTGGAATTAAAGCAACAACAAATGAAAAATTAGGTCCCGTAGGCAGAGAAGAAGGAATCGCCGCGTATGCAGTAGCATTACTTCAACAGGCTTAAGTGCAGAGGTCAGAGGGTGCGATCGCTATGGTAAATTTTGTTAATGAATCGCCTAAAAACATTCTCACGGCTAGAGCAAGGCTAGGGGAGGGTCCTTGTTGGCATTCACAAAAGCAATTACTATACTGGGTTGATATTTACAATCACCGAGTTCACGAATTCGATCCAAAAACAGGCGAACAAAAATTCTTTGATGTGGGTGAAGTTGTTGGTTGTATTGCACCAGCAGGAACAGACCGTTTTATTATGGCGCTGCGCCATCGATTGGCTTTTTTAGATACTAGTAATGGTGAAGTGACACCGATTATTGAGGTTGAAAAAGAGAAACCATCAGATATTCGCCTCAATGATGGTAAATGTGATGCAGCAGGGCGTTTTTGGTTTGGTTCAATGTCTACAAGTGGCAATAAAGCGCGGTTGTTTCGCTACGATCCTGATGGTTCTTTGCACGTTCTTTTAACAGGGTTAACGGTATCAAATGGACTTGGATGGAGTCCCGATCAAAATACATTTTATTTAACTGACTCGCCTTTAAAAAAGATTTACGCATTCGACTTTGATTTAGACAATGGCAATGTTAGTAATCAGCGCGTGTTTGCTGAGATTGATATTGATTCTGGCGTTCCTGATGGCTTGACGGTAGATCGCGATGGATGTGTTTGGTCGGCGATTTGGGATGGCTGGTGTGTTGTTAAGTTTGATCCGATAGGAAAAGAGATGGCGCGGATTTCTATGCCTGTGCAGCGCCCTACGTGTTGTGTTTTTGGTAATCAAGATTTAGCAACACTTTATATTACAACTGCGTCAGTCGGTTTGAGTGAGGAAGAAATTCAAAAAAGCTTTTATTCAGGAGACTTATTTAGCCTCACTACGAATACTTCAGGTATGCCTACTTATGAATTTGCAGGGTGAAGGATGAACGCTACAATACCAAGTATTTTACGTCGTTGGGTTGCCATTGGGTTGAGTTTTGTTTTAGCGATCGCGCTTTCGGGTTGCAATCCTGCTAATTTTGAAACAGTAGCCGCACAAGTTCCACAAATCGTAGTTAGTGTCTTAAGCGATCCGAAAACTTTTAACTATGCGCTGAATCAAGAGTCCCCAAATATTTTTGGTTTGACCTACGACGGTTTAGTCACAGAGAATCCGCTGACTGGTGCAGTTGAACCAGCTTTAGCCGAATCGTGGAAGATTGCTGAAGATAACCTGAGAATTACCTTTACGTTACGCGAAGGACTAAGGTGGTCTGACGGAGAACCATTAACTGCTGATGATGTAGATTTTACCTACAACAGCGTTTATCTTAACGAAGCAATTCCCACTGATACTAGGGATATCTTGCGTATTGGCGAAAGTAGAGCGTTACCAACTGTTCGTCAACTTGATGCACGTACAGTAGAATTCACCACTCCAGAACCTTTTGCACCTTTTTTACGGATTACAGGTTTACCTATCTTACCTGCTCATGCTTTGCGCGAAGCAGTCGAAACCAAAGATTCTCAAGGAAATCCTCGATTTTTAACAACATGGGGAGTTGATACACCACCGCAGCAAATTATTGTGAATGGTCCTTATCAACTTGAGGAATATGTTACTAGTCAGCGTGTTGTATATCGACGCAATCCATACTATTGGCGGCGCGATTCTCAAGGCAATCCACAACCTTATGTTGAGCGTCTCATTTGGCAAATTGTAGAATCTACTGATACATCCCTCATTCAGTTTCGTTCGCAAGGTTTAGATGCTGTTGCGGTTACACCTGAATACTTTTCACTCCTCAAACGTGAAGAAGATCGGGGTAACTTCACCATATACGAAGATGGTCCTGCACCTGGAACTAACTTTATCTCGTTCAATCTCAATAAAGGTAGCAGAAACGGTCGTCCATTAGTCGATCCAGTCAAGTCACGATGGTTTAATTCTCCAGATTTCAGACGGGCGATCGCCTACGGAATTGATCGTCAACGGATGATTAATAATATCTTTCGTGGTTTGGGGGAATTGCAAAATTCACCAATTTCTGTACAAAGTCCTTATTACCTCTCACCAGAGGAAGGACTAAAAGTATATGAATACGATCCCGATCGGGCAAGAGAACTATTCCGCCAAGCAGGATTTCAGTACAATAGTGCAGGTCAGTTGCTTGATGCTGATGGCAATCGCGTCCGCTTCTCAATGATTACAAATGCAGGTAATCGCATTCGGGAAGCAATGGGCGCACAAATTAAACAAGACTTGAGCCAAATTGGTATTCAGGTTGACTTTAATCCGATTGCTTTTAGCGTTTTAGTAGATCGCCTTGTAAATACGCTTGATTGGGATTGTCATTTATTAAGCATTTCGGGTGGCGTTGAACCTAATAGTGGCGCTAACATTTGGTCAGTTGACGGCGGTTTGCATAGTTTTAATCAAAAACCACTTCCAGGACAACCACCACTTGAAGGGCGAGAAGTTGCAGACTGGGAACAGCAAATTTCCGATCTTTATATTGATGCGGCGCAGGAGTTAGACGAGTCACGACGCAAAGCAATTTATGCTGAAACTCAACAGTTGACTCAAGAGTATTTACCGTTTATTTATCTTGTAAGTCCTTTAGCAATGACAGCGGTACGCGATCGCATTCAAGGCGTGCAATATTCTGCATTGGGTGGTGCTTTCTGGAATATTTATGAGCTGAGAATGGTAGATTAATGTGAATTTGGTAGATCGCCTGGCGAATTTATTCGCGGCTAAAAAACTAAGTCCACGAAGGTGGACTTGTGTAACAATCTATCTTTGTAAAAACTTATGAAGATAGGTTTTGTTTGTATAGCTGCGGTTTTAACCGCTAAGCTTTGTCAATTTTTGCACAAATTCAGCGTGTTCTGGAGAATTTAATCCTTGCTGTAGCACAGCTAAAACTTGAGCCATTTTTCCTTCAAGAAGTTCACTGACAGCTAACCACAGCCCAGGAAAAACGTGCGATCGCACTATACCTTCTATATCAGGTTCGAGTTGTCGATATTCACCTTCAAATAACTGAAACCAATCCAATTTATTCTCGTAGATCTGCCAAACTAAATACTCTTGTACCCCATTACGACGATAAGCATTTTTCTTATCATAGAGGTCATACGCTGCACTACTCGCAGCAATTTCTACCACTAATTCTGGTGCGCCTTCGAGATAATCATCGTCACTCAACTGCACTTTTCCTCCCACAGTGGAATCGATAAACAACACTCCATCAGGCTGTGGTTCGTTATCTAAATCTAAACGTACTGTCGCGTTATCACCCAACCTTACTCCTGGTGTAGCAGTGCGGTACGTCCACATCCAGCCAATGAGATTACTATGAGGTTCTGCATGATTTGTAAAACGCAACGGTGACGCCACGTAGACGACTCCTTCGATCAGTTCTGCTTTTTTAATATCTGGAATGGCGGTATAGCGGCGTTCAAATTCGTGGCGGGTTAGGCGATCGCCACTTTCTAAGGGAGGAATGGATTTATACTCGTGTTCATTCGGTTGCTGTTTTTTTAGCGATTGATTGAGTACCATTGCAAAACCTGTGGTATCTAATCGAAGATTTGATTGCCTTAATTTTCACATTCTTAGCAAGATACTGCTGCAACTCGGCTAATATCAACAGCATCTCCAAGAATTCGTTTTTAGCTCATGTTAACTGCTAACATTCTTTCTCGCTTAACTTGTCGTCGACTTTCATTATTATTAAGTGTAGTTTTTTTTATAGTATTTCAATTTATACTTATTGGTTGTCAGCCACAAACTTTGAAAGCTGAGACAGCGCGATCGCAATGGGTTGTCAGTACGTTAGGCGATCCTAAAACGTTCAACTATGCATTTAATCAGGAGTTTCCTCACGTATTTTTATTCACTGCAGAAGGGTTAACTTCACTTAATGCAATCACCACAGAAATTGAACCAGCGTTAGCTGAAGCTTGGGAAATTTCTGACGATCAAAAGCGCATAGTTTTTACACTTCGCGAAAACTTAAAATGGTCTGACGGCGAACCATTAACTACTGATGATGTTGTTTTTACTTATCAAGATATTATTGCTAATCCAGCAATTCCTACAGATTGGAAAGATACTTTTAAAGTAGGTGAAAGGGGAAGTTTTCCTCAAGTTAATAAAATAGATGATCGCCGTGTTGAATTTCTCCTACCGGAACCTTTTGCACCTTTTTTAAGTGCAACTACAGGTGGTGCAAGCAATCAAGTTGGAATTTTACCAAAACACGCATTATCTCAATATATTACTACTAAAGATAGTGAAGGAAAACCTCAATTTTTATCAGTATGGGGCACAAACACAGATCCTAGCCAAGTTATTGTTAATGGTCCTTACAAAATTGAAAGTTATAGTCCAGGTCAACGCGTTATCTTTCGTCGTAATCCTCACTACTGGCGTAAAGATAGTGAAGGAAATCAATTACCGTACATTGATCGTGTTGTTTGGCAAATCATCGAATCAACTGACACAAGTGTTTTACAATTTCGTTCGGGAGGATTAGATAGCATTGAAGTTTCACCCGAAAACTTTTCATTGCTGAAACGCGAGGAAAAGCGGGGTAGATTTACTGTCTACAATGGAGGACCAAGATTTACTCAAACTTTTATTTCTTTTAATCTTAACAAAGGTCGTAGAGAAAGCGGAAAATATGTCGTCGATCCCGTTAAATCGCGTTGGTTTAATACATTAGAATTTCGCCAAGCGATCGCCCACGCAATCGATCGTCAAACAATGCTCAATAATGCATTTCGTGGCGTTGGGATGATTCAAAATTCACCGATTTTTCCCCAAAGTCCTTATTATCTTTCACCTGAACAAGGCTTGAAAACTTACGAATACAATCAAGATAAAGCAAGAGAATTATTAATGAATGCTGGATTTAAATATAATCCCAAAGGTCAATTAATAGATGCTGAAGGTAATCGCGTTCGTTTTTCACTGATTACAAACGCAGAAAATAGAACTCGTGTCGCAATGGGAGCGCAAATTAGGCAAGATTTAAGTAGAATTGGCATTCAAGTTGATTTTAATCCCATGAATTTTAATACACTTGTCGATCGCCTTTCTAATTCACTTGATTGGGAATGTCATCTTTTAGGTTTTATCTCAGGAACCATTGAACCTCACGATGGTGCAAATACTTGGCTCCCTGATGGTGGATTGCATACTTTTAATCAAAAACCTTTAGCAGGACAAGAACCATTAATAGGCTGGGAAGTCGCAGATTGGGAAGCAGAAATTGGGCGACTTTACATTCAAGGGGCGCAGGAGTTTGATGAAGTTAAACGTCAAGAAATTTACGCACAGACACAACGTATTGCTCAAGAGAATTTACCTTTTATTTATTTAGTGAATCCACTCTCAATTGCTGCAATTCGCGATCGCATTCAAGGCGTAAAATACTCAGCCCTCGGTTCGCTTAGCGGTACGCTGTGGAACAAGTATGAACTAAAAGTGACAGAATAGTGAGTGGTTAGTGGCTAGTAGTTAAAGAAGAGAAAACGGTGACACAACCTGAAGCTTTGCGATCGCTCTTAGAATCTGTTGCTGCTGGTGAAGTTAATCCAGCAGAGGCTTTAGATAAGCTCAAACATCTAAACTATGAACCTGTAGGTGATTTTGCCCGTGTCGATCATCATCGCCGTTTACGCACAGGTTTTCCCGAAGTTATTTGGGGATTAGGTAAAACACCCGATCAGATTGCCCAAATTATGATGGCAATGCGCGATCGCGGTTCTGTTGTCATGGCGACGCGGATTGAACCAGAAGTTTATGCACAACTACAAGAAAAAGTGCCGAATTTGCATTACTATGCAATGGCGCGAATTTGTGCAATTGCTCCTACCATAGAACCTCAATACTCCGGTACGATTGGGATTCTTTCGGCTGGTACTGCCGATTTACCCGTAGCAGAAGAAGCCGCTATGACTGCTGAACTTTCTGGGTTTCGCGTTCAGAGGTTGTGGGATGTTGGCGTTGCTGGTATCCACCGTCTACTGAATAATCGCCATGTCATTGAATCAGCAGATGTCTTAATTGTCGTTGCAGGGATGGAAGGCGCGTTACCAAGTGTGGTTGCTGGTTTAGCCGATTGTCCTGTAATCGCAGTTCCTACCAGTATTGGTTATGGTGCGAGTTTTGGTGGATTAGCCCCCCTCTTGACAATGCTCAACTCTTGTGCTGCGGGAGTCGGAGTCGTAAATATTGATAATGGTTTTGGTGCGGCTGTTTTAGCAGGACAAATTTTGAGAACAGTGAACAAGTGGCAATCACAAAAGTAAATCTGGAATTGATTTTACGTCAGCTGTAGTAGACAGCGGGTGAAAAGGCAAACTCTACTTTTCTGGAGACTTGTATGGTAGGCACCTTATCAAATTCTAGTATCCCTATTGCTGATAATGACCATCTTTCCGAGTTTCTCAGTGACTTTGTTCCGGATGATTTACAAGGAACAGATCATTTTCTAGATGTCATCACGTGGAATATCAAGTTCTTCAATACACGCGATCCAAAGCGCGTAGAACAAATTACAAATATTATGCAAGAGTTAAATGCAGATTTATTTGTACTTCAGGAAATAGAAGCAGGTTCACTCGATAAAGTTGCTCAAAGTTTAACTGAAGCAGGAGCCGGATTGTATAAAGTTGTCTATGGAACAACAGGCGGAGATCTGCGAGTCGCCTTTATGTATGACATGGAGTGGGTCAAAGCTTCTACAGATATCGAAGAAATTTTTACTGACAATCCTACAGTTGTTGTGGGGACAGGACGAGGTTCTAGTAGAAAAGCAGTTTTTCCTCGCTTACCATTGTATGGCAAGTTTGTTGTTAGAGCTATAGAGGAGCAGGAAGGGGAATTACAAGAAGACCCGTTTGATTTTGAACTGATTGGCGTACACTTAAAATCACAACGCGGTGGCGGTCGAGAACAACGTTCTGAAGCTGCGAGACTTTTAGCAGATTGGCTGTTAATGGAAGCTACCGATGAGGATGTCATCATAGCAGGTGATTGGAATGCTCCAGCCGATCGCCCAGAATGGGAAGCAATTCAAGAATTAGAAGAACAAAAAATTCTGAAATTTGCAGGGTTTCATGACGACGGTGAAGGTAGTCATTTACGAGTTGGTGGGCAAAGATCTCGTTTAGACTTTATTGCGGTTACTCACGCGATCGCTGATGCAATCGAAGAAAAATCAGCAGATGAAAATAATGCTTTAGGAAAATCAGTAGTCATTGAGTGGAATGCACTACTCAAAAATCAACGAGGACAGCGAACGAGAAAACTTCTAGAAGAAATTATTGGTACTATCAGCGATCATCTTCCTGTACTAACACGATTTTACTTTACAGATAAAGACTAATAAGTTACTGATGGATAGTGAAGAGTGACCAGTTGCTCTTCACTCATTACTTTAATTGTTAGTAATTAACTAAATTTAATATCATTACAAATATTACTTAATAACTAAAGATAACCAGTGGGGATAAGCATAAGAGTCTTTCGCTTCTAGTTGCCGATGGTGATAGTTTTGAAGTATCCTGCTGGCTGTTTCTTTAAGATTTTCTAAGGTGCGATCGCTTTTACTATAAGCTTCAAAAGCTAAACTCCACCACACATTACTACTAACTTCTAATTCAGTGAGTTCTACATTACAGCCTTCTTCATTCTCGTCTCCCACATTTACACTGATTAATTGATCAGCAAGACTTTTATATGTATGCTGAGTGCGTTTTTTCTTGACACTTACCCAAAATTTACCTGTCACCTCGTTCGGTTGAAAGCATTCATTACTGGAATCTTCACACAGCCACTTTGTCCACTTTTCTGCTTTACCTATAACTTTGCCAAATTGTAAATCACCTAATTCGGCTTTGCGCCATTTAATTTCTAATCTTCCCTGTCGCAGTTTAATTCCCACAAAATCACTTTCAGGAACATATAAGTAAATATCCTCGCGTTCCTCCGCTGATGCTAATCCAAGCTGATCTTGCTCAAACCACTGTAAGACGCCTTCTGGTAGTTTACCAGGATAAAACCAGCGTAGTTCTGCCGTTGTCAGCATATGCGTATTCCCAATCGAGTTGTGATTTCATCTTGACAAGTAACACTCATCAAAGCGAGTATCCCAAGGTGAGATAATTGAAATTGCATTGATTTATGCTTTGCTTATCGCTACCGAGAAGAGTGTATTTTTGCTACCTAAATTTTCCCAATCAACTGATCGCTAAAAATCTTAGAGAAAAATGTTAAGACGACTGTTAGTCATTTTGTTAATCGCTGTTAGCGTTGGTCTGACAAGCTGTACATCCGCCGTTTCTGGCTTGAAAAGTTATGTTGATAGCACTGATGGATATGAGTTTTTGTATCCGAATGGGTGGGTTCCTGTTAGTGTAGCGAATGGTCCCGATGTCGTACTTCACGATTTGATTGAGACAACTGAAAATGTTTCTGTCGTTATTAGTGATGTTCCTCAAGGCAAAACCTTAGCTGATTTGGGAAACCCAAGCGAAGTAGGTTATAAACTCGGTAAAAGTGCGATCGCACCTGTTGACTCTGGGCGAGAAGCCGAGTTAGTTAATGCTGAGGAATTGGAAACAGATACAAAAACCTATTACCTTTTAGAGTACACAGTTAAACTACCCAATCAACAGCAAAGACATAACATGGCTAGTGTTGCCATCAGTCGTGGTAAGCTATTCACTTTCAACGCTTCTACCCCCGAACGACGTTGGACGAAAGTCAAGCCTACACTAGATGCAGTCGTCAAATCTTTTACAGTTTATTAGTGACTCTGTGGATTTATAAGTTCTTTAACAGTTACGAGTAATAACTATTGAGTTAAGAAGTTTAAGAGTTTTCTAAAATTCAAAACTCAAAACTCACGCATTCAAATCTCTCTCAAATGGCTATGCAATTTGTACTTGCTTCTGCTTCCCCAGCGCGACGTCGTTTGTTACAAAGTGTAGGAATTGAACCGACAGTTTCTCCTAGCAACTTCAATGAATCTCAAATTCAAGAACGCGATCCTCGGTTGTTAGTCAAAACTTTAGCCCGAAGTAAAGCTGAAGCTGTTGCACCTCAATTTAATTCTGCGCTGATTATGGGGTGTGATTCTGTTTTATTAATTGGTAGCGAGATTCATGGGAAACCAGCTAACACTGAAGAAGCGATCGCCCGTTGGCAGAAAATGCGGGGTAATGTTGGTGAACTTTATACAGGTCATGCTCTCGTTGACCTACAACAACAGCATACCTTAGTACGCTGCCAAGTCACGCGAGTTTACTTTGCCAATGCAAGCGATCGTCAAATTGAAGCTTATGTAGCGACAGGAGAACCTCTTAAATGTGCGGGAGGTTTTGCCTTAGAAGGCAAAGGTGGTTTATTTGTAGAGAAGTTAGAGGGCTGTCACACAAATGTGATTGGTTTGAGTTTACCGCTACTACGCCAAATGTTGAGCGATCTTAGCTACGATATTACAGATTTTTGGCTCTAGTGTAATGCGCAAAACTGATGTGCATGGAGAATAACTTCTCCATGTTGGGGAACCCACGCTACCCATTCATCATGCGACAACTGACACAATAGCAGCGCTTCATCGTGACTATAATCGCTAGGAAGATCTTGTAGCTGTACCCAACTATTTGCTGTAAATTCTGGCTGTACTTCATTCAGAAAATGTTCAATACTCCAGATCGGGGCGTCTGTCATTTTATGGACATCAAGCTTCATTACTGTTTCCTTCAATAGCGACAACGCTGATTCGGTTGAAACCGCAGCTATAAAGACAAAACCTGTCTTCACAGGTTTTTTTTGACATTCAACTTTATTAGTCCACGCACCAGCTGGACTTTACCTGTAAAGCAGCGACTTCAGTTGCTGAGCCTTAAAGTCAATACAAATATTTTATATATTTTCTGTAGCTTATGCTACAAAACCTTAGTAGCCTTGAGCAAGGAGTTGTTTCATAAATTTACTTTTGTGCTAGCAGTACTACTGCTAGCGGTAATCTAGTTAAAACAACCAGTTCACAAGTGTTGTTTTATGACATCCACGACCTACTCACTACGATCACAACAACATCCTTTAATTCGTCAATTGGCTGATAGTATCGAGTCAGTTTGGCAGCGTCTAGAACTTTCTCCTTACCAGTTACCCCATGAGTTTGGGTATGTAGAAGGAAAATTAGAAGGAGAAAAACTCACAATCGAGAATCGCTGCTATCAAACGCCGCAGTTCCGCAAAATGCACCTCGAACTTGCCAAAGTAGGAACAACGCTCGATATTCTACATTGCGTTATGTTTCCCCGCCCTGAATACAATTTACCCATGTTTGGTTGCGACTTAGTCGGCGGTAGAGGGCAAATTAGTGCAGCGATCGCCGATTTATCTCCTGTTTGTGATGGTAGCTTACCTAATTCCTATTCCCAAGCACTAGCAACGCTTCCAGAAGCCAATTTTTCGCAACCCAGAGAACTTCCAGACTGGGGTCATATTTTTTCAAAGTTTTGCCTATTCATTCGTCCTAATGGTGAAATCGAAGAAGCAATGTTTCTTCAGCAAGTGCAAAGCTACCTAGAAATTCACGTTACCCAGGCGATCGCTGCTCAGCCTGTATCTACAGCGCAACAAGCACAAATTCTAGCAGGTCAACGCAATTACTGTACACAACAACAGCAAAACGATAAAACCCGCCGCGTTCTAGAAAAAGCTTTTGGTAAAGAATGGGCAGATCGTTATATGACTACAGTGTTATTTGACTACATTGAGTGAATCAAAACAGTCCCCACCACCTGCGATCATTCTAACAGAAATGCCAGTAACAGTCGTAGACAGTGGGGCGTTTGTTGAAGCCTAGCGACTCAAGTCGCGGTTTAATAGACTAAAGGAATTCAGTGTTAGAGAAACCTGTCAAGACAGGTAAAGTTTAGTGTAGCTGCGGTTTTAACCGCCAAGCTTCTAAGACATAGCTTGAATAATATAATCAAAGTAGGGTGCAGCTTCAGCAGCATCTTCTGCACTTAACAAGCCCAAAGATGCTTCCTTAAGACAACGAATTGATTCAACCATTCCTGGTACTGGTACACCGAGCGAATTATACATTTCTCGAACACCAATCAAACCAATTTTTTCAATTGGTCCTTTATCACCAGAAAGAACACCGTAAGTAATCAAGCGCAAGTACCAACCGTAGTCACGCAGACACAAAGCCCGTTGGCGTTCGCCATAAGCATTTCCGCCAGGGGCAATAAAATCTGGGCGTTTTTGCCAAAGTTGTTTGCTGGCTTGCTGCACGATCTTCTTTTCATTTTCTGCTAGCGTACTAGCAATACGCATCCGTTGTTCGCCGGTTTGCAAAAAATCTTTAATGTTTTTTAGTTCGCCGCTGCTAGGATAACGCAGTTCATCGTCGGCTTTGAGAATAACGTTGCTAACTATGCTCATGATTAAGGGTATCTCAAAGATCAAAAAAGAATATCACTTGTAGTTTAACGAGTCAGTGGCACTCAAAGAAAGAGAGAGAATACTGTGTCTTTAACAGAATTATCTAATATCAATGCTCAAAATCAGTCAAAAGATTTGTGGCGACAGGGAAATTTAATTGAAGTTGTTATTTACGACTTAAGTGATACAGGTGATGGAGTAGGGCGATTTGACGATCGCATTGTCTTTGTTCCTGATACTGTACCAGGCGATCGCGCTTTAGTACGACTCACCTACACTAAGCCCCAATTCGCTCGTGCTAAGCTTTATCAGTTACTCACATCGTCTCCACACCGCATTCGTCCGAGTTGTATCGTTGCTGATAAATGTGGTGGTTGTCAGTGGCAACATATCAATTATGAATATCAGTTAGAAGCAAAGCAAACTTTAGTTGTTCAAGCTTTGCAACGCATCGGCGGATTTAGCAATCCTCCCGTTAATTCTGTTCTCGCTGCACCTTCAGCGTTAAGCTATCGTAACAAAGCGACATATCCTTTAGGAATTTCAGCGGCAGGGCAAGTCCAAGCTGGTTACTATCAAAAAAACACTCATCAATTAATTAATCTTAATCAATGTCCCGTACAAGACTCGCGATTAAATCCTCTACTGCGCGAAGTCAAGCAAGATATTCAAAATCATAACTGGCAAATCTACGATGAAAAACACCACAAAGGGCAAATTCGTCACTTATCTTTGCGGATTGGGCGTCGTACTGGAGAAATGCTTTTAACATTAGTAGTTAAAGATTGGATACCAGAAATTGCGGTTCAAGCTCAAGAGTGGTTACAGCGCTATCCAGAGTTAGTAGGAGTAGCCCTCAATCGAAACCCCGATCGCACCAATGCCATTTTTGGGCAAGAAACTCGGTGTATTGCAGGAAAAGCTTACTTAATTGAAGAATTTGCTGGATTGCAATTTCAAGTCCGTCCAGAAACATTTTTTCAAGTGAATACCGAAATTGCCGAAGCTTTGTTGCAAGAAATTAGCCAGCAACTCAATTTACAAGGACACGAAGTCTTACTCGATGCGTATTGTGGAATTGGTACGTTCGCTTTACCTCTAGCACCACAAGTTAGACAAGCTATTGGTTTAGAATTGCACCCAATATCAGTACAGCAAGCACAACACAATGCAAATTTAAATCATATCAATAATGTTACCTTTCAAGTAGGCGCAGTTGAAAAATTGCTACCACAGCTAAAAATTGTACCTGATGTTGTCTTACTCGATCCTCCACGCAAAGGATGCGATCGCACAGTTATTGAAACTTTATTGCAAGTTCAACCATCACAAATTGTCTACGTTAGCTGTAAAGTCGCAACTCTTGCCCGCGATCTCAAGTTACTGTGTCAAACAGGCTATCATCTCGTTCGAGTACAACCCGCAGATTTTTTCCCGCAGACATCGCACGTAGAATGTGCAGCCTTTCTTGTTAGTAGTTAGTTGATAGTGGCTAGCAACTAGTCACTAGTCACTTTTTCTTCAGGTAAAATTTTTACGATATCTTCTACTAGTCCTTGAGTCACTTCAGGCTCTGACAGCGGTGTCATAATCTCTAATGTGCCTTGAGTGTAGGCAACTCGTGAGCTACGATATCCACCTAACTCTGCTAAAAACGTCCTCAAATTGCTGCTTTGACCTGGTGAGACATCAACTCGACTAAGTTGCAGCATTACCATAATTCACAATTGACAACAATTAGATTTTGTCGAGCATCATTGTAAGTTGCGATCGCACATACCAATACTTAAAGTATTGTTTCTAAGCATATAAATGTTAGAATATATATAAACCTGCTTTTTTTGGCTAGAAAAACGGTTTACAAGTATATCAGCAGGTAAGCCAACTTAGGTTAGGCTTTTGTTTTATAGATTGGCAGAAAACGACGAGGAATCTATGCTTTTAAGGGCTGAAAGCTTGATACAACTAAATGACTGCACAATCATATTTATCACAATAGACTATAGCATCAGATCACAAACTGCATTTCGCTGAAATGTTCCAATTTTTTTGATATCTATTTTATTTTTGCTCAAAGTGAATTGGATTTAAGTAACTAAAATCAGCAAAAAATCAGCCGATATTTACTAGCTAAAAGTTACGAGGTTTTTGATCTGTGATTACTATTTCACCTCGTCCAGTAGGACGTCCCTGGGGTACAATTAGCTTTGCCTCAACTCTTTATCTTTGTCCAATCTTGGACTTACTTTTAGCAGAGGTACCCTGTAGATGGCAAGCTGAACTGCGCTTAGGACTTCAAGAAGCATTAGTCAACGCAGCAAAGCACGGAAACAACCTCGATCCCAGCAAATTAGTTATCGTTAAATTCAAGATAGAAGACGACCACTATTGGTGGTTGATTTCCGATGAAGGTTGCGGATTTACTCCCCCTTGTGAGTGTAAGGGAAACCCTCATGAACACTTACCTCCCGAAGAATCAGAAAATGGTCGGGGACTGTGTATTCTCCACAAAATTTTTGATCGCGTGCATTGGAACGATAACGGAACAGAATTAAGACTCGGCAAACACTTTAATAATCGTTTTCGCCTACCACTATTACACTAGCCCCTCGCTCCACGCTCTTACTCCCTATTATGTCCATGTGTAGGGCAAGGTGGTGCTGAAATCGAACGATCTAACCAGCCAGATGCTTGCTGTAATCGTTGTAAAGCTTCTTCAGGTTGATTCTGCAGCAAAAATATAATTGCTGCCGCAGCTTGTTCACTCGCACGTACTTTGCGGTTAGACTTCAATCGATGCCAGTCTTGAGGAGAGATCGCAAGTCTTGCCATTAAAGCTTGAGCTAATTCTAAAGTACTCAAGTCTTGGAGATCAAAATTCTTATTATGTTCAGTTTGCAACATAGTCATCAAAAAGTATTTTCATTTATTCTTACTTATAATTTTGAATGCATACTAATTAATTTAGTGTTTGCTATACAAGATACACAAACCTTAAATCTTCAATAAAATGGCGCAGTCGCCCCTAGATCCATTATCCAGTGAAATAGAGCGATCGCTTGCAGAAATAGAGCGATCGCTTGTTGCATTAAAACAACGCTACAACCAAGTACAAAACGATTTACAGCGTCAAGCAACACTTCAGCAGCGCCAAAAAGAACTTGGTAGAACAAAAGAATTTCAAGCTGAACTAAACCGCATCAAAGCCGAACTCGAAGAAATCGAAATGAATTTAGAAAGTCAGTTGTTTTCTTGGGGAAGCCTGAAAGAACCATTTTGGCAAGCCGTACGCTTTGGTGGTTTAGGAATACTGATCGGGTGGATGTTACGATCCTGTGTAAGGTAGTAACGTAGGCTTCGCGCCTGCCAGCGTCTAGGAAAGTATAATAATCTTTACATTTGCCATTGTTGCTGCGCAAGGATTGCTTCTATTCATGCACAAACGGATTATAGATATTTTGCGGCACGGTCAACCGGACGAGTCTGTATTAATTCAAGGTTGGGTACGGACAAAACGCGATCTTAAAGGATTTGCTTTTATTGAAGTTAACGATGGCTCTTCTTTAGCTAGCCTGCAAGTCGTACTTAATGCTGAACTTCCAGAATATGAGTCGCTGTTAAAGCAAGTCAATACTGGAGCTTCCGTTGAGGTTAACGGAAAACTTGTCGCTTCGCAAGGTAAAGGACAACGCATAGAACTACAAGCACAAAGCGTGAAAGTCTACGGAGAAGCTGATCCCGAAGCATATCCACTGCAAAAGAAACGTCATTCGTTTGAATTTTTACGCACCATTGGACATTTGCGATCGCGTACCAACTCTTTAGGTGCCGTTTTTCGCGTACGTAATGCTTGCGCAACTGCGGTGCATCAATTCTTTCAAGAACGCGGCTTTTTGTGGGTACATACGCCAATTATCACGCGCAACGATTGTGAAGGTGCAGGCGAATTATTTACTGTCACAGGTTTTGACCTCAAGGATGTCCCGCGTACAGAAACCCAAGATATTGATTTTAGCCAAGATTTTTTTGGTGGCAAGGCGTATCTCACTGTTAGTGGGCAACTCGAAGCTGAGGTCATGGCAATGGCATTTAGTAATGTTTATACATTTGGTCCCACTTTCCGCGCTGAAAATTCTAATACATCGCGCCACCTAGCTGAATTTTGGATGATTGAACCTGAAATGGCATTTTGCGATCTTCAGGGAAACATGGATTTAGCTGAAGCGTTTCTCAAGCATATCTTCAAGTATGTGTTAGAGACTTGCCCCGAAGATATGGAGTTCTTTAACCAACGGATTGATAACTCGGTAATTGCAACGGCTGAAAATATTATTCATAACCAGTTTGAACGAATTACTTATACAGAAGCGATCGCTCTTTTAGAAAAAGCTGATACACAGTTTGAGTATCCTGTCAAGTGGGGCTTAGATTTACAATCAGAACACGAGCGCTATTTAGCCGAACAGTTATTTAAAAAACCCGTTATTGTTTCTGATTATCCTGTTGAGATTAAAGCATTCTATATGCGGCTTAACGACGATGAAAAAACCGTTGCCGCGATGGATATTCTTGCACCTAAGATTGGGGAGATTGTTGGCGGTTCGCAGCGGGAAGAACGATTAGCCGTATTAGAGCGTAGAATTGTAGCTCAAGGTATGAATCCTGCTGATTTGTGGTGGTATTTAGATTTACGCCGTTATGGTACAGTTCCTCACGCTGGGTTTGGTTTAGGATTTGAGCGCTTGGTGCAATTCATGACAGGTATGGGCAATATCCGCGATGTGATTCCGTTTCCGCGATCGCCATTAAGTGCAGAGTTTTAACATAGTAGGAGGTAAATCACAGTTCAACCAACTGTAGCTCAAGCTTTTGCTTGTTTGCGCGTATGTCAGATGCTTTCTCACAGCAGACAATATTCAGGTAATTGTAAGGCGTGACGGTAATTAAGAGCTTTTTAATGAAACCTGATTTTAAAGCTATGCCTTTAGCAGAGTTGCGAGATTATGTCAAGGAGCGTCGCAATGATGATGAAGCTACCTATGAGTTATTCGTGAATCGACGAGATCCTAATGCTAAAAAGTATCCAGCACCTTTAGATGAGGCAGGGATCAAGACTATGGAAGAAGCTTTTCGCCGCAAAATTCAGGGCAAACCAGAACTATAGCCTTCTTTAAAATACAAGGTCATAACTTAATGTAGAAACTCAGCAAGTGCGATCGCTGAGTTTCGTTGCTTTTCTCCTGTTTGCTGTGTATAATCGACTTCCAGGGAATTAAATCCGGTATCCCGACCGAATAACCGGAGTTTCAAGGAGAAGGTTTCATGGGGCTGCTGCAAATTATCCCAACGCTACGAGCATCGTGGAAGAAGTTTGTGTCCCTATTCTTAGTAGGAGTCGGATTAAGTGTAGCGATCGCATCGTGTGCGCCTTCTAGTGCTCAAAACCGTGATGTCGAGATTACACTAGTGTCCTACGCTGTTACGAAAGCCGCGTATAAAGAAATTATTCCGCAGTTTACAGCGATGTGGAAACAGCAACACAATCAAAATGTGCTGTTTAACGAAAGTTATGGTGGTTCTGGCGCTCAAACTCGTGCGGTAGTCGATGGCTTAGATGCTGATGTTGTAGCGTTAGCATTAGCACTTGACATGAAAAAAGTTGAAAAAGCGGGCTTAATTCAACCAGGCTGGGAAAAAGAAGCGCCAAATAATGCGATTGTACACAAATCTGTAGCCGCTATTGTGACTCGTGAAGGCAATCCTCAAGGCATTCAAACTTGGTCAGATTTAACTAAAAATAACGTCAAAGTTGTTACAGCTAATCCAAAAACCTCTGGTGGGGCGCGGTGGAACTTTTTAGCATTATGGGGCGCAATTAAAGAAACTGGAGGAAGCGATACCGAAGCTTTGGACTTTGCCCGCGAAGTTTATCAAAATGCGCCTGTGCTACCGCGAGATGCGCGTGAAGCGAGTGATGTCTTCTTTAACCAAGAAGAAGGCGATGCTTTAGTTAACTATGAAAACGAAGTTCTATTTGCAGCCCAACGAGGTGAAAAGCTGCCATATGTAGTACCAAAAGTCAACATATCAATTGATAATCCGATTGCAGTCGTAGATAGAAACGTTGACAGACACGGCAATCGCGAAATAGCAGAAGCTTTTGTTCAATTTCTCTTTACTCCTGCTGCACAACGAGAGTTTGCCAAAGTAGGATTTAGACCAGTTGACCCTACAGTAGAAAAAGAATTTGCCAATCAGTTTCCCAAGATTGAAACGCTATTTACAGTACAAGACCTGGGAGGCTGGAATACAGTACAACAGCAGTTTTTTGAAGATGGCGCTGAGTTTGACAAAATTCAAACAAGTTTAGCTGCAGCAAGATAGGCATCGTGCGACAAAGGGCGATCGCTTCTTTAAAAAACCACTTCATAACTACCACATATATCATTCTGCTTAATTTATGGCGGTATCCTCCACTCAACCCATCCCTGTACGTAAAAATCCGAAGTTCCACCTAACATGGCCGTGGCGGATTACGATTACTTACATGACATTTATGCTGTTTTTGCCAGTTGCTGCGTTATTTTTGAGGGCAGCAACGGTATCACCAGCAGAATTTTGGCAAATTGCGACAAGTCCTGTAGCGCTTTCAGCATATGATGTAACATTTGTTACTGCAATATTTGTAGCTTCAGTCAATGCAGTATTTGGAACTTTAATTGCTTGGGTTTTAGTACGATACGATTTTCCCTTGAAGCGATTTGTTGATGCAGCAATTGATTTACCCTTTGCTTTACCAACAGCAGTTGCAGGATTAACCTTAGTATCGGTTTATAGTGAAACCGGCTGGGTTGGTTCTTTACTCACACCTTTAGGTATCAGAGTTGCCTTTACGCGGTTAGGTGTTGGTGTGGCAATGTTGTTTATCTCTTTGCCATTTGTCGTGCGATCGCTGCAACCAGTTTTACAAGAATTAGATATTGATGTTGAAGAAGCTGCTTGGAGTTTAGGTGCTTCTCGCATCCAAACCTTTTGGCGTGTAGTCTTACCACCATTATTGCCAGCGTTGCTAACAGGAGTTGCACTAGGCTTTTCGCGTGCAGTAGGCGAGTACGGTTCGATTGTGATTATTGCTTCCAATATCGCATTTAAGGATTTAATTGCATCTGTACTAATTTTCCAACGCTTAGAGCAATACGACTATGCAGGCGCAACTGTCATCGGTACTGTTTTATTACTAATTTCGCTACTTATTCTCGTGGGGATCAATTTATTACAAGCTTGGAGGAGACGCTATGAGGTCTAATGCTTTAAGTAGTGATGTTATTGCCCAAAATAAAGCAGGTTCTCAAACAAAAGAAGCCCCGTGGGTCAAAATTGCATTAATTGGCATTGCAATTACCTATCTTGGACTAGTATTATTTCTTCCTGCAATCAATGTTTTCATCCAAGCTTTCAGAAATGGAGTAGGACCTTTCTTTGCGAATTTCTCGGATGCAGCATTTATCAATGCAATTCAATTAACAGTTCTAATTGCTTTAATTGTTGTACCAATCAACACTGTGTTTGGTTTATGTGCAGCTTGGGCGATTACACGGCACAAGTTTCCTGGTCGTGCTTTAGTTGTTAGTATTATAGACTTGCCCTTTGCCGTATCTCCTGTAGTGGCAGGCTTGATGTTGATACTACTTTACGGTAGAAGCGGTTGGTTAGGACCGAGTCTAGAAGCAATTAATGTCAGAATTATTTTTGCACTACCAGCAATGATTATTGCCAGTGCTTTTATCACTATGCCTTTCGTTGCTAGAGAGGTGATTCCTGTATTAGAAGAAGCTGGTACAGATCAAGAAGAAGCTGCTAAAACCTTAGGGGCAAAAGATTGGCAAATATTTTGGCGTGTTACCCTTCCTAACATTCGGTGGGGTTTACTCTACGGTGTGATTTTGACTAACGCTAGAGTCATGGGTGAATTTGGTGCTGTCTCTGTTGTATCTGGCAACATTATTCGTAAAACACAAACGTTACCACTGTATGTTGAAGAAGCTTATAAGCAATACGAGTCACAAGCAGCATTTGCTGCATCGGTATTACTCGCTTGTTTAGCACTAGTTACCTTAGTACTTAAAGAAATTCTAGAACGCAAAACTAGCATTAAGGATGTAGAGGAATAGGTCATTTAAATGGTAGTTTCCAGTCAAGCTGAAAATAGATCAACCACAACTCGTATCAAAGTTTGCATCCTTAAGCAATTACGTGAGGAACCAGTCATTTCACATCTGATTTCTCAGCATAATCTGACTGTTAATATATCTGCTGCATTACTCAACCCTAACGGTCGCGATGATGGCTGGTTTGATTTAGAGGATGTCTGAAAAGTCAAAGACTATACCAATCGTCTCAACATAAGACGAATCATCGCAACTTGAATCATCGCCTCAGAAGTGGCAGGTAAAACCTCATAATCTTTGCTCAGTCTCCGACACCAG
>NZ_JADEWN010000041.1 GCF_015207655.1 Gloeocapsopsis crepidinum LEGE 06123 | reverse complement strand
CTGATTGAGGTGTCACCTTGTGTGTATGCCTTAACTATTTTTTCTCGCAAGTCGAGCGAGTACGGTTTCATTAGACTTCATTTGTGTACTCCTCTTACTGTACCTCATAAACTTGCAATAGGCTGTATGTCACGCTAATCTACATAAAACTTGTTTTTTATTTCAACAAAATTTTCTGCTAATTAGCAAATAAAATGCGATCGTGACAGTAGTTTACTGTTGTTTAACTTCTATCCTTAAATAAAGATTAAGTTCGACTATTTTTGCGATTTTAACGCTGGTTAATACGTCTTTTCGGTGAGTAAATTATGTTCCTTCCTTTGACCTGTTAAATGGCAATTAAATTACATTGACCTCATACTTTACAGCTATAACAGTCGTTTCTTCAGTATTTTTTGAAGTTCTCTTCTGAGTAATGTACGCTACTCGTTTAATTACTTGCATACTCTTTTGTTCAGCTTCTCTAGCATCAATTGCCACGATTGCGCTATATTCTCGACTCAAGCTAACTAGGGAAATTGCGACAGTATACTAGCTGGTCTGATGATACATACCCTTTAAAAGGAACTGAAATAGGAACCCAACCATTTGTTCCTTGACCTGTTAGTATCACTCTTCGACCACTAGATATGTAACCAATAATTTCACTCTCGCTAGAAGGTTTTTGTCGTGCAGGAATTCCTCCTTCAGTAATGACTTGACGGCAATTACTAGGTGGTGGAGACGCTGCTTGACAGCGACCGATCCAATCTGCATAAACAAATCCCTTCAAGGGAGCAGAAATAGGAACCCAGTTGTTTGTAATACCGCCTGCAACTTCGATATTACGACCGTAGGCAATGATACCAACTGCGCTGCTATAAACTGTAGGTTCTTCTCGCACATACAACCCACTTTTAGCAATCACCTGATAGCAACTATCCGAGCGTTGCGCTATTTCAAATTCAGTCGGAGAAGCTAGTGTCTTTTTTACGATCAGAGATTTACTAGCCAGAGGTTCAACTGCATTTACAGTAAGAATGGATGTAGTCAGAGCTACTGTTGATAAAAATGATATTGTCAATGCTGGATAGTTTTTCCAGGTAATTGTTTGTTTCATAATGACTATTATGCAATCTGACAATCGAAGATTTTTGATTCGTGTAGGCTGCAAAAATTCTCAGTTGTGACTTTATGCATATTTTTACCCACTTTACATGTATTTAAAAGTTTGATGAAAAAAAGTGCAGATTCCGTGGAAAAGATAACTATTTTGTCTTCTCCCCTAGTTTTCCACTTTTTTGTTTTAAATATGTCAACCTGTACTGCATTTCATCTATAAAGATGAGTTCTGACTTAAATTAAGCTCAAATTACTAGTGGGAGACCGAGAATGCGCTATCTCAAAAAGCTAATTTCTTTGGCAGTAGTGTCGAGCGTGTTAGTTGCTATAGCCGCGCCAATCCTCGCTCAAGCTCAAAGTCCGCTTCCGCCTGATGCGATCCAAACATCTGCAGGAATTAATTTTGAGAACTTACTAACTTACACGCCATTTCAACATGGCATTGTCGGACATGTTTTAACGCTAGGATATGCAGCACAAGCAGCAGGATTTGTATATTTTATAACAACAAGCAACAACATCGCTCCCCGCTATCGGTTATCGTCTTCGCTGTCAGCGGTTGTCATGGTTTCGGCATTTTTAGAGCTACTTCAACTATCACAAGATTGGCGGTCTGCATTTGTCTATACAGATGGTTTGTGGCGACCGACTAATGATGCTTTCTCGAATGGCTTTCGCTATATGAACTGGTCGATTGACGTGCCGATGCTGTTACTGCAGTTAGTCGTCATCTTGGGTTTAACACGCAAGCAAGCTTTCTCCTACGGCACTCAGTTTATTATTGGTGGGCTGTTGATGATCTACACAGGATACATCGGACAGTTTTATGAGGTGACGAATCCTATTCCATTTTGGATCTGGGGTGCAATTAGTACAGTATTTTACATCTATGTCCTGTTTGTGATTGGGCAAATGATTAACAAGTCAGCAGACAATTTACCCAAACAACCGGACAACCTTCCGAAGGCGATGCGAAATGTTTTCTGGTATATTCTAGTCACTTGGACGCTTTACCCCATTGCCTACCTAATGCCAGTAATTTCGTTTTCAGCTTGGGGTGTGGTGGCACGGCAAATTATCTATACTGTCGCAGATATTACCACTAAGGTGATCTACGGAGCCATTCTCAGCTACATTGCCCGCAAGCACAGCGAGGCTCTGGAGTACGAACCGGCAGTTGCCACTTCGCGACGATAGTAATCTAACAAGTGCGATCGCGAGTCGTATTGCTTCACCGCTGAAATCGTTTTCAGATGTAAAAACTTGAGAGCTTTAATGGCTCAAATTGAGCAGGCTGCACCACAAATGCCTGTAATAGTGTAGTTTGAATGAACAAAAGGTCGTCGCGGCTTCGGCTATGTTGTAGCAACAATACTGAGCGTTACCTTAGTTGGAGCCGCAGGAATGTATGCGTTTGAAAGTAATACTCCTGATGGGTGCGGTTTGAATGACTACGGAGCGGCACTTTGGTGGACAGCAATGCTAATAACCACAATTGGTTCGGAATATTGGCTCCAAACTCCAGAAGGGTGGTGCTTTGCTTTTTCCTAGCACTATATGCTTTTGCAATGTTTAGTTACTTGACAGCAGCGATCGCTACATTTTTTATCGGTCGCGATGCTGATAATGACGAAGCTGAAATTGCTGGGGCTAAATCTATAGCAGAACTACACGCTGAAATTAAAACTTTACGTCACGAGATTCAGGTGCTATCTCGCCAGGAATTAGAACAGTAAATATTTTGAATTTTATTGGAAGGCTATTTAATGAGATATCGAGATAAAGCCAGTGAACCAAAAGAATTACCTCCTCAAGCGGAACAAGTCAGCGATCGCGAAGAAAGAGAAATTACCGAACGCTTCCGTTCTAGCACTATTGTTGTTTGCAAAGCTATTTGGCTTGAGAGTGAGTTACGTCGTTCAGTTTCCACCCTTGCTTGGTCTGGACTAGCAGCCGGACTCTCAATGGAATTTTCACTCATAGGTCATGGTTTACTAATAGCAAACTTACCTGACCAACCCTGTTATAAACCACGATCAAGTTGCTTAATTAAATTAGGTAGCTAATCCATGAACGAACTAAATATTGCATTAGTAGCTGTTGGTGGGTTAGTTCTGTTAATTGGGCTAGTATCTGATTTGTTTAGACGGACTTGGTGGACATCAGAACCGCTAACAGCGCTTGTATGTGGAATACTGCTAGGTCCAACCGTTTTTGGATTGCTTCACCCCGACCGCTGGGGAGTTGCTCAGGAGACGCTAATTGAGCAAGCAGCCCGCTTGACTTTGGCTATTGGGTTGATGGGAGTAGCCCTAAGATTGCCCAAAAACTATGCTTTTCGCAAGGCGCGATCGCTTTTGGTACTTCTACTACCAGTCATGTTGTTGATGTGGTTGTGTAGCGGGGTGTTGGTTTATTTGATCTTGAATCTACCTTTCTGGGAGGCAATGCTAGCAGGAGCAGCAATTACACCTACCGATCCAATTGCCGCCTCCTCAATTGTTACAGGTGTAGTAGCTAGAGAAAATTTACCTGGACGCTTGCGTTATATCCTTTCGGCTGAATCGGGTTGGAATGATGGTTTAGGTTATCCCTTTGTTCTATTGGCAATTCTCATGTTGCAGCGATCTCCTACAGAAGCTATTTCTCACTGGTTCACTCGCATCTTACTGTGGGAAGTCGGGGCAGCAATCTTGTTTGGCGCACTTTTAGGTTATTTGGCTGGTCGTCTTTTAGAATGGGCTGAAAATAAACATACCATTGAAAGTAAATCTTTTCTCGGATACACTATTGCTCTTAGTATCACAGTGCTAGGTGCTGCCAAGCTGATTGGTACTGATGGAATTTTGGCAGTATTTGTCGCTGGACTAATTTTTAGCGATGTGGTAAGGGGTGACGAGAAAGCAGAGGAGGAGAACGTACAAGAGGCAATTAACCGCTTTTTTACCTTACCAATTTTTATTCTGCTTGGCTTAGTCCTTCCTTGGCAGCAATGGTGGGCGTTGGGATGGAAAGGACTCATATTAGTATTATCAGTATTACTACTGCGCCGACTTCCAGCAATTCTATTGCTCCATCGATTAATAAAACCACTCAAAAATACTCCAGATGTGCTGTTTATGGGTTGGTTTGGTCCAATCGGTGTAGCTGCACTTTACTACGCTGGTTTGTCTCTACACAAAACTGGGGTAGAAGCAGTTTGGACTGTTACTAGCTTAGTCATTTGCGCCTCGTTAATTGCCCACGGCTTAACTTCAACTTCTTTAACTAAACTCTATGGTAGATATAATCAAAATCAGCAGGTCAATCGTGAAAGTGGATAAATAATAATTGCAAAGTACATATTTTATTCAAATAGCACGTACTGCAACTCTAACCTATCAATATTGTTAACTATTCATCTTCTTAACTACTGAAGAGCAAAAAGATTTGCAAATAAAGTTCATTTAAGTACTCAGTAAGTTGCTGCGGCTAGCTGAATTGCACAACTCATTTTTTGAAATTTTTACTTAAATCTCCCCGACTTTTCCACTATCTAGGGCTAACTTTAAGACAAAGGCAGTTAAATCTACTTAACTGTAGTTCATAACTCATCTCTTAATTCAATCAATTACTGGCGTTGTACGTCGTAGTTACGGTTTAGAAAAGCTTTTCAACAGGAGCTAAATTGTAAACGCGATCGCGCAACGCACTTTACTATTTAAAGACAGTATAATGCTGAGCTAATCAATTCACTTTTTTACTGCGATTGTACTGAACAAATTGCTTGCTACAAGCTTTGTATTTGAAGTTTTGCTATCAATTCCATTCTTCACAAGTCGAGTCGTTTAGTAGCGTAGGTAAATCAGATTAGCTCTGATGTGGTTTTCTCTAGACTTACGTTTTTACTCGTTTAGGACGACCTAAAATTACAGCGCTAGCAGGCTGCTTTATAATTCTACAGAGCAGATTTTTCACATTAGCAATGTCTAAAAACATACCTTTTTGTATCTAAATATTACTATACCAAAGTTGTGAAAATGGGACGGTCAGCTTCATGCTTTTAGGTTTTTCTCCACTTCAGATTGAGAATAGCCTTAGTATTACAAAAAAATTACAGTATTAATCCGCTTCCTTCATCTAGTTAAAATATGTTTTAGCTAATCTTGCTGGTGGCTATCTCTCGCACTTTCAAAGTTAGAGTTTATCAGAAGTAGTTTTTCCTTACTCAAGGTAGATTTTAACTTTGCATTATCTCATTAAAATGATTATTTTATAAGTGATAATACTATTCTAATATGTATAAATTTACACTATTGAAGGTGAGGCATTGCTAGTCCAAACTCTAAGATGCAAAATCTAAATTTAGGTATTAGGATAAACAGCTATGAATATTCAGGCAGCAATAACAGCAGCATGGGACAAAATTGGAGGACTAATCAACAGCTTTATTGTCATGCTGCCAAACATCGTCTTGGCACTTATTGTTTTTATTCTATTTTTCTTTGCTGCTCGCTGGTTGAAGTTATTAGTAAAACGCCTCACTCGTAGGCATCGGCAAGCACGAAATTTAGGTATGGTGTTAGGGCGATTAGCTCAGGGAACTGTAATTCTCCTAGGCTTATTTGTTGCACTATCAATTGTTGTCCCCACATTTAGAGCCGGAGATTTAGTACAGCTACTCGGTATTAGTGGTGTAGCAATTGGTTTTGCGTTCCGCGACATTCTGCAAAACTTCTTAGCTGGAATTCTGATTCTTTTGACTGAACCATTCAAAATTGAAGATCAAATTGTCTTTAAAGGCTTTGAAGGAACGGTAGAAAACATCGAAACGCGCGCTACGACAATTAGAACCTACGATGGTCGTCGAATTGTTATTCCTAACTCCGAACTATTTACGAATTCGGTTACAGTTAATACCGCCTTTGAGAACCGCCGTTTGGAATATGATGTCGGTATTGGGTACAGCGACGACATCAAAGAGGCAAAGCGGTTGATGCTTGAGGCAGTCCATAGCGTAGATGAAGTCTTGAAAGACCCCGCTGCTGACGTGCTGGTAATGGAGCTAGCTGAAAGTACCGTGAATATTCGTGTCCGGTGGTGGATAAAACCGCCTCGGCGGGCAGATAGTCTTGATGCAAGAGATAAAGTTTTAGCAGCAATCAAGAATAAGCTGACTGCTCATGGTATTGATCTACCCTTCCCAACACGCCAAATCCTATTTCACGACCAAACTGAAGAGACAGATGGAGATCGCAATCGTCAGCGTGAAGGATGGCCTGCTGGCAATCAAGAAGTACCGAAATCACGTAGTATTAGCGATTCTCTCAAGCGGTTAGCTGAAATTCGAGCCTCAAAAAACGGTGATAGCAGCAACCAAAATCTAACTGCGGACGATGGCAAATGAAAAACGTCAAAATTGCTAAATTCTGGAACTCACTCCAATCGAGCTACTTGTTCTTGCCAGCAGTTATTGTAGTAATCGCGATCGCCTTGGCTTTGACAATATTGACACTTGACCGAGCAGGATATTATGGTCCCCTAGAAAAGTGGGGCTGGATGTATACAGGCGGGACAGATGGAGCCAGAGCAGTACTTTCAGCCATTGCTGGTTCTGTCATTACTGTTGCGGGTACTGCCTTTTCAATTACAATAGTGGCTTTGCAACTAGCCGCTTCTAATTTTGGTCCCCGCTTACTGCGTAACTTTATGCAGGATGTTGGTAATCAAGTTGTACTAGGAACATTTATTGGTACATTTATCTACTGCTTGCTTGTTCTGCGGACAGTCAGGGGAGAAGGAGACGATTACACTTTCTTTGTGCCGCAGATGTCGGTGACAGTCGCTTTAATACTCGCGATCGCAAGCATCAGTTTGCTGATCTATTTTATTCATCACGCCTCCACTATCATTCAAGCATCACACGTGATCTCAGAGGTTAGTACCGATCTCGACCGTGCTATAGAGCGATTATTTCCCGAAAAAATCGGAAAAAGCTTGTCTCAAATTGGGCAGCGAGTGGTAGAAATCCCCACAAATTTTGATGTAGATGCATACCCGATTAAGGCAAATAGTAGCGGTTATTTACAAGCGATTGACGATGACAAGCTAATGCAGATTGCCTCTGAGAATGAGTTGCTAGTGCGTTTAGAATTTCGACCAGGCAAGTTCGTCGTCCAGGGTAGCGAGTTAGTCATGGTCTATCCTAAGGAACAGGTCAACCAAAAACTTATCAAAGAGCTTCGAGATGCTTTTATTCTGGGTAAAGAACGCACCGAGCAACAGGATGTAGAGTTTCCGATTCATCAATTAGTTGAAATTGCTCTACGTGCGATTTCTCCCGCCGTCAACGATCCATTTACTGCCATTCGGTGTATTGACCGATTAAGTGCCGGATTGTCGCGCCTTGCAGGGCGAGATTTCCCCTCTCCCTACCGCTACGATGACAAAGACAACCTGCGCGTCATTGCCCAACCAGTGACGTTTGCAGGGCTAACTGATGCTGCCTTTAACCAAATTCGACAGTATAGTACCTCGGACGTTGCTGTGACTGTTCGTTTACTGGAAGCGATCGCAACCATTGCTCTTCGTACCAAAAACCCCAGAAACCTTGCAGCACTGCGCCGTCATGCCGAAATGATTAAGCATGATAGTTGCAATAGCGTTTCTCAAGAATTAGATAAAAAAGATATTGAAAAGCGATATCAAGCAGTGATAAAAGTACTTTAGATGACGAGGAGCGATGGCTCACTCAATGGCAACCCATCAATTTGAGTATTGCTACATCTGGTTCATCCAAAACCAACGATAGCCATATGCTTCTAGAGGAATAGAACCAGAATCATTGTTTAGGGGTTCGTACTGGCGATCGCCAAATACATCAATCAAACATTTGTCATCCTGCAATTTAAGCGTTACACTACACGCTCTGTCCGCTAAGTTATGCAACACAACCACTGCTCGTTGCGACTCGCAGCAGTGGGCGAAGACACATGGTTCGTCTGTTTCTAAAATCTGCCACGAACCTATGCCTAACTCTTGGCATTGCTTGCGGGTACGAATGAGGCGCTCCATCCAATTGATTAATGAGTTGGGATCGCGCTGCTCAGTAGCAACATTCACTCGCTGATACCCGTACTCTCCTTCTGCAATCACCGATCGCACAAGAGCATTAGCAGGAGCATTAGAGAAACCACCGTTGGGTGCATCGCTCCATTGCATCGGCGTACGGACGCTATTTCTACCAGGTAGCGATAAGTCTTCACCCATGCCAATCTCTTCACCGTAGCGCAGTAAAGGCGTACCAGGTAAGCTAAACATCAAACTGTAGACTAATTCTATCCGACGGCGTTCGCCATTCATCATCGGTGGTAAGCGACGGCGAATCCCATGCTCATAAATCCGCATATTTTCATCAGGGGCAAAAGCTTGAAAGACTTCTTCTTGTTGAGTTTGACTGAGGCGATCGAGTGCTAATTCGTCATGGTGACGCACAAAGTTAAGCCACTGGCAAATACCAGGTAAATCGGGAAGAGTTTTCAGTCCATCTTGTAGTATGCAAGCTTCTCTACGTGCCAACGCCAGGAACATATACTGATTCAGCAGAAAATTGAACAGCATATGCATTTTGTCTCCCTTACCAAAGTAGGCAGAAATTTGCTCTGGTGGGACATTTGCTTCCGCTAATAGCACCGCATCACCCCGACGCGAAGAGACAAACTCTCGCATCTCGGATAGGAAACCTTGTAAATCTTCCCGATCTGCACTTTTGATGCCAATTCCCTTAATTAAAAAAGGAGCAGCATCGATCCGAAAACCAGACACGCCAAGTTCCAGCCAGAAACCCATAATTTTGCAGATTTCTTCTCTCACAGCAGGGTTAGAAATATTCAAATCTGGCTGTTCTTTGTAGAAATGGTGTAAGTAGTATGCTCCTGCCTGTGCATCGTACTCCCAAATGCTATCTTCCACATTAGGAAACATCAGCAGTTTTGGCTCAAATTTAGGCGGATTTTCCGACCATACATAAAAATCGCGATACTTAGAATGTTTATCTTTTCGCGCTGCTTGAAACCAAGGATGTTGGATAGAGGTATGGTTGACGACAAGATCGACTATAACTCGAATTCCTCGTTCTCGTGCTTGGTGCATGAACTCAACAAAATCACCTAGCGTTCCTAGTCTGGGATCGACATTGTAATAATCCATCACGTCATACCCGTTGTCGCGGTTGGGAGAGGGATAAAACGGCAATAGCCACAGACAGGTAATTCCAATTCCCGATAAATGATCTAAGCACTTAGTCAGCCCCTGAAAGTCACCAATTCCATCACCGTCAGAGTCCATGAAAGTTTCGACGTCTAGGGAATAAACAATCGCGTTTTTATACCACAATTTTTTTATTGCATCCACTTTCCCAACCTCTTACAAAGTATGAAGTGCAAAATCTTAAGTGTTCGATTACTCACCAACGCTCAGTTGACGTAGAGAAATTTGTTTGCATATACTCTCTACAGCTAGCGTTAGCGATCGCATAAGTTCAGAATTTTCGCTGTAATCGACGGGTGTGAGATTTGCAACCCGTTGGCTTTGAGTTAGGTCTAACTCTCGTCCCCATTCTTTTGGTGTCTGATTTTTATAAAGCGCGATCGCCGTACCCTGTTCTTGATTGAGTAACGAAAAGCAGGGAATATCTGACTCGCCATCGCCAACATAGATTGTCTGTGTCAGTGGAATATAAAGTTCCTCAGTCGCTACGTCTCGATAAACAAAAGATTTCCCGTCATCTTGATGATGCTCAATTCCTTTTGCTATTTGAAAGAGATAGCGGGTTTTCTCAGTATGGGTAACAATCTTTTTCAAAAACTCAATCCCACCATCTTCGCCATAAGAGAACTCACACCCCCACATGCCTTTAAAATGAGGCGCAATGCAATTACAACGAGCAATTTCTACCATGCCGCAAGTAATTAGGTAAAATTCAACTTCTACTTCAGGATTAATTTGGTAGGCGCTTTGTCGCAGGCGATCAAACATTTGAGTCACGCCATCAAACGGCTGTAACTGTTCGCCAAAACCAGCAATATATTCCTTGGTAATCCGGTTGCCTTGGCGTTTTGATTCCTCAATCAGAGCATAGAATCGCGCTAGAATCTTATCCCAACCGCTTTCAACTAAAGGCTGAATTCGTTCTTGGCGAAACTTCAAAGCGTCAATATCCAGACTTTCTAATAAACTATCGACGGTATCCGGTACAAGGGTGTCGTCAAAGTCAAAAACAACTGCAATACGGTTAGAGAAAGGTTTGGTAGATAAAGTCATTGCGATCGCCTTATGTAGAAGTTAGCTGCTTGTATTCAAATGATTAACTTAGCTAAAATAAACGGAAACTAGAGCGAAAAGTGAGAATCCACCCAGAAATATAAGAGTGTCCAAGTACGTATCTTGGCTATGTTCGTGCGCTTCGGGAATCATTTCTTCTACGACTACTGTGGTGAGGATGCCAGCAGTAAAGGCAAGCAGCCCTAGTTGAAGCAATAGAGACTGACCTCGAACTGCCCAGTAGCCAATGGTTGTCCCCAAAAAGATTGGGAAGAAGAAGGATGCAGATAATAGCTGACGGTTGCGGCGGGAAATTCCTTGGCGCTTGAAGGTAGCAATAGTGGCAAACCCTTCAGGAATGTCAGCGCTGACTTGACCGAGAGCTAGTAAGGTTCCTAAACTCAGCGCAATTGTAGAACCAGTACCGATCATTAAGCCGTCGCTAAATAGATCTACAGCAACACCGAAGAAGATTGCCCAAGCTGCTGTATTACCTTGAGCTTTTCCTAAACGAGTTTGTACCAGATGAATTGCTTGGTCTAAAGCAACAAAGAAAGCACCACCCGCGAAAAAGCACAAAATGACGACCCAAGGAGGGTTAGCTTGCAGGATCTGAGGCATCAATTCTACTCCTACCACTGCTAACACAATGCCGCCCGCGCCATGCAATGCCAGACTCAAAAGGCGTGTTGAGACGCGATAGTACTCTGCAATCAAACCTCCAATAAAGTTACCAATTGCGGGTAAGGCGGACAAAGCTAGAGCGATTAGGTACTCTTTCACAAGGCTGCTCCCAACACGAAATAATAGGCTTCAGCCCGATGAGCTTCCCGTCCCAATAAATCCAAGCAACTGAAGCAAATAAATAATGGCAAATACAGCGAAGAAGAGTCCAGCTATCACTGTTCCAGCAAAAATTATTTTTGACGGTCGCAATTCTTTTGGTAACATCCGATGATTTAGATAGAGGGTGAGTCCAGTCACAATCGGGATGTGGGCAGCTTCAATTGCACCTGCAGTTTGCAATAAGCCCACAGGTTGACCGAAAAATAGATAAACGGCGATCGGCAATGCTGCTAGTAGCACAATAATATAGAAGCGCTGCAAGAACTTTTCATTTGTCCAGCGCCCTCGTACCCCAAATCCTTGCAAAAGAATCTGCGTGCCATCAGCAAACATCCGCCCAAAACCATCTTCTACAGAAAGAACGGTGCTACAGAAGGTAATAAACACGATCGCAATCATAAACCAAAAGCCAAAAGGTCCCCAAATATCGCCTAACAATCGCCCCAAAGTCTCTGCCACTTGATTTTCTCGTGGTACAAGTCCCTGCGGACGCAGCAATTCACCACCAAGGATCAGAAAAGACAGCGCCGCTAACAGCGCACCCACTACTGCTAAAGTATTGGATATTAAAGTTAGACCCATCCAGCCTTGCAGCTTTTTCTTTTCTTCGCGATTGAGTTGCTTAGGATCTAATCTTTCTCTACCTTCAACGCTAGCAGCACCATAACCTCTGGCTTCTACCCAATAAGAGTACCACATTAACCCAGCAGCACCTGCTAGCATAAACCCTAGCCAAGGTAGTATTTCTTGATACTGTACGTTTTGCGGAATTTGCGGTACTATGCCGTTTGCTAATTGGCGAAAGCTGGGAAAAACAAAAATTGCAGCTGCTACCACTGCAATTGTGCGGGCAATGCCAACATAAGAGGAGATTTTTTCTACGACATTGTATTGCCCAAACAGAACAATCGCCGCCGTAACAGCGATAATAATCACTGTCCATACCTGAACAGTTCCCCCAGTTATCAAAACTAGTGCTGTGGCAGCAGCGCCTGAAAGTCCAGCAACTGTAGAAACTGCTACCACCGCTTGTGGCAATAAAATTAGCCAAATTGACCAGTTTTTCGGACCAGGAAGTTGCTTGAAGCCTTCGAGAATTGTTGCTCCTGTACAAACTGTAAAGCGCCCCACCTCGCCATTAATGAACCATTTCAAGATCACGGCAGCAAGTAGCGCCCACAGCAGAGAGTAGCCATATAAAGCAGCAATTCGCGGCGTGAATAGTAATTCTCCCGAACCAGCCGCAGAAAGCATCCACAAAAAGCTCGGACCGAGCCACTTGAAGCGATCGCCTCCTTTTGGCGGCTTTGGTATTCCTGCTTTATTCTCCTTCTGGGTATCATTTTGCATTGATGACTGGCGATCGCTATGATTACTCATTATTAAGTTTTAGTTATAAAAATCCAATTTTGGCTGACTGAATTCAGCAGAACTAACTATAAAACAAATTTGGCTTTGAGCATAAACTCTAATAGTGGAAAACTAGTAGAGAACTGTCTAAACTATTAGTTCATTAGTAAAATTGAAAGCTTTGATTTTGATTGAGCGTAACTCAAACATTACTCGATCAGTTGAGCTAATTGATTCGCTGGTAAGGATTGCACTAGGCTGAGAGATAGAGGTGGTTGACTAATCGCCTGAGCATAGTCAGCGCTCAGGTAGGGGCGGTATTGCTGCGAACCTGCTATGTAAGTTTCAAAAAAAGCCACACTCCAAGCTCTAAGATAACGACGAGCCAACGCAGGTTCTGGACCAATAACTGATTCGGGAATAGGTAAAGGTTCAGTATCAGGATCGGATTTATCGGCGGCGGAAAAATGCGTTCCACCAGCGAATAAGAGGAGATATTTGTTCTTGGCAGTAAGCCAGGTAAAGGGCAATATTTGTTCGGGTAAAGCAGGTGCAACCTTATCTGCACTACTACTTACAATCGTTACCGGAATTTGAATTTGGCTTAACCCGTCTCGACCAAAAACACTACTTGTAATTGGGTTAATGGCGATCGCTGCTTTGATTCTTTTATCCTGCAAATTATATTGAGTGTGCGGTAGTTCTAGCGTTCGACACTGCAGCAAGCGCGACAAATTAAAAGTATTATTTAGATTCTTACAGTCTTGTTGGAGTTGGTCAAAATTTAGCGAAGCACCTGCTAAAGCTAGTGCCGTATATCCGCCGAAGGAATGACCCACAACTCCAACTTGTTGCAAATTGAGAGCAAAAGACGTGTCGGTGCGGTCAAGTTGTGCCAAAACATCAAGTAAATAGGAAACATCCAGAGGACGATTAATAAACTCGCTTGGTGGTGTCACAGTTTTAGTACGACCATTTAACAGCGATCGCAATTGTTCGGCATTACTGTTTGGATGCGAGGGAACAGCAACGACAAAACCATAACTGGCTAACTGCTGGGCTAGATATTTAAAAGTGTTGCGGTCTGAGCCTAAGCCGTGGGAAATAACGATTACAGGGGCTAAATATAATTCTCCTTGACTTGCGGCTCCCGACGCCTGCGGAATATAAACATCGGTTACAAAAGCACGATTGCGACTGCGGTCATAAAGTTTTAACGTGCGCTTATTCCAGCTAAAAATTCCTGTTTGGCGCAAGTCTGGTAATTGAGAGAAATTAGCTGGTTGTTGATTGATAGCAGCGGTGGTCGATTCTTTTTGTATAAGCGCGATCGCTTGGTTTGTGCGTTCGATGAGAGCTTGTAATTCCTCTACCATCTCTAGACTTTGCACCAGATCGACTCGAATGCCGTTGGTTGGGAACTCACGCAAGACATCGAGTAAGGTAAAGCCTTGTGGTTCTTTTGCCGCTGCTAATATTACGGCTGCTCGAATTGCGTAAAATCCTGGTTGTCCGGCTTCAGTTTCAATGATTTGTCCCAATCGTTGTAACAAAGTTTCACCAATTGGCGAGTAAAGAAATTGGGAGATTGCCACCGAACTCAGATTGATTTGTGCAGTTAATAAGCGTTTCAGCCTTGCCAACTGTGTAGGGTTAAGTCGGCGGGTGTAGGTGATTAATTCTCCTTCAATTTCACCCGTTTTAGCAAACTCTACCAAATTATCAATCTCTATCGAACTCTCCAAAGCTCCATATGTTGCATAAATGCGATCAGCTGCTACTGCTGCAGTTTGAACTCCCGTTACTGGAAACAACAATAAAGAGAGTGCAATGCTTACAGATTTAATCAGCTTAGAGAGCAAAAGTTTCTGTAATACAGCCATAATGTCCCTAAAATCTTGCGTCATATTCCACAAGCAGCCGACTCTCACCACTCAAATTGGTAGAGGCACGCATCAAAAATTGGTCGTTGAGACGGTAAATCAAGTTGTATCGCAGGCTATCATCAGCAGCAAATACCCGCGATAAGGAAACAGAAAAATCATCAGTAATGATAAAGTCTGCCTCGATTGCTAAACCCAGTACTGAAACGTTTTCTGTTGGGTCAGTCACGATAGTAGGGAACAGGCGTAATTGATCAATACCGATCGCCTCTCCTAATTGGGTAATAGTTCCTTGTAAATTATTCAACAGCGTAGAGCCTGCTATTGTGGCAAGTCCTAAAGCAGGATCTCCTCTACCCAAGGTATTAATAAAGGAGCCGCCTAATAGCGCGACGATCTCAGCTTCGCTGCGATTTGGATCGCTGGTCAGTTCCAAATTTTGTGCTAACTCGCTGGCTGGTCCTTGTACTGCTGCTTGCACGCGTACGGTGCGGAAAGTGTTGAAGCTCGTTGCGGGAATGTCGCGGATCTCGCCTGATAGGGAGGAAGTTGGAACCTGCTGAATGCCTGTTGTCTCCGGTATAATTGCTACCAAGGTTACATCCAGAATAGGGTTCAGTCCTCCCTTTGGCGTGAAGCGTGCTGTCTGTTCTTCACCCCGCGCTAAGGTAAACTGAGTTGTAAATAAGTTGACTTGTCCCTCTACTAGACGCACGACTCCTTGAGGACGAGGATTCGTTAAAGTACCGTTGATGGTAAGATCGCCTTCTGCCTCAAAGTTGAGTAGGGGTTGGCGGACAATTTGCACATCGTTGCCGAGAATCAACTGCAAATTGGCAAGTTCTATTGGAGATTCATCTGTAGTATTGCTGGCTGTACTGCCTGCTGCGGCAGAAGGAGTGTCTCCGGTTCCCAAGGATATCTGACCATTTGCCAACCGAATCTTGCCACCAATATCAGGAGATAAGGCTGTGCCAGTAATGACGATATTGCCGCTGACTCCGCCTTGATAGCGTCCTTCAAGCTCTACATCTAGATCGTTAAAGGATACCGTAAGAGGATTATTTGTTGCTAGCTGTCGTGCTGCTTGGGAGGCAAAAATGGGGATAGTTCCCTCGGCTCGTACTTCGCCTGTATTGTATTGCCCTGTGATGCCTGGAATGATAATGCGATCGCCGTTAAACTCTACCGTCCCCGTTACATCTGTTAGCGGTTCGGGCAAAGCTTCAGCCTGTAAAGTGGCATCATTTACGACTGCTGTCCCCGTTACTACAGGTTGGTCTAAAGTTCCTTGTACTGCAACGTTTATTTGTCCTTGACCATCAATCCAAGCAACTTGGTCAGTCAATAAATTTAACAGCGCCAAACCTTCATCTTGCACGTTGGCTTGAATGCTAATTTGGTTATTGTCAGGCTGAACCGAAGCAAAGGGCAACGCTACAGGAATACTGCCTATAATTTCTACTGGCTGCGTCTGTGCTACTAATACTGTACTGCCAAAATTCAACCGTGCGTCGTTGTAGCTAAAACTCAATTGGGCATTGTCAATTGGTTGCTGATTTACACTTCCCTCAACTAGCGCCACTTCTCCTATAGCTGTGGGATTTTCTAAACTACCTGCGAGAGTAACGAGGGCATTCAAATTACCTGCCACCTGGATGGGAAATTGTGGAGGGAGAAAAGGTTCGATGAGCGATACTGGCAGCGCTTCAACTCGTACCTGTCCCAATAGTTGCTCCTGAGTTAACGTTCCTGTCAAGGCGATGAGTCCTTCACCGAAGTCAACTCGTAGCGGTAGCAGCGTCAAGACACCATTATCGTAAGTTCCTTGGGCAATAACTTCGTCAATTGTGTAATTGCCCCATACCCAGTCTTGACCGAAAAGATCGAAGCTAACGTTAAATGCTGGTTGCGTTCCTGGAGGTAATGCACCGTTCACCGCAATTCTACCGCTGAGCGTACCGTCTAATTCTGCTAGCGTTGGTAGCGGCGCTGCTTCCCGTTGTTGGCGCTGTTGTGCAAGCAAAGCTTCAATTTCTGAGAACCGTCGCAGTTGAGTGAGCAAAGATCTTTCTGGTAAACCTACAGGTACCGTTTGTAATACCTCTACTCCAGGTATATCTTCAGGTAACAATCCTTCTGCAAAGTCTGCAAAACCAAAGATGCTCAATGCCTGCAAAACATTTTCAATTCTGGCTTGGTCAAAATCAATTTGGAATTGAAATTGTCTATCGTCTCCTGGTTGTAAATCTCCACTCAAGGAAATGCGACTTTCGCCTTGCAGCAATTCTCCCTCAGTTAAAGAGAAAGCACCAGCATCAAAACGGATGCGCCCGCGAAATACATTAGCTGCCAACCGACCTACTCTCGGTCGAGCAATTTCCAAATCTGCCACTACTGTAGAGTCGGTTATATTCTGGGCTAAGTCGATGACTAACTTGCCAGATAGATCTCCAGCAATTGTGCCTAAATTCCGCAAGCGAACGCTTGGAATCACGTTTTGCAGCACAGCTACAGGAAAGTCTTGGACATTGACAATTAAGTTTTCGCCTTGAGTTGTACCAGTTGCTAACGCTTGATCGCGTCGGACAAAGAATGAAATCGGCCGATTATTCTCATTCAAGGTAACAGCAATTCTATCTTCTTGACCGCTGACTTCTAGTTGAGTCCGTTGCCCAGCCTGATAATTTAATCTACCAGTTAATACCGGATCGAAGGCTAAACCGTTGACTCTCAAGTTTTGCAAACCAAGTTTTCCTACTGCATTAGGGGCATCAGGAGTACCTGTAACTTTTCCTGTAAAATCCGCTTGCCCTGCTAGCGCCACGTTACCAGGTAGATTCAAACCGAGGTCTTGCAAGTCATAATCTCGCGCCTGCACGTCTAAGTTGAACCCAGCAATTTCGGGTGCTGCCTGTTCTGGTAAGCGCACGGCAACGGTTCCACTCGCATTAAGCCCTGGTGTAGTTGCTTTTTGAACGATGATTTGATCTCCATTCCATCTAACTTGAGCTGTTAAGGGTTGCTCGATGACAGCTAAACCTTGAGAAAAGCGCACTTGTCCTTGGGCTTGAATATCTGATAGCTCAAACGAATTTCCAGACACGCGCAGGTTATTGGCACTCAATTGTCCCCGTAACTGAGGAGAAAAAGAGTTGAGTTGCACTCCACTGGCGTTAACAACTGCTTGGAATTGGCGATTTCTGTAAATTTGACCGTTTGCTGTCACCGTACCGCCTGCAACCTGGAAGACAGCATTTCGGATTAGTGTATTTCCCTTGTTGGTAACGACGACTTCTGCTGTACCAGGGTATGTAGCTTCAGGTGCTTGTACTTGGGTTACGGTACGGATATTGCCAGGAGAACCAGAAATCTGGGCTGTAGCTGAGACATCACCAATCTCAATTGGGGAAGAAGTACCGTAAAGCTTGGCTACAGCATTTCCTGGTACATTTTGTCCCTGGAAATTAAATGCTACTTTGGGTTGAGTTCCTAGCTGAATTTGACCCTTACCTGTTATTTGCCCACCGAGAGTTGGGGTTGCTTGAATATTGGCAAAGGTAATTTCTGGTGATGCTCCTGCTGTTGTCAACCGAAAGCGACTGTTAATATCTTTAAATGGAATGCGGTCGATCTGGGCAGTGTTAATCGTACTGATAGTTCCGCTCAAGATTGGGTTAGCGATCGCGCCTTGTAACTGAATATCTGCTGTGACAGTTCCCGTCGTTGGCACGGGAGACCTGACATTTAGCGTGTTGAGCAGATTATTAATGCTAACTGCTTTTACCTGACCTGAGAGGTTATAACCTTTTTGAGTATTTAGCGTCCCGCCGATTTGAACCGGAATTTTGCCATAGCGCGTTGTCACATTCTTTAGGGCGATCGTCCGATCCTGCTGAAATAACAGTTTCCCTTGGGTATTAGTAAATAGATTAGGAACGTTTTCAATCTTGGCAGTGACGTTACTCAGGCTAGCCGTCCCAGCGATCGATGGTTGTCCTTCGGGTTGTAACTGCACTCTTAAGTCCCCATCGACTCGACCTGCTTGTAGGTTGATGGGTAAATCTATCAATCGACTAATCTCGGTTGCAAGTAAATTTTGTGCTTGGATATTAAGAGTTATTTGTTGTAATGCCGTAGGGCGAGTTTCTCCAGCGATCGTAAGTTTGCCTCCTGTGTTCGGTTGACCAGTTAGCTCGAACTTAATTCGCTGATTTTGTTCTAAGAAGCGGGCGACTCCACTAACGTCTGCGATCGCCACTGCACCTTTAGACCTACCTGGTTCGGGCTTTGGCACTAATACAATATCGGCATCTTGTACTCGAATCGTTTCTAACTCGGTTTGGATGAAACCAACACCACCTTGTGGAGTTTTGATTTGGGTTTCAACCCACTGTCCATTTTTCGCTTGTTCGATGTATATATCTGGTTGAACTAACGTAACATTTAATTCCAGTCTCCGGTCGAATAGCAATGGCAAAAGATCGAAATGAACTTCTACCGCATCTGCTGTCAGCCGATCTGGATCGGTAGGAGTCGCTGGGAGCGATGCGGAGCTAAATCGCAGGCTATTGAGTGAAAATCTCTCTACTAACCCTATATCTACAGGTCTTCCAAATATCTGCTCTAAATTACTTTCAACTAGCGGTACTAACCTTTGGTTGATAAAGATCCATCCCCACGACACGCCTCCCACAATTGCTAAAAGTAGAAATGCTCCTATAGCAATACTGCTACGGCTGAGTATCAACCACAAACGCTGATTAGAATCTGGTTCTGGTGGGCGATCGCCGAAGTGGGTCATTTTATACTCTTATTTCACATCCATAGCGCCTGTATCAACTTCGCTTTATTCGTTGGCTGAGAGCGTTACTGTATTAGCATCGATCGAACAAGCAAAGTGACTTTGTGCTACACGCTTTAATAGACTTATACTGTGAAAATAAATCTAAATCGTGGAAAACTTGGGGAAGATAAATCAGCATTAAGCAAGATAGTGATTGCAGACTTAATGAAACAAGTTGCCTTTTGTAGATCTCTATCCAATACACTCTGGCTCTTTACTTTTCGACCACTTAACAAACTAAACAATGGAGTGAAGTGAGTAACCGTACATCCTTCAGTAAGTTGGTTACAATTGTTGAATATCAAATGCAAATTTTATAGAAAAACTTTAGTTAAATAGTAGAAAATAGTTTATTATTCAAAACTATTGAGCGACATTTCCTAATGTTAATTTAGTGCCACGCAGAGGTTCTCTTCGTTGAGGTGAGTATTGGCTGTAGCTGAGGTTGTTCTGTTAACTTCTTGACAGGCTGATTAACTCTAATGATTCTGCTTGAATTTATACTTATTTACAGTAGAACTGTTTTTGGATAGTGATAAATCTGGTGCTAATTGGTATGGTGCTTTTGGTACAGAGGTGTCCTTAGCGATATTAGCAAACATCTGCTAGATTAACTAGCACGACACCGCTTCGATTGCTTAACTAACACAGGTCTTGGCTTCTTCTTTGTTTTAGCTGCTCTACTTTGAGTTGCGTTTGGTTGGCAGCGATTCGCCAAGGGCGACACTTCGTGAACGCAGTACAGCGGAAGCGGATCATACGTTTCACGTTGCACATCTTTGTTACACTGCTTGCAGATGAACTTGTACACGCGCGTATGAATCACCCGCTCGTGTGCCCTTACTGTGTATTCTCGAACATGAACTCTCTTAGATGGCATAACCTAGAAATATCACACTGCTGTACATATTATGCTAGCGACACTCCACGCTCAAGAGCGAACAATGCTTCAAAACCAACACTTCATTCATAGCCTCATTGAACTGCGCGATCGCTATCAAACAATTGTGCAGGAATGCGCCAGTGCGATTTCGCATGCAACTGAACAACTCGATCGCATTCATGCTTTGTTAGTGGATCAGTTAGTCGAACAGCAGCAGTTTGCGGAGAGTCTACTTCAACTCCGAGCGCACTACCAAACACGACACGCGCAACAACAGTCAAAAGCCCAAAGTGCTAAAGAGCAGATTGCGCATATTAACGCACTCCTTGCAGACCAACTCATCTTACAGCACAACGATCTTCAGATTACTTGCCAATCAGCACCGGACACTCACCTAAATGGGGAACCCGCCAGCACGGAGCTATCTTCAACTGTCGAGCCGAAGCATCTTGATCTATCAAGGAGCAGCGGGCAAACCTCGCCGATATTAGTTGATGAAGCATTAACCCAATTGCTCCATGAGAATGAACAGCAACCGTCACAGCAAGCACCGGAACAGTCAGAACAATCTGCATCTCAAGATAAGTCAGAACAATCGGTTGCTGCAAATTTTCTTCAAAAAGAGGTGGTTGGCTCGGCTTTCAATCGCAAGCAAGACGAACAACAGCAGTCGGAATCTGACTTACCTATTCAATTACCAGATACAGAGTATTCAACTTTCTTCGAGTATCCCCAGCAATTGCCTTCTCCAAAGTTGCACAAAGCGCCATCACAATTCCTGAAAACACCACTGCTGCCACAATATCAGCACTTGAGTAAATCTGAAGCAGTTGAACAACTCTTGCAGGAAAATGAAGGAAGTATCTTGCACCTAGACTACATCATTCGTGCTGTGCATGGAGAGGTTGAGCCAGAAGACCTCAAAGCAGAAAGGTTGAGAATGAATGATACTCTGCGCAAGGGAGTAGAAAAAGGACTCTGGGAGAAAGTCCCAGATTCTCCTGGTTGCTACACAATTAGTCTAAAACTCATTGAATCAAACTCGGAAAATCAGGATACTCAATCTCGCAAACAAAAGCAGACAAACAAATCGAACGAGCAACTATTAGCGCGCTATCAAAATATGAGTTTCACTGCTGCAGTTGCAACAGTAGTAGAAGAAAATGTTGGCGAGGTTTTGACTCCTGAAACAGTGGCACGAGCATTATATGGGGAAATCGAAGGTAAGGCTTTGACTAAAGCTAAAGCGCAAGTTGGCAAAATCCTCTGGAATGGTGCTAAACAAGGGCGATGGAAAAGCGTGCCTGGTCAATTAGGTGCATATACACTCCAGTTGAGTACATTGAAGTAAATCTATTTCTCAAATCGTTGCATCATCGATTGAACGCGCTTGTAATTTGCAGTATGTTGTCTATGTTCGCCTTTTCGTTTGGCTTCCTTTAATATTGCTTCCCATGCATCTGGGTCAGATTCGTAATGTTGAAACAAGGCTTCGAGTAAAACCTCTCGACTGATGCCATTCTCTCTACATACACTTAAACGGCGATCGCTTAATTGTGCCTCTAACTTTGGGGTACTTCGTCACGAAACAACAAGGCTTTGGCAAGTTTAATCTAGCAGCTTATTGGCGACGTAACTATAATCTGATCGTCTACCTTATTTCCAGCAAGGTTTGAGAACTATGAAGTTGATTCAGTCTACTCTCTAGCCTGCTTGTCACGCTTAAGCTTCTTCAGTCACCTAAACTGATTTATAGGAAGTTTAATGACTCTTTGCTCCTACCGTTAGAGGGAGTTTCCAGTTTTCTCAGTTGCTAAGCTAACTTATACTCAAAAAGATATTGCATAACTGAGTTGGGTTATGCTTTTGTCAAACCAAACTTGATACTGAAGTCAATGAGTAGGGTAATTACGCTGTTTAATCAATCAGGGGGAGTAGGTAAAAGTACGCTCTCCATGAATCTGGGCTACCATTTGGCTCAACGGCAGCAGCGAGTCTTGCTCGTCGATATGGACCCACAGGCATCGCTGACCGTATTTATGGGCTTGGAGCCATCAGAACTAGACAACACAGTGTATGAAGCGATTGTTATTGGCGAACAGCTACCAATCTATAAGAACATTCACAAGATGGATTTGGCTCCTGCCAACATTAACTTGAGTGGGGCAGAACTAGAATTGGTAGTGGCAGATATGCGGGATGTACGCCTCAAAGAAGCGCTCAAGCCGATTCTGAAACAATACGATTTCATTTTGATAGACTGTCCCCCCTCCCTCGGTATTCTTAGCTATATCAGCCTAGTAGCTTCAACTCATGTCTTGATTCCCATTCAGACGCAGTACAAAGCCCTAAAAGGAACAGAACTTTTGCTAAATACAATTGGTCGCGTGCGGTCTCGCGCCAATCGCAAGCTAAAAATTGCTGGCGTAATTCCAACAATGCATGATTCTCGGACTGTACAAGGCGAAATGAGTTTACAGTCAATTCAAGAGCATTTATCCCAAATCGGGAAAATTTATCCAACCATTCCTCGGTCAGTTGCCTTTGCGGATGCTTCACAAGAACACATACCGCTTGCCCTCTACAACGCTAAACATCCAGCAGTTAGTCTCCTCAATCAAATTGCCCAAAACTTAGAGGTGATGTCATGAGTGTCAGAAAACACCGCTCTCAGCCCTATCAGATAAAAGGAGTCGATGCTCTGTTTGGAGAACTACCCCTAGCGGAAGTTGCAGCAGAAATTCTCCCACTTTCCCAAATTGCTCTGCCCCAGCAGCAACCCCGTCGTTACTTTGATCCTATGGCTATGCAGGAGTTGGTGGAGTCAATCAGGCAGCATGGGATTCTCCAACCAATATTGGTACGTCCGCTCTTAGACGATAAGTATGAACTAGTAGCTGGAGAAAGGCGCTATCGAGCTGCTGTATCAGCTGGTCTAGAAGAAGTGCCTGTAGTTATTCGGGAGCTGACAGATAATGATGCATTGCAGCTTGCCCTGCTGGAGAACTTACAACGCGAAGATTTAAACCCGATTGAAGAAACAGAAGGCATCCTACAACTCATAGCGTTAAAACTAAACACAACGTCTGAGTCGGCGATCGCTTTGCTCAATCAAGCTGCTCACCCCAAACGTAATTCTGTGGATAACGTTATCCACAGCAAAGACTGGCAGTTGGTGCAAGAGGTTTTCAACACAGTAGGAAAATTCACGCCAGAAAGCTTTCGTACCAATCGCTTACCGTTGCTGACTTTACCGGATGAAGTTTTAGCTGCCCTACGTCTGGGGCAGATTGCCTATACTAAGGCTAGAGCGATTGCTAAAGTTAACGATTTAGGGCAGCGTCAGGCATTGCTAGAGTCAGCGATCGCAGAGAACCTCTCCCTAACTCAAATCAAACAAAGAGTTGCTCAAATAATAGATTGCAGTACAAATCAGAGCGATCGCAGTCAATCGTCATCACTCAAAAACCGTATGGATGTAACCTATCGCCTTGCTAAAAAATCAAAAATTTGGGAAAATCCTAAAAAACAGAAGCAAATAGAGAAGCTATTAGCTGAGTTAGAAAAGCTTTTTTCTCAAGATTGAAATTTGTTGCTTCTCTAGAAGATTTGACACAAAATAGTATCTTAAAGCATAAAGTTCCTTGTCAAGCTATGAAATTTTGATACCGCTCTACTTAGTTTTAAAGGCTAAATTTAATCACAGTTCCCCAAACTTGGGCGACCAAAAGCCATCTCGTCCCTCAAAAAACGCAACTTCCTTGCACTTGCCTCGTCGATTTTCTGCAATCGAACATCGTAGCATTAACTTAACTTTCTCTTCTTTCGTATAGCTGTAGCGCTCCAATAAAGCACCACAGACAGGACACGCGAGTTCTGTTAATGTCTCCGGATTGGGTCGGCATTGCGCATAAGGCAATTCATACCTTTTCACAGTTTTGGCTTGGGCTGAACCAAGTTAGGCATTAGCAGTATAAACTATCCTCGAAAAGTTTCCCAATAACACATAAACAATCGCTTGATTCGTGCGGCTGAAGCACTTGCTGAATCTATTCGGGCGTGACGTGGCGATGGTAATACAAGGTGTCAAAGCGTTCACTGAACGTTTGCTGGCACGCGGGACAGAAATACCGTTGGTTCCCGTTCGGGGCTTTGCCATGTTTGTGATTACTGGGATGACCGCACGGCCGATATTCCATCGGTCTTGCTCAACAGAGGAGTTTTCTCCACTTTACCTAACCCACCATGTTTTGTTTTACTACCGCTAATTTAATGCTAAGGTTGCCAGTTTCAACTGCTAGTTGTAGATATTTTGACCATCTTTATTGATGAGAAGACCTAAAAATTTTTCTTGTATATGAAATGCCAATATACGATCGCGCCAATCATCACTCAGATTTTCTACTTCCTTTAAGACAGTCTTTTAGCTTCAATTGTTTGCGGTAATCGCAAGGGTTCAGGTAAATATGGAATTGCTAATTCCCAACCGTTTGCTAAAGTAAAAATCTTACCTTGATCGCTATCAACTTGGTGCACAACTTCTTCTTCAAGATCTTTTTTGGCAACATAAGCAACTAAATGTCCAGTAGCATTTTGACGTAGCATGACTTTCATTTGATTTCCTCAACAGCTTCTAGCTCTTTTTTGCGACAACCGACAATGAAACCTTTTTCGATAAAGTGCACTGCGTAGATATAGGAATTTTGCAAAAATGTGCCAATACTGATGACATAGCCAATTTCTCCTTTCTTGGCGAGAGTTGCACCAATTTCTTGCCCAGGATATGTGCCATCGTTGCGGATCAGTTTGCACGTTCTGACTTTTGTACCAATTTCAAACACTGGAGGTAAATCGAGTTCTAATTCATCCAATTGCATAGAATCCTATCGTTTTACTTAAAGGTTTGTCTTCATAGAAAGCAGAGAGGCTTCAGGAGAGATTATTTAGTGCAATGGTATAAACTCAACAGTTCTTGCATATCGAGGCTGCGTTTGTTTTGCAGCGATTGTTGCCGCACTGCATCTAAAAGCGATTGAGTTTCATCAATGTTGACACTAATACCTTGTTGCTGTAAAAGATTAGCTACTAAGTGTTTCCCTGAGTGCTTACCCGCAACTAAGCGCCTTTCCCAACCGACTTCTTCCGGTGCAAACGGTTCGTAAGTCACGGGGTTTTGTAGAACACCATGTGCGTGAATACCAGACTCATGCGCAAAAGTATTTTCACCAACGATCGCCTTCCAAGGTGGAACTTTGCAACCGGATGCAGCGGCTACCAGTCGCGATAGTTCTAACAACCGCGTTGTGTCAATTTCTAAATCAATTCCATGCAGACGCTTGAGTGCCATCACCACTTCTTCTAAAGCGGCGTTACCTGCTCTTTCTCCCAATCCATTAACGGTGGTATTCACTGATAAAGCACCAGCTTGCAACCCTGCTAAAGCATTTGCGGTTGCTAAACCAAAGTCATTGTGCGTGTGCATTTCTACAGGAATCGTTAGATACATTATCAACTGTTTAACTTTGGTGTAAGTTGTAAAAGGGTCAAGAATGCCAATCGTGTCACAAAATCGAAACCTTGATGCGCCCCACTCTTGAGCATAAAGCGCGACATCTACAAGAAAGTTTTCATCGGCTCTAGAAGAATCTTCACCACCGACTGCTACCCAAAGACCCCGATCGCACGAGAAACTAATGGCATCTTTGAGTTTTTGTAACATTACGCGCCATTGGCCGTGATACTTGGCATCTATTTGAATACCAGAAACGGGAACTGATATATGTACTCGTTGCAAACCACAAGCAATTGAAGCTTGAATATCCGAGATTTTTGCACGATTCCAGCCTAAAAGTTGAGCTTGCAAATTTAGGACAGAAATTGCGGCGATCGCGCGAGTTTCCACTTCACCCATTGCGGGGATACCAACTTCTAATTCATCTACACCAATTGCGTTTAGAAATTTAGCGATCGCAACTTTTTCTTCAATACTAAATGCAACACCTGCCGCTTGTTCTCCATCTCTTAGTGTAGTGTCGTTAATCACAATCTCGCTCATATCCACAACACCTCTTATCCCACTCAAGTTTTTCGTAAGCAAGTCTGTTTCAAAGGACTACTCATAGCTTGACAAGCTGTTTGTACAGATAGCAACGCTATATACTAATTTCATCTCTTTGCTCTTAGCAAAAAATAAGCAAAATAGACATTAACAATTATTGGAACAACTATTAAACTAATTCCTGCAATTAATACTGTAACCACGATCATCTCCTATTTTTTTTAAACTACATTTAACTAAATAAGGATGTGTTTATCTGCTGTATAACTATCAAATTTCCATTTCTATTACCCACGAACAGATACTAACTTGAGCTTTATTTTCTAGCCAATCAAAAATTTGTGTGAGTTGGTCTAAGGAGACTAGCCCATATTGCCAAAGAATCATAGGTAAGGGAGCAGAATCTGACTCGCGATGTCGCAGCATGACACCTATACTTGTAGGTGAGATGGCTAATTCAGTCTGTAAAAAGTTGATAAATTCTGTGTCATTACAACGTTTTACCATTTCAATTCCTTGAACTCCCTTACTATGAATTATTCATGATTCACCGATTGTTCATATCGAGTAAACATCAAAAAAATTAATTAAACTATGCATTACCTTTGCTATTAAAAGATGGAACAAAAGCCGAAGTTAGGCTATCTTCTGCTAAAAAATGAGATAGATGAAATGCACGTTCTTCAGCCTTTAATAAAATCTGCTCGTACAAATAACGAGTAGCGCGATCGCCTAAACTTTCTGCTTGAGATGCTTGACGTCGAATTAAATCAACTGCTGCTTGTTCAGCTTGCAAATCGTTTTCTACCATTTGGCGACACGAAAAAACTCCGTCTGCTTCTGGTGTAAAACAACATAATTCTGCAAGTTTACTAAAGCTAGCAACAGGAACGCCACCTAATCCATCTAAGCGTTCGCCAATATCATGAACGTGTTCTAGAACTTGTTCGTAGCTTTCGTTGAAATACTGGTGCAACATATAAAATTCTGCACCTTCAACAACAAAGTGATGCTTTTGATATTGCAAATAAAGTGCTTGAAAACTCGCTAGGACAATGTTCAATCCTTCACAAACGGGAACAGTGACTTCTTGTCCTAAACCGATGGGATTATCTAATACTTCCCCAAAATTACGTAGTACAGTTGCTTGTGTCATTATTTTTCTCCTTTTCATTTGGGTATCAAGCTAATCGCTGTTAATGACTGATTAAGAAATAACCTCCGATGTCCAACAGCGTTCTAACCAAGTGAGTAATTCTTGACGAGTAGCAACAAATTGCTGTACGGTACTGCGCACGAGAATCGCGGCGATCGCACTATCAATTTCAACCACTAAAGAACCATCCGCAGGACACCATGAGGGAATCATCAACTCTTGTAAGCGGTGATGAATTCGCCAGCGATCGCTTACAGGTATCTCAACAATTTGAGTCTTAATTTTGGAACTAGTATGGTGAAACATAAGTCAAAATCCTTTTGAAAGTTTTTGTCAATTATTAAGTGTTAAAGAAATAGCAGTAAGTTGAATGGTTTGGAACAAATTATGAAAAACGAATCACAAAGGACATAAAGGACACGAAGAAATATAGAGAGTTTTTGCGTAAGTTATAAATATCAAATCTAGATTAGATAGTTTTTGATTTTGATAAGTGAAGATTTAGGAACAGCTAATTACTTTCTAAATTTTGTAGTTGCAATTGTTGTTCGAGTTTCTCGATGCGTTCAATTAAGGAACGAATGATTTTTGCTTCTACATCAGGGAGTTTTCCGTGATCTAAAGGACAGTCGCGTACTCCTTTATGGCAAATATTGCGCCCAGGAACTCCTACAGCAGTACAATCGGCGGGGACATCACGTAAGATAATTGAACCTGCACCAATACGAACGCGATCGCCAATTTGAATATTACCTAAGACTTTCGCACCCGCACCGACAACAACGTTTTTACCTAAGGTAGGATGGCGTTTACCACTTTCTTTTCCTGTTCCGCCAAGGGTAACACCTTGATAAATCAGCGCGTAATCTCCGACGATCGCAGTTTCACCAATCACAACACCCATACCGTGATCGATAAATATACCTTTACCAATCTGCGCCCCTGGATGAATTTCCACTCCTGTTAAAAATCGCCCTAGATGAGAAATCAAGCGGGGAATGAACGCAACTTCACGACAATGCAACCAGTGTGCAAAACGATGTAGTGCGATCGCATGAAACCCAGGATAACAACAAAATACCTCTAACCAATTACGGGCTGCTGGATCGCGTTCAAAGATAATCTGAAAATCTGCCAATAGTGGTTGCAAAAATGGTAAACAGTTTTGATTGACAGTCTTTTGTGCAGTAAAGGAGTTAGAGTGTTGCATCGGAGTCGGTGGGCTAAATCCGTGTACTACTATCTGCTTATATCAGGCAACTCTAACGACACTCATACAGCCAATAGTGGTTGGATTTATTGAATTGATTAAATGTGTACTCAATTCTTCTAAACCACGATATTAATTGCGATTGACAACTTGAAAAAATCTTTTTTCAGGATGGGGTACTAGTATTTTTCAACTCAGGGTACTAGCATTTATCAAAAAAGGAGTGAGTATTTATGTACTCAAGCCTTAACCTTTATTCTGTAAGGAATTTCAAGTATTTTTATCATAATTTTTTAGCTATATTAATCTGTACTCATTTGCACTCACATAGCAATTTTATTGAAAAACTTTCTGTATATCAAAGTACAGTTTATTGTTTATTTTTCCTAGCCCGCGCAGGCGGACTTTGTTTAAAAAGCCGCGACTTCAGTCGCCTAGCTTCACCCCAGAATGCAACAATCAACCAAATAATTAAAATAAAATTAAGTTAGCAATTTCAGCAAAAAAGTGATATTTTAGATACAGAATTAAATTTCGCTAAGCAACTGGGGTAGTGCTTAGTTAGCTGCTCCAGTTCTTATCTCCAAAAAGCTCAAGTAATACACCAATTTGAGCAAATATTTAACGTAATTTGAGTACAGAATCGAAAAACTCAAAAACCATCTGAAATTTCCTTCAAACCTTTGCCAGGATAGAGTTCAAGGCGAGTACAAAAATACTTGAACCCCTTAATCATAAATACTCGTCCCCTGTGCAAAAAATACTAATACCTCTATCCAAAAACTTTTTTAAAAGCTGCTCAAACCTTGATAACTCTACGCTTCAGTTTTTGAGTACAAGTGTAATCAATTCAATAAATTCTATCCCGAACACTTGCAAATTCATATTTAAGACACCTGATATAAAACACATATCGCTAAACACCTCATGCACTAACAAAAAGTTTGGTAGGTAATCAAAGGTCGAAGCGATAAACGGTTAGAGATGCGACAGTCCCCCTCCTTAAGGAAACAAAGTCGCAGTTGTCAGGACACTCACCCAAAAGGGTTACATAACCAGCGTAGGCAGGTTCACCAAAGACAACGCGATTTTACTTCTTTTTTGATGAACTATAAAGCATCTTTCAAAATATCAGTCCTCAGCCTTAGTAGCGAAATTCAATGACACCACCACCTACAGGACTTTTAACTACCCCTACGGCAAAAACTACCAAATCCAGCAGTTGTGGTTGCAGCAGTAAAGATACCACAAGCGGTTTAGACGAAAAAACCAAAGCGCGGATCGAGAAGCATCCTTGTTATAGCGAAGAAGCACACCATCACTACGCAAGAATGCACGTTGCCGTAGCACCAGCTTGCAATATTCAATGCAACTATTGCAACCGCAAATATGACTGTGCAAACGAAAGTCGTCCTGGTGTTGTCAGTGAATTATTAACGCCAGAAGAAGCAGCGCACAAAGTTTTAGTGATTGCAGGCAAAATTCCCCAAATGACCGTATTGGGAATTGCAGGACCTGGAGATCCTTTAGCGAATCCAGAAAAGACTTTTCGCACGTTTGAGTTAATTGCGGAGAAAGCACCGGATATTAAACTTTGCCTATCCACTAACGGATTGATGCTTCCCGATTACGTCGATCGCATTAAACAACTCAATGTCGATCACGTCACGATCACTATTAATATGGTAGACCCCGAAATTGGGGCGAAGATTTACCCTTGGGTTCACCACCGCCGCAAGCGCTACAGAGGTGTTGAAGGAGTGAAAATTTTGCACGAAAAGCAGATGGAAGGCTTGCAAGCCCTCAAAGAAGCTGACATTTTGTGCAAAGTCAACTCGGTGATGATTCCAGGAATTAACGACGAACACTTAGCCGAAGTTGATGCAGTAATTCGCTCTAAAGGTGCATTTCTGCACAATATTATGCCACTGATTTCTGCACCAGAACACGGAACGCACTTTGGTTTAACAGGTCAACGCGGTCCTACACCAAAAGAACTCAAGGCGCTGCAAGATAAATGTGCTGACAGCAACATGAAAATGATGCGCCATTGTCGTCAGTGTCGCGCTGATGCGGTGGGGTTATTAGGCGAAGACCGGAGTCAAGAATTTACCAAAGAGAAATTCATGGAAATGACTCCAGAATACAACTTAGAACAACGCCAAGAAGTTCATGCAGGAATTGAAAAGTCGAAAGCAGAAATCACAGCTGTCAAAGAACAAGTGAAAGCCGCTAAGAAAGTTGCCAATAGCCCGAAAATCTTAGTTGCAGTCGCTACCAAAGGCAGTGGTGTGGTAAATCAGCATTTTGGTCACGCGAAGGAATTTCAAGTATTTGAAGTTGATGCAAACGAAGCTAAATTTGTCGGACACCGCAAAATTGACCACTATTGCCAAAGCGGATACGGCGAAGAAGCAACGCTAGAACACATTATCAAGGCGATCGCAGATTGCAAAGCAGTTTTAGTTTCTAAGATTGGTCACTGTCCGCAAGAAGAATTGCACAAAGCTGGAATTCAAACGGTTGAAGCTTACGACGTGATTGAAAAAGTTGCCAGTGAATTTTACGCAGAGTATTTGCAAAACCAGCAAGGAGAATAGTCATGGCTTACACAATTACCAGCCAATGTATTTCCTGCAATCGCTGTCTTTCTGTCTGTCCCACCAATGCAATTAAAGTAACCGACGGCAAACACTGGATTGATTCTACTCTTTGTACAAACTGCGTTGGTAGTGCTTATAGCGTTCCTCAATGTGTTGCAGGTTGTCCCACCTACGATGGCTGTATCGAACAACCTAGCGATTATTGGGAATCCTGGTTTACTACATACAATCGCTTAGTTGGCAAGTTAACTAAAAAACAAGACTACTGGGAACGCTGGTTTGATACTTACTCGCAAAAGTTTTCAGAAATCCTCTCAGAATCTCAACGCGATCGCAATTTGACATTATTAGTATCCAATCCGACTCATTAGTTCTCTTTGTCCTTCTCCTAAAGCCCCTCTGCTGCCTTAACGATAAGTCTTTGCACTAAATTTCTTCTAGGAACTCACCATGCAAACTTGCATTTATCTCGACAACAACGCCACCACGAAAGTAGACCCCGAAGTTGTAGAGGCGATGCTGCCTTACCTGACGCAATATTACGGCAATCCTTCGAGTATGCATACCTTTGGTGGGCAAGTCGGCAAAGCGGTAAAACAAGCACGACAACAAGTTGCAACCTTGATAGGTGCAGATGATTCCGAAATTGTCTTTACAAGTTGCGGTACAGAAGGAAACAACGCTGCAATCCGCGCCGCGCTGCAAGCCCAGCCAGAAAAGCGACATATTGTGACGACTCAAGTAGAACACCCCGCGGTGTTGAATGTCTGCAAGCAGTTAGAAACGCAAGGATACACCGTTACCTATCTTTCAGTTAATCGCCAGGGACAAATTGATCTGGATGAACTAGAAGCATCAATGACGGGTAACACCGCGTTAGCGACGATCATGTATGCCAACAACGAAACAGGCGTAGTGTTTCCCATCGAACAGATTGGATTGCGGGTGAAAGAGTATGGCGCGATCCTCCACGTCGATGCGGTGCAAGCAGTCGGGAAAGTGCCTTTAAATATGAAGACTAGCACCGTCGATTTATTAACGTTGTCGGGTCACAAATTACACGCACCCAAGGGGATTGGTGCTTTGTATGTGCGGCGCGGTGTGCGGTTCCGTCCCCTATTAGTAGGAGGACATCAAGAACGAGGACGCAGGGCGGGTACAGAGAATGTTCCTGGTATTATCGCACTAGGCAAAGCGGCAGAATTAGCGCAGACATATATAAAAGATGTCAAGCACGAAAAACAACTACGCGATCGCTTAGAAAAAACTTTACTAGAGACTATTCCAAATTGTGAAGTCAATGGCGACCGTAAAAACAGATTGCCCAACACAACCAACATCGGTTTTAAGTACATCGAAGGCGAAGCAATTTTGCTTTCTCTCAATCAATACGGTATCTGTGCATCATCTGGTTCCGCTTGCACTTCTGGTTCCTTAGAACCTTCCCACGTTTTGCGAGCAATGAGCTTACCTTACACCACTTTGCACGGTTCAATTCGGTTTAGTCTCTCGCATTACACCACAGCAGATGAAATTGATCGCGTTCTAGAAGTCATGCCTTTAATTGTTGAACGCCTACGCGTCCTTTCTCCCTTCAACAACGATCAAGCCGACTGGCTGCAAGGGCGGGAAGTGCTGGCAGTAGGAAACGGGTTGTAGAAAAACCAATTACCAATTACCAAGAAGTATCATGTGGGACTATACAGATAAAGTCATGGAACTGTTCTACAATCCAAAAAATCAGGGATTGCTAGAAGACAATCAAGAGCCAGGAATCGCAGTTGTATTTGGTGAAGTGGGTAGCATAGCTTGCGGAGATGCCTTAAGACTTCACCTAAAAATAGACGTAGACAACGATAAAATTCTGGATGCGCGTTTTCAGACATTTGGTTGCACGAGTGCGATCGCTTCTTCTTCAGCATTAACTGAGTTAATTAAAGGTTTAACTTTAAATGCCGCACTTCAAGTTACCAACAAAGACATTGCCGAATACTTGGGTGGACTACCAGAAGCCAAGATGCATTGTTCCGTCATGGGACAAGAAGCCTTAGAAGCCGCGATTTTTAAGTACCGAGGTATTCCAATAGCAGTGCATGAAGAAGATGAAGGGGCATTAATCTGTAGTTGTTTTGGTATTAGCGAGTCTAAGATTCGCCGCGTCATTCAAGAAAACAACCTCGCGACGGCTGAACAGGTAACAAGCTATGTCAAGGCGGGTGGTGGGTGCGGTTCGTGTCTTGCAAACATCGATGACTTAATTGCTGCGGTGACTAAGGAATCTGCTTTAAACATCGCTACAGATATTGCAACAGCGCAGGAACAATTGCAACGTCCGCTGACAACAGTACAAAAAATCGCTTTGATTCAAAAAGTTTTAGATGAAGAAGTCAGACCGCTACTGATTGCTGATGGTGGAGATGTCGAATTATACGACGTAGAAGGCGATCGCGTTCAAGTTGCATTGCAAGGTGCTTGTGGTTCGTGTTCTAGCAGTACAGCAACGCTCAAAGTGGCGATTGAAGCCAAGTTACAAGAGCGAATTAGTCAAAAGTTGCTCGTAGAAGCTGTTTAGCCCTTAGGCAATACAGGAGCAATATGCACCATTATTCTTTTCGACTTCATGTTTTAGCCGTTGAGCGATCGCCTCCGGTGGTTTGAGAAGCGATCGCATCGATAAAACGCAAACGATTCATTAATTTCAGGAGAAATAACCATGACTGACAATATTAGACAAATCGCTTTCTACGGTAAAGGCGGTATCGGTAAATCCACCACTTCTCAAAATACAATTGCAGGTTTAGCCGAACTCGGCGAACGCATCATGATTGTAGGATGCGATCCTAAAGCTGATTCCACCCGCTTGATGCTGCACAGCAAAGCCCAGACGACCATTTTGCACTTAGCTGCCGAACGAGGTGCAGTAGAAGACCTAGAGTTAGAAGAAGTTTTACTCACAGGCTACAAAGATGTCAAGTGCGTAGAATCTGGTGGTCCTGAACCTGGTGTAGGTTGCGCAGGTCGGGGAATTATCACTGCCATCAATTTCCTAGAAGAAAACGGTGCTTACGAAGATCTTGATTTCGTTTCCTACGACGTACTAGGTGACGTAGTTTGCGGTGGTTTCGCCATGCCAATCCGTGAAGGTAAAGCTCAAGAAATCTACATTGTTTGCTCTGGTGAAATGATGGCAATGTATGCCGCGAATAACATCGCAAGAGGCATTCTCAAGTATGCTCACTCTGGTGGCGTGCGCTTGGGTGGATTGATTTGCAACAGCCGTAAAGTCGATCAAGAAGTTGAATTAATTGAAGCATTAGCTGAGAAACTTAACACCCAAATGATTCACTTCGTACCTCGCGACAACGTTGTGCAACACGCAGAACTCCGCCGCATGACCGTCATTGAGTATTCACCGGACTGCAATCAAGCTAACGAGTATCGCGCCCTTGCCAAGAAAATCAAGGAAAACGATAAGCTCACGATTCCTACCCCAATCTCAATGGACGAACTCGAAGAGCTACTCGTTGACTTCGGAATCCTCGGCGATGACAAAGAATACGAGCATCTAGTTGGCAAAACAGCAGCAGAAGTTGCCGTTGTGTAATTCAAAGAGGGGTGAGGGGTGAGGAGCGAGTGATTAGTGAATAAGAAGTTCAAAGTATAGTTTTCTCCTCTGCACCTCTGCTCCCCTGCTTCCTCTGATCTTTTCCCCCAATTCCCCATTTTTAACAAAGAGAGGCAGAATATGACACCTCCAGAAGACACGTTAGAAACAACCACGGTTGACAAGAAAGCACTCATCAAAGGAGTCTTAGAAGTTTACCCAGACAAAGCGAAGAAAAAGCGGGAAAAACACCTCAACGTTTACGAAGAAGGCAAATCTGATTGCGGCGTTAAATCAAATATCAAGTCTGTTCCTGGTTCTATGACCACCCGTGGTTGTGCCTATGCAGGTTCTAAGGGTGTGGTCTGGGGTCCTATCAAAGACATGATCCACATTAGTCACGGTCCTGTAGGTTGCGGTTATTACTCTTGGTCTGGTCGTCGTAACTACTACATCGGTACGACAGGAATTGATACCTTCGGGACAATGCAGTTTACTTCCGACTTCCAAGAACGCGATATCGTTTTTGGTGGTGACAAAAAACTTGCTAAGCTGATTACTGAACTCGAAGAACTCTTCCCACTCAATCGCGGCATTTCAATTCAGTCTGAATGTCCTATTGGTTTAATCGGTGATGATATTGAAGCTGTCGCTAAGAAGGCAACGAAAGAAACCGGTAAAACTGTTGTCCCTGTACGCTGCGAAGGCTTTCGGGGTGTTTCGCAATCCCTCGGACACCACATCGCTAACGACTCGATCCGTGACTGGGTTTTCCCGCAAGCTGATAAGAAGAAAAAAGAATTAGGTGTTGAAGGGACACCTTACGATGTTGCAATTATTGGAGACTACAATATTGGCGGTGACGCTTGGTCTAGCCGCATCTTACTAGAAGAAATTGGCTTACGTGTAGTTGCCCAATGGTCTGGAGACGGTACTCTCAACGAGATGATGCTGACTCCAACAGTGAAACTGAATTTAGTTCACTGCTATCGTTCCATGAACTACATCAGCCGCCATATGGAAGAAACATATGGTATTCCTTGGTTAGAGTATAACTTCTTTGGTCCAACGAAGATTGCAGAATCCTTACGCGAGATCGCTACTAAGTTTGACGAAACAATTCAGCAAAAGGCAGAAGAAGTCATCGCGAAATATCAAGCGCAATGCGATGCAGTTACAGAAAAATATCGCCCGCGCTTAGAAGGTAAAACCGTAGCCCTGATGGTTGGTGGCTTACGTCCGCGCCACGTCGTCCCAGCTTTCTATGATTTGGGTATGAAGCTGATTGGTACAGGCTATGAGTTCGGTCACAATGACGACTACAAGCGTACTACGCACTACATCGAAAACGGTACGTTGATCTACGATGACGTTTCTGCTTTTGAATTCGAGCAGTTTGTTAAAGAACTCAAGCCGGATTTGATCGCCTCTGGCATTAAAGAAAAATATGTCTTCCAGAAAATGGCGTTGCCTTTCCGTCAGATGCACTCCTGGGATTACTCTGGTCCATACCACGGCTATGACGGTTTTGCCATCTTTGCCAGAGATATGGATTTAGCACTGAATAGCCCTACTTGGAGTTTAATTGGCACACCTTGGAAGAAGTAGAGCAGAGGAGATCTGAGGGAGCAGAGGTGCAGGGGAGAATTCATCTTTATTCGCTTTCAATCTCCGCCTCATTCCCTTATCCCTCTCATTAAGTCTCTGATCGATAATAGTCCAAATTGGATCTAACCTCTTTAATTACGAATTGGCATGATTTCTAATCCTCAGCCCCTCAACATTGGAGAACAGTCATGGCTCAAAATAATGTAGACAATATTCAAGACCACGCGACGCTATTTCATCAAAACGAGTATCAGGAGTTATTTCAGGCTAAGAAGGAGTTTGAAGGTGGGCATAGCCCCGAAGAGGTTGCCCGCATTGCTGAGTGGACGAAAACCTGGGAGTACCGCGAAAAGAATTTTGCCCGTACAGCTTTAACTGTTAACCCTGCTAAAGCTTGCCAACCTTTAGGTGCAATTCTCGCTGCTGTTGGTTTTGAAGGTACTTTACCTTTTGTTCACGGTTCACAAGGTTGCGTTGCATACTTCCGCACGCACTTTACCCGTCATTTTAAAGAGCCATTCTCTGCGGTTTCTTCTTCAATGACTGAGGATGCAGCAGTGTTTGGTGGACTCAATAACATGATCGATGGCTTGGCGAATAGCTATAACCTTTACAAGCCCAAAATGATTGCGCTTTGCACGACTTGCATGGCAGAGGTTATTGGAGATGACTTGGGTGCTTTTATCAAAACATCTAAAGAAAAAGGTTCGGTTCCTGAAGATTTTCCTGTACCCTTCGCTCATACCCCTAGCTTTGTCGGTTCCCATATTACGGGCTATGACAATATGATGAAGGGGATTCTATTGAATTTAACTGAAGGCAAGAAGCAAGCAACGACGAACGGCAAGATTAACTTTATCCCTGGTTTTGAAACTTATATTGGCAACTTGCGCGAAGTGAAGCGGTTAGCGTCCTTAATGGGTGTCAATTACACGCTACTAGCAGATAACTCTGATTATCTTGATTCGCCTAATGATGGCGAGTTTCGGATGTATCAGGGTGGAACAAGTCTAGAAGACGCGGCAGATTCGATTAATGCTGAAGCTACTGTTGCCTTCCAAGCATACTCTACTACTAAAACGCGGGAATATATCGAAAAAGAGTGGAAACAAACAACCTCAGTTTCCCGTCCTGTCGGTATCCGAGGTACGGATGAGTTTTTAATGAAGCTTTCAGAATTGACTGGACAGCCGATTCCCAAAGAACTTGAAGACGAACGCGGTCGGGCAGTAGATGCATTAACTGATTCGCAAGCATGGTTGCATGGCAAGCGCGTTGCATTATACGGCGATCCAGATTTAGTCATTGGACTGGTGCAATTTTTACTCGAAGTTGGCGCAGAACCTGTCCACATTGTGGTGACGAACAGCAACGACGTATTTGAGCAAGAGTTGCAAGCGATTTTAGATACTAGTCCCTTTGGTAGTACTGCCAAGATTTGGGGTGGTAAGGATTTGTGGCATATGCGATCGCTTCTGTTTACCGAACCTGTAGACTTGCTCATTGGTAACTCTTACGGCAAGTACCTGTGGCGCGACACTCACACCCCATTCGTACGCATTGGCTATCCAATCTTTGACCGCCATCATCTGCATCGTTACGCGACATTCGGCTATCAAGGTGCAATCAATCTTCTGAACTGGATTGTCAACACGCTGCTTGACGAACTCGATCGCAATACGATTGTCTCAGCGAAGACGGATATTTCTTATGACTTGATTCGATAGTCACAGTCGAGGAGCAGAGGAAGCATCTACTCACTTCACGCTCAGTCTTTAATCCAACACGATATCACCCGTTGAGCTATGAAAATCACCCAAGGCAAAATTAATGAACTGCTCAGCGAGCCTGGTTGCGAACACAATCACCACAAGCATGGGCAAAAGAAAAAGTCTTGTCAACAACAAGCACAGCCAGGGGCGGCTCAAGGAGGTTGTGCTTTTGATGGAGCAGCGATCGCTCTTGTCCCCATTACTGATGCGGCACATTTAGTCCACGGACCAATCGCTTGTGCAGGTAACTCTTGGGGAAGTCGTGGTAGTCTCTCGTCTGATTCTCATCTCTACAAAATGGGTTTTACGACTGACTTGAATGAGAACGATATCATCTTCGGTGGGGAGAAAAAGCTGTACAAAGCCATTTTAGAAGTGCAGCAACGCTATCAACCTGCGGCAGTGTTTGTTTACTCAACTTGTGTCACCGCCCTGATTGGTGATGATTTGAATGCAGTCTGCGAAGCCGCTGCTCAAAAAACAGGTATACCTGTGATTCCTGTAAATTCTCCAGGGTTTATTGGTAGTAAAAATCTTGGTAATCGCGTGGGTGGGGAAGCTTTACTCGAATATGTTATTGGCAGCGCTGAACCGGAATACACAACTCCTTATGACATCAACCTAATTGGCGAGTACAACATTGCTGGAGAGTTGTGGGGTGTTCTACCCTTACTCGAAAAAGTCGGGATTCGCGTCCTTGCCAAGATTACGGGTGATGCTAAATATAACGAAGTCCGCTACGCTCACCGTGCCAAGCTGAATGTCATGATCTGCTCCAAAGCCCTAATCAATGTGGCAAGAAAGATGGAGGAATGTTACGGCATTCCCTATATTGAAGAATCTTTCTACGGTGTAGATGACATCAATCGCTGTTTGCGGAATATTGCGGCAAAACTAGGCGATGCTGCAATGCAAGCACGAGTAGAGCAATTAATTGCTGAAGAAACAGCGGCTTTAGATGTTGCTTTAGCTCCCTATCGCGCCCGACTCAAAGGTAAGCGTGTTGTTCTTTATACCGGAGGGGTGAAAAGTTGGTCGATTATCTCTGCGGCTAAGGACTTGGGGATGGAAGTTGTTGCTACTAGCACGAAAAAAAGTACCGAGGAAGACAAAGCCCGCATTAAAGAGTTACTCGGTAAAGATGGCATCATGCTGGAAAAAGGCAACGCTCAGGAACTATTACGGACGATCGCCCAAACCAACGCCGATATGTTAATCGCTGGCGGTCGCAATCAATACACTGCACTCAAAGCCCGCATCCCCTTCTTGGATATCAATCAAGAACGCCACCATCCTTACGCCGGATATGTAGGAATGATTGAAATGGCACGCGAACTCGATGAAGCCCTTTACAGCCCTGTTTGGGCACAAGTACGTAAATCTGCACCCTGGGAAGAGGAGGTCAACTAATGGCAACTGTCACTTTTCCTAAAAAATCAGTTGCGGTCAACCCTTTAAAACAAAGCCAACCTTTGGGTGCAGCCTTAGCATTTCTAGGACTAAAAGGCGTGATGCCACTGTTTCATGGTTCTCAAGGGTGTACTGCTTTCGCCAAAGTGATGTTAGTGCGGCATTTTCGCGAAGCGATTCCGCTATCGACTACGGCAATGACTGAAGTTAGCACGATTTTGGGTGGTGAGGACAATATTGAACAAGCAATTCTCACGCTGATGGAGAAATCAAAGCCAGAAATTTTGGGTTTGTGTACGACTGGACTTACAGAAACCAGAGGTGATGATATGGAGGGTATCCTCAGAAATATCCGCAACCGTCACCCAGAATTATACGATTTGCCAATTGTATTTGCGGCTACACCTGATTTTAAAGGTGCATTGCAAGATGGTTTTGCGGCAGCAATTGAAAGCATCGTTAAAGAACTGCCGCAGCCTGGAGAAATCAAGCTCGACCAAATCAATATCTTAGCGAGTTCGGCGTTTACTCCAGGCGATCTACAAGAGATCAAAGAGATCGTGTCTGCGTTTGGGCTAAAACCGATTGTTGTACCGGATCTTTCCGCCTCACTTGACGGTCACTTAGATGATTCTTATAGTGCAGTGACAGGTGGTGGAACAACCTTGGCAGAACTGCGACAAATGGGTAGTTCAGTGTTTACGCTCGCACTCGGCGAAAGCGTGCGTGCTGCCGCAGAAAGCTTACAAAAACAGTTTGGCATACCTTATGAGGTGTTTGGGCAGCTAACAGGATTAGCCGCAGTCGATGACTTCTTACAAGGATTAATCGATCTCAGTGGCAATTCAGTGCCAGAAAAATACTGTCACCAACGCCGTCAGTTGCAAGATGCGATGCTCGATACTCACTTTTACTTCGGGCGTAAGCGGGTGTCGTTAGCACTAGAACCCGATTTGCTGTGGTCAATTTCTTGGTTTTTGCGCTCGATGGGAACTGAAATTCACGCGGCTGTGACAACGACAAAATCACCGCTTTTAGAGCAATTACCAGTTGAAAGCGTCACGGTTGGTGACTTGGAAGATTTTGAGCAACTTGCAGTCGGTTCTGACTTGTTGATTGCAAATTCCCATGCCAAAGCGATCGCTCATCGTCTCGATACTCCTTTCTATCGTCTTGGTTTTCCTATCTTTGATCGCTTGGGTAACGGACAGCGTTGCACTGTCGGCTACCGAGGAACTACGCAACTGCTATTTGACCTTGGCAATTTATTTCTTGAAGCAGAAGAAGCGAAAAAGCATTAAAGGCAGTTAGTCATCGGAGTAAAGCTAATCGCTAACAGAAGAAATTGCTAATCGCGAGCAACTACTAATATAACGGAGGATAATTATGAAAATTGCCTTCACAACAAACGACCAAATTCATATTAATGCTCATTTTGGTTGGGCGAGAAAGATTGATGTTTATGAAGTTTCGCCAGATGAATATAAGTTTATTAAAACTCTCCGATTTAATGGCGAACTTAAAGAAGATGGTAATGAGGATAAATTAGTCCCAAAAATTGAAGCACTCGCTGATTGCACGATTGTTTATGTATCTGCAATTGGTGGAAGTGCAGCGGCTCGATTGATTAAAAAACGCATTACACCAATCAAGGCAAGATCTGAGGATGATGAAATTACTGATGTTTTGGAAAGATTAGTCCAGACATTGAAGGGTAGTCCTCCTCCTTGGTTAAGAAAAGCTTTGCAACAAAAATCATCAAAGTTTGTAGAAGAGGAAGTAACTGTATGACCACTGAAACTGTTAGCCAAATTTCTGAAGAAACTCTGAATTCTCCGTTTTTGCAAGAGTTGGTAAGACAAATTCGCGCCCAAGATTCTTATGGATTTTATCGCAATTGGTCAAATGAATTGATTATTAAACCTTATGTTGTCAGCAAAGAAGCTAAGCGCAAAATTTCTGTAGAGGGTGATGTTGACCCTGTTACAAAAGCTAGAATTATGTCATTTTATCGGGCGATCGCAGCCCAAATAGAACAAGAAACGGGCTTAATTTCTCAAGTAGTAATTGATTTGAGTCATGAAGGTTTCGGCTGGGCGCTGATTTTTTCTGGTCGTCTGTTACTCGTTGCTAGAACTTTACGCGATGCTCAACGTTTTGGTTTTGATTCCTTAGAAAAACTGTTAGCTGAGGGAGAAAAGATGACACAAAAAGGCATTGAATTAGCACAGAAATACACTGAAGTTGCTAAAGCATAACAGATTTTTACTGACCACTAAACACTATCTACTAATTTATGGTAAAAACAACAGAAATTGAGCCTACTGAGCAAACAATTGAAGATCTCAAACTGCAAATCAAGCGACTTAATAGTAAAGCTGGTCAAATGAAGATGGATCTTCACGATTTAGCTGAAAGTTTGCCCAAAAATTATCAAAAACTGACGACACTAGCAGCGCAAACGTATGAAATATATCATCGGTTACATGAGCTAAAGTCTCAGCTTAAAGATTGGGAGAAAAGACTATGAAATGGAATGTTAACCGTTTCGATTCACTTGTAAATACAGAAGAGTATTTTGAGTTTTTTCGACTTCCTTATGATACTCAAATTGTGCAAGTGAATCGCCTGCATATTTTGAAGCTGTTTTCGCAATCTATTCGCGAAATTGATGCGAATAATCCAGAACTGAATCAAACAGAAAAGCTGAGTTTATACCGTCAAGCCCTCGAACAAGCTTATGAGGTTTTTCTAAATTCAACACCTCTCGAACAAAAGTTGTTCAAAGTATTTAACGAGAAGCCTAAAAACATTGTCATGTTAACAGACATCACGACAAATTAGGAGAAAACAATGGTACTCACACCGATCGAATTAGAACGCTATCGTCGCCAAATTATACTCCCTGGTTTTGGTGAGGCGGCGCAGCAGCAACTCAAGTCAGCAACGGTACTTGTGACAGGTGTAGGAGGATTAGGCGGTACAGCAGCGCTGTATTTAGCGGTAGCTGGTGTTGGGCGGTTGATTCTGGTTCGCGGTGGTGAGTTGCGGCGAGATGATATGAATCGACAGGTTCTTATGAGTGACGATTGGGTGGGTAAGCCGCGCGTATTTAAGGCTAAAGAAACGCTACAGAGTATCAACCCTGATGTTAAAGTTGAAGCAATATTTGATTATGTGACTCCAGATAATGCAGACTTCTTAGTTCAATCTGCGGATGTTGCTCTCGACTGCGCCCACAACTTTGTTGAACGTGACTTATTGAATGCAGCTTGCGTGCGTTGGCATAAACCAATGGTAGAAGCAGCAATGAATGGGATGGAAGCTTACCTAACGACGATTATCCCTGGCGTGACACCGTGTTTATCTTGTCTATTCCCTGAAAAACCCGAATGGGATCGACGTGGCTTTTCTGTGCTGGGTGCGGTTTCTGGTACGCTGGCGTGTTTGACGGCGTTAGAAGCAATTAAGCTAATTACTGGATTTAGTCAGCCGCTTTTATCGCAACTATTGACGATGGATTTGAACCAACTGATGTTTGCAAAACGTCATTCTTATCGCGATCCTAATTGTCCAGTTTGCGGTAGTTCGCATTATTCTACTTCGTTGCAAGTAGAGCGTATTGCTGTTGCTACGCATTAAATACGCATACCAAGGCGTTAACAAAATTCCCAAAACTTATGGAGATTTTTATGACTTTAACTTTAACAGAAGCAGCAGAATTTCGGCTTCGTACCTTTCTCCAAGCCTCTAGTAAAAACGCAACTAGTCAACGTGGTATCCGTGTTGCAGTTGATGATGGTGGTTGCAGTGGCTATCAGTATTCCTTAAATATTACCAGTGTGCCGCAGGCAAATGACATTGTTATACAACAAGGCAAGTTACAGATTTATATCGACGCGCAAAGCGCCCCATTACTTGAAGGAGTTGCGATTGATTTTGTCGATGGCTTGCTGGAGAGTGGATTTAAGTTTAGCAATCCTAATGCTACTGATACCTGTGGCTGTGGGAAATCGTTTCAAGCAGGCGATTGCACTCCTGCTGGCGTACCTTGTAGCTAATTTTTTGGAGGATACGACAATGACGACTTATCAAGTGCATTTGATTAATAAGAAGCGATCGCTTGACGTCACGATTCCTGTTGACGAAAATACCACGATTCTCGATGCGGCAGAAAACGAAGGACTTGATTTACCTTTTTCCTGTCACTCTGGTTCTTGTTCGAGTTGCGTCGGTAAAGTTGTTGAAGGTGAAGTCGATCAATCCGATCAGGTTTTTCTTGATGAGGATCAAGTCGCTAAAGGATTTGTTCTTCTGTGTGTTGCCTATCCCCGTTCTGAGTGCACGATCCGCACGCATCAGGAGGCTTATTTAGTTTGAGAAAGCATAACAGAGTAATTAGGAATTGCTTGTAAAGGTCGCGTTTGAGATGTTTACAGAAAAGTTTACGGTGTTTGGTTCTTCACTCAGTTTACTTCAACCTGGAGAACGTGGTGTAGTGACGAGAATCGAGAACGTAGATGCTAACTACAGTACAAAACCTCAATGCAATGGGCGTTGTGTGTGGCGCAACCGTTACTCTTAAGCAGCGATCGCCTGCTTACATAATTGCACTGGGAGGCGATCGCTTGAGTCTTTGCCAAAAACCGCTAATGCAATTTATGTTCGTTTGTGCAATTAGCTCTATTATTTAGTCGATTGAGGATAATACTATGGCAACGCTGACTGGTTTAACTTTAGGTGGTAACGTCTGGACACCCCAGTTTGTGCAAGAGATTAACCAAGATAAATGCATCGGCTGTGGTAGATGCTTTAAGGCGTGTGGTCGCAATGTACTACTACTGCAAGCCCTCAATGAAGATGGCGAGATTGTCGAAGATGAGGAAGCAGAAGAAATCGAGCGCAAAGTAATGTCCATAATTCATTCAGAATACTGTATTGGTTGTCAAGCTTGCGCTAGAGTTTGTCCCAAAAATTGTTATACCCATAGCCCGTTTGAACAAAATTAGACTTTATTAGACCGTGAAACTACAGGCTGAAGTTTGTGTCTAAACAAACTAAATGTACCTGCACACACTTCATGATAAGTTTCAGTGGTTAGACCACGCAGGTGGTCTTCGTTTGATTAGCTGCGACTTTAGTCGCTAAGCTTGAATTATTCAGCCCTGTAAACAACTGATGAACAACCAAGTTTTTGAACGCAAGTGGTCTGACTACTATCAAGCTGTAGAGGGTCGTCCGCCGCGCGAAACACTGTTGATGGCGCTAGAAAAGTTTGAAGAACCTCAATTTGCGGTAGATTTAGGGTGTGGAGATGGACGAGATACAGTAGAACTACTAAAGCAAGGTTGGCGGGTTCTCGGAATTGATGGTGAAGCTGAAGCGATCGCCCGCCTCCAAAGTCGTCCCAATATTGATCTCAATCGTCTAGAAACTCGTGTGATGCACTTTGAAAACTTGGTATTACCAGAAGCAGTGGATCTGATTAATGCTAGCTTTTGTCTGCCCTTCTGTCCGCCCGAACATTTTTCTAAGTTGTGGAATAAGATTGTCTCAGCGTTACGAGTCGGGGGACGATTTTGCGGTCAACTTTTTGGCGATCGCGATTCGTGGGCAACGTATCCAAATATGAGTCATCACATCCGCGCCCAAGTAGAAGAATTACTGCAACCATTCACCGTTGAAGTATTGCAAGAAGAAAAACACCCTGGTATAACAGCTTTAGGCGAACAGAAGCACTGGCATATCTTTCACATTGTTGCTTGCAAGGAATCAATCAACAGCAACCATGACATCTGATGATTGTACAACTGCGTAAGCTTCTTTACCTTCTGCAAGTTTTAGATTTTCAGCGGAGGATTTTGTAATAACTGCAACGACTTCTACCCCAGGTACAAGTTCTAGCGTAACTTCAGTATTAACGGCTCCTGGTACAACTTTTTTTACAGTTGCTTTTAAAGTATTACGAGCGCTAATTTTCATGCTTCGCTCCTTGTGTATCATCTTTTTTCTTGTTTTAGATTACCACATTACCTATTATTTATTTGTGCTATTCATTATTCAATAATAATTCTAAATACATCAATTAAAAATTATTTATCTATCAGGCGATCGCTTACTTATTCTCTCTAAAAGTGAACCAATATAGTGTATTGACGTACATTATCTGCATAATTTATCTGATATAAACACCACTGTATGTTGCTAGCTCTTTTAAAGAATACAAATATTAAAAAAAAATGAGGAAAAAAGTTTTTACCTTTGTTTGTGGAGTAGTTTTTATATTTATTTTAGCAATTAGTTTAAATTGGTTTACTCCGCCTTCGGGCATAGTACAAGCAAATATAACTTTACTTGTATCTGCTGCGGCTAGTCTACAAGATGCCTTACAGGAAATTCAGCCATTTTTTCAGCAAACGCAGTCAAATATTAAAGTCAATTATAACTTTGGTGCTTCGGGTGCATTACAACAACAAACTGAACAAGGTGCGCCCGCAGATATCTTTTTCTCTGCTGCTACAAGGCAAATGGATGCATTACAGGCGAAAAATTTAATTCTTGCTGATACCCGTCGCAATCTATTAACTAATCGCCTCGTCTTAATCGTACCAAGCAATTCCCGATTGAATATCAATAGCTTTCGTCAATTAACAGATAATAATATCAAACGAATTGCGGTAGGTGAATTTCGTAGCGTACCTGTTGGGCAATATTCTGAAGAATTATTCAATAATTTAGGAATTTTAATGCAAGTTAAACCCAAATTAGTACTTGGTAATAATGTTCGTAATGTACTAGCTGCGGTTGAAAGTGGTAATGCTGATGCCGGAATTGTCTATGCTACAGATGTTATGTTATCTAATCGAGTTCGAGTAGTGGCAACAGCCCCTGAAGATTTGCATTCTCCAATTGTTTACCCGATCGCAGTTGTCAGTAGTAGTAAAAATCCTGAATCTGCTAAACAATATATTCAGTTTTTGAGTAACCAACAAGCAATATCTGTATTTAAGAAGTACGGCTTTGGTGTAGCAACATAAAGGAGTTACCCTAATGTTAGTTGATATTTCACCCTTATGGATATCTTTAAAAACAGCATTGTTTGCTACATTAATTACGTTCTTTATTGGAATTATAGCTGCTTATTGGATGTTGGAATATCAGGGAAGATGGAAGTCACTCATTGAGGGTATTTTTGTTTCACCTTTAATTTTGCCGCCTACAGTTGTTGGCTTTTTATTGCTACTATTATTTGGTAAAAATGGAGTTTTAGGAAAAATCTTAGAACAACTAAATATTAGTATTGTTTTTACTTGGTATGCTGCTGTTATTACAGCTATTGTTGTTTCTTTTCCTTTAATGTACAAAACAGCACTAGGAGCCTTTGAACAAATCGATCCAAATTTACAAAGGGCAGCTAGAACTCTTGGTGCTTCTGAATCTACAGTGTTTTGGCGAATTACTTTTCCTTTAGCTAATAAAGGAATCTTAGCAGGAACAACCCTCGCTTTTGCCCGTGCTTTGGGTGAATTTGGGGCAACTTTAATGTTAGCTGGCAACATTCCTGGAGAAACTCAGACGCTACCAATGGCAATTTATTTTGCTGTAGAAGCGGGTGCAATGAATGAAGCTTGGTTATGGTCATTAGTCATTTTAGCAATTTCACTCTCTGCAATTAGCGCCGTCAATTTTTGGCAAGAGTTTGAGAAAAACAGAGGAAAACAAAAAAGCAGCGGTAGAATTACCAATTACCAATTACCAATTACCAATTACCAATTACCTGTTAATAATTCTGGACTCATTGCAGATATACAAAAGCAATTGGGTAACTTTCAGCTAAATGTGTCTTTTAGTGCAAATAATCAGCAGGCGTTGGGAATGCTGGGGGCTTCTGGTGCTGGTAAAAGTATGATTTTGCAATGCATCGCTGGGATAGAAACACCAACAAAGGGACGTATTACATTGAATGGGAAGTTACTATTTGACTCTGAACAACGCATCAATATTCCCACACGCGATCGCCATATTGCTTTCCTCTTCCAAAATTATGCTTTGTTTCCGCATCTTACAGTTGGTAAAAATATTGCTTTCGGCTTGCCCAAAAATACACCTAAAGCGCAAATTAAGCAGCAGATAGCAGCACACCTCGCAGCCGTGCAATTGCCAGGAATAGAAAACCGCTATCCACATCAACTTTCTGGGGGACAACAGCAACGCGTAGCATTAGCAAGGGCTTTGGCAAGTCAACCCGAGGTATTACTGTTAGATGAACCTTTTTCCGCGCTGGATACTCACTTACGCGCTCAGCTAGAAAAGCAACTTATTTTAACACTCTCGACTTATCCTGGTGTAACTTTATTTGTTACGCACAATCTAGAAGAAGCTTACCGCGTTTGTCGCGATTTGTTGGTGTTGGAAAGTGGTAAGGCGATCGCTTCTGGTTCTAAGTCTGAAATTTTTGAGCGACCACATACTTTCAGTATTGCGCAACTTACAGGGTGCAAAAACTTCTCCCGCGCTCAAATGAGTAGTACCCCTGGTGAAGTCGAAGCACTCGACTGGGGAGTAGCATTGCAAGTTATTGAACCAATTCCAGCCCAGCTAAATTACATCGGAATTCGCGCGCATCAACTTATCTTCACGAATGATTCTCATGCTGAAAATACTTTCGCTTGTTGGTTAGCACAGACCGGAGAAACACCACACCGGATGACGCTGTATCTTAAATTAGGCGATCGCCCGCTACATCCAAATGACTACCACCTGCAAGCCGAAGTTTTTAAAGAAAAATGGGCAAATCTCAAAGATCGTCCTTTTCCCTGGTATGTGCGTTTAGATCCTTTGCGGTTGATTTTGATGCACGACGGTGATTAAATCGCAAAATGACTAACTCTACAAATTGCGTCAACTGTGACGTTTGTTAGCTTCGGCGTTGCTGAATTAAGTATGAGTTAGGGGCATGTGGGTAGAGAGCAAAACTTGAAGTAGTGCAGTAGCAACTGAACCTTTGTGTTTCAGCATCGCTACGGACTTGGAATAACATAAACTTTTGCGATGCAATCGAGCAAGGGAGTGTCACAGTGGGGGAAAGCCGAGATACGTGCAAAAGGGGACATGAAGTAAAGTTATATTAAGCAAGAGATCGGAAAGCTAGTCAGACAAAGCACTTCAGTTGTCTAAAACTAAAGACACACCTTCATCTAAAGCCTGTGGGATCGCCTCCAAGTCAACTAAATAATCACCAAATCGTTTAATATGGCTCGTCAGATAAGGACTCAATGCAGCAACATCCTCACGAGTCAGTAAGTAACCTTCACGCTTGAGTGAGCGCAAAATCTCAGTTAGATCGACTACGTTGTGAAAGATAACTGCATTAGCAATCAAATCATTGTATTTAATAATTTTCTCCTGCTCTTCTGGATCGTTATGAGCAATAATTCCTTCTCCTCCAAAGAAAAACCATTTAGAAAAGCCGTGATAAGACTCCACTTTATTCGTAGCTGCAGTAATTGAGGAGCGTAATTGCATATCCGAGATATATTGCAATAAAAACACCGTTCGCACAACTCGTCCCAGTTCTTGAAACGCTTGATAAAGTCGATTCTTGCGACTATAGTTCCCTAGTTTTCTTAATAAAATCGATGAGGAAATTTTTCCAGCCTTAATTGAAAGAACAACTCGAAAAAGGTCTTGCCAATGAGTCGTAATTCGTTCCCAGTCAATAGTTTCAGTAAACAACAAATCAATATGCTGATAAACTGTTTGTTGTTCGGGACGATAAAAATTGAAGTCCTGCCAGTTCCGAATGCGGGGCATTAACTTGATGCCCAGTAGATAAGCCAGGGCAAATACAGGTGTTGACTGACCTTGAGTATCAGCATGAATTGTATCCGGTTGGATATCTGAGGAATTCTTGAACAACCCCTCAATAATGTAAACTGCTTCCCAAGTGCCGCAAGGAATAAAGTGGCTAAATAGTGCCACGTAGCTATCAGCAACATGATGGTAAGCAATGCCACCGTAGCCGCCATATCTAATATGATATTCCGACAATAAATTCTCTTCGTACAGCTCGTATTTTGTCCCATCTGCTGCTACTGTTGTACCATCGCCCCAAATTTTTGGTAAGTTCAAAACGTTGTAGCGATTAATTATATCTGTATTGGCTGCATTCAATTTCTCAACGCTGATATGACGACGGTTAACAAATAGGAGTTCTTTCGCCGTCACTACTCCTCGCATATGACGTGCAGCTTGCGTTGCACCTAGATTGCAACCGTAAGTAAAAGCAGTCAGCAAATATCGTTCCGTCGCCCTTTCTATTTTAGGATCGGAACCACTCAGGGGTCCAAAGTGATGTGTAAAGTTAGTCCAGTAATCAACATTTCTGAGAAGATCAATCAGATTCCGCTCCGGTAAACGTTCTGCAATCGCCTGTTCTAGAAGCTTAACAGAAGGACTTTCTGGACTTTTTGGTGGTCGTTTTAAAACTGGTTCTCCAGAGTCATTAATTACAACTTGACGATTATCTGGATAAGCAGTATCTACTGAAGATGCTGTCTGGGTTAACCAAGATTTCAACTGTGCGACAAACTCCGATGCTGTATTAGCAAAACCTAAAGAGTGACAATATTCTGCCACTATTGGTTCACACTCTGACCAACTGAGTAATTGCTCGCGATAGTCAGCATAGTCTTCACTGCCAATTACACAAATATCTCCTGACAACAGTTCTGCTGCTAAATAGGAAAATACACAAACTTCAAAGTGGCGACGGACAATCTTAGCTTGTCCATTCTGCTGCACCAGGATCAGTTTCTGCCACTGTGTAGAGGCAAAAGAGAGGTCTACTGTAGCTGGCAGCCACTCACCCCGACACTGTACATTCTCCAACAAAAAGTTTAAAGCTTGGATGACAGCCTGCTCGGAAGAAGTAGACTCGAACTTCAAAGCATTGATTATAGCACTACGCATACACGTTAGGACATTCTTTGAAGGCAGCATCAACACAATCCCGAAAGTTATCAAATTCATCCCAGCGTTGCCGCATCCAATTCTTCAGGGTAAACCACCAATGCTCAATCTCGTTCAAGTCCGGAGAATAAGGCGGTAAATACCAAATCTCGCATCCCGCTTGTGCCACAATCTCCTCAATTGTTTGAGAATGATGGAAACTGGCATTGTCAATGACGATGACATCACCTGGCTGCAATTGGGGAACCAAGCAATCTTCCAACCACATCTCAACTAAGTCTCGATTGCAAGAACCGGCAAAGGTCATTGGTGCCAAGATGCTGTCCTCCCTTAAGGCTGCAATCCAACTGACTCGAAGAGTGCGTTTACCTGATTTGAGGGCATAGAACCGTTGCCCAATCTCGCAGTAACCATAGGGATAATCGTCTCGATTATCAATACCTGCTTCATCGACGTAAACAATCTGATGCGGCAACTTGCTGTTCAGTCGCTCTTGAAACTCGTGACGCTTCAGGTCATTTCGTTCTCGGTAGCCGTACGTCTTTTTTTGCGACTCAAGCCAATCTTAGCCAGTGCCCGACTGATGTCCTGCTGCGTTACCTTGTCTCCCCACAGTTTAGCCATCTGGGCTTGCGTCTTGCCCCCATGCTTGCGGGCAAACTCCCGAAAACGCTGCCAATCGGTTATCTTATGCCGATTCCCCTTCTGGAAAGTGGTGATCGCTCGACAATCCCCCGTTTGTGCCTCGCGTTTCAACCACAGGTCTAAGGTATTGCGGCTGATATTCAACATCCGACACACTGCACTTTTGCGTTCGCCGTGTTTCACTGCCGCCAGC
>NZ_JADEWN010000040.1 GCF_015207655.1 Gloeocapsopsis crepidinum LEGE 06123 | reverse complement strand
CATCGTAGTCCCGTCAATTTTGGTGTTAATGTCCTCTGTGGTTTGATTGCTTATTGTCATCAGCCCAAAAAGCCCTCCCTTCACTTAGAATGGGCTTTACCTCCATCTGCTTAACCCGAACTCAGGTTCACTTACACCAAAACAGATTGCATCAACGGCTGATCAGGAGACAACTTCCCTGTTCGCAGCCACTCATCTAACTCTGGTGGTGTTTGTACTTTATTTAGTTGTGTGTGGAGTTGTTTGCCTTCGAGAATTTCTTGTTGCAACAAAATCTGAGCAGTTTCCTCTAATAGATCGCGATTTTGATCCAAAATGCTCAAAGCAATATGATGTGCGCCATCAACAATGTCCTTGACTTCGCGGTCGATATCTTCGGCAACTTTTGGGCTAACCGAACGACGCGGATTACTATAACCGCCTAAGAACTCTTGTTGAATTTTCTCAAAAGCAACAGGACCCAACTCATCACTCATACCATAGAGCGTTACAGCGCGTTCGGCTAAATCAGTTGCTTTTTGAATATCATCACTTGCACCTGTAGACACTTTGCCAAAAATTAATTCTTCAGCTGAACGTCCACCAAGGAGTATTGCAATTCGACCGCGCAATTCATCCTCAATCATCAAAAAGCGGTCTTCTTCGGGCATTTGTACGGTATAACCCAAAGCACCCACACCACGAGGAACCACAGAGATTTTCTCAACTTTACCTGCGCCAGGCATTAAAGCACCAATAATGGCATGACCAACTTCATGATAGGCAACCGTCTTTTTCTCATTTTCATTAAGAACGCGCGATCGCCTCTCTAAACCAGCAACAACACGTTCAATTGCTTCATTAAAGTCACTCATCGCCACAGCTTCACGATTTTGTCGGGCTGCAAGCAATGCGGCTTCATTGACTAAATTTGCTAAATCTGCTCCAGCAAATCCTGGTGTACGTCCTGCAACTGTGAGGAGATCGACATCATCTGCTAACTTGACATTCCGTGCATGAACTTTGAGAATCGCTTCGCGACCAACTTTATCAGGACGATCGACGACAACTTGACGGTCAAATCTACCAGGACGGCGTAACGCAGGGTCTAGAATTTCAGGGCGGTTTGTTGCTGCAATGATAATCACGCCAGTATTCGCATCGAAACCATCCATTTCAGTTAAGAGTTGGTTTAGCGTTTGTTCGCGTTCGTCGTTACCGCCAACAAAGCCATTCGCACCGCCTCGCGACTTACCCAAAGCATCTAACTCATCGATAAAGACAATACAAGGGGCTTGTTGCTTCGCTTGTTCAAACAAGTCACGGACTCTTGCTGCACCAACACCAACAAATAACTCGATAAATTCAGAACCAGAAATGCTGAAGAACGGAACACCCGCTTCACCGGCGATCGCTTTAGCAAGAAGTGTTTTACCTGTTCCTGGAGGTCCTACAAGTAAAACTCCTTTAGGAATTTTGGCTCCAAGTTTGGTATACTTACCTGCATTTTTTAAGAAATCGACAACTTCTTGGACTTCTTGTTTCGCTTCTTCAACACCTGCAACATCACTAAACTTAACTCCAGTCGTTCCTTCTGAATAAATACGGGCTTTACTTTTACCAACAGTTAATGCTGCAGGACCACCACCTTGACGATTAATCAAAAATCCCCAAATTCCAAAGAAAATTAATGGCGGTATTACCCAACTTAAAATAGTTCCAATCCAACCATTATTATTTGGTGCTGGAGCTGCATATTTGACATTATGTTCGCGGAGAATTTTAGGTAAATCGAGGTCAATTGTAATTGGTGTTGTAGTAAATACTTGACTTTCCCCTTCTGTTTCAGGTTTGAGGGCAAATTCAATGCGATCGCTTCCCACAATCGCCCGATCAACTCGATCTGCTTCAACTTGCGTAATAAAGTCACTGTAAGGCACTTGCGGTAAACGTGAACCAAAGCTCGGCACAATGAAATTTAGTAGCAAAAGTATCGTAAATAAAATGAGTAGACTGCCGCCAAATTGCCGTGCTTGAGGTTGTTTTTTTGGACGCTTTTTGTTGTTTGTTTCTACAGGCATTTCAATAGCTTCTCCTATATTCAGTCATTAGCATTTAGCATTAAGAGGGGTCAGGAATCAGAGGTTAGAGGTCAGGGAAATGACAAGTAAGGTGTTGAATGAAGATGCTTTATGTTTCTTCCCCTGATACCTGATTCCTGACCTCCAGCCCCTTCTTTTTCACACAATTTAGGTCAATAGCAAAGCAAATAAACCACACAAAGTAATACCATCAAATACTCCTGCACCACCGATACTTAAGACGCCAGAACTCATTGCTTGAATGTCTTTGAGATGCAGTAAGTCAGCACCAATTAAAGTTCCTAAGATCCCGCCTGCAAAAGCAACAGGCGCAGCATGGGCTGTCGCTAGTACCATTGCCGATAAAGCAGCTGTTAAAGGTGCGAGTAAAGGATTCATCTGAATACCAATTCCTGGGACAACTCGCGCTGCATAGTAACTAACTAATGTAACAATGGCAGTCATTAACACAATTGCTAGCGCATCACCTTGCGTAAATTGATACAACGCCAACCCCACTGGAATGACACCGCCTCCCACATTAATTGCTACTACAGTGGAGCGTTTCATGCGTTTGAGAGGAATGCCCCAATATTCTTGTAACCACAACTGTGTTAAATTATCTGCAGTTGTTTGCGGAGCTGCCACTTTATAAAGTGGAATGTTGATTGTACTGCCGATGATGACTGCAGCTAGTAATAACACTGCGACATCGGGTGCAAACCCCAGCTTGGCTACTGCTAGCCTTACAACATCAACTGCTACAGTGAACCAAAGAAATGGCAGTAACAGTAATAAGACTAGGAATAGTAAAAATGATACCGGCAGGTAAAACATTAACTGACTAAGCGTTAGAGCTTGGGCTAAATTAAATGGCTCTAAAGATATTGTAAAAGTAGGGGATCGCGCTACCAGTTCGGTGTTTACTTAACTTTCCACCGCAAAATCCACACCTTGAAATGCAGGAAAGTAGGGAGAAAAAACTGCAACCTCTACCCTTGCTTGTTTACAACTTCGCGGACTTACTTGTAAAGAATAATGTTTTGGATATTCTTAACTTCAAAATTCAAAGCTTTTGAAACCGAAATATGCTAACGCATCGGCTTGACAGTTTTTAGAGCCGTAGCAAGATTAAAATATAAGTCCCTCAAACAATAAGCGTAAATCATGAATCAGACTGGATTTATTTTTAAGGTGCTTTTGTTATCTACTGTCATGTCAGTTTTGATTAAGTATGGTGGTGCATATCTACCAATTCTGCCAACGACAATAACTGCATTGATTGTTGTTTTACTACCGAGTATCGTTATGGCGATCGCTTTGTTCCAACGCTTCCAACAGCATTCCGAGTCATAGTAGTCAGTAATCTTCATTTCCTCCAGTTCCAATTCCCTCACAATATGCGTACAATTGCCGAAATTAATGAAAAAATCGCTCGCCAAAGTGCAGTGGTGTTAACAGTTGAGGAATTGAAAGCACGGGTTGCAGAAGTCGGCGTTAGTCAAGCCGCAAAAGAAGTAGATGTCATTACTACTGGCACATTTGAGCCGATGGAATCATCGGGAGCCATTATTAATTTAGGACATACCGATCCCCCAATTAAAATTCGTCGCTGTTGGTTGGATGGTGTTCCCGCTTATTCGGGCTTTGGAGCCGTAGATTTATATTTAGGCGCAACTCAGGCGGTTGAAGCAATTGATGGTGAAGAAGTGCGAGAAAAAGGCGGGGGTCATGTTATTTCCGACTTGATTGCTGGATTACCAATCCAGCTACGTGCTTTAGGACAAGTCACTGATTGTTATCCGCGTGCGACGTTTGAAACGACAATTACCCGCGACACGATTAACCAGTTTTATTTATTCAATCCCCGAAATCTATACCAAAATTTTATTGTAGGAGTCAATGGCGGCGATCGCCCTTTACACACGTATCTAGGACCGCTACAACCTCGTTTAGCTAATGCTGTTTACTCAAACCCTGGGGCACTTTCTCCACTATTAAACGACCCGAATTTACAACTAATTGGAATTGGTACGCGAATTTTCTTAGGTGGTGGCATTGGCTATGTTGCTTGGGAAGGGACACAACACTTTCCTTTACAAAAGCGCCTCCCAAACGACACACCAATAGGTCCTGCGGCAACTTTAGCTTTGATTGGTGATGCCAAACAAATGGATGCCCGTTGGGTACGTGGTTGCTATTTTAAAAGCTATGGTCCTTCTCTCATGATCGGCGTCGGAGTACCCTTACCCGTTATAAACGAGGAAGTCGTTGCCCGCTGTGCAGTTCAAGACAACGACTTAGTAGCTCCTATCGTAGACTTTTCGATTCCACGTCGCGTGCGTCCTACCTTTGGTTTGGTCAGTTACGCACAGCTTAAATCTGGGCGGATCGCGATTGAAGGGAAACCTGTGCGCGTTGCTCCCCTAGCCAGTTTGTTTTTATCACGTCAAGTCACAATCGCCCTAAAACAGTGGATTGAAGCAGGAAAATTTACTCTCGCTAAGCCAGTTGCACCAATCCCTAAAGAACGCTCTTTTCTTCCTCAAGACATTTGGGGCGCACAAGTTGTCTTGGAGTGAAAAAGGAGTCAGGGGCGTTAGCGCAGCGGGACAAAGTCCGGAGTGAGGAGCGAGTGAATAGTGGAAGAGTGTTCGAGTAGTAGAGATACCCTTCAACCCTACCACCCGCCTACCCGCATACTCAACTCCCGCTTACTCTCTGTCCCTCTCTCTAGTTTGGTGGCTTCGGGCGCTTGATTGGTTTAGGAACTGAGGCTTTGGGTACAGGTCGCGTTATAGGCTTGGGATCTAGAGATTTGCGCACTGGGCGTGGTGTATCTGAATTACGTTTAGGAAGTGGATAACCTCCTTTACGAGGACTACCACCTCGCTTTAATTTGGGCTTCGATGGCAGAATCGCGATCGCACTTCCCTCTTTAAGTACCAAATCTTTCTCTTGCCTTTGCACGTGTAAGTCCCAAAATTGACCAACAGCTTTACTTCCGAGATCGCCGCTGAGTTTTAACTTAAAATATTTGGGCTTATCCGAATCTTTGCGCGGAGCCTGCTTAATTTTCACAATGAAGTGTTGATCGGGCGCAGACTGATAAACAATTTCACCTCGCACTGAGAAATAACCATCTTCTACTAAATCTGAAGTGCGGGGTGGTTCTAACGCAGAAAATTCATTTTCCTGATCCCCAATTTCGGAATCCTGATTTTGACTTTGTTTTGCTAACTTATCTGGTTCCCAGACACCAACAACTTGCAGGTGTAAAGTACCTTCTTTTTGTTGCGTACGCGGATAAACCACCCATAAATGTTCTTGGGATAAATCGAGGTGATTCCTCACCAAGCTCATCACTCTTCCTAAAAGGACAGCATCAATTTCAATTCCCTCACTTGTCAACAGTATGCCTTTAGTGAACTGTTCGGCACTGGGAACATATCTACTCCGAACCAAACCAATTGCCCGATACTGCATTGGTTCACTCGGAGGCGGAATTGGTTGTTGTCGATTAACAGATGTTTCTACAGCATCTGTTACAGTTGGTGATGATTCACCCCCAATTTCTACCTGAGATTCAGTTGACACAGAGTCAAAGGCAGCATTGGATGATTCGGAAAACGGATTAACGGAGGAATTCATAAAAACTCCTTGCGGCGGAGACACATCCAACTTGAGATTATATTTGGCACTTGCACGTTACCTGTAGACTGTTAGGAAGTACACAAGTGTTGTGCTTCTTAGCAACAAAAAGTAGCTAAAATGCACTGTGCAAACTCCAGTGTGCGAAGCATAGCATAGCTGCATAGCCTCCAGTAACCAAACAAAGTACAGCCGTCACATTCCGGACATTATCCGAAGGTTTTACATATCATTGTCAGCATTCATTAATTTCAAACTCTATCCCACAGCGCGTTTCCACAGAAATTGTTGAGACTTGTTTTGAGCACCTACTTAAATAATATTGCAGCTATTTTAACTCGTTAGTCTAGAAAGCTTCGGCAAAGTTAAAGCAATTTTCAGTAATTCTCTTATTCATCACAAATAATATTATTTTAGATTTAGAGTTCAAGGCAGTTTTGTGTCTCAACCGCGTAGACGCTGGTTTATTAGTGTAGTTCTGGTGCTGGCAATCATTGCCTTCGTTGGGTTTTCAATGATTCCTTTGATCAGCACCGCATTTCGCGCCAGTCAACCAGTAAGCGAAACATCTGTAACCAACCAAGGTCAAAAACAACTCGAAGAAGCTGCACGAGGCTATGAAGTCGTTTTGCAGCGCGAACCAGAAAATCAAACAGCATTACGGGGATTAGTCGAAGCACGAATTCAACTATTGGATCTTAAAGGGACTGTTGATCCTCTCGAAAAATTGGTCGCATTGAATCCGGCAGAAACACAATATGGCTTACTTTTAGCGGAAGTTAAGCAAAGGCTAGGCGATCGCGAAGGTGAAGCTGCGGCGTATCGCTCGATTCTCAATGCAAATCCAGGTAATCTCCAAGCGCTTGAAGGACTAGCCAATGTCCAATTACGCGAACAACGTCCAATGGAGGCAGTTGCCTTACTACAAAACACCCTCTCGAATGCCCCAGAAGCTAATCAAAATCAGCCTGGTAGTGTAGATATTAATGGTGTCAGGCTACTTTTAGCTCAAGTCTATGCCACGCAGCAAAATTACAATGAGGCGATCGCTATCTACGACGAACTGATTAGTAATAACAAACAAGATTTTCGTCCAGTATTAGCAAAAGCTATGGCATTACAGCAACAAGGCAAAAATGAGGAAGCTAAACCCTTATTTGATAATGCTGCAGGATTAGCCCCCGCTCAATACAAAGAGCGAATTAATCAACTCGCAACTCCTTCTCCAACTCCTAGCCCTCTCGCACCTGACATTACACCGTCTCCTTCTCCACCTCCTAGCCCCTAGCCATAGCATCAATTACGCATAAGGTCCTTCCCACCACGCCATTAGTCCGAATAACAAAAACAAACAACCACCAAAAATAGTTAGTGCTTGCTCAGATATGCGTCCAGCTAACATTCTGCCACCAATAACGGCGATCGCAGCACACAGCGCATGACCTAAAATTGCCCCTGCTGTTACTCCTAAAGGATTATTACCTGCTGCTAAGGCGATTGTTGCAATTTGCGTGCGATCGCCCCATTCAGCTAGAAATGTCAAAACAAATGCTTCAGTACAAATCGCCCAATTTGATTGCTGGGGTAAGCTACCTTCTGCCTTTTCTATAATATCTACAGCTTCTTGCACCACTTCCACATCACAAGCATTGGCAGGCATTTGACTTGCATCGTACAAAAGCTTAAAGCCAAAGCCAATAAATAAAGTAATTTCGGCATAGTAGATGTAGTTTGGCGGAAATACTGATGCAACTTGCCCCACGAGCACAGATAATACCGTCATTGTTGCTAAAGCTGCGACGACAGCAGCAAAAATCAGCCTACGCGAATGGCGCATTGCTAAAATTGCGGCAATAAAAAATGTTTTATCTCCTAGCTCAGATACTGCAATGAGGAAAAAACCCGCGATAAAAGCAGATAGCACCTGATCAAGCTCCTCAAACTAAACTAACCTCTGCTTGATGAGCTTGATGACAGCCAAAAGACCCCACCAAGCTCACAATTCCTGCTGTGAACTTAGTGAAGGTCTCACTTCCAAATTAGCTTGGCAATACTACTTGCTAAGTTGTCACTTGAACCAGGTTATTCACCAGTATGTTGACTCAAGTGTGCTGACAAAATCGCGTGTCAGCAGTTACTCCCCTTCAATTTAGGATTATTTTACTACGTCTTTCGATAGATTAAAAGTACTTTGTGCTAAGTCGTGAATAGTTTCTTGCCAAGATGATGGTGAATTGTTTGGAGGTAACGGACGCAAATAGTAGTAGCTACTGACTATTAACACCACAGCAGAAACTGCACCTATTGCTAGTCCTAGCCACAATGTCAACTGATCTGACTTGCTATTGGTAGTGTTGCTGGTATCAGTTGTGAAAGTTGGCGATCGCTTTTCTACGGCATCTGAGGTCAGTTGAACCAAGTTTAAGTTGTCATTTTGTGTAAGAGGTTGCAATGCTTGTAAGGCTTCTGTTGCTGACTGATAACGCTCTTTAAAGTGGTAGCGCACCATTTGATTTAGGATGTTTGCTAAACGAGGACTAACATCGGCGTAGTGTTGCCAAATAATCTCCCCATCCGCATCTTCAAGTAACTCACTCGGACTGCGCCCAGTCAAGGCTTGAATACCAATCATCCCTAGTGCATAAATATCACTGTTTGGTCGAGGTCTACCTCTTCCTTGTTCAGTTGGCATATATCCAGGAGTACCAATAGCAACGGTAGCAGGAATTCCCTCAACAAATTTGGAACTTGTCTGACCTCCAGCTGTGACGACTTGCTTCCAGACTTGCTTGACACTACCAAAGTCAATTAACACTAATTGGCGATCGCTACGACGAATTAAATTGCTAGGTTTGATGTCGCGGTGAATCAATCCGTAATCATGGACATACTCTAAAATGCCTAAAACTTGTTGCAACAACTCTACTACTTGACTTTCCTGCCAAGGTGTTTGTAGTTCTTCACTCAAAGGATGACCAGTCACGAACTGCTGCACCAAGTAGAATTCTCGATCGATCTCAAAGTGAGCAAGTAGCTGTGGTACTTGGTCGTGTTCGCCTAATTTCTCTAAGGCTTGTGCTTCTCTGGTAAATGATGAGCGCAGGTCAGCTATTGTTTGCGGTTGAGGGCTAGTCGCGGTTGAAAGATGTTTAATCACACACTTAGCTGAGTCTGGTTCAAAAAGGTCTTGAGCCAAGTATGTTTGACAAAATCCTCCCCTACTGAGAATTTCTAGTATTTGGTATCGACCTTTAATGACTTCGCCTATCATGTTAAGAAGCGGATAAAGTATGTAGTGCTACTTTTGATTACTGACGTGCGATATTCTCTGACGATACTGGTGCAAATCCAACTTGCTCTAGTGCTTTTTGTCCCTGTTGACTTAGCAAAAGATTAGTGTAAGCTTCTCCTGCTTGTTGTTCTCGACTTTGGTTTTGCTTGGTAATGACAAATAAATTGTAAGTGATTGGATATTCACCGCTTTCAAAGACGGCTGTATTTACCTGATTCCGTTCAGCGGGACATTCACTTGTCTGAACTGAGGGCTGGCGATAAGGAGCGATCAGCTGATTAATATTCTCGCCTAAAGGCAAAGTTTTGACACTACATTGAGGTACTATTGTACGTGCAGAAGCATAATATATACCACCTGGGGTATTACTCACTTGACGTAACGCTTCTGTTGTTGTGGTGACATACTGCACTTGAGTTCCAAACTGCGACGACTGGCTTTGAGAAGCAAATATAGGAGCGTCTGCATCTTCTAACGGTCGAGAAAATGGCACAATGTTAAGGTCTGGTCCTCCAACTTGGCTCCAGTTGGTAATTGTTCCTTGATAGATTTGCCGCAACTGCTCAGTCGTTAATCCTGCGACTGTTAGTGAATGGTTCACGGCTACTGCTACACCATCAACTCCAACAGGACTTTGCTCTAGTACAATACCTCGCTCTTTGGCGATCGCAGCTTCTGTTGCTGTTAGAGGACGAGAAGTTTGAGCTATGTCTATCTTTCCGTCAAGCAACATCTGAATACCTGTCCTGGAACTGGGGACTCCTTCATCAGGAGATACATAACGCAGTTGTAATTCTGGACGTGCATTTTGAATTTGTGCATCTACCAGCTGTCTGATCGCCGCCCAAGCTGGACTACCACCATAGTTAAATGTACCAGTCGGTACTGCTGCAACTGACTGAAAGTTTGATACATCGCTTGCAACTGAAGCAACACCTGAATTTTGAGTTGAGGCGTCGTTACTCATGAATAAACGTGGTCTTAACCACCACAAGACACCACCAATCACGACAAGTGTTAGCACTTTACCAATGACCAGCCCTCTAATCAGCAGTACAACATCTTTGCTTAACCGATTCCGCGTTTGTTCTCCATTATCAGTCATCGCCGATCTTCTTTAAATGAGGGAGCAAGTTAAAAAGCTTAAAATGTCTTCTAATAAATAAAATTACCTTAAGCTGAGAAGTTTACGTAACAACATGGAATATTATGTATCTAAAGTTAACATAGTCTGCGGTTAGTTTATGCAAGCCTGCCGTTAGCTAATTGCCAATCGAAGAATACTAATTATTTTCATAAGCTGACTCTGCTAGGAATTCCCCACTTTCTCAGCCCTAGACATAGAATCGCCATTAATTCAATAGAACCCTAATACTTTCTTTCTTGCGGTTCAAACATTGTAATCGTAACAGGTCGATATTGTAGGTCAATTCCGGCTGGGGAATAGTAAGCCATTGTATGTTTAAGAAAATCGCTATCATTGCGCTGCGCGTAGTCTTCGCGGTAGTGTGCGCCGCGACTTTCTTGACGATTTAAGGCAGCTGCAAGAATGATTCTACCTACGACAAATAAACTTTGTAGCTCTAATGCTTCGATAATTTCTGTATTCCAACATGTGCTTTTGTCATCTAAGTAAATGTCTGGATATTGTTGTTGTAATTGTTGTATTTGTTGCAAGCCTTCTTGCATAATTTCGGCAGTACGAAAGACACCACAATGCTGCGTCATGCAGTCTTGAAAAGCAGTACGAACTTGGTTGATTCGGTACTTTCCTGGTTGTTCGAGTAAGACTTGCAGGCGACGCTGGGCTTCTGTAATGTAACGTTGCTCATCAATTGCAGGTAACTTGCGATTTTGTACATACTGCGCGATCGCTTTCCCCGTTCGGCGTCCATAGACAACACACTCAAGCAGTGAATTACTTCCCAGACGATTTGCACCATGCACCGAGACACACGCACACTCACCAGCAGCAAAGAAGCCATCAACTAAATTGTCTCCACTACTGCGGACTTGCCCATCGGTATTAACAGGAATTCCCCCCATTGAATAATGCACCGTAGGACGCACCGGCATCGGTTGATGTACTGCATCAATACCAACTAAGCGGTGGGCTTCTTCCCAACAGAAAGGAACGCGGCTCATAATTTTTTCTGGTCCCATGTGGCGCAGATCGAGATACACAAATGGTCCTCCTGCACTTCCATCAGCATGAATCCCGCGTCCAGCGCGAATTTCTCTGGCGATCGCGCGGGATGTGATATCGCGCGGTGCTAATTCCATACGACTTGGCGCATAATTCGCCATAAAGCGATCGCCTTCACTATTAATCAAATACGCACCTTCACCGCGTACAGCTTCTGAAATCAAAACACCTACTGGATACAAACCTGTTGGGTGAAATTGCACAAATTCCATATCTTCCAAAGGTAAACCAGCCATTGCAGTCATGGCTAAACCATCACCAGTGGAAGCATAATCATTCGATGTAGTATTGTAGACGCGACCATAACCACCAGTCGCAAACATGACGGCTTTAGCGCGGACTACTTCAAGTTTTCCATCGCGAATGTTATAAGTCACGATACCTTTAGCTTGACCATCTTCTAAAATCAAGCGCAGGACATACCACTCATCGTAAATCTGGACGCCATATCGTCGTAAATTGTTAACAAGTTCGTGGAGAATTGCATGACCTGTTTTGTCAGCTGCGTAGCAAGTACGATTATGTGAGTGTCCTCCAAACGCACGCTGGGCAATTCGCCCATCAGGTAAACGAGAGAACAGCACCCCCATATGTTCCAAATCAATCACCACATCAGGTGCTTCTCTTGCTAATAGTTCTACCGCATCTTGATCGGCTAAGTAGTCTGAACCTTTAACAGTATCAAATGCATGAGCTTCCCAAGTATCACTAGCATCAACATTTTTGAGCGTTGCGGCAATTCCGCCTTGTGCTGCAACCGAGTGCGAACGAATCGGGTGTGTTTTGGCAACAACAGCAACGTCTAATTTTGGATCAGTGCGGGCAATTTCTACTGCTGCACGACATCCCGCTAATCCGCCACCTACAATAACAACATCGTGTTCGAGCATGATTTAGTATAAAATTTTTGTTTTTAATTTAACGCGAATTCACTTGATAGCCCAACGACTTTAGTCGCGGCTTAACAAACCCCTTCCACCTCCGTGGACTAATGCGAAGATAAAGGCTGTAGAAACCTGTGAAGATAGGTAAAGTCTAGTGTAGCAGCAGTTTTAACTGCTCAGATTTCTTTCAAACCTCTAACCCCTCGCCCCTCACTCCTCACCCCTAGTTGCTCGCCCACAGCATTCATAAATCATGGCAAAAGGTTAATATTATAGACTAACCGATTAACTATTCCACCTCCTTGCATTCATGGCAGAAACACTCTTTTTTAATGCGCTACGTGCCGCCATTGATGAAGAAATGGCACGCGATGCTACTGTATTTGTTCTCGGTGAAGACGTCGGACACTACGGCGGTTCGTATAAAGTTACCAAAGACCTTTATAAAAAATACGGCGAACTGCGGTTACTCGACACGCCCATTGCCGAAAATAGCTTTACTGGAATGGCTGTAGGAGCCGCAATGACTGGATTGCGACCTATAGTTGAAGGTATGAACATGGGGTTTTTGCTTCTTGCTTTTAATCAAATTGCAAATAATGCCGGAATGCTACGCTATACTTCTGGCGGTAACTTTAAAATTCCAATGGTAATTCGCGGTCCTGGCGGTGTGGGTAGACAACTCGGTGCAGAACACTCACAAAGGCTAGAGGCTTATTTTCAGGCAGTTCCAGGGTTAAAAATTGTTGCCTGTTCCACTCCTTATAACGCTAAGGGATTACTCAAATCAGCGATTCGCGATGAGAATCCAGTATTATTTTTTGAACACGTACTACTGTATAACTTAAAAGAAGATCTACCAGAAACTGAATATTTGTTGCCTTTAGACAAAGCCGAAGTCGTCCGCCCAGGTAAAGATGTGACAATTTTGACGTACTCGCGGATGCGTCATCATGTGCTCCAAGCGGTAAAAACTTTAGAAAAGAATGGTTTTGACCCTGAAGTTATTGACTTAATTTCACTCAAACCTTTAGATTTTGATACGATTGGTGACTCGATTCGGAAAACACATCGTGTCATTATTGTGGAAGAGTGTATGCGCACAGGAGGTATTGGTGCTGAACTGGTTGCCTCAATTAACGATCGCCTCTTCGACGAACTCGATGCACCTGTATTGCGCTTGTCTTCACAAGATATTCCCACACCATACAACGGGGCTTTAGAGCGATTGACAATTGTTCAACCAGAGCAAATTATCGAAGCAGTCGAGAAGATGGTGGCATTGCGGATTTAGCAGTGCATTTTTAAAACGTTATCATAGCGTTTGTCGCAGACAAATTTAGAGTATGCAAAGACAGCGATCGCTCTTGGCTTTGATCGTAGTTTTGGCAATTGCTGCAATTGTAGCGATCGCCAGAATTCCGATTCCCTTGGGATTGGATCTTCAAGGTGGTTCGCAGCTAACAATTCAAGTGCAACCGACAGCAGAGATTCCCCAAATCACTGACCGCGAATTAGAAGCCGTTCAGAGGGTCATTGAAAATCGTATTAATGGTTTAGGTGTTTCTGAACCAGTCGTTCAAACTGTAGGGCAAGATCAAATACTTGTTCAACTACCTGGTGTCAGTAATCCAGAACAAGCCGAACGAGTGCTTGGGGGTACGGCACAGTTAGAGTTTCGCACGCAACGACCAGGTACAGAAGCACAGTTATTTGCCGAACAGCAAGTTAGATTAGGATTGCTAGCCAAACAGCAAGAATTAAGAGCAACAAACAATACTACAGAAATTCAGCAAAATCAAGAAGCGATTGAGCGCAGTAATGCAGCGATCGCTCAGTTATTTGAAAGCACGAATCCTCCCCTAACAGGTAGAAACCTCGAAGATGCGTACGGACAACCGACACAAGCACCCAACAACTGGGAAGTAGGAATTCGTTTTGATTCACCTGGTGCTGAACTTTTTGCCCAACTCACCCGCGATCTTGCCGGAACTGGACGCAGTATTGGTATTTTTCTCGATAATGAATTAATTAGCGCACCTACCGTTGGTCCGCAATTTGCTCAAACTGGGATAACTGGAGGATCAGCAGTTATTACAGGTCGCTTTACTGCCCAAGAAGCGAACGATTTGGCAATTCAATTACGAGGTGGTGCATTACCTGTACCTGTAGAAATTGTTGAAAATCGCACTGTTGGTGCCACTTTAGGAAGAGACAGCATCCAACGCAGTATCTATGCTGGTATCGGTGGTTTGATCTTGGTGTTGATCTTCATGGTCGTCTATTATCGAGTTCCTGGGATCATTGCAGATTTATCTTTGTGTGTTTATGCTTTACTGACGTGGGCTAGTTTTGCTTTACTCGGTGTCACCTTGACACTTCCTGGCATTGCGGGCTTTATTCTCAGTATTGGTATGGCAGTTGACGCCAATGTACTCATTTTTGAGCGGACACGCGAGGAACTTCGTGCCGGTAAGTCGCTGTATCGTTCGGTCGAATCGGGATTTTACCGTGCTTTCTCCAGCATTTTAGATAGTAATGTCACAACTTGGATTGCTTGTGCAGCTTTGTTCTGGTTAGGAGCAGGTTTAGTTCGTGGTTTTGCCTTAACTTTGGCACTAGGCATTGCCGTGAGTATGTTTACAGCAATTACTTGTAGTCGTACCCTCATGTTTATCGCAATTAGCTTACCTTCATTGCGTAAGCCAGAATTGTATTGTCCAAACCTGCCAACAGTTCGGAGGGCAGAGGTAGCTCGATGAACTCGCGATCGTAGACTGGAGGGGCATAGATATCACAATGAAACTTAGTATTAACCAATCGCGAAAACTATGGTGGGCAATTTCTGCTGCAGCGATTATTACTGGCATAGCTGCAATGCTGATTTCTTGGCAGCAAATCGGCGCACCATTACGTCCTAGTTTGGATTTTGTCGGTGGTACGCGCTTACAACTCGAACGAGATTGCACTCAACCAAATAATTGCGCTCAACCAATAGATATTACTGCAGTGCGCGAAGTCCTGGCAGCACAAGGACTGTCTAATAGCAGCATTCAGATTTTAGGACAAGAACAACAAGGTATCTCAATTCGCACGAGTACCTTGGATGTAGAGCAACGTACGCAGTTACAAGATGCGCTGAGTCAAAGAATTGGTGCTTTCGCTCCGCAATCAACTCAGATCGATACAGTAGGTCCAACCATTGGTCGCCAATTATTATCTTCTGGATTGCTGGCGTTGATTGTTTCTTTTGGCGGAATTATCGTTTACATTAGCTTACGGTTTCAGTTGGACTTTGCTGTATTTGCAATTACTGCCCTACTTCATGACGTGTTCGTCACAGCAGGCGTTTTTGCAATTTTAGGCTTAGTATGGAGTGTTGAGGTAGACAGTTTATTTATTGTTGCTTTACTCACAATTACGGGTTTTTCAGTCAACGATACTGTCGTCATCTATGACCGAATTCGGGAAATATTAAAAGTAAATCCCGATCGCTCGATTAGTGAAATTGTTGATGATGCTGTTAATCAAACTTTAGCAAGATCGATCAATACAACATTAACAACGATGCTCGCGCTATTTGCAATTTTTCTATTTGGTGGAGAAACTTTAAAGAATTTTGCCTTAGCATTGATTATCGGCTTTATTTGCGGTGCTTATTCTAGTATTTTTATCGCAAGTACTCTCCTTTCCTGGTGGCGCGAACGCAATGGTCAGCGTTTAGCAACACAAAGTACAGCAGTGATTGATTCACCACCGGAAGATACTTAACTTTGCACTCTCATTGTTAGCTTGCAGTAGTATTCTACCCTCACTATGGTTCAACCAGATCAGCCACATTACCACAATCAAAGTGAATATCGCGACAAAACTTTTAAACAGCAAGTACACAAGCTACATCAATTAACTGTGTACGGTAGATGGTTATTTGTCGGAATATTGTGGTTAACGATTGGTTTATTGAGCTTGTGGGGGTTACGTGGAGAAATTGCTTTGTGGCAACAATATTTTACCTGGGTAGCAGTGCGCTATGGCTTGTATTACAACCCAATACCTACCCTGGGTTTAGCAATTTGTGTTGGCATGACTTTGGGTGTCTTGGTATGGCAAAGTCGTAATATCCTTTGGGGAATACCATCGCAAGAAAAGCGCCGTTTAGAACAACAAGTACAGCGCATTCGTCAACAGGGTCCGAGTCACCCCTTATGGAAATGGGTTTGTCAATAAGCAAGTGAACACTCATCAATAGCAAGGAAAGCTATAGAAAAGTTTGTAGACGTTGGTGTCGGCTGAACACTCTCAAAGCAAATTATTCATCTGCGATCGCTTCTGGAAAGAAACTTGAATTGAGCACTTGCTCTAATGAGTAAGAACACTCTAACGGGAAAGTTTTCTTAGGCAATCCTGTCTCATCTGTTGCCGCTTCACGAGCATCCAAGTAACATTCATCAAAAACATCTTCTTTATGAATATGTTTTATAAGCACTGGATATTTTCTACACAGCTTTTTGATTTGTCTTCTCGCATCTTTGATAGATATTTCCCAACTACAGCTTTTTAATTTGGGTTGGTATTGCCACTTAAGTATGTGTAACAGTAATCGCTCTAGCTGACTTTCAATAGCATCTCGCTCTCTGCGCCCCAAATCACGCACCTCTTCAATTAAGTGAATCAAGTCCAATTCGCTGAATCGTTCTTGTTCTAATAACATGGCTTGCTCGTCAGACCATGCAACAAAATCGCGATCGTATAAGTCGCTATGCGAAGTTGAATGTATAGGTTTTGTTCGAGTCATTGGCTAATTCTTTTATGAGGTGCGCTTTTCAATCATCACTTGTTTCACTCGCCAAGCGATCGCTTTTATTATATTGGTTTTAGTTTTTTATCAAAGCGGGCAGCGAGAATCGAACTCGCATCAATAGCTTGGAAGGCTATGGTTTTACCACTAAACTATGCCCGCAATAGAATCAAGCTTAACTAAGATAACACATATTGCTCATTGAATACAAATTTATCTCGGTTTTATTATTCAATCTTGTCAGATAAAGCAAAGCTGTGATGGAAAGTATCAAACTTACACACTTATCATTTGACCAAGGCGCTTTAAGACGCTAAGTATCTGCTGTCGTTCGCGATCGCGTTCAATCGATAAAGCATAGGAGCGTGCATATATAGGGTGTTCTTGAATTACTAGCTTGATAAACATAAATTCCCTACCATTAACGAGTAAGCCAAATGTTGGGTTTACTGGGCTTGGGTTAGCCAACATATAGGCAGGTGCTTGAGGTAACGCTACTGTGACATCAAATTTAGTACTTTTTGATTCAATAACGAGTACCCAAAATCGTTTTTGTATTACCAGAACATCAATATTTCCTTTAACAACAGTACCGTCATCTTCAGCAGAAATTTCCACAGAAGTTTCAGTTTCAATTTCAAAAGGTGGTTGATAAAAGCCTGCTAAATCAAGAAGAGGAGATAACACTACCATTTTCACCGCCTCCTCTGACATAGGGCGACGCTTAGATAGGTTCAAGTAGTTGCTGCAAACTCGCGCCAAAGCCTGTTTTTCAGCTTCAGTTAATGGTGGTAAGCCTTCTTGCCATTCTATAAAAAAACTAGCATCTTGAGCAAGTTGCAAACCAATTTCTTCTAGTTCGTAGAGAGTAATATCTCTAGCTTGAATTGTTTGCACCATAATTGCATAAATATTTTTGAAACTATATAGTTTAATATTAAGCTGGGTGACTTAAGTCGCAGCTAATCAAGCTAAGACTACCTTCGCAGTCTGAAAAATTCATTTTTCCACTAAGAAATATTTGAATAGATCGTCAACAACTAGATTTGCCGCAAGTGGACCAAACCCAGCCCAGTAGGATGCAGGGACTTCATATACTCGGTTTTGTTGCACAACATTTAAGGATAACCAAAAAGGATCAGTTTTTAATCGCTTGAGTGCGGTTTGTGCTTCTTGGGCAATCGCACTAGTATATCCATAAGTCCACACAAACATAACATCAGCGTCTAAAAGTGAAATGACTTCTTTATCAATTCGCCGCTGATTTGCGCCTTTAGTTTCAATATCTTGCGCGGGTGGGCGTTTTAGCCCTGCATCTTCCAAAATTGAGCCACCGAATGAACTTTTTAAATAAAATAAGAAGCAAGGATGTTCCACCCAGGAAGAATTTCACCAGCAATATCTAATTCAATTCCGCGACTTCTTTGTTCGCCAATCGGGATAGAAAAATCAGGATCGTTAGGGTCAGGTGTGGCAATATTAGTTTTAGTAATTTCGTAAGCAGCTAACGTTGCTGAAAGCCCGTTATTTAAATCAGCTTTGATACCCACTTCATATTGAGTACCGCGTTCTGGCTCTAACAATGAACCATCAGCGCGTTGACCAAAATTTGGTTGAAATGAGCGACTATAACTAGCATAAAGTGAAATTGGTTGAATTGGCTGATAAACAACACCAATTCTGGGACTGAAAGCCTCGGCATAATTGCTAGAATCACTACCAGAAGCACTATTTGCTTCCTGAAAAAAACTACCTTGATCTACAATATCAAAACGACCACCAACTAGCAGCTTAAGATTGTCTGAAAATGCTACTTGGTTTTGCAAAAAAATACCTAATTCGTCTGTAGTGGTAATTTCCGTAAATCCCCCTCTAGTCGTTGGATCTGCAAGAGCAGATGGTAAAAGAAAACTGTAAATTGGGTTAAATACATTGATTGATGGAGTTAGTTCAGGTAGTAGCTGAGTGCGGGTGTAGTCTGAAGTTTGTCTAGAGAAATCAAAGCCAAACAATAGTGTGTGCTGAACTGAACCTGTCGCAAACTTACCAACAATGTCTGTCTGTAAAGCATAAGTTTCAGCATAAGTATCATTGGATCTGTAATTTCGTATCAGTTCGCCAGTAGCTTCATCAAGTTCTAACGGCTCGGCACGGTAATTCAAGCTATCATCTGAAATGAATTGAAAGGCATTGCGTAGGGTTAAGCTTTCACTAAAACGATGTTCCAGTCGATAACCAACACCAAAAGTTTCTACTTCAGAATTGTCATCTGGTTCGCCTAAAAATCTACTAATGGGAATATCAGCAATTCCTCGCCCAAAAGCAACTACACCACGGTCAAATGTCCGATTATCGTAGGCATAGCTGAGATTGATTGATAGATCAGTGCGATCGCTAATTTCCCAAGCAAAAACGGGTTCAATGAAAAATCGCTCACTATTTACAAAGTCACGGAAACTACCAGAATTTTCGTAAGCAATATTAAGGCGATATAGTAATGTTTTCTCAGGATTTAAAGGTCCAGATATATCAATAGTAGGACGGTAAAAGCTAAAACTGCCTATAGATAAATCAGTCACAAAATAAGGCTCACTCAACGGTTTTTTAGTTACTAAATTAACTATTCCTCCTGGTGATATCTGTCCGTATAAAATTGACGCGGGTCCTTTGAGAACTTCTATTTGTTCAACATTAGCAGTCTCTGTAAAGCCAGGGATAACTTGAAAACCATCGCTGAGAATATCATAAGCATCAAAACCCCTGATATTTAACTGGTCAGTTGTCCCGCCAAAACCACCGATTTGTACCACTCCACTGACGTTACGTAGTGCATCCGTGAGTCGGGTAACTCGTTGGTCTTCTAAAACCTCCTGAGGAATTACTTGAATTGACTGGGGAGTATCGCGCAGTGGTGTATCAGTTCTAGTCCCAGTTGTGGCATTTGGGATGCTATATCCATCTTCTTCGCCTGTTACCAGCAGTTCAATTGAATCTTGATCGGGTGGAGTTTCACTCGCTTGTGGTGTCTGAGTAATTGAGGTAGTTGGTGTAACAGAGAAGATCAAACCTTCATCGCTATCAAATAACGCAACTTGTGGCGGAGTTTCTGTACTTGTGACCGTTACACGAACAGTATTGGAAGTAATATTTGTTACGGATACTACTGTAATATCACTCGTCGGGTTTTGGGCACGAAATTCATCGCTTGATCGCAACCGCAACTGTGCATTGGGAATATTAGCAATATAGCTATTTCCTTCAATACGACTGACTGGCTGCAATTGTTCGGAACCCTCTGTTTCTAAAATGATTTCTAGTTCTTGATCTGTTGGATTGAGTCGAACTTCCGTAATTTGTAACTGTGAAGACGGAGTAATTTGCGCCGTTTGTGTTTCATGATTACCACGAACTGCGGTTTGTTCTGCCCAACTAGGACAAGCTATCAGTAGGGAAAAGATTCCCGTTAAAAATATCAATCGCGTTAGCTGATTCACCATTGCCCCACACATCAGTAACACCAAAACCTGAGAAACTCTCTCAAGAAGTTTACTCGACGTTGGAGGGCATGAAGCTATTAGGGCGATCGCTAGCCGGAGTTTTTGCGATCGCTAGCCGGAGTTTTTTGCATTTGGTTCAGATAATCTCTTGGATTTACACCAAACTTACGGCGAAACGACGCTGCAAAATAACCACGGTTGACAAAACCGACAGCTTTTGCTACCTCTGATACTGTCATTCCACCAGCTTTTAAATATTGACGCGATCGCTCCATACGACATTGATGCAAATAACCAAATACTGTTGTGCCAAAACAGTGGCGAAAACCAATTTTGAGCTTGTTATCGTTAATACCAACAATCCGCGCCAACTCAATCAACGAAGGCGGATCGTGTAAACGCGCTAGCAGAATCTCTCTAGCGTAGTGAATTCGTTCGATGTCATCAGAACGTAACGCAGATGATTGTGAAATGCGATTGTCTTGCACAAATTGACTAAACTGAAGCGTCAACAGTTCTAAAGCTTTTCCTTCCAAATACATCCGCTTGGTCAAGCCGTGGTACGGACAATGTAAAATTTGATGCATCACTACTGCCATTTCAGGAGTTGTGATTCCTGAGCGATAGTAGGGTTTAATATCACCACTAGCTGCAACTTGCCTCACCTCAGCAGGTAATTGTGTTAACTGTTCGAGCGTCAACTCGTGAAAGAAACTGTAGGGATCTAAGGCGATTTGAAGCCTGATGAGGCGTTGTCCTGCTTGCCATGTTTCAGTTTCAGGTACATTTGGAATACAACTGAGATAGTTACGCCCAACGACTTCATCGACGCAATCTGTCAAACCATGCAATGTTGTTCTGACATCACCTGATACAAAAAAGCTTAAGCAGGAATCGATGCAGCCAGAATTTTGCGAGATACAGATAATATCGTCGGTTAAATTGTAGTCATATACTCCAATGCATAGCCCTTCTCGAAGTTGCATTTCCCACTCATGTACTTTACCTAAATACGGAAGGTATCCTTGCTCAAGCGTTTCCCATCCATCTGACTGACAAACGACGCTACCATTGTGCTTACCTTGTTGCCATAAATCATTCCAATCTTGTTCTGAGAGCGTGATTGCCATATTAATTTTTAATCGCGCAGGTACTCACTCAAGCCTTATGATGAGAAATATTATCAATATAATCCTTGAGATATAAGTAGGTGAGCATAATGAGTAATCGGAAAGCTGTTAACACTTAGCAAGAGATAGCTAATTGCCAATTACCAATTACCTGTTACCAGCCTTGAAGTTATATTTATTTCAACCCTTTTCCTACTTCTCATAAGTGGCACAATCAAACATAAAGATCAGTTGATTTGTAATGCCATCTACACCTGTCTACACTCAGCAACCTTGGTTAGATACTTATAGTGAAATTATTGATGTCCGTTCCGAGGGAGAATTTGCTGAAGACCATATTCCTGGGGCGATTAATTTACCAGTATTAAATAATGAAGAACGTGCTGAAGTTGGAACAATCTATAAACAAGTATCTCCTTTCACTGCGCGTAAAGTTGGTGCAGCACTTGTTTACAAAAACCTTTCGCAATATCTTCGCGAATACTTTGTTGATAAAGAAAAAGATTATCGTCCATTAGTTTACTGCTGGCGTGGTGGACAGCGTTCTAATAGCATGGCTTGGGTACTCGGACAAATCGGGTGGCGAGTGACTGTCATTGAAGGTGGCTACAAAACTTACCGCGCCTATGTCCGCGAACAATTAGAGAAATTACCACTTGATTTCACTTACCAAATTCTCTGTGGTAAAACTGGTAGTGGAAAAACTCATATCTTGCGACAGATGCAGCAGCGTGGTTTACAAGTTCTCGATTTAGAGAATTTAGCGAATCATCGCGGTTCACTGCTAGGTGAAGAATGGCAAGATAAACCTTTAGCCCAACCTTCGCAAAAGTATTTTGAATCTCTGTTAGTGCAACAACTCCACAGTTTCAACTCTCGTTTACCTGTATGGGTAGAATCAGAAAGTAATAAAATTGGACAAGTCTATTTGCCACAATCGCTGTGGCTGAAGATGAAACAAGCCAACTGTGTAGAAATTCACGTACCAATCTCAGCAAGAGTTCAATTTCTTTTACAGCAATATCCCCATCTAGTTACTCATCCTGATGTCTTGCAAGCTAAGCTAGGTTATTTGAAAGCAAGATACGGCAAAAAGAAATTATCGCAATGGTATCAAGCGATCGCACAGCAACAATGGGCAGAATTGTTTCAAGATCTATTAGAGTCACATTACGATCCTACTTATACTCACTCTATGCAGCGAGATTACACTAACGTGCAACAAGAGTTCTCACTTGCAGATTTATCAGTTGCTAGTGTCGATAAAATACTTAATTCTTTAGTCACTGATTGCATACCAATTGATTTAGAAAATTAATCTAAAGCTTCCTAAAACTCTAGTTAGTTCGTATTAAAATTCACAGAGTATTATCTTGGTTACTAAATCAAGTATGAAATGTAAGGTAGGCATCTTGCCTGCCAACCTTCATGAAAATTCTTTTAGTTGAAGACGATCCGTCAGTAAGTCAGGCGCTAGCAACGACATTAACAGCCCATCGTTACACTGTCGATACTGCATTAGATGGTCAAATTGCCTTGGAACTCGCTATTCAAGGAGAGTATGACATTATTTTGCTAGATATCATGTTGCCAAAGTTAGATGGCTTGAGTGTGTGCCAGCAACTACGTCAACAAGGATGCCAAACTCCCATCTTGATATTGACAGCAAAAGACGCAAACGAAGACATTATTGCAGGGCTGAATGCAGGTGCTGATGATTACCTTATAAAACCTTGTGATTCGGCTCATTTTTTAGCACGAGTGAGAGCGCTGTTGCGACGTCAGGGAAATTCTAAGACTTCTCCTGTTTTGACATGGGGAGATGTATGTCTTGATCCTACTCTTATTCAAGTCACCTATCTGCAACGAGTTATTATCCTCAGTCCCAAAGAATATAGCCTGCTAGAGTTATTGTTACGTCATCCACAGCGAATCTTTAGCCGTAGTAGTATTATCAATCACCTCTGGTCTATTGATGACTCGCCAACAGATGCTGCAGTTACAAACTTGATTAAAGATTTGCGGCGGAAACTGAAGTCAGCAGGGATACAAGAAGAATTAATTGAAACAGTGTATCGCTTGGGATATCGATTGAAAGCTGCGCCAAAAAAAGAAAAAGAACAACTAGTAGAAGATTGCCAAAAAGAGAATTTAGCTTCTATTGAGCAGGTGATGTGGGACTTTAGAGCTTCTTTGGAAAAACGAATTGATGTTTTAGAAGCAGCAGCGCGATCGCCAATTCATAACCTTAGTTCAGTTCAACACCAGCAAGTGAAAGAAGAAGCTCATCGCTTAGCAGGTGGATTAGGCACATTTGGATATGCTAAAGGTTCAGACTTAGCACGAGCGATCGAACATCTGTTCATTGAATGTGATTGGGAAGAAGCTCAACAGCAGCAATTTACTCAACTACTTGCGGAACTAAAGCAGGAAATTGCTAAGCCACCAATAGTCTTACTACCAACTTTGAAACCGTTGATGTTGGCGATCGCCGACGACACATTAATTGCACAATTACAGCAAGCCGCACCCCATCGAGGATGGCAAATTGAAATTGTATGCGATCGCTCGGATGTGTTGCATCGTGTTGGCGATACTCCGAGCGTGATTTTTATGAGTCTTAATCATGTTGTCCCAGACCGCAGACTAATGCTGCTGCAGGAATTAAAAATCCAGTTTCCTAATACTCCGATTTTGATTCTGACAACGCAAGATAGTTTAGATAGTCGAGTTGCTGTTGCTCGGTTGGGAGTGAGTCGTTATATTTTACAACCTGCAACAATTGATGAAATTTTTGATGCGATCGCCCAATTGCCGCAAACAACACCTACTGATGCCAAAGTCATGATTGTGGATGACGATCCCATAGCATTGCAGACATTGATGGCAGTTTTACAACCGTGGGGATTGCAGGTTACAACATTAAATCAACCCAAGCATTTTTGGCAAATCCTCACGAGTACGGTTCCTGACGTTCTGTTGTTAGACTTGGAAATGCCCACATTTAGCGGACTTGAACTATGTCGTGTTGTTCGGCAAGATGCTTACTATAGTGATTTACCGATTTTAGTTGTCACTGCTCATACAGATAGTACCTCAATTCAACAAGTCTTTGCTGCGGGAGCGGATGACTTCATAGCGAAACCGATTACAGGTCCAGAACTCGTTACACGCACACTTGCCCGCATTGAGCGATCGCGTATTCAGCGACAATTGCTACAGTATCAAAAAGAACATCTGCAAACTCGACAGATGCAAGCAACGATTGATTTACTCACGCAAGCTGCAAATCGTCACAACTTTGATGAAGTTCTCCACCGAGAATGGCAGCGCCTTACAGATGCACAAGCTCCCTTAAGTTTAATATCGTACGATATTGATTATTTCAAGTCTTACAACGATATCTACGGCTATCCAGCAGGAGATAAGTGTTTGCAACGAGTCACTCATGTTGTTTGGGATTGTATCAAACCTGGTCGCGATCTAGTTGCACGGCTAGGAGGAGACGAATTTGCTATTGTCCTCCCAGAGACTAGCCTCGAACAAGCCCTACAAGTTGCCCAACGCATTCAGCAAGCGATCGCTCAATTGCAGATTCCTCATCCTTCTTGCACTCATCAATATATCACTGTCAGTTTAGGTATTAGTGGTACAATTCCCCAAATTAATATCTCTGCTCAAGAATTAATTGCAATTGCGACTCAAGCACTTTATGCTGCAAAAGCAAGGGGACGCAATACATACTGCTTATATCCGTTATGAAGTCGTTTGATTCGCTGCACCGTGTACATCAACGCCTTGCCAAAATTCCTGTAGGAATACTGCTAAGTTTACCCTTCCTAGTTCAACTTTTAGGTGCTACAGGGTTGGTAGGCTACCTGATTTACCGCAGCGAACAACAAGCAATTCACAACTTAGGCAATAAGTTAGTCAACGAAGTAGGAGAGCGAATTTATCAGCAATTAGATAACTATTTGCAGACAGCGCAAGTAGTAAACCACAGAAATCTGGCAGTCATTCATAATGGTCTTTTAGATATTCAAGATTTTGAGCAAACTGGACATTACTTTTGGCACCAATTTGCGACTTACAATTTTAATTCGATTCAATTTGCAAAAACCGATGGTTCGTATATTGGTGTAAGTTATCAAGATCAAATTCCGGTGATTAGTGAAGTACCTAAACCAAATCACAAGCAATTCATTTACTCTACTAATCACCAAGGCTATCGCACCCAGGTGCAGCAGACAATCGCAAACCCCAATGTGCTGCAAGCTGCTTGGTATCAGGATGCAGTAGCAGCAAAACAGCCGATTTGGACAACAGTATATCCTAAGAATTTATCGCATCCAAAGGCAATCTCTGCAAGTACTCCAGTATACGACTCTGAAGGCAGTTTAACGGGTGTACTTAGTATTGACCTTAATCTTAAGCAAATTAATCGGTTTTTGCAGCAGTCAGAAATAGGAAGAGGTAGAGCAATTATTTTAGAGACATCTGGGCTATTAATTGCTGACTCAGAACCAACTGAAATAATGGCTCAAGGCGAACAACGCCACATAGCAACAACGGAACCTTTGATTCAGTCAATCACAACTCACCTAACGCGCTTTGGCAATCTTAATCAATTACAGCAATATTCAACTCAGCTAGCGATCGCTGAGCAACTCACTTATATTCACGTACTGCCTTATCAAAATGCATACGGTTTGGATTGGTTGATTATCGTTGCTGTACCCGAATTGGAATTGAGGCAAAATGTTGGTGTCAACCAACGGCATACTTTATTGCTGTGTGCAATCATCATACTTTTAGTAGCAGCAATCGGAATAGTCACAACGCAATGGTTCATCAATCCAGCACCGTATTTAGTGCAAGCAGATGCGATCGCGCAAAGACAGTTTGGGTCATTCAACAACAAAGTTCCGGTAGCACAACTCGTTAATACTTTTCGACATATTGCACAGTTCAACACTGCGGCAACGTTTCAAAATCGAAGCCCGCGAGAGCAACATCCAAAACCAATCCTACAGAATTTAGCTCAATCGCTACCAGAAATCATCTACTCTGCAGTTATTAAACCAGATGGTTTGATGCACTTTGAATATATTAATCCAGTGGTTGAAAATGTATACGAAATCAGTGCGGCAGAATTTCTGGCACAACCAAACCGCATCATACTGATGCAAATGCATCCAGAAGATCGCGCAGGCTATCTCAAACAGGTTGCTCAAAGTACTCAAGCAGCTTTTACTTATGAGTGGCGTAGCATCACACCTTCTGGTAAGCTCAAATGGTTGCGTACAAGTTCACAGCCGGAACAACGCAGAGGCGATATCTGCTGGCACGGAGTCATTCTTGATATTAGCGAATGCAAGCAACGCGAACAACAGCTGCAAGCATCTCAAGCCCAACTCAATGATATTCTCAACTTGGCAGGAGTCTCAATTGCTCGATTGCGCTTTTACCCCGATCGAACTTTTGAGGCTGACTATTGTTCTGCCGGTTGTACAGCTATGGTTGGCTACACTCCAGAGGAATTAACTTCACAATTGTGGGCATCTCGAATTCCACCAGAAGACTTGCAAACCGTCATGGATCAAGCGTTTGCAGCTATCTGCCAAGAACAGCCAATTACAATTGAGTTTCGCTTTCGGCGTAAAGATGGTTCGCAATGTTGGCTTGCAGATATTTTAACTTCACGCTGGGATGAAACTGAAGGTTGCTGGATAGTAATTGCTGTAGGAGTTGATATTACAGAACGCAAACGCATTGAGACAGCTTTACATGAAAGTGAAGCACTGAATCGAGCGATTTTGAATGCATTACCAGATTTGATTATTCGGATGCATCAAGATGGCACATATCTCGATGTTAAACCAACGACAGCGTTTCCTATCTTGACTTCACCAAAATTGATTGGAACCAATATTAGCGATCTGCTACCACCAGACATTGCCCGCCAAAGACTAGCAGCCGCAGCTGCAGCTTTGTCTACAAAACAGATGCAGATATATGAGTTTCCACTTGTAGTCAATGGACAGTCGCTTTGGCAAGAAGGACGAGTTATGCCCCTCACTACTGATGAGGTGTTAGTAGTCATTCGCGATCTCACTGAACGCAATCAGGTACAACAAGCACTACAAGCAAGTGAACAACGATTTCGCCAAGCTTTTGATGATGCGCCAATTGGTATGGCATTAGTATCACCGACAGGGCATTTTTTGAAAGTGAATCGCACGCTGTGTGAAATTGTCGGCTATACCGATGAGGAACTTTTGGCACTGACTTCTGACGATATTACTCATCCTGACGATCGCCAAGCAGATTCAGACTACCGACAACAGCTGTTGACAGATAAAATTCGCTGCTACGAAATGGAAAAAAGATACGTACGCAAGCAAGGTGATATCGTGCAGACACTATTGAGTGTCTCGCTAGTGAAAGATGCAGCGCAACAGCCACTTTATTTTATTACTCAAATTCTGAATATTAGCGATCGCCATGAAATTACTCGCATGAAAGACGAATTTATCGCGATTGTGAGTCACGAACTCCGCACGCCTCTGACTGCAATTCGTGGTTCTTTAGGAATTCTAGCAGCGGGTGTTTTGGATGACGAACCGCTTCAAGTTAAAGAAGTACTGCAAATCGCCTTGAGTAACAGCGATCGCTTAGTACGGCTGCTAGACAATCTTCTCAATCTCAAACGCTTGGAATCTGGTATGGTTCCACTCACAATCGAAACACACATAGTTGCCGATCTCGTTGCGCAAGCGATCGCTTGTACTGCAACAATTGCCCAGGAAGCCAATATTAAAATTTCTACGATATTTCCGACAATTCAAATTCAGGTAGCAGGCGATGCGATCGTCCAAACATTAACTAATTTATTAAGTAATGCAATTAAATTCTCACCTGCAGGTAGTACAGTTTGGCTCAGTGCAGAATTACAAGAATCAAAACCAGTACCTTACATTCACTTTAAAGTTGAGGATCAAGGACGTGGTATTCCTATTGACAAACTTGAATCAATTTTCCAACCATTCCAGCAGGTAGCCATTTCAGATGCACAACAAAAAAGAGGCATTGGACTAGGATTGGCAATCTGTAAAAGAATTGTTGAGCAACACGGCGGGCAAATCTGGGTAAACAGCGAACTCGGAAAAGGAAGTACATTTTATTTTACACTACCGATCGCGCAGCAAGATGTATAGCAATTTAATATAGTTAGGACAACACAAGCTCTAACTCCTGAGTGCAAGATGACAAAGCACATTCTGATTGTCGATGATGACAAAGACATTTGTAGACTTGTGCAAATCTCCTTAGAAAAGTTTGCTGGGTGGACAACTGCGATCGCTCAATCAGGGCAAGAAGGATTACTCAAAGCTAAAACAGAACTCTTAGACGCAATTCTTCTTGATGTATCGATGCCTGATATGGATGGATTTCAGTTTGTTACACAGATTCAAGCTAATGCAGCAACGCGTTCAGTTCCTATCGTACTGCTTACAGCTAAAACATTACCAGGCGATCGCCAACGCTTTGCTCAAATGGCAGTTGCTGGCGTCATTACCAAGCCATTTAATCCGATGACTTTTTGGACTCAGGTTGCAGAGATTTTAGGCTGGTAAGAAAATTTGGATTTTAGAAATTAATACTGTAGTCATAAAAATAGCAACGAGAGTCACTAGCCCAAATAGAATAATTGCAGTAACGACGAATGCAGTCGAAGTATGAATTGGTCGGTATAAATAGTCAGGTTGTGCAATCGAACGAACATCTTTGAGGTAGCTGATGATGGCTAAAACTAAAAGAAAAATACCGAGTGCGATCGCACTTAAGCCAGCAATCTGAGCTATTTGTGCATTCAGTGCGGCATCATTTCTAGAAAACGTCTGATTTACGGCGTTGAAAATGCGATCAAAAGCAATACCAAAACCAATTAGCGTCAAGCAATTTTGAATCCAACTGACCAAAGTCCGTTCCGCCGCCGCTCGATTGCGTTGTTTGGCAAGTTCATTAGTAATATTAGTTGGTTGCTGGGGCGGAGAATTCATTTATTTTGAAAGCAATTAGCGTGAATCGCTCTATTTCAGATGCGATTTTGAGTCACTAAATTTAGAACAAGATTCCGATAAACGCAATAATACCAATACAAACGAGTGCGATCGCGACAGTTAACCCTAGAGAACGACGTGGTTTATAAAGATAATCTTCTTGACGTTGAATACGCTTGAGTTCTTGACGATGCTCGATTGATGCCATAATCATCGCATACGTTCCTAACGCAACAAAAGCTAAACCAAGAATACGAGAAAATCGTACAGGATTGAAGCTTTCAGGTTGTAAGCTACGAATGGCACTGACAATTCGATCAATCCCAAAACCAAAGCTAATTAGTGCTAGACAAGTCCGAATCCATGCCATTAAAGTACGCTCAGCTGCCGCGCGGTTACGCTCTTTGGCAAGTTCAGCTTGAATGTTCGGTGTGCGAGTAGGAAGCGGGTCATTCATTAATAATCAACTCGATTCAGCTTCACGAATTGTCTCTAGTGTAAGATTTGTGGGAATCTTTCTTGAAGTGATGAGTTGAAATATCCGCTAACCTAACTTGTGTTTGTTCTAGTCTTCTTACTAGCAGCTACATCAATCGGGTTGTTATCTAGTACGTTTCAACTTGTCTTGCAGTCGTTGACGCCAACCTTTACGCCCTGCGAGGGTAGTAAGTTCGTCTTCATCGACTTGGTATGCCAGCAAATATGCTGTTGTCAACCATTTTGAAAAATCAGGATGGTGCATTAGCTCTCCTTTAGTACAATTTACTTTTACTTTCTGTTAAATATTTTACAAAAAGCTTTAGGGAGATCCCTCTGCTATCAGATAGAATCAGAATTACTTGCGACTCGTTACACTAGCAGCATCGATATTAATCAACGGTAGTGTACCGTTACCGCCCATTACGGCAGGAAAACGACCATCCCACTTTTCTATTGCTTGTTTTTGCAGGAGTTCTGAGGTTAGTGTTAGTCTTTGCAGTCTTTGTGCTTCTGCTTGTCCTTTGGCACGGTTGACTTCGGCGATTGCTTCCTTAGATGCTCTTAAAGCAATAAACTCTGCTTGTTTTGCTTCTTGTTCAGCAATTTGTTTTGATTCAATTGCCTTACTAAATTCTGGTGAGAAGGCAAAATTCACAAGCGAGACATCATCAACAACAAGACCATAATTGTCTAGGCGATTTTCAAGTTGTTTATCAATTTCTTCTTTGAGATCTGTTCTTTCAGTAATAATTTGTTCAGCGGTTTTTTTAGCAGTGGCTGCCTTGAGTACTTCTGATACTGCCGGAGTAATAATACCAGTAATGATTTGTTCTTCACTGCCAACTTGTTGATAAACCTTATTGACTCTTGCAGGATCAATATGCCAGTTCAGCGAAATTTCCGTAGTCACTTTCTGTAAATCTTTAGAAGCTGCGTCAGAATTAAAACTACTTTCTTGCACCCGTACATTGAGACTTCTAACAGTAGTCACCACTGGCATAATTGGATGAATGCCTTCATCTAAAACTGTATCTTGAACTTTACCGAAGCGCATGACAACACCTCTTTCACCAGCATTAATGATGGCAAAAGGTTTAAACACAATTGCTGCAAGTAAAAGTGCAATACCACCTGCAAAGAAAGCTCCCGACTTGAAACCATTAATAGCATCAAATCTAACTTGCATATTTTTTTAATTAATCTTTAATAAGAGGATTGAGACAATGTTGTTCAGTCAACTATTCCAATCAAATTACTGCGAAAGAATGAACTAACAAGGAAACACTAGAAATTAATTTCTCCTACAATTAGTATCGCCGCTGACAGTAAAAAAGCCAGAGAATATAATCAAAACTTTATAAATACTTTAAAAGAGAAGCAAAAACTCTCAATAATATGGTACTTAACTTATGAAAATTCCCCAACATCATGCTTGGAGTCTAACTATAGAAGAGGCGATCGCGCTTCAAGAAAAGTTAACAAAAGAGGTGATAACTGTCGATAAAATTCCTCAACCTGTGCAGTACGTTGCTGGGGTAGATATGGGATTTGAAGCCTCTGGGACAATTAGTCGTGCTGCTGTAGCGGTGTTGAGTTTTCCTGACTTGCAATTGCAAGAGTATGCGATCGCTCGTCGTGAGACGTCATTTCCTTATATACCAGGGTTATTATCGTTTCGGGAAATTCCTGCATTACTTGATGCGTTAGCAAAAATTCACATGACACCAGATTTAATTCTCTGCGATGGTCAAGGGATTGCACATCCGCGTCGATTAGGTATCGCTTCACACTTAGGATTAATTTTAGATATGCCCACAATTGGTGTTGCGAAGTCTTTGTTAGTTGGCAAACACCAAGAAGTACTGAATATTAAAGGAAGTTGGCAACCTTTACAACATCGAGGCGAAACGATTGGTGCAGCATTACGCACGCGTATTGGCACAAAGCCAGTGTATATTTCCAGTGGTCATCGCGTGAGCTTGCCAACAGCAATTGATTACGTGTTGCAGTGTACGCCAAAATATCGTTTGCCAGAAACAACAAGAATTGCAGATAAATTAAGTAAAAGTGATTAGCAATTATAGCAGGGGTCAGGGGACACTCGTGTAATGTTTTAATATCATCTCCAGTTAAATAATCAGACTATCGGCATCGTTACGCTTTTGTTAATCAATAGTCACTAGCCACCTTTTACTCAAAGATTCCATCTAAAATCCAAAAGTGACAAACTAGCTAACCGAGAAAATGAACAGGGAACATTTGGATAACGGACGTTGGGTAAATAGACTGGGTTTTCTACCTTTAATGGGGTTAGCGACAATAGTAGCTGTGGAGAATGGGACAAAACCTATATCTCCTAGTGCTACTTTATCGAATTGGCGTTTTGATCCTGCTACAAATCAGTTGGAGATTACGCTAGAAGCCCAAACGACACCCAACTACTTTTTACTTGAGCAACCGTTACGAATTGTTGTTGATTTACCGAATACTCAGCTAGGAAAAGTTACTACACAACAAGACTACTCTGGGGCAGTACGTCAAGTTCGTGTTTCTCAGTTTGACAAGAATGTGACTCGAATTGTTTTAGAACTTGCTCCTGATACAGTTTTAAACACAGAACAAATGGTGCAGTTACAGCGAACAATTCAATCAGCAAAAGGCGATCGCTGGGTATTGCGTCCACAGATTGCGCGTCAAACTCCGCAGCCTATCACACAAAATCCTGCACTGCCTACTAATTTACCTCCAGCAACGCCTCCTAGCCCACAACAACCTGTTGTCAGTGTGCCGCCACTACCATCTCCTACTACGAGTTCTGTACCAAACGAACCAATCATTGAATTCGGACAACCGTTACCCACAACTGCACCTACGCCAGTACCATCTCAAACGAATACCCCACCTCAAGCAACGACTCCCAGCAGTAGTAATATCGTTGTTCCTGCAGCCAATACTTTATCCAATACGAGGTTAAGTAGACAGTCGCCTAATGTATTGTTGCTAGCGGGTACAAGACTTAATCTCCGCTACGCTGGTGAGTCACCACTACCGCTTAAAGTAGGCGTTCCTCAACAAGCAGAAATGGTACTGGCAGAAGATATTCGCAATCGCAATCTTAATGCTCAAAGTGTAGTTATCGATAACTTAATTGCCCCTGCTGGTACGGCAATTATTGGACAATTTGAAACTGATACTCGTGGTAGCCGCTTTGTTGCTCAAGCGATCGCGCTTCAAGGTCAAAATTTACCTTTAGCAGCCCAATCAGGTGTTCTTGACGCGGTAGATCAAGTAACTGCCACGAACTCAGCAATCATAGAACCTGGCAAAATTGTCCAAATTCGCTTGACTCAAGATCTCCTAAAACTTTGAGCACTATCAATGGCAAAAGATGACTTGTTAATCTATCCATCACTTAGAATCTTTCTGCCTCTCGTGGTGCAACTGATCCAGGTTGATTTAAGTAGAAGTTCTTTGCAGCATCATTTTGATAAACACAACTAATTTGTGGCGAACTGCCCAAGTCGCCCGTAAAGGCGAATGTATTCATTCTCTGCTTGCAATCGCGTACTTGCTCTGATGTTACTAACCTTCGTTGCACCAAAAGATCCCAATTACTGGTACGCAGTACACACCCAGGCCGTAGACTAGGTTGAGCAACATAGACATTAAATGGGTTGAGCGAGACAAACAGGCGCGTATCCAACTCCATAGCACTAGCCCCGTACTGTACGCAGAGTTCAGGATTAGGCGCACTAAGATCGATAAACTCTCTAGAAGCCACGTTGGAAGGGCTGAGCGTTGTGGTAGAACTAAAAGCGATACCAATCCCAATTCCTAAAATAAACACCCCTGCTAATACAAAAATTGAGGTGTAATTAAAAGCTGCGGATAAAAAGCTAGGCGATTTAGTTGCAGTGTCTTTGATAGGTTTGCGTTTCATCTTTGCTCAGTTAAGCCAATTACAAATAGATAGTTAAGTTGGTCAGATTTGATCGTAGCGATAGGTACGATGATTCTGCTAGATGCACCATATTGAGATTAGATGTAAATTAATTAACACAATTTTTGTTTAAAAAACAGTGAATCAAAGCTCACGACAACACGGTAGTACAAATCAGTTTTCTCAGTGGCGATCGCTCCTTGCAGATAGCCTCACAGTGTTTTGGGGAGACTGGTTAGATTTGCGCGTACGCATTACCCAAGTTGCCGCTTCTGGACTTGTTGCACCACTGATTTATATTTTAGCTTTTGGGTTGGGTTTGGGTAGCTCTTTGCCACAGCCAGCGATTGGTAATAGTTATTTAGAGTTTATCTTGCCAGGAATGGTGGCGTTATCGTCAATGACAATTGGCTTTGGTGGGACAACGTTCTCAATTTGTGGCGATCGCTTGTTTACTAAAACTTTTGAAGAGATGCTACTTGTTCCAGTTCATCCTCTGGCATTGCATATCGGTAAAATGCTAGCAGGTATTGTGCGCGGGTTGATGACGTCTGGTGCAGTCATTTTAGTAGCAATTCTGTTTACTGGTAGAATCTGGAGTTTTCTTAATCCCTTATTTTTACTGGTACTAGTGCTGAACTGTGCCGTGTTTTCAGGGTTGGGCGTCATTGTTGGGTTAAATGTGCGAGCGCTCGAAAGTGTTGGGCTATATAACAATTTTTTAATTATTCCGATGTCTTTTTTAGGGGCAACATTTTTTGATCCTGCGACTTTACCCATTGGGTTGAAAGTAATTGTTTATCTTCTACCTCTTACCTACACAAGTACTGGACTACGAGCCGCTGCTTATTTACCACTATCACAGTTTCCGTGGTACAGCATACCGATTTTATTAGGATGTGCGATCGCCTTATCGTTACTAGGAGCCTATCAATTTGCTCATCAACAAGATTAAGTTTTTAGTAGTAGGTAATATGATTCGACCGTAAAGCTAAGAAATTTGTTGCTAAACATTAGAAAAAGCAAAATTTATGGTAAGGAGTTAATTAAGTGTGAGAGAAATGTGATTGATAAATTATGAAAAAAATTGTGGCACTCGCATTATTTGTCTTTGCGATGTTGCCTTCAAAGGTGTCTGCACAGACATATGAAGAATTTTATATTTTTGGTGATAGCTTAGTCGATGATGGCAACTTATTTCAACTTACAGGTGGGCTATTTCCACCGAGTCCACCCTATTTTAACGGGCGATTATCTAATGGTCCGGTTTCTGTAGAAATATTAGGAACTGAGTTAGGCATACCCGTTGATGCAACTAATAACTACGGTTTTGCGGGAACAACATCGGGCGATACCAATGCCCTCAATTTCTTGATAGGCTTACAGCTACCGTCATTACCCACACAATTGAATACTTTTCTTGCTACTGCAGGAACTCCTAGCCCTAATGCATTATATGTTTTGTGGGCTGGTGCGAATGATTATATAATTTTGCCACCACAATTACGAACAACTGATACACAAGCTGTAGTTAATAATCTGTTTGATGCATTAACAACACTTGTTAACGCTGGTGCGCGTAATTTAGTTGTGCCTAACTTACCTGATTTGGGAAGTACTCCACAAGAGCGGGTTTTACCAACCGCAGCAGCACTAACAGCAATAACTAATAGTCATAACACAAATTTAAATACTGCACTTCAAGGATTAGCTGCTAATCGTGACGTTAATATTATTCCGCTTGATATCAATGCTTTATTTGGTGAAGTAGTGACCGATCCAATAACTTATGGTTTGACAAATATTAGCGATCGCTGTCTTGGCAACCCAAACTGTACAAACCCTGATCAATTTTTATTCTGGGATGGCATTCATCCATCAGCCCGTGGTCATCAGATTATTAGTGAATACGCTACTGCTGTGATTCTCGTACCACAAGCCATTATTCCTCAAGCTGATGTTGCCTTGAGTATTGCGAAAAGACACGGACAACACATTGATGGGCGTTTATCAGCACTACGTGGTATTCAAACTTCTACTGATGAACGTTTGGGTGTATTTCTTAACGGCAATGTCAATTTTGGCGATCGCGACACCACAAATCGTGAACCTAGCTACGACTTTATTAATACAAACATCACTGCGGGTGTAGACTATCGCGTTACGGATAACCTAGCGCTTGGCGTTGCTTTGGGATATCTCAATAGTGATATTGATTTAAGCAATAACTTAGGCGATATCAACATTGATGGCTATGCTGTTTCAGTGTATGGCAACTTCGTTCAGAATAACTTTTACACTGATGCTGTTCTCAGTTATGGTGACAACAACTTTGATATCACACGCCAAACCAACTTTTATAATCGTACAGCTAGGGCAGATACAAATGGTAATCAGTTCTCAGCAGGTGTCAATAGTGGCTATGTAATTCGCTCAGGAAACTTTGCTTATGGACCTACAATCGGCTTAAGATACGATCGCGTTAACATTGACGGCTACACAGAAAACGGTGCTGATAGCTTGAATATACAAGTTAATGACCAAAAGGCTGAGTCTTTTGTGTTGAGTGTTGGTGCACAAGCAGCAGTTGCTTTGAATACAGATGTTGGTACAGTTATCCCCGCTCTCCGTGCTAGTTACGAACGCGAATTAGCTGACAATAATCGAGAGATTGTAACTGAACTCGTTACCCAACCAGGAATTCCCATGCGAACAACTGTAGGCGATCGCGATCGCGATTACATCAAATTAGGTATTGGCGCACAAGTCGTATTTTCTGAAAATGCAATAGGTTTAATTGATTATGAAACCGTAATTGGACGTGAAAACTTTAACGATCAGATAGTTCGAGGAGAAATTCGTTACCAATTCTAGTTATCAATTCGAGATGAAATCTGTTGCCGATTTTTTTCTCTAAATTCCCAAACTGCATCTGAAGATTCTGACGACTTAATGTAACTAACAAGCAACTTTATATCGAGATTTGGTAATAAATTACTAGTTGTAATTGGAAGATACGTTTCACCTCTTAATTGATAGAGTAAAAGTTGCTCATCTTCCCAAAACCAAACTTCAGACACTCCTAAACCTTGATAAACCTTTAAACTATCAACTCCACCACTAGTCACAACAACTTCAATTGCTAAATCGGGAAACTCTTTATCTGAACCAATACAGTAACACTCATCAGGTTCGATTCCTCTTGCTACGGCTGCTTTCCGAAAAGTCGTAGAGCCTAAAGGATAGTGACGGGCGCGTGTTTCATCCAAGTAGGCTTCTAAAAGCCTAGCAATGATTTTTTTAGTCAACTCGTGCTTGCGTCCAGGGGACATGAACTGTAAGGTTCCTTCGAGATAGGTAATGTGTAATCCAGGAAAATTATCACCGATGATGTCTAAGAATGCTTCGTATTGCTGCCAAGTTACTCCGTTAAGGATTAATATTTGATCTTCTGAAGCTTCTACTTTTTGGAATTTGGCTGCTTCTAATAGATTGGGGTTCATAATGTTACGCTCACTCCGCTTGTATATATGAAATAGTCGAGTGTTAAGCCTATGGCTTGAGAGAACAAATGCCCTACTTATATGTACGAATAAAAAAATGGTTGCGACAAATTATAATTATCAATTCTCCCCTGCTTCTGCTTCCTCTTTCCCCTGTAGCTTAGCGATCTCTTCAAGAACAATTGAATTGGAACGAGTGGCAAAGTCAAGGATTAGGGCAATTTCTTGATCGCTATAACTTGAATACAGCTTGCTCATCGCCTGCGCCATGGAGTCAAAAAGTGGAGAGATCTTTTGCGCAGCTTCTGGAAGCGGTTGAATAATGACTCGACGCCGATCATTGGGATCTCGCTCGCGCCGTACATAGCCTACCTTCTCAAGTCGATCAATCACACCAGTGATTGCGCCAGTGGTAAGCCCTGTTAGATCAGCAAGTCGTCCAGCAGTGATTGGTGATGAAAAGTTAATAATATCCAGACATTCTAGATCGGTACTATTAATTCCCAGCTGTTCAGCAACTGCCTGACTAAATAGTACTGACTGAGCGCTGACCTTTCGCATCTCTTGGTCAAGCGCACTGAGCAACTCGTCACGATTCATTAAATCTGTTGACATATTTTGCCAAGTTGTTTAGCATCTAATTATCTTAGTATCTCAAGTATTTACTTAGTTAAATATATACTTGCTAAGAGTTTACCACTGGTACAAGAAAATCGTTGTCTGAATGTCGGTTTGTAACCTCAGCACAATCCATTGGGAGAAATGTATTATGAATGAATATTCTACACAAGCTTCCCAATCTCTAACCTCGAATCCAGTTGATGAGGCTGCTATCTGTGCGCTGTTTGAGCAGCTGGTGAATAGCTGGAACCAAGGGGCTGGTGATGCCTATGGTGAGCTATTTGAGGAAGATGCAGATTACGTTGCCTTCGATGGTTCTCACACAAAAGGACGCGCGGCGATCGCCATACAACACCAACAACTCTTCGACACATTTTTAAGGGGAACGCGCTTAAAGGGACAAATTGACAGTATGCAATTCTTAAGTCCTGACGTTGCCCTAATACATACAACTGGCGGAACTCTCATGTCTTGGCAGTCAGATGCTTCAATTCCTGGACGAAAATCAATCCAAACTTTAGTTGCCAGAAAACGCGATGGTAAATGGTACTTTGTCGCATTCCACAATACTCGGATTCGACCAATGGATATAGAAACGATCGCTTCTGGAATGACAAATTTGTTGTGGCAGAAGTTGCGCCCAAGCAGATAAAGCGCATTTCAGAACACTAGGGGTAGCCATCCATTTCGTCGAGAACACCACAGTTACAACAGCAAATCTATTTAAAGGAGTCATTATGACACCCACAATTACCCAAATGAGCTTTTCTCTTATAGGAGTAGCAGTAAGCACTACGCTTTTACCTACGCTTCAGTCACCTGCAGTAGCCACTATTCCCAATCAATGTTTGCAGCACGATCAGCATCATAACCCTACAGGAGCAACAATGACTTGTAGAGCGCTGACATCCACTCAACAACAAGACACGGCTGCTATTCGCCAAGTTGTTCAAAAGATGCAAGACGGACAGAACACCCAAAACGGCGCTCAGTTCGCTTCTGCGTTCGCTCTAGAGCACGACTACATCGTTATCAACGGTACATTCATACCAAACTATACAAGAGAAGCCAATGCCCGTACACACCAAGAGCTTTACGATGGCGATCGCCAAAGCTCTCTCGGAGGAAATCTCAACCAGGTAGGTATCCTACTAGATGTCGCTAAAATTCGCTTCCTGACTCCAGAAATTGCCGTGGTGCATCTCAAGAGTCAATCTTATCTGACGACTCGCCCAGACAAGAAACTGGAAGGAATCATAACAACCGTGATGCAGAAGCGAGAGGACAACTGGCAGATTGTGGCGTTTCACAATGCTCCTTTGCTAGAGGGGGAAAACGGACGCGGGTGGATTAATTTACTGCAACAATAGAAAACTACAAGGAGGAGCAAATGAAAAACCTCAATATTGCCTCTAAGTTAACAATCGTTGCTATCTGGGGTAGTGCAATTCCTATGATGGCGATTGTCGGTGTTTTTGGTCGTGGCAACCCTGTTGCTATGGCAGCTCCACCAATTGCGGCTGGTGCAGCTACATTTGCTTTAGTTAAAGACTCCAAAGATTCTCAAGACAAAGAGAAAAAGGAGCTATCAGCTCAAGCAGGGCGTATGAAGATGTTGGAAATGCGGCTAGAAAACTTAGAAGAAATCGCGACTAAAGACAACTATTCATTAATCAAGTCACGAGACTAAGGACACTGGCGACTAAAGTCACGGCTTAATAAACTCTTTCTACCTCCATAGAATAACGAAAAGTCAGGGTTATAGAAATCTATGAAGTTAGATTTTGTTTGTGTAGCTGCAGTTTCAACCGAATCAGCTCTTTTCTGACGGTTTAACACGATGAAATTTATTGGTATTGATTTTGGATGGCGATCGCAACCGAGTGGCTTATGTTGCTTAGAGTGGCAAGATAACGAGTTACAACTTGTAGATTTAGATAGAAAAGAAGCGATCGCCGACATTTTCACTTGGATTGATACCAAAGTAGAACTCAACGTACCAGCAATCGTAGCTGTAGACGCCCCTACACTAATCCCCAACATCACAGGAACGCGATTACCTGACAAACTCACGCACAAGTACTTTGGTAAATACCACGCAGGATGCTACCCAGCAAACCAAAGTCTAGCCTTCGCCCAACGTACTATCAACTTCGGCTTAGAACTCGAAGCACGAGGATTCACCCACGCCCCACAGATCAAACCTAAAATTCTAGGAAGATACCAAATCGAAGTTTTCCCTCACCCTGCAATTGTTCACTTATTCGATTTAAACCGCATTCTCAAATACAAAAAAGGACGCTTGAGCGATCGCCGTGTAGAACTCGCCAAACTCTTCAACTACATTCATCACATCCTGCCCACGCTACAACCTTCTTTGCGTCCTCTGCACCAATGTGGTTCGTTTCCTCAAGAAATCCCCAATACCGGAACTGCCCTCAAAGCACTTGAAGACAAACTTGATAGCCTCATCTGTGCTTATGTAGCAGCCTATTGGTGGTACTGGGGAACCGAACGAAATATTGTACTTGGCGATCGCACGACAGGTTACATTGTCGTACCGCAAAAATTAAGGAGTTTTGAGTTTTGAATTAAAAGAATTTGCTTAACTTGGCACTCATAACTCTAGAAGAAGTTTTGAGTCCTCAAGAGTATTGAATTGTGCAGATTCTTAACTCATAACTCAACACTTCACGACTCATAACTCTATTAACTTGCCCACATAATTACCCTAGGCTCATGCGGACTCGAAAGAAGAGTATGCTTCGGTAAGACGCGCAACGATAAGCCCTGTAAGCCAGAAGTTGTGTAAGTAATCGTGCCAGTATAAATGCTATAACCTTGCTGATCGCGACCTTGGCACTCCATTTCTTGCGCAATCCCGTTAACAATTTCGCCACTAGCATCAACTGCACCTTGATAAAGTTCTACCTGCACATCCTCTGGCAAAAGATTAGCCAAATCAACTTGGGCTTTCACAGCAATATTCTGATTAACTTGGACATCAGACCCCGTAGCGATATCAACATTGGCAATTTTGATATTAAACCAGCGGTCGAGGAGATTAACTTTCCACTGTGCTAATTCTCGTGCAGGAGTGTAGTTGTTAACAGTCAAAGTATGGTAGCGATCGCTTGCGGGAAAATAAGCTTTAGTTGCATATTCGCGTACCATCCGCGCTGTGTTAAAAAATGGACAGTTGTAACGAATTGCGGCTTTCATTTTGGCAGTCCACGAACGCGGTAGCCCATCAGGATCGCGGTGATAGAACAAGGGGACAACTTCTTTTTCGAGTAACTCATAAAAAGCATTGGCTTCGACTTCATCTTGGTAGTGGGGATCGTCGTAAGATTCGCCGTGTCCAATCGCCCAACCTGTACGGACATAATCAGCTTCATCCCACCAACCATCAAGGACACTCAAGTTAAGCAACCCATTCATCGCCGCCTTCATCCCACTTGTACCCGAAGCTTCTCTAGGGCGACGTGGTGTATTTAGCCAAACATCAGAACCAGCAACAAGTAAACGAGCAATGTGAATATCATAGTTGGGGACAAATACGACTTGCTTTTCTGCGCCATGTTCTTGAATAAAATGGTTAATATCGCGGATCAGTTCTTTGCCAGGGATATCTTTTGGATGGGCTTTACCGGCAATGACAAATTGCACCTTGCGGTCTTTTGCCGTGAGAATGCGCTTGATTCTTTCAATATCTCGCATCCATAATGTCGCCCGCTTATAAGTTGCAAAGCGTCTGGCAAAGCCAATTGTTAAAGTTGAGGGGTCGAGAACTTCCTGTGAAGAAGCGATTTCTTGAGGCGAAGCACCGCGATCGCGCAAATGCTTCACTAAGTGTTCGCGCACTGCGACAATCATCTCTACCTTACAGCGCTCGTGGTTGCGCCATAACTCTTCGTCTGGAATTGCCTCAACACGTTCCCACAGTTGATGATCGGTTGGTGCAGATGACCAAGTAGGACCTAGGTAGCGATCGTATAATTCTTGCGTTGATTTAGCAACACAACTACGCGCATGAACACCATTCGTAATTGCGGTAATCGGAACTTCATCTTCAGGTAGGTTGCGCCACAAACCCTGAAACATCTCACGCGACACGACACCATGCAATTGCGCCACACCATTGGCAAACGTTGCCATTTTCAGTGCTAAAACTGCCATACTAAAGGGTGCTGTCAAATCACCCGTGTTTTCTCTCCCTAGTCCTAAAAATTGATCTTTAGATAATCCAAAAATATCGGCATAGTGTCCTAAGTAGTACAAAACTTTATCGGGTGGAAACAAGTCAATTCCTGCTGGTACAGGAGTGTGAGTTGTAAAGATATTACTTGAAATGACAACTTGCCTTGCTGTGGCATAATCTAGCCCTTCTTCTTGAATTAAGCCACGCATCCGTTCCAACGTCAGAAAAGCTGAGTGTCCCTCATTCATGTGGTACGCTGTCACTTTGTATCCCAATGCCTTAAGCATCAAAACACCGCCAATCCCCAACATAATTTCTTGGTGGATGCGCATATCAATGTCACCACCGTATAGCTGATCGGTGATGTCGTGATCGTAGGGATTATTAGGCTCAATATTTGTATCAAGCAAGTAAAGCGGGTTTCTGCCAACTTGCACGCGCCATACCCTGGCATAAACATTACGTCCAGGATAAGGAACGGCAATGTGTAATTCTGAACCATCAGCATTGCGTTCTAAATGCAATGGCATATTGTAGAAATCATTAATCGGGTAGCGTTCTTGTTGCCAGCCATCAGGGTTAAGATACTGCGCAAAATAGCCTTGCTGGTACAGTAAACCGACTCCTACGAGTGGTAATCCTAGATCGCTAGCTGATTTAAGGTGATCGCCTGCTAAAACCCCCAAACCTCCAGAATAGATCGGTAAGCAATCAACTAATCCGAATTCTGCAGAAAAATACGCGTAACACTCTGAGTCTTGAGTGCGATTTCTTCCGTACCAAGTTCCATCTTGCAAATATTCATCTAACTGACGCGCCGCCCGATCCATCTGCGCTAAAAAACCTTCGTCTTCCACAACTTCTTGCAGTCGCGTTTGACTAATTGTTCCTAACATTAAAACAGGATTGTGATGACTCGATTCCCATAAGTCTAGATCTAAGCGGCGGAACAAGTCTTTCGCTTCAGTGTTCCAGTCCCAGTGAATGTTATAGGCTAGTTGCCGCAATTTTTCTAGATGAGGCGGCAAAGCTGGAGAAACGTTGAATGTATGGATTGGTTGCATAAGATGGCAGAGATTATGTGTTCAGTTATGGCTATTGTTTAACCACTTCTGCCTGAAGTTGGCAACTATTAATACTTTATGGCGAATTCAGCGATCGCCCTTTCGGCTTATAAAATAACTGAGTTACTATGGCCATCGCGATTCTAGTGAAACCTTAACATCAAACTCGCGTCAAAGTCTGCAGGTATTCAATTAGACAATCTCAACTAAAAAAGGACAACATTTGGGTATGATGATAAGGACTATCTGCAAATTTAAGTCGCAGTTTCCTTTAGCTTCTCATACCGCTTGGAGATATTTCTATGTTGACTCTTAAAATTGTTGTGTATGTTGTTGTCACCTTCTTCGTTGGTATATTTGTCTTTGGCTTTTTGTCCAACGACCCTGCACGTAACCCAGGTCGGCGGGATCTCGAATAACCAAAACCTACAAGATGCCGTAGACCAAGCAGCAGTTCAGTTAATGTCTGCTACTGGTAATTGGTTAGAAGTGCGGTTGAGGTCATACACCGGTCTGTCTGTTTGCTTATTGTGACTGAAATATGACTCATGCAGCACCGCCCCCTGAACCACATCATATTGTTCTGCCCTCTACGGCAATTTCTTCTCATCGTCAGTCATCATCTTCGGTGCAATCTCAATTTAGTGCAGCCAAAGACGCTACACTTTTGGGCGAAACAATTTCTATTGGTTATCCTATTGAGCAAAATAGCACTGTTGTAGAAGCGTCTTCTGATGCGATTCCAACTTTAGATGTCAGCAACGGAAACAGCCATACAATCGCCAAGTTAAAAAAATTTGCGACCGAAACAACCGCACAGCTACCAGAAAATAGTGATACTAATTTACCAACACTAGATTTTAGTGCGCCAGCACCAACGGCACAAGAACCAGTACAAACGACACCACACTCACCAAGTCAACCTCTGCCTCAGCAAGCCCCTAGGGTTCGCGATCGCGTTGTTGAACTCAATTCAAATTACCAAGAATACGATGCGCAGCGGCAAATTGTCACCGCCGAAGGTGATGTTCTTTTACGATACGATGGCACTGTGTTAGATGCCGATCGCCTGCAAGTGAATTTAGAAAATTTAATCGGCGTCGGCGAAGGAAATGTTGCTTTGACACGCGGACAACAAATCATCCGTGGCGATCGCTTTACTTACAACCTGGTTCAAGATAGAGGAAATGTACTCAATGCAAGTGGAGAAGTTTTTATTCCTACTGCTAGAGAAGATTTTACACCAATACCAACAGATGTCACTGCTGGGGGAGTCGCACCACAACCATTAAGCGATCGCATTAGCGCAAATCAACCGCTACAAAAAGTTACAAGTCCTGGTGGTATTAACATTGGTACTGGTTCTGTAACTTCACCACAACAAGGAGGAGAAATCCGCCGCTTACGCGTTGAAGCTGACACAATTAATTTTTATCCTGAAGGTTGGCAAGCAACCAATGTTCGCATCACCAACGATCCATTTTCCCCTCCAGAGTTAGAGTTACGCGCTGATACAATGACCCTGATTCGCGAAACACCCTCGCGCGATCGCATTAGAACAACAGGACAGCGCTTAGTTTTTGACCAAGGTTTATCAATCCCGATTCCACGCAACGAACAAGTTATTGACCGCAGACAACGGCAAGTGACTCCAGGCTTAGTCAACTTAGGCTACGATAGCGAAGATCGTGGAGGATTGTTTGTTGAACGCAGTTTTAATGTGATTGATAGTGAAGCAGTACGTGTCAGCGTCACTCCACAAGTTTTTGTGCAACAAGCCATTACCGAAAGTGGTGGTAATATTTTCAGCCCCGATCTATTTGGCGTACGCGGTAGTTTAGATGCTACTTTAGGACCACAAACAACGCTTACGGGCTTAGCAGTTCTTCCAGGACTAACAGACATTGGAGATAACTTACGCGCTAGTTTACGGTTGCGTACTCCCCTCAATATTCTTGAAAGACCGCACGGATTAACACTGGAGTATAGCTACCGCGATCGCTTGTACAACGGTTCCTTGGGCTATCAAACAGTCCGTAGTAGTCTTGGTGGAATTGTGACTTCTCCAGTCATTCCTTTAGGAGACACCGGATTTAATCTAAGCTATCAAGCTGGAGCACAATACATTACAGCAAACACTGATCGCATCGATTTACTCGAACCGATTCGCGATAATAATCGAGTTTCTCTAGGTCGCTTGCAAGGTAGTGCGGCTCTTAGTCGCGGATTCTTACTCTGGCGAGGAACTCCTTTACCCGCAACCGCAACTCAAGGATTGCGCTATACACCTACACCAGTCATTCCCTACGTACAATTGTACGCTGGTGTGCGAGGTGACGCGAGTTTTTATAGTAGTGGCGACCAACAAACGTTATTGACTGGAACAGTTGGTATCCAAGGGCAGTTTGGTCATTTCTCTCGACCATTTTTGGACTATACTGGCTTCAATATTGCTTACTCCCAAGGCATACGAGGTGGTACATCACCATTTTTATTTGATCGTGCGGCTGATAGGAGCGTTTTGTCAGTAGGAATTACACAGCAAATTTATGGGCCATTTCGCCTTGGCGTGCAGACTTCAATTAATGTAAATACAGGTCGAGATCTCAGTACCGACTACGTTCTCGAATACAGTCGCCGTACTTATGGCGTTGTCCTCCGCTACAATCCAACTCTAGAGTTAGGATCTCTCACTTTGAGAATCAGTGACTTCAACTGGGTTGGTGGTACAGATCCTTTCTCAGGTTCTGAGGTAAGACCAGTTTTAGGTGGAGTGCGGCAGGAGTAATTGATTTTACACCACGCTGGATCGTTGAACCCGAAAAATGTGTTATTCTTGCTTTGCAATTGGGTGATGGAGCTCACCCTAACCGCCAATTAAGGCTAATGGCTCCTACTGTTCTGGCTTGCCAGGGAGTAGGGCTTTGCAGTGAATGCTTCTCTTGCTCCTTTTGGCAACACCACCGTTGCTGTACTTTACGAAGGAGAGAGAAGTGTTAGCTAGTGCACTTTGGATTTTATCAATGGGGTTTTTTGCAGGTCAGCTTGCCCAACGGTTAGGCGCACCTCCCCTCATTGGTATGATTTTAGTTGGCATTGCGATAGGTCCGCAATCAGCAGATTTTATTAGTCCTGAAGTTTTAGATGCAGCCGATGACTTACGGTTAGTTGCGGTCATGATTATCTTAATGAAAGCAGGACTTGGGTTAGACCGAGAAAAGCTAGCACAACAAGGAACAGTAGCATTAAGATTAGGGTTTCTCCCAGCATCAACAGAAGCAGTAGTTGTTGCTTTCTTGTCGATGTTTCTATTCAACTTTGATTTCTTGACTGGCTTACTGTTGGGCTGTGTTGTCGGAGCAGAGTCACCTGCGGTGATTGTACCAGGAATGTTGCGGCTGAAGAGTTTGGGCTGGGGAGTCGCCAAAGGAATTCCCGATGCAATTTTGACAGGAAGTGCGCTATCTGATGTCTTGCTTTTACTGGTATTTAGCTTATTACTTAACTTTTTGGGACAACAAGGGGGTGAACCAGTAACACTTTTTGCTGGTATTACGTTGTCTCCTTTACAACTTTTACCTTTTCAGGTAATTCTAGAAATTGTCTTGGGATTAGCAGCAGGTTTCCTCTTTGCACGGTTGTTGGTGTTAGTGCTGGTTCAGCAATGGACGCGCAGTGTTGTTCAGGACATGATTATTGCAACTGGCGCAGCATTATTTCTCGTCATTTTTACCGAAGTATTTCCCTACTATTCTGGCTATCTTGCTGTCATGGCAATGGGTTTCTTTTTAATTGAATTCGATGCACCCGTTGCACGTTTGATTCGTGGTGGATTTGATGTGTTGTGGACAGTAGCAGAGATCGTCTTATTTGTACTACTGGGAGCAACTATTCAGCTTGAGGTGTTAGGTAATATCTTACTACCTGGGTTGTTGCTGTTAACTCTTAGTTTAGTTGTTGGTCGAGCGATTGGTTGGTATCTCTCAACTTTAGGCAGCAACTGGACTTGGCAAGAAAAGGTGTTCTTACTACCAGGAAATATGGCAAAGGCGACAGTACAAGCTGCAATTGGTGCATTACCTTTAGCTGCAGGAATTGAAGGCGGCGAAATAATTTTGGCGATCGCCGCACTCTCAATCTTGACAACGGCTCCCATTGGTGCGTGGGCAACGCAGGTGTTTGCACCCAAACTATTGGAAAAAGGAGAAGTCGATCCCACCAAAGTTGCAGTTACAGGTCGTCCTGTGTTTCTAGCAGCGGTAGATACTTCATCACTTGCGGTTCCAGTCCTTCGCAAAGCGGCTGATTTAGCACGACGAAGCAGTGGCGAAGTGATTGTGTTATACATCGACAATGTGGGAGACAAACGCACCGTAGACGAACTTCAAAGCAAGGCAAAACAGTTACTTGCGGATATTCGCTATGAGTTTCTCACGCAATCTGGTGCAGTTCCAGAAGCGATCGTGCAAGTTGCCCAAGCGCGCCAAGTAACAGATGTCGTCATTGGTAAACGGGGACACCGCGTTTGGGAAAAAGTCGTTCTTGGTTCTGTTTCTCAAGCCGTTTTAGAAATGAGTCCAATTCCTGTTATCACAGTTGATGGCTAATGCTGCTAATTGCTACGAGTTAGTTTGTCAAATCGTTTCAACCACTGCCAGAATTTGAATAACAATTTTTCTAACCACAGCATAGCGCGGTCTAACCATTCGAGGACTTGCTCTAAAGGATGTTTGACATAACCTACGGCGATCGCACTCACATCGATCCACTCAGAAGTGGGATTAATTTGAGCAGGATTGGTTGTTGGTGATGGTTCAGGAGTTTCAGTAGCGATCGCATTTGATACTGTGTTTTGTGCGATCGCATTCGTTCGCCGTACTTTTACTAATGCAGTAACTACATTAATTTTTGGCTTGAATCTTTGCCAACCATTAATGAGCTTTCGGCGTAGAAAATCACTTGTTTTATTCTCAGGAAGAACTTTATTTGGTATTTGTGTAGATACTGTTTCTTGTACTTGGGCTTCTGATTCTACTTCACCAAATAAGTCACTCAGCGATAACCAAGGATCTTCAATGGTAGGTGATGAAACACCAGGTAATTGAGACACAGGGCGAAATGGTATTCTTTCCGGTTGCGTCTTTCTAGAAAATTGCAAAGATTTTACTGGCGTATTTTTCCCTATTTTTGTGTTACTGCTACTTCCAAAAAAGAAATCAATTGCTGCCCAGATTAAAGCTTGAATTCGTAAAGTTTGACTTGTAGAATTATCCGATTCAATATTGTTTTGATTTGCTGTATCCGCTAGTATAGTTGTGCTATTTAATTGACTTTGCCAATGTTGAGTGAGTGCGAAAGAATGCGATTCGATTTCGGCAAAAACGCGATCAAGCAAATTCAGCGGTGTTGCATCAATCAGTAAATTACCTGGACTTGTCTTCCCGTTAAGTTGTGTTGGCATTTGGGAAGCATACGCTAAGCGCTGACAGCGCCAGTAGGTTGCAACTTCTCCCTCAATCGTGGCTTGTAGTTGTTCCTGCTGTTGTGGCGTAAAAACATTAAGAATTTCATTTTCAGTTGTGACTAAGACTAAGTTACGATTTGTAAGCTCAGTCGCAATTCCACGAATGACTCGTCGATTGTTCTTCAGTTTTGCAGCAACAGGTATCCACTCCACAGGTGAAGCGGTTGTGTCTTGGGGATTTGGATGGAATAACTCTTTAGTTTGTTGGGCTAAATGAATGATTCGTGGCGAGAACCAAGCGAAGATATTTGATTGTGGTTGCTCATCTTGCTGAGGTCGTGTAATTTCTTCAGTAGGCGTTTCAAATAGCTGCAATACTTGCTGAATGGGTGTATCTGTGCTAGGAGTTTGCGGGGAAGAATCTTGCTGAGGTGCTTGTAGCTGTGGTGACGCTGGCTTGGGAGAAAACTTAAGCTTCCGTGTTGATTGAAATAAAGCGTAGAAAGGATACAAGACGGCTGGTGCTATCCAACTCGTAGCAAATTGAATTTGGCGAAAAGCGCGATCACATTGTTCTGTAAACCGCCGCGATTGCTGGTGAATAAAATTGAAGAGTTTGCTTTGATAGCGACCAGAAGCCGAAGACATACTTTGGATTAGGTTAAGGGATTAAAAGTTACGCTCATTTAGCTTGGGTAATGGGTAATAAGTATTTTTTCCAATTACCAATGACCAGTCTTCTCGTTACGTTAATTGTCACCTACTGATTCAATAATCTGATTTTATCGAAAAGATGACCTCCACAGTGCCGCAAACTTATAGCAACTTAATCTCAGCAGTTTAACAATAGTCTGTAGAACTTCCAAATATTCCTAAAGAGTTATTATGTAATGTGTCGCTAAACCAGTACTCAGGTAAGCTTTTGTGGTTAACAATGCGATCAAACATTTTGAGTAACCATTCTTCAAATGAGAAAGCAATTGGAGACTCCTTCCATTTTGAAGATGGATAATCTTGATCGCAGTCCAAAACAGGATACTCATCTCCAACAAATGCTGTATCAAAAGCGCAAAAATCACCTGTGCTTACACGCCCCAAGTAGGCAAATGCAAGAATGGATGGATCTTCTGGATCATTAAATGGGCTGGAGGTTATACGTCTATAATGCCTATAGCTTAGCAATTCTCCAGTTCCAAAAATCTTAATTCCGGAACCCGCCCACCAAACATCATCTGAGCAAGCTTCTAATTCTTCACTATAAAACAGATGAGCGCCATTAGATCTCAGCAAAAATTCTCGATAACTGCGTGGAAGTGATAAATTTAATTCGCGTTCACATTTATTAATCTCCTCTTGCTGCACGCTGCTATTGAAATGACACTTGCAGTCGAGCGAAAACTCTCGAAAAATGTCATTTGCCAGATCCAGTGACTTACACAGCCAATCATACATAATCTGTCTTTGCTAGATTAAATCACTTCAGCGCAGCAGATGCTAGAAATAAACATTTTTTCCCATTACCGATTACTAATTACCAGCCCTTAAGTAATGTGTAACATCTAAATGCCCCAATTTTATCGAAACGATGACTTCCACAGAACCTCAGACTTATAGCAACTCGATCTCAGCCGTGATTGCGAAACTTCGCGATCGCACTCAAGTCAATGTTCAAGCACGTTGGCGAATTTTAGATGAATCGCAAGCTGAAGTAAAACTTAATGATAGAGAACACATTGCTTGGTCAGCGGGGCAAAAAGTACTGTGGTTAACCCAAAAATTTGTTATTCCCAATGATTTATCAGGGTATCCAATTGCAGGTTTAAGTTTGCGTTTAGCGCTTACCTGGTGGGCGGAAGCTGCACAAATCTATGTTAACGATCAACTTGTTCAAGAAGGCGATTTATTCGATTGTTCAACTCGCGTATTACTAAGTTCAGCAGTAATACCAGGCGAAGAAATTACAGTAAGTTTACGCTTGGTAAGTCCAAATCACGATGCTGGGGCTTTAGTGCGATCGCTTTGTCTTTATGAATCTACCGACACCGCCTATCCTGAACCTGGCTTTATTGCGGATGAACTTGCTGTTTTACAACAATACTTAGAAACGTTCCATCCTGAAAAATTATCAATCCTCGCGACAGCGCTTGCACAAATTGATTGGTCAATTTTAAGCGACAAGCACGCATTTACAGAATCACTGCTTACCATTCGTTCTTCGGTGCAATACTTAGCACAAGAGATTAAGCAACGCCAAATTCAACTTCTCGGTCATGCACACCTTGATTTAGCTTGGTTATGGGCAATTAGCGATACCTGGGAAGCCGCACAACGGACATTTACTTCAGTTCTCAATCTTCAACAAGATTTTCCAGAATTAATATTTTGTCATTCTACGCCTGCGCTTTACGCCTGGATCGAAGAACATCGCCCTGATTTATTCGCAGCAATTCAACAACAAGTTAATACTGGACGCTGGGAAATTGTGGGCGGATTGTGGGTAGAACCTGAACTGAATTTAGTCAGTGGCGAATCGATTGTACGTCAGCTATTGTACGGTCAACGCTATGTTTTAGCGAAATTTGGTGCGATTTCTACAGTAGCGTGGCTACCCGATAGTTTTGGTTTTTGTGCTACGTTACCACAGTTTCTCCAGCAAGCCGGAATCGAGTATTTTGTTACGCAAAAGTTACTTTGGAACGATACGACAAAGTTTCCCTATGGTGCTTTTTGGTGGCGATCGCCTGATGGAAGCGCAATATTAAGTCTCATGTCTGCCCCGATTGGTGAAGGTATTGACCCGATCAAAATGGCGACTTATGCCTGCAACTGGGAACAGCAAACAAGTTTCAAAGCTTCGCTCTGGCTTCCTGGAGTCGGCGATCACGGTGGTGGTCCGACTCGCGATATGTTAGAAGTCGCCCAAAGATGGCAAAATTCTGCCTTCTTCCCTCAACTAACATTTACTACAGCACAAAAGTATCTTCAGCAAATCCGCAGTACTTCTCAACGTGATGAAGAAATCACCTCTCAACGCCACTTGCTACAACAGGGGACACCCCTGCAACGCAGTGGCTCCCCCTCACCC
>NZ_JADEWN010000003.1 GCF_015207655.1 Gloeocapsopsis crepidinum LEGE 06123 | reverse complement strand
CCCCAACTACTGCATTCAGGGTTGATCTTCTCATTGCCACTGCACTCGATTTAATTAATCCCGTGCATTTGAAAAACTGGTTTACTCACTGTTGCTACTGTGCCTCATAAAACTGCAATAGGCTGTAATTGAAATACCAAATTAGGCAAGCGTCCATTTTAAGCGTAGGATGCAGTATGCACCTCATTGCGTGATTGTGTCTCCAAAGTCAATGCGCGATCGCCTCGTGTCAAAGTTACGTACTCTGTGCTAGTTATACGATATTGAAATTAGTGATTAAGTGTATTCACGGTAATGGGTAATTGAAATAAATAGAAATAACTTTCCACCGATTACCGATTACCAATTACCACTTAATAGTATGAGCTAGCTCAAAGACGAAACAATAAATTCCTGGCAAATTGAGGATAGTTGAGTTGAGAGGGTCAATCGAAATGACCAAATCTACCCTCATGCAAACCGCACCAGGACACGAAGTGCTTGCAGCCGCAGGTAAAAAATATCTGCGTCCTGGTGGGAGAATAGCAACAGAACAACTACTTCAGTGGGCTAATTTTCAACCAGGCGAAACTGTTTTAGAACTCGCAGCGAGTTTTGGCTATAGTGCGATCGCACTTGCACAACGATATGGTGTCAAAGTTGTTGGTGTCGAGAAAAAACCTGAAAGTGTCCGCCAAGCGCGTGACAATATTCGTGCTGCAAACTTAGAAAATCAAATCGAAATCATCGAGGGTGACATTTTCCATCTCGACGCAATACCAGGACAGTTTGATTATGTTTTAGCCGAAGCAATCTTGACGATGCAATCTCCACCAGGGAAGGCAAAAATTCTAGCTGGGATTCGCGATCGCCTCAAACCTGGTGGTAAGTTTCTCTCGCATGACTTATTAGCGCGTGACAACGAAGAACAAATTAGCGCTGAACTTGCACAAGTCATTCGCGTTAATGCGACACCACTTTCTGAAGCTAACTGGACTAATACATATGAAAGTGCAGGCTTACACGTTGAAAAAGTTCAAACTGGAGCAATGAGTCTCTTAAATTTTAGACAAATGTTTCAGGATGAAGGTGTTTTTAATACGCTGCGAATTTTAGGAAATATTCTAACTCGCGAACCAATCCGTAAACGAGTGTTAGAAATGCGGCGTGTTTTCAACAAATACAATGAGGAATTAGGTTATATCCTCATCTGCGCTACTACTCAGTAATTCCTAAATAATCCACCAACTATACTTTAAGTAGAAACCATGACTTCTACCATCAATACCAGCGCGTCTTCAAAAATCCAACTGCGAGAACAAATCGAATATCCTAGTGCTGGAGTTCTTAGCAAAGTCTTAATTAAAGACAACGCTTGTCAACATACGCTATTTTGTCTTGCAGCTAATACAGAAATAGCTGAACATACTTCTACTTACAACGCCACAATTAATGTAATTGAAGGTGAAGGAATATTAAACCTTGAAGGGCAAGAAATCGCTTTACAGCCAGGTATTTTTGTTTTTATGCCTGCTCACGCACCTCATGCACTAAAAGCAACAGAGAATTTAGCTTTTCTCCTTACACTTTCTGAAAAGATCGCACAGGGTAATTAGGACTAATTTTGTTTGATTTTACGCTGATTTACAGCTAATTATTAATGACTTGAGGCAAAAATATGCAATCAGCAACATTGTACGAGAAACTTGGCAAAGAGCAGGCTATTAAACAGGTCGTAGATGATTTTTACACCCGTGTTTTAGCAGACAATACTGTTAATTCCTTTTTTGCACATACAGATATGGAAAAACAGCGTCGTCACCAAACTGCTTTCATTTCATTTGCGCTTGGTAGTCCTACTCCTTACACAGGACGTTCGATGGAAAAAGCACACGCAGGTTTAAACTTACAACCAGAACACTTTGATGCAATTGTCAAGCATTTAGGTGAAGCGCTAGAGGCACATCATGTCCCATCTGCTGAAATTAATAAAATTCGCGATCGGATCGCAAATTTAAAACAGGCTGTCTTGTACAAGTAACGACGGTGGTTCTCAAGCATCTATGAGCTAGCTCATAAAAGTAGTTAAGAATTTTTGTCAGGCTAGAGATAGCACAGATGCAACTCAATGCCATCTTGGCATAGCCTGACGTTCTAGGAGGTGACTTTTATGGCACCTAAAACCGAGAAACTCGCCAAAATCTATCTAGAAAGTTCTCCTGCTGAGATTTCTGAAGAGACTACAGATGAGCTGATTGATTTCATCATGAATCAATTTAGAGCGCTTCCTTTTGCAGTTCAAGCCTCAGAGTATATGCGGTACGACACGGTAGAAGAACTGTACGCAGACATTGAAAAAGGACATTTATGGGTTTCAATGGAAACCTACGGCGCAGATTTCTACCCTAATCCCTTCTACGGATTTGCATTTCTAGCGATACATGACTACGATCACTACCAAACGCATGCTGATTTTAGTCTTGAAGGTGAGATTACAGCATACCGAGCGATCGCGAAGCGTTCTCCCAGCTTAGAAGTTCAAAAAATTCTCTACTCTGAGATTGTTCTTAAGTCTGCCGCACATATCTATCTCGGACACGCACCAGAACCGAAACTCGTTTTCGCTTAATTATTCAGAGGTATTCGATGCGATGGATAACTTTGATTATGACGTAGTAATTGTTGGTGGCGGTCCTGCAGGTTGTACTTGCGCCCTCTACACTTCCCGTTATCAGTTAAAAACAGTGATTTTGGATAAAAACCCCTCGGCGGGAGCGCTGGCGATTACGCACAAAATTGCTAACTACCCAGGGGTGCGTGGTGAAGTCACAGGAAGTGAATTACTCGATGTGATGCGTCAGCAGGCGATTGAATTTGGAACTGACTATAAACGCGCTCAAGTTTTTGGGATCGACGCTGAAGATACTCAGAAAAAAGTTTATACACCCGAAGGGACTTTTATCGGAAAAGCGCTGGTACTCGCAACTGGCGCAATGGGGCGTACGCCTTCTATACCTGGTGAAGCTGAGTTTTTGGGTCGAGGTGTAAGCTACTGTGCAACGTGTGATGCCGCTTTTTACCGTAACCGCGAGGTTGTTGTTGTAGGAATGAGTCATGAGGCGATCGCCGAAGCTCAAGTACTGACAAAATTTGCTGCAACTGTTCATTGGGTAACTGCTAAAGACCCCGCCAGAAGCAACGAATACGCGCAAGAACTCCTCGCTCATCCTCAAGTTAAACTTTGGAAAAAAGCCCGCTTATCCGCAATTGAAGGCGATGACAGTGGCGTTACAGGCACTAATTTGTACTTGATGAGCGATAAGAAAACTCAACATATCCCCGCCGAGGGCGTTTTTGTTTACTTACAAGGAGCCAAACCCATCGTTGATTTTCTCGGCGATCAGATTGAACTCAAACCAGATGGCGGCGTTAAAGTTGATGAAATGATGCAAACGAGCATCCCAGGAGTTTGGGCAATTGGGGACATTCGCAACACGCCATTTAAGCAAGCAGTCGTAGCCGCTGGGGATGGTTGCATCGCCGCGATGGATATTGACCGCTATCTCAAGCAGCGCAAGAACGTCAAACCTGATTGGGGTTAAAAGCAATGAACGCTAACAACATCAAGTGTCGTTATTTAGGTTGGGGCGATTTGCAGAAGTTTCGCCAAACCTCTTTAGCCGATAATGAAGCTTTAATTTACACCACTCCTACAAGTGATGTTCCAGTTCTAATTCGTGGTTTCCTCAACTGCATTCGCTCAAATGAACTCAAAGCAAAATTACCTGCACAACTTTCCGAAAATGATCTTGTAGGAGCGATCGTAGCAATGATAAGAAATTTACCTGAAACTTTATTAATAGAATTTGATGAATGGCTACGTAGTACACAAACAAAATCAACAAATACGGTTGTCTGTGCCACCTTGAGTTGGTAGCTAAAATAGTATTTCTGTCTGTGTATGAAATTATAGATACACCATCGATTCAATCACTTCACAGTCTATCTACACTCGTCTTTCTAAATCGCTATTAGCAACATAAGCAACCAAAGTGCGATATTTGTAAAACAAATCTACTTAGTGATGGCGCTCATATCACAAGCCTTCACTACAAACAAGATCCTCTCTTTATTCTTTTCTTTGTGTACTTTGTGGTTCGTCTCCAAAAATATTCAACCCTTAGAGCAAACTCATATAAAACTTGAAGCTACAGAATTAGCATTGCCAAAGATTTACTCAATCTCTTTCTATCCACACATTTTTGATCGCTATGGCATCAACACTGATAGATTCCCACTCCAAAACGCCACATAAAACACGCCAATTAAGCTTACCAGTGTGGCTAGTTTTAATCTGCATTATTGCCTTTTCTATTCTATTAGGAACTGGGGCAATTATTTGGAAGAATGCTCCACCCGTACCAGCAACGATTCGTTCTCCTCAGCAAGAAATTTTACTCACCCAACCAGAAATTCAAGCTGGACAAGAAATTTATCTAGCGCGTGGCGGACAACACATTGGTAGTATCTGGGGACACGGAAGCTATTTAGCACCTGATTGGACAGCTGATGTTCTTCATCGTTGGGGTTTAGCAACTGCGGGAGTTCTATTCAACAAAAATCCTGAGTTCTCGCAAGCTGATTTAGAAGCTTTACCCGTACCAGAACGTGCTAGCTTACAAGCACAAGTCAGCGAACACTTTAAAACTAATCGGTACGATCCGCAAACGCATGAATTAATTCTCACAAATGCTCAAACTCAAGGTTTGAAACAGGTCTTCCAAGATTACCAAAAACTCTTAGCACACGGTTCTGCAATTCACTCAATTCCCAATGGATGGTTTAAGGATGATACGCAAATTCATAATGTCACAGCTTTCTTTGCTTGGACAGCATGGGCTGCAGCAGCCAATCGACCGAATGCTCCATTTTCTTATACTGCAAATTGGCCACATGATGACTTAATTGGCAATCAACCACCAGGACAATTTCTTATTTGGTCAATCGTGTCAATTGTCGTACTTATTGCAGGAATTGGTGTATTTTTATTAGTCTATTTAGCTCAAGAAGAATCTGACGAAGTACAGCCAGTACCAGTACGCCCCGCAGTCCGAATTCCGACTCCTAGCCAAAAAGTTACCTCGCTATATTTTGGTGTAGCTATGGTGTTGTTTTTGGTGCAAATTCTGATGGGAATGTTTACTGCACACTACGCTGTAGAAGGAGAAGGTTTTTACGGAATTCCTTTAAATCAATTTCTGCCTTATGCTGCATCTCGCACTTGGCACTTACAATTAGCTATATTTTGGATTGCAACGTGTTGGCTAGCAGCAGGATTATACTTTGCTCCGCGTTTTGGTGGTTTTGAACCTAAATTTCAAGCATTGGGTAACACAATTCTGCTCATCGCACTCGCTGTCATTGTCGGTGGTTCGATGATTGGTACTTGGGAAGCAGTTACAGGGGTTTTAGATGTAAAAAGTAGCTTTTTGTGGGGACACCAAGGTTATGAATATATTGAATTGGGTAGAGTTTGGCAAGTGCTGCTCATTGCTGATATGACCTTTTGGTTATGGCTGATGTACCGTGCGTTTAAACCTGCTTTGCAAAAAGAGAAAAATCCTACTGGTTTAAGTCACTTTTTCCTTTATAGTGCGATTACAATTCCTTTGTTTTATTCGGTTGGTTTGATGTATACTAATCACACGCCGTTAAGTATTGCCGAGTATTGGCGGTGGTGGGTGATTCACCTTTGGGTTGAAGGTTTTTTTGAAGTATTTGCTACAGTTGTTATCGCCTATCTTTGTAGTGAATTAGGTTTTTTAAAGCGTTCTTCGGCATTGAGAGCAACTTATTTAACGACAATTTTGTATCTGGGTAGCGGCGTCATTGGAACTTTGCATCACTTATATTTTTCTGGTACGCCATCGTTTATTGCAGCGATGGGAGCAGTATTCTCCGCGTTAGAAGTTGTCCCGTTATCTTTGATTGGCTTTGAGGTGTTAAAAACACTAAAACTTTCGCAAGAAGCTGAGGGATTTTATCGTTGGCCTTTACGCTTTTTTATTGCTACTTGTTTTTGGAATTTAGTTGGCGCAGGTGTGTTTGGATTTTTAATTAATCCTCCGATTATTCTTTACTATTCACAAGGTTTAAATACGACACCAATTCATGCCCATGCTTCTTTATTTGGGGTTTACGGTTGTCTTGCTTTGGCACTGATGCTATTTGCTTTTCGCGAATTTGTCCCCGAAGATGCATGGAATGAAAAGTTACTGCGCTTTGCTTTTTGGGCAATTAACGGTGGTTTGGTTGTAATGCTGGTTTTTGGTTTAATTCCCAATGGATTTTATCAACTTGTTGAATCAGTAAATCATGGTACTTGGTTTGCACGAAGCGCAGAAGTTATTAGTAGTCCTTGGATGCGATGGACGGTTTGGTTACGAATTCCAGGAGATATTATTTTTGCAGTAGGTACACTCGCAATGTTTGCATTCACTATAAGAGCAATTTTTGCGGTCTTCCGTTTTCCAGTACAGACTAGCGTTGCAGAGTTAACGCCTACTGAACATTAATTTATTGCTAAATAATTTTTATTCTCCAAGATTAGACTTGGAGACTTTTTTGTGTCAAAGCGATCGCCACTTTATCTTGACATTAATTGCATTCTATGCACCTAAGACTTGTGGTAGTTCAGTCACTTTCTGAAAAAAATAACCTGTACCTCGATCAGTGTGAATAAACTCTGGGTTTTTAGGGTCTTCTTTCAGCTTGACTCGTAGCCGCGAGATGTGAACATCAACGACTCGGACATCAGCTTGCTGACGCGGGCTATACCCCCAAATCTGTTGCAAGATTTCAGAGCGAGATATGACTTCTCCAGCACGTGTTACTAATAGTTTCAGTAAGTTAAATTCTAAATTAGTTAACCGAATTCGTTCTTCGTTCAGCGTGACTTGTCGCTTGTTGAAATCAATTTGCAATCTACCTGCACAGACTACTCCTGCTCCTGAAAAGCTAGGACGATCAATTCGTCGTAAAATTGCTTCAATTCTTACTTCCAATTCTTTCGGAGAAAAAGGCTTCACAAGGTAGTCATCTGCACCTAGCTTCAGCCCCGTGATCCGGTCTGCAACATCACCCAAGGCAGTTAACATAATAATAGGAATGTCAGAACTTTCGCGAATTTCTTGACAAACACCATATCCATCAAGCTTTGGTAGCATCACATCTAAGACGACGAGATCGGGATCTTCAGTTGCGAAGACCTCTAAAGCCTCTTTACCATCCGCAGCTGCTACAACGTTGTACCCCACCATAGAAAGCCTTGTGGTGAGAATGCGACGGATCATAGCTTCATCGTCTACCACCAAAATTTTTTTCTTATCGCTCGCCACTATCGAGTACTCCTTGCTTGTGTTCAGCAACTCGCTAGCAATCTTTTTTTTCATGGGTAAATAACTCACCATTAAGATTGCCCCGCGTTGAACCTGAAGCGTTTTGAGATGAGTTATTACGGTTCTGATAACAAATGATAACAAATCTTTTCACGAAACGGTGAAGCTAAAAAAGCTAAGCTGTCTTAAAGAAATGTTTCTCAGATGAGAGACTATGTTCATACAGAAGTGTGCTTGAGTAAGCTAGATTGCTGTTCAGCATTTGAGTTATCACAATGTTACACAAAGGTAAGTAAGTACTTCAAGGTTTTATAATTCATTGTTACAACGTTGGTGACTTAGTGGCGAACTGTTATTATCAAAGGTCAAAGCTTATACTCAGAAGACTGACATGGCAAATCCCTTCCTTGGTGTTAGGATTCCTCCTGAGTTAGAACAGGCGATTCTTACTAGGATGAAAGAAACAGGGCAGTCTAAATCAGAAATCGTGATTAGTGCCCTCAGGTCTTATTTAGGAATAATGTCTTGCCATGAAAGGCTAGATAACGTTGAGCAAAGGTTGTCAGCGCTGGAAAAGAGTGTCAGAGAAGCCGTAGAACTTATGGTCTCATACAGGCAAAAGCACAGCGTCTATCATGTGAACCACAGTCTCGATCGTCATTCAGATATGTAATTCAATTTTGATTAATTTTTGTTGCAGAAGCAACCTGTTGTTTATTCTATAACTGCTAACTCTCCCCGCGCGATCGCTTCCAACTTTTCCATATCCAAAACAGCGATCCTACCGCCTCGATGATAAACAAGGCAACTAAGACTTTTAATTAATCTTAGACATTCTTCGTAAGTAATCCCAATACTCCGTGCAATGCGATAGTAAGGTAACTTAACCCGCAAAAACTCGCCATCTTTAGTAGTCTGTGTGCCATATTCAACCGCAGAATAATGAATCAATCTTGCTAGGCGCACGATCGCACGTTCTGAAACTAAGCCATGAACAGTTTCATGCAGTTGCTGCAAGCGCGAATTAAACACCATCAGCATCTTTAAAGCAATATCAGGATTCTGCTGAATCGTTGTGAGTAAAGCATCGCGTTCTACAGTGAGAATTTGACAATTAGTTTCTGCTGTAACCGTTGCAGGTGCAATTCCATCACCCAATAGTGCTGGCGCAGCAAATATTTCTCCTAGAGTAAGTGTCCGTAGAATGGTTTCTTTGCCTGTAGTTGCGATTTTAGTGACTCGCAGTTCACCATCAATGAGAGCATACAATTTGGCTAGTAAGCGATCGCCTTCATGAAAGACAATTTCTCCCTGACAATATTGGCGAATTTGCGTGTAAGGTTGTAATTTAAACTTGTCTAGAGTTTCTAAACCTGCCAACACACTTACTTGCGAAATCTGCTCTATACTTGCCTGCATATAGTACTTCTAGATGATTCGTGAATTTAATCAATATGCCGGAAGAATGGCTAATGGCAAAGAACAAGTCTTCTATTCTTCTATAAAGAATTAGCACTAAAAGCTAACAGCGAATAACTTGAGTTTAACTCCTAGGAACTCCCAATAATTCCCACAATCTTGAGTCGGTATAGTCAGAGATAACTAAGACTGCGCCTAGTTCATACAGTTGGCTGGGTTCTTGAGTCGTAGCAATACCGATAGTTTTAATACCTGCTGCAACCGCCGATCGCATTCCGGAAGGTGAATCTTCAAACGCTAAAGCTTCGCCTGGAGTAATGCCAAACTCTTTAAGAATATACTCATAAGGAGCAGGATCAGGTTTAGGGATACCAACCTCGGCTGAGATCGCAACTCGATCAAATGCGGTTGATAGTTTTAAAACCTCTAGCATATATTCTGCATTAGCACGCGGTGCATTAGTAACCACTGCTTGTTTAAGTTTGCGTTCAGTTCCCCAGGCGATCGCGTTAGTAAGTCCAGAAAGCGGTGTGAGACTACCCGCAACTTCACGAAAACAAGCTTCTTTGCGATCGCTAAACTGATAAATCGCTTCATCTGTCCACTCTGGCATAAAATCGCGCACGATTTGGGGATTAAGTCGCCCACTCATATGATTTTTGTAGAACTCTTCATCAATCTCGATTCCATATTCTTGCAACATTTCGCGCCAAACTTTGTAATGGAGAGGATCGGTGTTGACGATGGTTCCATCAAGGTCGTACAAAATTGCTGCCAGCATGATTCCTTAAGATAAAAGCTTAATGCTGACATTAACACAATTAACTGTGATACCTATGTATTAAGTGTCACGGTAGATGCGTTGGACGGATGTCATAAGAAAAATATTAGCCGAAGATTGTTTAGATGGTGTCATAGCCGCAGTTATTTGCGGGAAACTAGTGATGTTTACACAAGACAAATTTCTTTGGGGTGTTGCGAGTGCTGCTTATCAGGTTGAAGGAGGTTATCAAGCTGATAATAAAGGTTGTTCAAATTGGGATGTTTATACCAATGACTATCAAGTTACTAAGGCTTTTATTGGTAAACAGGATACAGGTAATGTTGCCATCAATTTTTATGACCGGACGCAGTATTTGCAAGATATTGCTTTGATGAGACAGCTTGGTGTTAACGCTTATCGTTTCTCGATCTCATGGTCACGCATTATCCCTAATGGAACAGGTCAGGTAAACTCGCAGGGTGTAGCTTATTACAATCAGTTAGCTGACGATCTTTTATCAAATGAAATTGAACCTGTCATCACTAATTTTCATTGGGATCTACCGTACAAATTACAAGAAAAAGGTGGCTGGGCTAACTCTGATTCGGTGCAGTGGTATGCAGAGTATGCCAATATTCTTTTCACAAATTACGGGGATAGAGTTAAGAAGTTTATCACCTTTAATGAGCCTTTTATTAACCTTTTCTTTATTGAACCCTTAGCACACAATGCCATTGAGAACAAAGCAAATCCTTATGCAATTAGTAATGAAACTTATGGTAAACAAGCTGAAGCAGTACATCATTTATTACTTGCAAGTGCAACAGCAATCCAAAATTACCACCAATTAAAGTTAGGTGGTACAATTGGCATTACTTTAAGCTTTACACCTACTATTCCTTTAGATACAAATAAAGCAGAAGATGTCCAAGCGGCTATGATATTTGATGGCTTACATAATCGTTGGTTTTTGGATGCAATGTATAAAGGTAAATATCCAGATGACGTTGTCAAGTTGCACCAGAAATACAATCCTACTTTTCAAGTATCAGCAGAGGATATGCAGCTGATCGCTGCAAATAAACCGGATTTTATTGGCGTTAATTTCTATGCACCAGCTTATGTGAAAGCTGATGATTCCGCACCTTATAACGCAGAGTGGTTCTCTACTAACCCTGATGAGATAAAAATGTTTAATGGTCCAGTGCGACCAGAGTATTTGTACAAGCTGCTGATGTGGATTAAAAATGAGTATGATAATCCTGTAATTTATATTACTGAAAATGGTGCAGGCTTTGGTGAGCTTGACGAACAGTTAGATAAAGATTTAGTTAAAGATCCTCTACGAGCAGACTATATTAAACGTCATATTGATACTGCATTGCAAGCGAAGCAAGATGGTGTAGATTTACGCGGATATATGTTGTGGAGTTTTTGCGATAACTTTGAATGGCTTTTTGGGTACGATAAGCGTTTTGGTATTGTGTATGTCGATTTTGAGTCTCAACGCAGAACACCAAAGCAGAGTTTCTATGAGTATCAGCAGATTATATTAAATTTGGTTGAATAGTGCGGAATGAATTCGCTGCTAGACAAACAAAGCCCACCAATTTAGAGTTATGAGTCGTGAAGTGTTGAGTTTAAGAAAATTTAATTCAAAACTTAAAATTCAAAACTCTTGAAACTTTGCTTGGTAGCCCTGACTTCAGTCAGCGGCTATTTCTTCAAACGGCGATCGCTGGACGATATTGACTCCAAGACTGCGCGGCTTCTAGCTGTGCAGCTAATGCGATTAAAGTCGATTCTGTAGCAGGACGACCAACAAGTTGAATCCCAATTGGTAATCCGTTGTCATCAAAACCTGTAGGAAGTGCGATCGCTGGTTGACCGCTAGCATTAAATGGCGGACATGGTGCAATCCAGTTAATCATTTGTTGCAATGTTGTTTCTGGGTTCAAATTAGCCCATGCACCAATAGTAATTGAAGAATGCATGTATGTTGGTGTTATGAGCACATCCACATTGTCAAAGAACGCCACAATTCGACGCGCGATCGCTTGCATTTGAGACACAGCCCGCAAATAATCTCCCGCAGTTCCACTTTGGGCGAGTAACCACTGGTTGAGTGGTTGCAGAACTTCTTGAGGAATCCCACTTGCACCTACTGCTGATTGCCAAATGCGTGTAAATGGTTCAATTAAGCCATTAAAATCAGGACAACCTGGTTCAACAATATGTCCCATCACTTGTAGTCGATTAGCAGTATCGCAGACTGCTTGTTGACACGCTGCGTCGGCTTCACCAATTGGTGGGATACTTGTTGTAAATGCAATACGTAAGCGTCCTAATTGTTGTGTAGTTGCTGCTAGAAAACTCGGTTGTGGTTCGGGTAGCCAATAAGGATCTCCAGTGACATAACCAGACATGACATCAAGCAACGCTGCAGCATCTGCAACTGTGCGGGCAATTGGACCATTAGATGATAGACCACTTAAGCGATCGCCCACAGGTGCCCACGAAACTCTACCGCGTGATGGCTTAATTCCAACTAAACCACAACAAAATGCTGGACCGCGAATGGAACCGCCAGCATCAGAACCTTGAGCGATCGCACACAACCCAGCAGCAACAGCTGATGCCGATCCACCACTCGAACCACCAGCAGTACGATCTAAACTCCAAGGATTGCGCGTTGGGGGAAAACCGGTTGGTTCAGTGTAGGGAAAAGAACCAAGTTCAGATGTCGCTGTTTTACCTAAAATGATGAATCCTGCATGACGAATGCGCGTGACAACTCCGTCATCGTATGCTGCAATTTCATTTTTTAAGACTGGAACGCCATAAGTACACGGAACACCTGCAACAGAATTTAGGTCTTTAATCGCAATTGGTACGCCAAAAAATGGTGGTAATTCTTTGCTTTTACTCAATAACTCAGTTTTGGCTTTAGCATCTGCGATCGCACTTTCTGCCATCACGGTAAAATAACTACCAATTTGACCATCCAATTGCTGAATGCGTTCGAGGTAAAGTTCGACTAATTCAACTGGCGATACTTCACCGCTGTGGATTAACTGCGCTTGATCGAGGGCTGAGGTAAAGGCTAGATCAGTTTTACTCATGAGGTGTGGTCAATAGCGATCGCGTTTGCGAAGTTAGCACGTCGAAGAAAGTTGAGCAAGAACCTTTAGCGTTCATCAACTTAATAGCTGATGAAAATGATATCAGCTTATTTACACGACCGCTGCTTTAATGACCAGCCTTTGAATAGTATGAATACTCTCGCAGTTATTTAACTATCTCCATATTGCTAGAAGTTACTGCGCAATAGGGAGATGAACAGCAAATATACTACCTTGCCCAGGTGTTGATTTAACGTCAATTGTACCCTGATGAGCTTCTACAATTCTACGTGAAAGGTATAGTCCTAAACCACTACCAGAGCGTTTGTGACTTCCTTGGCGAAATCTTTCAAATAAAGTAGCTTGTTCTGCTTGAGGAATACCAGAACCAGTATCTATGACTTCAATTGTGATGTATGAATCTGAATCTGCGCCTTGAGAAAGTTTCATGCGTACAGTTACAGAACCATTATCAGTAAACTTAATTGCATTTCCCACTAAGTTTATAAATAAACGGTGAATTTCCAAGCGATCGCCGATGATTTTCGGATTAACTTGTAAATTCATTGATTCAAACTGTAAGGGAAGTTTTTTTTCTTGTGCCAGCGGTTCTAGTTCCTTGACAACTTCTGCTAGCACCTCTTGCAAATTGACAGGCATGAAATTTAAAACTTTACGATCTGCCTCAAAGCGGTATACTTCTAATAAAGTATTCACCATTTGTAACAAGTTCTGATTACTACGCGCCATTGTAGTAACTGCTTCTTTCATTGTTGGTGAAAGTTCACCTAAAGCCCCTTGTTGAAACAGCATGAGCATTCTATCTGCCGCGACAAGAGGAGTACGCAAATCGTGTGTTAGGCGAGATACAAAATCTTCTCTTTGACGAGCTATTTGATCGCGTTCATCCACGCTATGTTTTAACCGTAATAGCGATCGCACGCGTGCCAACAATTCATCAACCTCTACAGGTTTGCGAATAAAATCATCTGCGCCCATATCCAAGCCCTGTGCTACGCTTGGCTGATCGTATGCTGTTATGAGTAAAATCGGGATAAATGGCAACTGGTTATTTTGACGAATGCGCTGAGTTACCTCAAAGCCGTCCATTCCTGGCATCATCACATCAAGCAGTACCAGATGTGGCGGAGATTGATCAACTAGTCTTAAAGCTGTAGAACCATTTTCGGCAGTTGCTATTTTGTAACCTTCTTCTTCCAGAATTGTTTGGATCAGGAAAACATTGTCTGGCGAGTCATCCACAACGAGAATATTGTCAGGGCGAGAGGGTTGAGCACACATGGAATAAAAATATTGTATAACTTTGAGTTAAATTTTATGAACTGCTTGTATCTGTATTATTTTTCCTCCTAACTGCTCATTTGACCTCCTACTTGCGAAGGATTATTTTTATACCAACTTGTTATTAGAGCTTCTCTACGTATTATTTCGCTTGCTTGCCAGAAAACTCCAATTAACTATTATTTTGGTCAAAAACTGTGAGAAAACAAAACTGAACTTGGACAATACAGCACAAGTTGAACTCACAAGAGCAATTGGATAATAAAGTTTACTTACTAGCTACTAGTTACTATTATCTTACTTTCTTGATTTGATGTATTCTGGTAGTCATTAATTTCAAAAGAGAAAATAGCGTTGTGCTAGAGGTAAGATTGTTGCAGGCTCACAAGTCAGTAATTTTCCGTCTGCTTTCACTTCATATGTCTCTGAATCTACCTCTATTTGAGGCAGAAGATCATTTAATTTCATTTCTCTTTTACTGAGGTGACGAGTACCAGAGACAGGAACTACACTTTTTTGTAAGTTTAGCTGTTGGGAAATTCCTAAATCTTTTGCAGCTTGTGAAACAAAAGTCAGTGAAGTTGTTGCGATCGCTCCACCAAAACTAGCAAACATCGGGCGCATATGTACAGGTTGTGGCGTAGGGATACTCGCGTTAGCATCTCCCATTTGCGCATAAGCGATCGCCCCGCCTTTAATGACAATTTCTGGCTTGACACCAAAAAACGCCGGACGCCACAAACACAAATCAGCAAGTTTCCCCTCTTCAACAGAACCGACATATTCAGAAATACCGTGTGCGATCGCCGGATTAATCGTATATTTAGCAACATAGCGCTTGGCGCGAAAGTTGTCGTTTGCTGCGGTATCTTCTGCTAGTGCACCGCGCTGTACTTTCATTTTGTGCGCAGTTTGCCAAGTACGAATAATCACTTCGCCTACTCGCCCCATTGCTTGAGAATCAGAAGAAATCATGCTAAAAGCACCCAGATCGTGCAAAATGTCTTCGGCTGCAATTGTTTCTCTCCGAATCCGCGACTCAGCAAAGGCAACATCTTCCGCAATACCTGGATCGAGGTGATGGCATACCATCAGCATATCTAAGTGTTCGTCTAGAGTATTTAGTGTATAAGGACGTGTAGGATTGGTAGAAGAAGGTAAAACGTTAGCTTCTCCGCAGACTTTGATAATATCTGGTGCATGACCGCCACCTGCACCTTCTGTATGATAAGTGTGAATGACGCGATTTTTGAAAGCAGCGATCGTATCTTCAACAAATCCTGCTTCGTTGAGTGTATCGGTGTGAATAGCAACTTGCACATCAAATTCATCTGCAACACTCAAACAGGTATCAATTGCAGCAGGTGTTGTTCCCCAATCTTCATGGAGTTTTAAACCCATTGCCCCTGCTTGAACTTGTTCGACGAGTCCTTGTGGTTGGCTACTGTTACCTTTACCTAAAAAACCTAAATTAACTGGAAAGGCATCCGCAGCTTGCAGCATTCGGTAAATATTCCAAGGTCCAGGCGTACAAGTTGTTGCGTTTGTTCCCGTTGCTGGACCTGTACCGCCACCAATCATTGTCGTGACTCCAGAGGCGATCGCTGTCTCAATCTGTTGCGGACAAATAAAGTGAATGTGCGCGTCAATACCTCCAGCCGTGAGGATCATTCCTTCTGAGGCGATCGCTTCAGTTCCAGGACCAATAATAATATCTACATTGTCTTGAATGTAAGGATTTCCCGCTTTGCCAATTTTGAAAATTTTGCCGTCTTTAATGCCAATATCAGCTTTAACGATTCCCCACCAATCAAGAATTAAAGCATTTGTAATCACAACATCAACAGCACCATCAGCGTTGGATATTGGCGATTGTCCCATACCATCGCGAATCACTTTACCACCGCCAAATTTGACTTCATCGCCGTAGGTTGTCAAGTCTTGTTCAACTTCAATAATCAATTCTGTATCTGCAAGTCGCACGCGATCGCCTACTGTTGGACCAAATGTCTCAGCGTAAGCACGACGATCCATGCGATAACTCATGCGATGCTCCTTTTATGGGCGATTTAAAAGTAGAAACTTCGGTATTTTAGCCTGTTCTAGCGCTGAGATAAAAGCTGTTGAACTAGAAGATAATCGAGCAAATGCGATCGCATCCTTACAAAGCATTGACTGCCTTCTCATCCCAGACTCATACATCAAACCGATAACGAATTGCACCTGTTACAGGATCGTTGCAAATTTCAGCACATCCTACTTTTTCAGCTTCTTGCAGTAGTTTTTTTGCTTCTTTTGGGTCTAGCCCAGTGTACATAGCTGCTTGTGCGATCGATAGTTGTCCGCCGTTTTTTTTGGCTGCTAGCAGTAACTTTTGCATCGGACTATGTGCTGTTGAAGGTGAGGCGCTTGCTTGAAACTTTTGCTGACGAGGAATATTGCCAATATTTAACTCCAGCGATTGTTGAGCGTGTAGTCCTCGTAGATAAATATTACGCCGATTCACCATATTAGGAATGAAAGCTAGGTCTATCAGTTGACCAACACCAAGAAAACCAAATGTGAAAAGATAAACTAGACCACTTGTCACGTGACCAGTGTAAAATCTTTGACCTCCACAAATTCCAAAAAAGCACAAACACCATAGAAGGTAAGCAACGCCTGAGTTTACTTGCTGCATCGCTGTTTATCTCCAATATTGAACTACCTGTGTATAGTGTTCCCTTCGATACAACACGAACAACAAGACAAGCAGAGTTCAGCTAGCAAGTAATTTTTAAGATTTTTGCCTAAGACTATGGCATCCCTAGAGAGGCGATCGCAGATTTATTCTTTGACTATCTCAAATAAATCTTCTATCATCACATCAAACGTTTTTGCCAGTTTACACGCGGTAAGATCGACAGTTGCTCTTTCTGACAAGCGCATATAAGTTTTAACAGAACTTAACCCCAACCCTGGTAGGGTTGGGGCAAAAAATCCATAATGTGATATGAAATAATAGGCTTTTTAGGTCTCTCTCCTTGTAAGGGAGAGGAATGGGAGCAGGATCTACTCCCTGCTACCCCAACAATGAAACCTATTTTTTTAGTTGAAACTTCTCATCCTTCCAAACTCCATCGCCTCTTCTTGTTCAAATTCTAAAGCTTCTTCTTTTTCTAAGTTAGTCAACACTTCCCGTACTGTCTGCCGAGATACTCTTAGTTCCATATTATCCCAGCAATGACCTTGACCTCTTTTCACTTCAGGTGAATTGCGTAACTGACGCAATACATTTAAACAAGCAGGACAGTCACAGCCAAATAAGCTGACGGCAGCATCACTTTCTGCTGCACTAAAATCTAAAAAAGGGTGCTCCTCAGATGTCACATCAGTGGATGCAATTAAAATACCACGGTTGTGGTGGGGGTTGATAGCAGATATCTGAAAGTCAGTTGGTACATCGCAGGAAACTTGAGTTTTCGTGGCAGATACACCTGGTGTTAGTAACATAGTTAACATCGATCCAACTACAGTTGGAATTGCCACCAAATTAAACCATAGCTTGTGTTTCATACTCAAATCTCCTCGACAACGTATCAAACCTTTGAGCAGCCATTGTAATTCATCTTGAGCTAGTACACCAGCTTTATTCAACCTTGGCAGGCAATTATCTGGAATTAATAGCAAATTACTCAAGTTGTTCTAGGAATTTTAGTACAAAAATTTACTTTTATTTAGCGTACTTCAATATTTTTTTGAGTATAAATTTCACTTATTTTGAACACGGGATGTTTAATTGCTTGCAGACAGAATTTTTACCGATTTTGAGCTTGAAGATTTTGCTAATCATCAATCTACCTCTGGCATAAGTAATCATCATCGGCATTTATCGGTAATTAATTAAAAACCTCCAGAGAATAAATTATTTCAAAAAACAAAAGATAGCATTTTTATAGAATAATCGTGATATAGTTTATTTTTTGAAATTCCCTTATATTTACTCTTTGACTATTTCTACTAAATCCTCAATCAGAACATCAAAAGTCTTCGCTAATTTGTACAAAGCAATAACGTCAGCTATTGCCATCCCTGAAGATACAGCATAAGTCTTAACAGTACTGTACGGAACGCCGGAACGATCAGAAACTTCTTTCAGTGTCCAATTTCGTTTTGCTGCAAACTCTCTAATTCGTAACCTAACCAAACCCATGCTTGCAATTGGTCAAAACAGTATCACTCTTTAAGCGATCGCAATTTCAAAATCTATTCCAAAAACTGAAAGGCGCTTTTTATGCTAGCAAGACACTAAGCGAACTCAGTAGCTTAATTTATTACTAAAGAGGCAAGCTTTTAATCTTCCACTACCTCAAATAAATCTTCCATCATTACATCAAACGTCCTTGCCAGCTTACAAAGTGCCGTCAGATCAACAGTTGCTCTCTCAGGCAAGCGCATATAAGTTTTGACTGTGCCATAAGGCACTCCAGAACGATCTGAAACCTCTTTTATGTTCCAACCTTGTTTGTCAGCAAATTCCTGAATTCTTAACCTAACCAAACCCATGCTTGACAAGTAGTGAGTTTTCGCTGTTCAATTAGAAGTCTATTGAAAGCGATCGCTTTCAGTTTGCCGACCAGAAGCGATCGCCATTTCTAAAAAATCCCACAGCGTGGGAAACACCCTCGAACAAAAATCAGAAGGCACTTTTATGATAGCAAGACAACAAGCAAAATCAACTGAATCTAAGACTTTTCATCCGCTTGCACGATTTGTCACCAAGGAAGCAATTGCATTACTTCTCAACCGCAAACCCGAAGAGATTTATCGCGTTGATTGCTGGCGACACGTGATTCACGTTGTTGGGAAAGGAATTAGCCGGTTTGTTAGCTATGCAGATTTACCACCAGTGTTGGGCGTAGAACCTCCCACCCAAGCAGATATATGCCGTTGGCGCAAGCGCTGCGCGGTTCAAAAACAGAAACACGCGCCTCAGTTTTGGGTAGATTTTTACGTGCAAAAGTTCATGAAAGTTGTTGCTTTCGACGATCTCGTCGCCTTGGGAGAACTCATTGGCAAGATCAAGCAAGTATTCTCCTTGGAAGCGTTGCAAACTCTACGTAATGCTTATCTTAGTGCTAAGTATGATTTACAAGAATTTTAAGCTTGAGAGAATAGCAAATGATATGCAACTATTTACCGTGGTATCCAGCGCTAGGAATAAACTCTGTTTCTTTGAGCAGCAGCTGTAGTTTTGCGTGAGGAAGTTTCGTGTCTTTCTTGTGATTTTTCCACATATCAGCAAAGAAGTCTTGCATCAGCGCAATGATGTTGCGGTATTTGACAATGCTAGCAACATAGAATTCATCTAACTCCAAATCTCTGTCAGCATGGATCTGTTCGATGTTGTCGAGTAATCGCGATCGCTGTTCATAAGGCTGTAAGCCTTCATTGATCCCATATTTTTCCAAGATTCGGCGTTTATTATCTGAACAGGCATCATAAAACGGTTGAATCAGGTGCCCAAGGTTTCGTAAGACTTCTCCGTAGTCGTAGAATGTGTTTTGCTCAAAGAAAGACTCTTCATTTTTCGTCAACGCAAAACTTTTGTCCAGTACTAAACCAAAATCAGTCAAATAAATCTGTTCACCATCAGTGAGGACATTGTAAAAATGCGCGTCAAAGTGGATGATTCCCTTCGTTCTCAAAAAGTCAATCGTCGTGCATAAGTCATCTAGGGGTTGCTGAAGTTTGTCGGGGTTTTCCCGCAGCCATGTTCCAAGAACATGCGGTATGTACTCTAGGAAAAGAACCAACTCATATTTGGCGATCGCTCTATCTAACACATACTTTCCAGCGTTCTCACTATTGCCCCAATATTCCACATAACTGTTTAGACGCGACCAATCCACATCCGTCCGCTGTCCAGAAAACGGAATAATCCAATAATGGTACATCAGTGGAAAAGTGGCGATCGCACCTTCTAATACCCATTGGGTTGTCTTGATATGAGCCACGAGTTCGCGGAAAACCCCAAATCCAGTGGAACCGAAGCCATAATTACAGTAAGTCGGCAGGTCATAAAGGTTTCTAGTGGAGAACAGGTTATCATATTCGATGCTCGTAACCGGAAGGCGTTTCACAAAAACCTTGGATTGTCCAACCACTATGGCGTGGTTTAGCCCCCAACCCGAATTTGACGTATTTGACTCACTATTATCAAATAAAGAACGCAATTGTGCATTATCTAACTGAGCGATTTGCGAACTGAGCTTAAAGTACTTCTTCCTTCTAAGTTCTATATAGTTCTTAGTCATTTTTCCCCGTCCAGGCAAAGCATGAGAAACCGCATGAATATGGCATACGATAAGAGCAGTAGAGCGCACACATCAAGGCGTTGGTTGGATACTGAGGTGAACTAACTAAGAGTTATGCAGCATAGGCGCAAATCATCAGTAGGAGTGTTTTTGTTTCGAGTTCACAATAAATTGTCCGCTATCGATGCCCTAGCAGTCAGTGAAACCAGTAGGATTGCATAACTAGTACAATATAGACACACATAAACCTCAACTATGTTGTTGTATGAACCGTTTTCTGTTTCCTGTCGTAATTGAAAAGGACGAGGAAGGCTATTTTGCATCATGTCCAACACTACAGGGCTGCTATACTCAAGGGGATTCCTATGAGGAAGCTCTGCAAAATATTCAAGATGCCATCCTTCTACACATCGAAGACAGAGTAGCAAATGGTGAAGAGGTTCTCAAATCCCACATGATGACAACTCTAGAGGTGCAGGTTTGAGGTCTCGCCTTCCTAAAGTTTCAGCTACAGAAGTTATCAAAGTTTTAGAAAAAATTAGGATTTACCCTATCTCGACAAAGTGGAAGTCACAAAATTTACAAAAATGCTGAAGGCAGAAGAGTGACTGTGCCCTATCACGGCAATACAATTCTTAAATTAAAGACTTTTAAAAGTATTCTCAGTGATGCTGGTTTAACAGTTGAAGAATTTATTGAGTTGTTGAAAAGCTCTTAGATAAAGATGTCTAACACTGCGGAAGAAACAACCGTATCAATTGCGCTACAATTATTAAGGCTTCTTTACAGAATTGGCGATCGCCGCCACGATCTGTTACTAAGCTGCAATCAATCCCCCTCTACAATCTTTGGAACGCTCCTATGACGCTCCCTATTCGTAACGTCGCCATTATTGCCCACGTTGACCACGGCAAAACTACCCTGGTTGACGCTTTGCTCAGACAATCTGGTATTTTTCGCGAAGGGGAAGACGTTCCAGACTGCGTCATGGACTCCAACGCTTTAGAAAGAGAGCGGGGCATTACAATCTTGGCAAAAAATACAGCGGTTAGCTACAAAGACACGCTGATTAATATTGTTGATACTCCTGGACACGCAGACTTCGGTGGGGAAGTCGAACGCGTCTTGGGAATGGTTGATGGATGTATCCTGATTGTGGATGCAAACGAAGGACCAATGCCTCAAACACGCTTTGTCTTGAAAAAAGCACTAGAAAAAGGCTTACGTCCGATTGTTGTTGTCAACAAAATTGACCGTCCCCAAGCTGATCCGCATGGCGCAGTTGATAAAGTCTTGGATCTGTTTATTGAATTGGGTGCAGACGACGATCAGTGCGACTTTCCTTATTTATTCGCATCTGGTTTAGAAGGCTACGCCAAAGAGGATCTTGATGCTGAAGGGGTAGATATGCAACCCCTATTTGAAGCGGTTCTCCACCATGTCCCACCCCCAGTAGGCGATCCTGATAAACCCTTACAATTGCAAGTCACAACCTTAGATTATTCTGAATACCTGGGACGAATTGTCATTGGTAGAATCCACAACGGTACAATTCGCATGGGTCAACAAGCGGCTTTAATTACCGAAACAGGCAACATTGTTAAAGCTAAAGTTACCAAGTTGATGGGTTTTGAGGGACTCAAGCGCATTGAAATGCAAGAAGCGTCTGCAGGCAACATTGTTGCGGTTGCCGGATTTGCAGATGCAAACATTGGGGAAACAATAACCTGTCCGAACGAACCGCAGGCGCTACCACTGATTAAAGTCGATGAACCAACACTGCAAATGACTTTCTCGGTGAATGATTCGCCGTTTGCTGGACAAGAAGGAAGTTTTGTCACCTCGCGACAATTACGCGATCGCCTATTCCGCGAATTAGAAACAAACGTAGCACTCCGCATTGAAGAAACAGATTCACCCGATAAGTTCTTAGTGTCTGGTCGAGGTGAATTACACTTGGGAATTCTCATTGAAACAATGCGACGCGAAGGTTATGAGTTTCAAGTTTCCCAGCCACAAGTTATTTACCGCGAAGTCAACGGACAACCTTGCGAACCTTACGAATATTTAGTGCTAGATATTCCTGAAGAAGGTGTCGGTGGCTGTATTGAACGCCTGGGACAACGTCGTGGCGAAATGCAAGATATGCAAGTTGGTGGTAATGGTCGCACACAATTAGAATTTGTGATTCCAGCACGCGGTTTGGTTGGTTTTCGCGGTGAATTCATGCGTCTGACTCGCGGTGATGGCATTATGAACCATAGCTTCCTCGATTACCGTCCACTCAGCGGCGAAATTGAAGCACGTCGTAATGGGGTATTAATTGCCTTTGAGGAAGGAACCGCAACTTTCTATGCAATGAGAAACGCTGAAGATCGCGGTGTTTTCTTTATTACTCCAGGGACTAAAGTTTATAAAGGCATGATTGTTGGCGAACACAACCGCCAGCAAGATTTAGAACTTAATGTTTGCAAAACAAAACAACTGACGAACCATCGTGCTTCTGGCGGTGAAGAATTAGTTCAGTTGCAAGCACCGATGGAAATGAGTTTAGAGCGTGCTTTAGAGTATATTAGCTCTGACGAATTAGTAGAAGTTACACCGCAATCAATTCGTCTGCGGAAAATGGCAAAAAAGTTAGCAAAGCGTTGATAGCAAAACAACAAGCAAAGGGTACTCTTAAAGCAAACTAGCATTAAGTGGCGCAGGTATCTTGCCTGCGCTATTCCCTTAACAATGACCCTAAACAAGCAAATTGCTGACTGGCTAGAGTCTCGTTGGGTAACACCAGCTTATAGTGGTTGGGTACTCATTGGAGTCACTAGCTGTTTTTTTGGTGCTGCTGTTAATACAATGGCAGGATGGTTATACGTTTTAAGTGGCTTAGGTTTTGCCTTATTAGGAATTGCCGCCATTTTACCTGTGCGATCGCTTCGCGGTATCCAAATTCGTCGTGCAACCATTCAATCAGTGAGTGCAGGTGAAGCATTAACCGTAGAAATTGAAATTGCTAACCACACAACACGTCCTAAAAATCTCCTGCAAATTCGAGATTTATTACCTTTTGTTTTAGGTCAACCAGTACAAGCACCCATCGAAGTTATTCCACCACAATCAAGTTATCAATGGGTGTATCATCAGCCAACACAACAGCGGGGTGTTTACCGCTGGCATACTGTACAACTAAGAACTGCTGCACCTGTAGGGTTATTTTGGTGTCGTCGTCACCAAGAAATACCTGCTACAGCAATTGTTTACCCTACTGTTCTACCACTAACAAGGTGTCCGATTATTGATAGTCTTGGACAAGAAAATCATGCCAATTCACATTATCGACAGCGGGTTCAGTTAGCGACTGAAGGATCAACGCGATCGCTTCGTCCTTATCGCAAAGGAGATCCTCTACGATTGATTCACTGGCGTAGTAGTGCCCGTTATGGAGAGTTTCGTGTCAGGGAATTAGAATTGATGACCGAAGGACGCGAACTTGTGATTTGCTTAGATAGCACTGCAACTTGGGAAGAAGATAGTTTTGAACAAGCAGTGATTGCTGCTGCATCACTCCATTTTTATGCGCAAAAGCAACAATTAAGCGTACAACTTTGGACAGCTGCAACAGGCTTAGTTCAGGGAAATAGAGCAGTTTTACACGCTTTAGCTGCAACGAATCATAATGAATTGCAAGTAGCAAATTTTCCTCAAAGTCGTCTTATCTGGTTAAGTCAAAATCCGCCGACCAATACAATTTCTCCTGATAGCTACTGCTTATTATGGGGAAATAATTCTGTTAAGCCACAAGTTAATCATAGTTTTTTGGGTCTTTTAATTGATAAAAATCAGCCTTTGCAACCTCAACTACAAAAGAGTGTGCAAGTAGGACATACTGTTTGAACCGCAAACGCCTAACAACTTGCCTTAGGCTAGCCTTCCCGTAAGAGTTGCCGTTAGCCGCAGGCGTTAGGCTAGGTCACAAAACAGAGAACATTACAGATAATCTATGCTTGCTATCTGAAAAATTGATGTACGATTTCTACTCATTTGCTCTAGTGTTGCTATTAGCTCAACAGCAGTAGCATCAATGTTTACTAAACAGTAAATTATAAATAATTAAGCTAAGGCTAACTCATATAGAATTTAGAATGATGTGTCTACCTACGTTAAAATGCAGGAAACGTCTTGATTACGAACTTTTAAGATTATGAAACCCACAGATAGCAGCAACTTATCTACAGATAAAAGTTTGGAAGCGATGTGGCAGTTTGCTCAAACTTACGCCAAGCGCACAGGAACTTACTTTTGTGCTGAACCTTCAGTGACAGCTGTCGTGATTGAAGGACTTGCCAAACATAAAGATGATTTAGGTGCGCCTTTATGTCCTTGCCGTCACTATGAAGACAAAAAAGCAGAAGCAGGTGCAGCTTTTTGGAATTGTCCGTGTGTTCCCATGCGCGAACGTAAAGAGTGTCACTGTATGCTGTTTTTGACTCCAGATAATGAGTTTGCTGGCGAACAGCAAGATATTCCTATAGAGACGATTCAAGAAGTACGCTCTAGCATGGGATGAATGAATCAATACCACATGAATTTTGGCAAGGTGTAGAGCAATTTAATACGCGACAGTTCTACACCTGTCACGATACATTAGAAGCCTTGTGGATGGAAGCATCAGATCCAGAGAAAACTTTTTATCAAGGGATCTTACAACTTGCTGTCGCACTTTATCACTTGGGTAATAGTAACTGGCGGGGAGCAGTTATTTTACTGGGAGAAGGCACAAATAAACTGCAACGCTACTCACCGACTTTTGGCGGTATTGATGTCGAAGAACTGATTGATTCCAGTTGTCAGTTATTGACACAATTGCAGCAAGCAGGACCAGAAAGAGTTCATGAGTGGATAGTTCAGAAAGAAGTTAACGAAAATTCAGACTTGCTACCAATAATTACAATAGCGCAATCAGAATAAGTGAGTAAAATTTGAATTGGTTATGCTTGAGAAGTCGAAACTTAAGCGTAACGGTAATCGTCAGATGAAATAAAGTTCTGCGTTGCCAGGGTTCTTGCTCATTCTCATCCAAATTTTATGATGCCCCACTTGCCTTCGTTTCTGACACGTCATCGCTTAGCGATCGCATTGCTACCATTTACTTTACTAAGTGCGATCGCCTTAAACAGTCCCTTACCAAGTGCTAGAGGTCAAACCGCAGACCAAAATTCACTTATCATTAATTCTGATGTTCAAGAAGCTAACTCTCAAACAGGAATTTTTACAGCACGCGGCAATGTTCAAATGAATTACCCAGCGCGGCAAATTCAAGCAACTGCGGCGCAAGCACAATATTTTAGTCAAGAACGCAGAATTATTTTGAGTGGTGATGTGTATATTTTGCAACAGGGCAATAGCATTCGAGGTGAAAATGTTACGTATTTAATCGATGAAGGGCGATTTATCGCAACACCTAAAGCAAACCAGCAAGTGCAATCGATTTATATTGTTTCCGATCCTAATCCTAATCAACTACCAGGAACGCCGAGTGCACCCCCAGTACCACCTTTAGCACCCAGCCCAGGATCGTAAACTGAATCAGTGGGTTGTTGCTTGTGGGCGTGTTAGTGGAGTGGTAGTGAATAAGATTGTCTTAGAAAATATCCACAAATCTTACGGTAAGCGCGTTATTGTCAACCGTGTCAATATTTCTGTGGCGCAAGGCGAAGTCGTTGGGTTACTTGGTCCTAATGGTGCCGGAAAAACAACAACATTTTACATTGCGACAGGTTTAGAAAAACCAAATGAAGGAACAGTGTGGTTAGACGATAAGAATATCACTGCACTACCAATGCATCAACGCGCGCAACTAGGAATTGGTTATTTAGCCCAAGAACCAAGTATTTTCCGTAACCTCAGTGTTAAAGATAATCTCTTACTCGTTCTACAACAAACAAATGTCCCTCGACGTGAATGGCAATGGCGATTAAATGAACTGTTACAGGAATTTCGTCTAGAAAAAGTTGCTAACACAAAAGGAATCCAAGTTTCTGGTGGCGAACGCCGACGTACCGAATTAGCAAGGGCATTAGCAGCTGGACGCAATGGACCAAATTTTTTATTCTTAGATGAACCTTTTGCTGGTGTTGACCCGATCGCTGTTGCCGAAATTCAAGCTATGGTAAAGAAGTTGCGCGATCGCCAAATTGGTATATTAATTACAGACCACAATGTACGCGAGACACTGGCAATTACAGACCGTGCCTATATTATGCGTGAAGGACAAATCCTCGCCGCGGGTAATGCTGAAGAACTCTACAACGATCCTTTAGTACGGCAATACTATTTAGGCGACAAATTTCAGGTTTAGTAGTTAGTGGCTAGTGGCTAGTGATTAGTGTCAAGAGTGGTTAACAACTAATAATACCAATTCTTCAAAATCTACCTATCTATTTGTACCCCAAAACCCACGCTATCTCTGTCTTCTTCGATTAAGAATGTTCCGAACTAGTATAACTAGCAACTAGTCACTAGTTCTTCCCTTATTTCCCTACTTTCCATTACCCTAGTGTCATGACAATCGCTAGTCACAAATCTACTAAAATTCCCTCACTGACTCTGTTTTCAGTGATGGATCGCTACATTGCGATGGAACTGCTACCACCATTTTTATTTGGGGTAGGTGCTTTTTCATCAGTGGGAGTTGCGATCGGGACATTATTTGACTTAGTACGACGAGTCGTAGAGTCGGGACTACCACTAGAAATTGCGTTGCAGGTGTTTTTGTTGCAGTTTCCTTCGTTTGTGGTGTTGGCGTTCCCTATGTCTACGCTATTGGCTGTGTTGATGACATACGGTCGCTTTTCTAGTGATAGCGAACTTATTGCCTTACGGGGTTGTGGAATTAGTGTCTATCGTATCGCTTTACCTGCAATTATTCTCAGTTTAGTTGTTACTGGAATTACATTTTTATTTAACGAGCAAATTGTCCCTGCATCAAATTATCAAGCGACCCTTACTTTAAATCAAGCGCTCAAGAGCGAAACACCAACGTTTCAAGAAGAAAATATTATTTATCCTGAATATCAAGAAGTTGAACAAGCCAATGGTGACAGAATGAGGATTTTGTCGCGGTTGTTTTATGCAGATCGCTTTGATGGTCAAACAATGACAGGTTTAACAATTATTGACCGATCTAAAGATGGTTTAAATCAAATTGTGATGGCAGATTCTGCGGCGTGGAATCCGCAACAAAACCTTTGGGACTTCTTTGATGGTACGATTTATCTTGTTTCGCCAGATAGTTCTTATCGCAATATTGTGAGATTTGAACATCAACAGTTGCAGCTACCTCGTGCGCCTTTAGATATCTCCAGCAGAGGACGAGATTACAATGAAATGAATATTGCAGAAGCCCGCGATCGCTTGGAAATTATTCGTTTTAGTGGTGATGAACAAAAAATTCGTAAACTAAGAGTTCGCATTCAACAAAAAATTGCGTTTCCGTTTGTTTGTGTTGTGTTTGGCTTAGTCGGCACTGCTTTAGGAACTAAACCGCAACGCCACGCTGGAAAAGCAACAAGCTTTGGTGTCAGTGTAGTGATTATTTTTACGTATTATTTATTTGGGTTTATCTCTAGTGCCTTAGGAGTAGCAGGAATTCTAACTCCTGTAACATCAGCTTGGCTACCCAATCTCTTCGGTTTTACAGCAGGTGGACTGTTATTAGTTCGTGCTGCACGGTAGCATAAGTTACCTATATTTATAGCTAGAAACAGCTGCGCGAAGATTGCTACTGTATTGTCCTAGAAGTTCATTTCCTTCTTCTCTGGTGACACCTGTCCAGTGCATTAAAAGTGCTAGCTTGACCCAGTTTCCACTTCGTTCAAGTAACGTTGCCGCAGCAGCGCGGTCGAGTCCTGTTAAATCGTGCAAAATCCGAATTGCGCGATCGCGTAACTTGCTATTAGTGACAGCAACATCAACCATGCGATTGCCGTAGACTTTTCCTAGTTGTACCATGACCCCAGTTGAGAGAATATTTAACGCTAACTTCGTTGCGGTTCCTGCTTTAAGGCGCGTTGATCCTGCTAAAATTTCTGGTCCTACCAAAAGGCGAATATCAACATCAACTTCAGCCCTGACTTGTTCTTTGGGGACACAGGCGATAAAGATCGTGGTTGCACCGCGTTCGCGCGCAGCTTGCAAAGCACCATGAACATAAGGAGTTGTCCCACCCGCTGTGATACCAACAACAACATCGAGTTGTGTAATGTGACGTTGGGCGATCGCATTATATCCATCTTCTGCTTTGTCTTCTAAATCTTCCGAACTGCGGACTAAAGCCCCAGCGCCACCAGCAATAATTCCTTGCACAAGATCTGGTGAAGTACAAAATGTCGGCGGACACTCCGCAGCATCTAATACGCCTAATCTGCCGCTAGTGCCTGCACCAACGTAGAATAAATGTCCTCCGTGATGTAAAGCTTTAGCCGTACGATCAATTGCCGTAGCAAGGTCATGTTTTGCCTTCTCAACCGCGGCGATCGCCTGTTGATCCTCGCGATTAAAAAGTTCAACCAACTCTAAGGAACTTAATTGATCTAAATTGCGACTATTGAGATTGACCTGTTCTGTCAATAAGTAACCCCGCCCCTCCGCCTGAGTCATGTTGCGTGCCTCGCTTGCACCTGATATGTTGTACTACAATAATCCTTCCAATTTACGACGAATATCGTCTATATCTGGATCAGATTCGGGTTCAGTTTCCATCTGCCAATCTGTTTGCTCAATGTTCTGTTCTGGAGGAAGCGCTAAACCATTTTCGGGAATCAGTTCCCAATCATAATCGGCACTTTCACAGAACTCTTTAATTTCCTCAGCGTTCATGACTTCAACAGTCGGTGTCGGAAAGTCTTGGGCTTCTAGCATCAGTGCAAAGCGAGTGGCATCATCTTCAGATTCAAACATCAAAACTCGATTGCGATCGCCTACTCGGATGGTGTGAATACCTTCATTTTCAGTTCGCGCATTAAATAACAAAACAAAAACACGCATGGGAGTAATCATTTGTCTCCTCCTTCTTTAGTGAACTATGGTACAGTTACAAACTATTTCTGCAAACATTTGTTATAAAAACCCCAACTACCATCGCATAATTTAGTAGCCACCGGATGCGGATATCGGTATTTTATAAGTGTGCCATTTGTCTTTTGCGTTTTAGCTGCCTTCAGCTGACACCCCGTAAAGCCCAATGAAGAATTCTCCTCCTGATTTAGATAACCAAACTGAACCACATTCTCAAAGAAACTCGCGATCGCTATTAAGTTATCGCACTGGAATCGCTATTGGTGCGCCTGTGTTGTTGGGACTTGTCGCTGGTGGTTGGTGGTTGTGGACTTTTGTGAATGAACAGTTAGCACCACTTGTGGAACGCAACTTAACACAAACACTGAATCGACCAGTAGAATTAGGAGGAGTAGAACGCTTTTCTCTAACTGGTTTACGCTTTGGTGCTTCAGCAATTCCGGCAACGGCTACCGACCCAGACCGCGCTTCAGTAGCAGCCGTAGATGTTGCGTTTAACCCATTACAGCTTTTAATTACTCGCACACTCAGACTTGATGTTACATTAGTTAATCCTGACGTTTATCTGGAGCAAGATGCACAAGGGCGCTGGATTTCTACTACTTTAGCAACCGAAGAAGGAACAGGACTGATTAGTACAGAACTCGATCGCATTCGGTTTCGTAATGCCAACGTTGCTCTTTTAGCAAATCCAGAGGCAAGAGGCAAACCTATTGCGAGATCGTCAGAACCAGTTAGAGTAAGTCAAGTAAATGGATTTGGGCAGTTTTTAGATAATAATGAGCTGATTCGCTACCAAATTAGTGGCATAGCAACAGAAGGCAATATTGAGATTCAAGGCGAGTCTCAATTTAGCACCGAACGCACTAATCTACAAATCCAAGCTCAAAACGTCCTCGCCTCAGAAGTGACGCGCTTAATTGATTTACCAATTGACCTCCAAGGTGGACGAGTTGATGGTAATTTAAATGTTCGCTGGCAACAAGGGCAAGACCCACAGATGTTTGGTACTGCACAACTGAAAGGAATTACAGCACAAGTCGAGCAACTACCACAAGCATTTAATAACTCTAATGGCTCACTAGGTTTTCAAGGTACGCAAATTTGGCTTGATAACGTTCAAACCAGTTACGGAAGTATTCCGGCGATCGCTAACGGCGTCCTAAATACGGAAGTTGGTTTTAATATTGCCGCCAAAGTACCAGCGGTTAGTTTTGCCAATGCCCAAAAAACTTTGGAATTAGATCTACCAGTACCTGTAGCAGGTGAAGCAAGAGCAGAAGTTCAACTCAGCGGACCCATCGAAAAGCCAACATTATCGGGCAGTGTAACCACTACTAAGCAAGCTCGAATCGACCGAGTAGATTTTAAAAATATCAGTGCGCGATTTGCTTTTTCTCCTACAGCATCGGTAGTTGCTTTTAAAGACATTCAAGCAGTTCCGACAGTCGGCGGTCAAATTACTGGTGGCGGTACACTCAAAATTGGAGAAACTCCAGGCTTGGGATTTAATCTCGAGGCACGAAATATCCCTGGAGATGCGATCGCGCGTCTTTATGGTGCAACACCTGAATTTCAAATTGGCACAATCCAAGCAAAGGCTAATGTTGTTGGTTCGCCAACACAACCCCAAACAATTGTCAATTGGCAAGCAGCAAATGCAACTTATCCAGCACGCGGTCAAATTTTAATTGCTGATGCACGAAACTTGCTATTTCGCAATACTACTGTTGATTTTGCTGGTGGTACGCTACGCGCTGCCGGACAGTTAACAAACGATCAGTGGCAAGCGACTGTCCAAGCGTCAAATGTAGAGTTAGGACGTGTTACAGAAGTTCCCCCAGTACTGCAAGCACCGATTAGTGGGACGTTTAATGTTGCAGGTTCTACCGCCTCGTTTCAGCCGGATCAAATTCAAGCAATCGGTTCGGGACGCTTAAATGTTGCGGGAGGAACAGTCACTGCTTCAAATATTCAACTTGCCCAAGGTCGTTGGCGGGCGCAAGTACAAGCATCAGGTGTCCAACTCGGAAATTTAGTTCCCCAAGTTCCACCGCAGTTTCAAGGCGCACTCACAGGATCGTTTAATCTTGCTGGCACGACAACAGCGTTTCAGCCAAATCAAATTCAAGCAATCGGTTCGGGACGCTTAAATGTTGCAGGAGGAACACTCACTGCCTCGAATATTCAACTTGCCCAAGGTCGTTGGCAAGCGCTAGTTAATGCCTCACAGGTGCAACTAGCACGCTTTTCAGAACAACTCCAAGGTCAGCTTAATGGTCAATTGCGCGTCGCAGGTACAGTTGATTCGTTTGATTTAGCAGATGTTCGCGCCGTGGGAGATTTGCGTTTTTCTCAAGGAATTGGACCTGTACAACAACCCCTAACAGCAAGGGTGGGTTGGGCTGGCGATCGCGTTATTGTTGAGCAAGCAACAGCACCAAATTTAAGAGCAAGCGGACTTATTTTTGCGCAAGTGACTCCATCAGGTGCGCCGGAAGTTACTGAGTTAAATCTCAATGTCCAAGCACAAGATTACAGTTTACAAGATTTACCTTTTGAGCTGCCTGCGGCAGTGAATCTCGCAGGGAGTGCAAATTTTGCTGGTAATATCACAGGAACTTTAACCGCACCGAATGTGGTAGGTGCATTACAACTACAAAACTTGGCAGTTAATGATTTAGGCTTTGCCCCACAGTTAAGGGGAAATGTTCAGTTAACTGCTACTGAGGGATTGCAATTAAACGTTTCTGGCGGTCAAGATCAAATTGCGTTGAACTTAGATAGTGAGAATCGACCAGTTTCTTTTTTAGTCCGGCGCGATGCAGCAATTGCTAGAGGGCGTAGCGTTGGCGAAGATTTATTAGTCAATATTGAAAATTTTCCTTTAGCAGTATTAGATTTAACGCCTAATCTTCCTATATTAGGTAATGCACCAGTTTCAGGACAACTCACAGGCGATTTAACAGTGAATCCGACAACATTCGCTGTTGCTGGAAATATTGCGATCGCTGAACCTGCTATTGGCACTCTCACCGGAAATCGAGTTGTCGGACAAATTCGTTTTGCAGATGGTACAGGATCGCTGACAGGAGGCGAGTTTGTTCAGGGAGACAGTCGTTATGCTTTTGCAGGTAGCTTAACGCAAACTCCTACAGGACCTGAGTTTGATGCCCAAGTTGATATTGCTAACGGTCAAGTGCAAACTGTTTTAGCTGCATTGCGGTACTTTAATTTAGATGATTTCCAACGCGGTATAGAACCACCCACCTATGCTGGTGCGGACACTCTCAACACCACACCAGTAGGTTTACCAGACGCACCACTACTCACACAAATTCGCCGTTATTCAGAAATTACAACGCTACTACAACAACAGCGCCAACAACGTCAAAATGCATCGCCATTGCCTGAACTTGCAGATTTTCAAGGAACATTTAGTGGAACTGTGGCTGTGAGTGGTTCTTTGCCAGCTGGTGTCACCGCCAATTTCGATTTGCAAGGTCAAGATTGGCAATGGGGTTCTTATCATGCCGATCAAGTGATTGCCCAAGGTAGTTTTGAGGACGGTGTTTTAACATTATTACCTTTGCGGATTCAATCGGATGAGTCTCTTGTTGCTTTTACAGGGCAAGTAGGCGGTACAGAACAATCTGGTCAATTACAAGTAACGAATTTTCCGATTGCTATGCTGGCAGATTTTGTTGATTTACCAGTAGATGTCACAGGGCAATTAAACGGTTCAGCAACTTTAGCTGGAACAATTGAAAATCCTCAAGCGATCGGAGAAGTGGAACTTAGTGCCGGAACACTCAATGAAAGACCTGTTGAGTCGGCAACTGCTAGCTTTAGTTATGCTAATGCCCGATTTAATATTGGTAGTAATGTCGTTGTTGCTGGTCCTGAACCAATCACAATTACTGGTAGCATACCTTTAGAACTGCCTTTTGCAACTGTTACGCCCGATAGCGACCAAATTAGTTTAGATATTAATGTTCAGAATGAAGGCTTAGCATTAATCAATTTACTGACTGACGCTGTTGCGTGGGAAGGAGGACAAGGACAAGTTCAACTTCAAGTCAGCGGAACAACTCAAGAACCTGTTGCCACAGGGATCGCAACAGTTAGTAATGCAACAATTACTGCCCAAGCTTTGCCGGAACCTCTCACTGATGTCACAGGCACAATTAACTTTAATCTTGACCGAATTCAAGTCGATCGTCTTCAAGGTAATTTCTCACGCGGTAATGTTGTTGCCCAGGGAGTTGTGCCAATTTTCAGTAATTTTTCACCGACTGATCCAGATTTTGGCAATCCTCTGACAATCGACCTCAATCAGTTAGCTCTTAATCTTGATGGATTATATCGTGGTGGGGCTAGTGGTAATGTGGTTGTTACTGGAAATGTCCTTAACCCAGTTATTGGCGGTGAAGTTGAACTTGCACAAGGTGAAATATCTATTCCTGAAGAAAATGGTAATGGTGCTACACCAGGGACTGCAACACCAGTTGGTGCAAATCAAGACGGAATTACAGTTCCAGAGTTTAATAACTTACAGTTGACTTTGGGTAATAGTATTTCTGTCACTCGTCCACCCATTGTCAATATAGAAGCAACAGGTTCGCTTAATGTTAGCGGTGCACTCAACGATCTGCGTCCAGATGGAGTAATTCGGTTACGTCGTGGTGGTGTCAATTTGTTTACGACTCAATTTGTACTATCGCGTAATTATGAACACACAGCAACCTTTAGACCAAATCAAGGACTCGATCCTGAATTAGATATTCGCCTAGTAACACGAGTACCAGAAGTCACGCGCAGTCGAGTTGCAACGACACCTTTATCTGGCGATATTGCCGACACAGATGCGACTCTCTCTACAGACTTAGGTGGTTTTGAGACAGTGCGCGTCCAAGCTGAGGTTCAAGGTCCTGCAAGTCAACTTTTTGATAATTTAGAACTAACAAGCAATCCTTCTCGCAGTCAATCTGAGATTGTTGCTTTGCTGGGTGGTGGTTTTATCGATACTTTAGGACGTGGGGATAGTGTATTAGGGCTTGCTAACATAGCAGGAACAGCTTTATTAGGTAACTTCCAAAGCGCTGTCACAAATATTGGTAATGCTTTTGGTTTATCCGAGTTACGTTTATTTCCGACGGTTGGCACAGAATCTGGCGGACGTACTTCCGCACTTGATTTAGCCGCAGAAGCTGGTATTGATGTCTCAGGTAATCTTTCTGTTTCTGTTTTGCGAGTTCTGACATCCGACGATCCAACACGCATTGGTCTGAATTATCGACTCAATGAAGAATTTCGCTTACGTGCTGCCACAGATATTACAGGAGAAACACGGGCAATTTTAGAATATGAAAATCGGTTTTGAAGTAACTAACAGCGATTAGCAACTTTATATGCGCTGTTTTGTTAACTTTAGATTCAATATGGATAGAACTAAAATTCCTAAAAACAGAACTAACCCAATTGTGCAAGCATAACTCATTTCTAAGTTACGGAAAGCTTGCTCGTAGAGATAATAAACAATTGTCTTTGAACTATTGCGCGGTCCACCTTGCGTCATAATATAAACTTCTTCAAACACTTTCGTTGCAGAGATTGCCGAAATAACTGCGACTAAAACAAGATATGGTCGCATTAACGGTACTGTGATATCCCAGTGTTTGCGAATACCGTCAGAACCATCGATCGCAGCAGCTTCATACAAGTCTGCGGGAATTGCTTGTAACCCAGCTAGATAAATGACCATGTAGTATCCTAGCCCTTTCCAGACAGTAACCGCCATGACGCTAAATAGTGCCCACTGAGGACTTGTTAACCACGGAATGCCTTTTTCTGATAAACCAATTTGCCGAATGATCTGATTGAGTAGTCCATTACCTTCATAAATCCACCGCCAGGCAATTCCGGCAACAACCATTGAAATGACAACTGGGGTGTAATATGCTGCTCTAAACCAGTGCATTCCCCAGAGTTTTTGATTGACCAAAATAGCAAGTGCTAAAGGTGCGATCGCTAACACTGGTACAACGCACACAAGATAAAGTACAGTATTGCCTAGCGTCTGCCAAAATACAGCATCAGTCCACAACCGCTGAAAGTTCTCCCAACCTACCCATTGTGGTGCTTGTGTCAAATCATATTCGTAGCGCGTGAAGCTGAGATAAAATGCTTGAAGTGCAGGCCAAAATACAGTCAAGCCCAAGATGAGTAAAGCTGGTAACAAAAACAGGTAAGGAGTTAGCTTATGTTGAATTGTTGCCCAGTTTACGGATACTGATTTTTGCATAAGTACTTATATTGTCTCTGGTTAAATAACCAGATTATCGTGGGTAATTGGTGATAGGAAAAAATATTTATTGACAACTCAACACTCAAAACTCTGACCTTAGCTGCTTAAAATTTGAGCAATCATGCGGTTAGCCTGTGCACTGTAGCTACCCCCGAAGAGATTGTAATGATTCAAGATGTGGTAGAGATTGTACAAAGTTTTACGTTTTTCATAACCTTTTTCTAAAGGAAAAACTGTATTGTAGCCTTGATAAAAAGCAGCAGGGAAACCACCAAACAACTCTGTCATGGCAATATCAACTTCGCGATCGCCTACATAAGTCGCAGGATCAAATATAATCGGTTCTCCTGTGGTTGTACATGCTGCATTACCTCCCCACAAATCTCCGTGAACTAAAGACGGTTGTGGTTGATGCGTTAATAACTCTGGAACAGCGGCTAACAATGCTTGCTGCTGTGGGAAATGTCCGCCGCGTCGATTTGCTAATTTGAACTGATATCCTAAACGGTGTTTCGCAAAAAACTCTGCCCAGTCTGCTGTCCAATCATTGATTTGGGGTGTTGAACCGATGGTGTTATTGATGTTCCAACCAAAGGCAGCCTTTTTTGACAACTGCTGTGTTTTATGCATCTTTGCAAGCTGTCGCCCCATTTCTTCCCAGATTAATTCATTACCTCGACCAAGATCAATCCACTCTAAAACGAGATAACACGAACTTCCTACAACTCCCCAACAAATCGGTTGAGGCACTCGAATAGTATTAGTTGCAAGCATTTGTTGCAATCCTAGAGCTTCTGCCTCGAACATGGCAACTTGGGAAGGGGAATTGAGCTTGACAAAGTAAGTATCAGTATTGCTACTAATGGCATAACCTTGGTTGATACAGCCACCACTTACTGAGCGTGTTTGATTGACAAGGAATGCCTTTCCCGTTACTCTACTTATATTCTGGGCAATTTCTGACCAATTCATGCTGGTTTGTGAATAACAACTCCATAAGCATTTGCCGATAGATGCTGTTGCGCTGCGGCGAGTATATCAGTAGCATCTACTCTTTGAATTTTAGTTGGATACTCAAAAGCAGGCTCTAAATCGCCAACCATTGAGTGATAGTAGCCATAGAGACTAGCGCGATCGCTAGGAGTTTCGTTGCCAAAAATAAAGCGATTTGCCACCTGAGTACGAATCCGGGCAATTTCTGATTCTTGGACAGGTTGAGTTTGGATTGTTTGGATATGTTGGGCGATCGCTGCTTCCACAACAGGAATATTTTCAACAGGTAATGCCGCAGAGATATAAAAGGTTCCCTGAAGTTGCTGTGTCATGTTACTGACAGATATATGAGAAACTAAGCCTTTTTCTTCTCTGAGTTCGCGCACTAGCCGTGAAGTGCGACCGTGTCCTAAAATTGCCGCTAGTACATCCAGAGCATAAGTTTGCTCCATTTGGATCAAACCTGGAACTCGCCACACCACGACTAAGCGTGCTTGTTGTAAACTTTCATCTACATATTCTCGGCGGACAATTTCTTTAAAGGGTGACTCGGAAGTAGTTGTAGGGCTATATTCTTGAGGTGTATGTGACAGGTTTGTTTGGACACTATCACTAACCACTTCAATCAGTTCTTCTACAGGTAAATTACCGACTGCAACAGCTGTCATTGAGCGTGGTTGATACCATGTCTGATGAAAGTCGCGCATCTGCTGGGGTGTTAGCTGAGAAATAACTTCTGCTGAACCAATGACAGGACGGCGATATGGTAAGCACTCAAATGCTGTTTGCATAGCACGTTGAAACGTCCGACGGCGAGGATTATCATCAGAACGACGAATTTCCTCAAGAACAACTAATCGTTCTCTCTCAAAGCCATCGTCAGGAATCATACAATTTTGAACAACGTCAATTTGTAGGGGTGCTAACTGAGCAAAATCTTTTGGTGCTGTTGTGATGTAATAATGAGTATAGTCTTGGCTTGTTGCCGCATTTGTGACCGCACCCCTTTCTTCGATCAGTCGCTCAAATTCACCACTGCACAAGCGTTGTGTGCCTTTAAATACCATGTGCTCTAAGAAATGAGCCATACCATTGATTGCATCTGATTCTACCGCAGAACCAACATTGACCCACAAGCTGAGATTGACGGCTTCTATCGGCATTTGCTCTGCTACGATCGTCAGACCGTTGGGCAATCGATGCAAAGTCGGAGCGTTTAACCGTGGGAGCAAGACAGTGGAAGTCATTTGTGCTACTTCAGGGGTCAGTACTTTTCTATCTTACCCACTTAGCAGCATTGGATTGAGTGATATCTTGATAAGTATGCGTAATTTTTTAGGTTGCCGTTGCCAGAGTCATGACCATAAACGGTAAGCCTGCAAGAAAACAAGTGACAAAAACCCACACAGAAAAAGTTTTAATGTCTTCCTGCACCAATGCAGATTTCATTTTGGTTATTGCTAAAGGAAATAAAGTCAACAATATTGTAATGACAACTAAGTAGTCTAACAGTGACATTATTTAATTTATTCCTATACAGTGCTATACCTTGAATGATGCTGCTTTAGCAAGCGTTGTTAATCTTTCCTTAGTTCAATAATTTGTTTTTGGCAAGTATCACTATAGTTAAATATCTATTTAATAAATATCTGTGTCTGAGAATACAAATAATTGCAAAATAATAAAACAGAAATTTATTCTGGATTTAGAGCGTAATAGTTTCTGTTGTTGCTTTGAAGAGCTTTAAATAGTACGCATTTAATGCGATCGGGACTACATAAAGACTTTATTATAAAATTATTCTTTAGTTAGAAGTTGATTTGTTCGTAAACAACTAATATAGCTAATAGCAGGAAAAACAAATCGCAACGCATATTCGTATCCTGGAAGTTTTATACTTGAGCTACTGGGTGTTACCCTACTTCTAGCTACTTGGATAAAGCCATTCCAGGATTTTTTGTTGAGCGATCGCACCAAGCAAACAAAAAGCTAGAGTTTAATTTATCTAATCAAACTACTTGGATTAGATTTGACTAACTGATGCTAATGAATAAAATTCAGACAGCTAAAAATCTTTGAATCACATCTTGACTTAGTTCGCTCGTACTTCCGGAAGCAACAATACCGCCTTTTTGCATTGCATAGTAGTAATCTGCTTGGCGTACAAAATGAAGATGTTGTTCAACCAATAAAACTGAAATTCCTGTAGTAGCAATAATTCGCCGCACAGCTGCTTCGATCTCTAATATGATTGATGGTTGAATACCTTCAGTGGGTTCATCTAAGACAAGTAATCGTGGTTGTCCCATTAACGCCCGCGCGATCGCAAGTTGTTGTTGTTGTCCGCCACTCAAGTCACCGCCCATGCGCGATAGCATTGTTTTCAATACGGGAAATAATTCAAAAATTTCTGCAGCAATTTCCTTACTATGTTTGCTATTACGTCGTGCTTCGAGTCCGAGGAGTAGATTTTCTTTTACAGTTAAGCGAGGGATAATTTCTCTTCCTTGGGGAACATAACCAATTCCTAATTTGGCACGTTGATCGGGAGTTTTTGAGTTAATCACTGCACCGTCAAAGGCGATCGCACCGCTACGGGGACGAATTAATCCCATAATAGATTTGAGTAGTGTCGTTTTGCCAACACCATTGCGTCCAATGAGACACACCATTTGCCCTGCAGGAACGCTTAAATCGACATTGCGGAGGATATGACTTTCGCCATAGTAAACATTAAGGTCAGAGACTTGCAGCGTTTTGTCTTGACTAACTGCAGTTGCATCTGGGGCGATCGCATCACGGGTGTAACTCATATTTGCTATTTTGTTGAATGCGTTAAATTACAGTTCTGATCCTGAAGCTTCGAGTTCGAGTGAGTGTGCTGTATCTGAGTCATCCATCGGCTGTCCTAAATACACTTCAATAACTTTAGGATCGTTTTGAACTTGATCGATGTTTCCTTCACACAGTACTGAACCTTGATGCAGAACAGTGACTTTTCGTGCAATTTGGCGAACGAATTCCATATCATGTTCAATCACCAAAATCGAATGACTTTCGGCTAAAGCGAGTAATAAATCGCCAATATTTTCAGTTTCTTCATCTGTTAATCCTGCAACAGGTTCATCTACAAGGAGTAAATCGGGTGATTGCGCAACTAACATCCCAATTTCTAAACGCTGTTTTTCGCCATGTGAAAGTAAACCAGCGGGAATATCAGCGCGGGAACTTAAACCAATTGTTTCGAGTAAACCTGCTACTGAGTTACGTTCAGCATTTTTTGGTTTACCAACTAAAGTTGACCAAACATTTTTTTTGCGGTTGCTAGTAAGTTCGAGATTTTCTCTTGGCGTTAAATTGAGATAAACACGCGGAGTTTGAAACTTACGACCAATTCCAAGTCTAGCAATTTGATGTTCGCTGAGCGATCGCAAGTTACGTCCTTTGAATAAAACTCTTCCTTTTGTTGGTTTAGTTTTACCCGTAATCACGTCTAAAAATGTCGTTTTTCCGGCTCCGTTTGGACCGATAAGAACTCGCAGTTCGCCGACATCTAAGTTAAAATTAAGATCGTTTAATGCTTTAAAACCATCAAAGCTTACTGTTACATCTTCAATTTCTAAGATTTTTTGCATAGTATATTTCTGCTGATTATTTTGGTATTTCTTTGTTATTTATATAGATATAGACGAACCACAGCGGCACATAGATAAAGAGAAAAGAGGTTTTGCGGGTATAAACTTTGCTATTTATTCGCTACTTTTTGTTTCTAGTTCTTGTCGTTCTTGTTGGATTTCTGGATCTTCTTCTAAGCTGGGATAGGTGAAAGCTTGTTTGCGACCTCTTAAGCTTTGAATTCCTTGACTTTTTAGCCAACCAACAATTCCATCTGGTAGAACTGTAACAACGATTAAAAAGAGTGCACCTTGGAAAAATAACCAAATTTCAGCAAATTGTTCGCTTAAGAAACTACGAGCATAGTTTACTAATAGTGCACCTAAAATTGCACCAACAAGTGTTCCTCTGCCACCAATTGCTACCCAAATTACCATTTCAATTGAGAAAGCAACATCCATTAATCTAGGCGAAACAGAACCACTTTGAAGAGTGTACATTGCTCCAGCGATACCTGCTAGTGCACCAGAAACGGCGAAAACAAGTACTTTAAATTCTGTGGGATTGTAACCCGAAAACCGTACGCGACTTTCATCATCGCGAATTGCCATGAGTAAGCGTCCAAAGCGTCCGCTTGTTAACCAACGACAAAGGGCATAAGCACCAACGAGTAGGATAATTGTCAGGCTATAAAAAACAAACTGGGTAGATTGAGTGTTAACTGATGCGCCTAATAGTGTTTGGAAATTCGTTAAACCATTAGTTCCGTTAAATAACTTCTGTTGTCCATTGAAAAAGTTAAAAAAGACAATGGTTGCTGCTTGGGTAAGGATAGAAAAATAGACGCCTTTGATGCGATTGCGGAAGACTAAATACCCAAGAACTCCAGCCAGAAGTGCTGGAATAGTTACAACAGCAAAAGTTGCAAAGGGGAAAGAATAAAAAGGTTCCCAGAACCAGGGTAATTCAGTACCGCCATATAAACTCATAAAGTCTGGCAATCCACCATCAGCATCTTCGAGTTTGATATGCATGGAGATCGCATACCCACCTAATGCAAAAAAAATGCCGTGTCCTAAGCTTAATAAGCCAGTGTATCCCCAGATTAAATCAATTCCTAAAGCAACAATTGCTAATGATAAAAATCGCCCCAGTAAGTTAAGACGAAAGTTACTCAATACCACAGGCATCACAATGATTAAAAACAATGCGATCGCGCCTACAATTGCTGCTTCTATCCAAAATGCCTGTCGCTTACCTCTAGCCCCAATGCGCGAAACTGCATCCACTGCTACCTCTCCTTAATTTCCTTATTTCCTCTTCCCCTCACTCCTCACTCCTCGCCCCTTCTTCACGCATCAACAGTACGTCCTTTCTGAGGGAATATACCGCCAGGACGCACTTGTAAAAAGGCAATAATTAAAGCAAAGACCATCACCTTTGCCATACTTGTGGTTGCAAAGAAGGTAAAGAAATCAGCAAGTGGCTGAATGGGGGTAAATAAAATTGCCAGCGTACCTGAACCGACGAGATAGTTCACAGTACCAATTGCCAATGCAGCAACAATTGTACCTACTAACTTACCGACACCACCAACAACAACAACCATAAAGGTATCAACAATGTAGTTTTGCCCAGTATTTGGCCCTACCGAACCGAGATAGCTAATTGCACACCCCGCAACACCAGCTAGACCCGAACCTAAGGCAAAAGTGAGGGCATCGACTTTTTGGGTGGGAATTCCTAAACACGAACTCATGCTGCGATTTTGAGTAACAGCGCGAATACGTAATCCCCAGGGCGATCGCTGTAAAAAGTAGTAAAGTCCAGCAACGCAGACGATTGTTAATGCAATGATGAACAGTCGTGCATAAGGTAATTGGAAGTTACCCAACGGTAAACCGCCACGCAGCCAAGTTGGTGCAGAAACATCGACGTTTTGTGCGCCAAACCAAGGTCTAGTCACTGCTAGCTGATATGTATCGGCTAAAAATCTACCAACGGCGATCGCAATTCCTAACGATAGCGGTAATAATGCAGCGATCGCCCATTTATGAAAAGCGCGGTTTTGACGGTGATTTAAAATCCATAAACCACCAAAAAACAAGACACAAAATACTGCTAAACCAATGACCAAAACCCAATTTACACTACGTACAAACTGCTGCAAAATTAAACTGACGCCCCAAGTAGCAAGCAAGGTTTCTAAAGGACGCCCGTAAAGATAGCGAATCACTCCTCGTTCGAGAATTAATCCCACCCCCGCCGTTACAAAGAATGCGGCAATTAAGGCGAAAAAGATATAAATCTCAAAAAAAGGTTCGCCAAATTGTCTAAAAGCATTCTGCACGACGAACGTAGTGTAGGCACCAAGCATCATCAATTCACCATGCGCCAAATTAATCACGCCCATTAGCCCAAACACAATCGCTAGCCCTAGCGCTGCAATCAACAATACAGCACCAATACTAATGCCATTAAACAAGCCGTCAAATAATCCAATTAGCACGCTTTGCCTCCTAAAACAAACTAGGAACTAAAGACTAAAAGCCTCTAGTCCCTAGCCTCTAGCTTCTAAGCAGCTTTGAATCTGCCACCTTTGTTAGGATCAGACCAATCACAGGCATAACCCTTGGTTTCTTTCACAAATTGATTCCAAGGAATAGGTTCGACAGCTGAATCAGTAGAGTTAACAATTTCAAACATGCCATCATTTCTGACTTGACCAATGCGGACAACTTTAGAAATATGATGGTTTGGTTGCATTGTGACTGTGCCTTCAGGGGCATTTAGTGTTTGCCCGTAAGCAGCTGCACGGACTTTTGCTAAATCTTCTGCTGTTCCTGCTTTTTCGACAGCCTGCTTCCACAAGTAAACTGCAATGTAAGCAGCTTCCATCGGATCGTTAGTGACGCGATCTTGTCCGTACTTTTGTCTAAAAGCTTGGACAAATCTTTGATTTTCTGGAGTTTCTACTGTTTGGAAGTAGTTCCATGCGGCATAATGTCCTTCAAGATAGTCAGCACCAATCGCGCGGACTTCTTCTTCTGCAATACTGACTGACATTGAAGGATAGCGATCTGGAGTCAAGCCTGCACCTTGTAGCTGTTTAAAGAATGCTACATTACTATCGCCATTCAAAGTGTTGTAAATGACACCGCCATTAGGTAACGCTTGTCTAATTTTGGTGATAATTGGCGTAACTTCGGTATTGCCTAATGGTAAGTAATCTTCTCCGAGAACTCTGCCACCTTTTTCGGCAACTTGCGCTTTGATGATTGTATTTGCAGTACGGGGGAAAACGTAGTCAGAACCAACTAGAAAGAAATCGGTGCCTTTATTTTGTAGCAACCAATCTACAGATGGTTCGATTTGTTGATTTGGTGCTGCCCCTGTGTAAAAGATGTTGCGAGAACATTCTTGCCCTTCATATTGCACTGGATACCAGAGCATATGATCTTTTTGCTCAAAAACAGGTAAGACATTTTTACGACTTGCAGAAGTCCAACAACCGAATACAGCGACAACTCGATCTTGGTCAATTAATTTTGTGGCTTTTTCTCTAAAAGTGTCCCAGTTTGAAGCACCATCTTCAACGATCGCTTCAATTCTTTTGCCTAAGACACCGCCAGCATTATTAATTTCTTCAATCGCTAACTGTTCAGCGTCAACAACGCTTTGCTCGCTAATTGCCATTGTGCCACTCAGCGAGTGTAAAATGCCTACTCTGATAGTGTCTCCGCCACCACTAGCGCCAGTAGCCGTCGGTGATGAAGCATTTGTGGCACTGGTAGTAGTCGTTGTTTCATCATTTGCACAAGCTTTCAGCAATAGGCTTGTCCCAAATGTTGCCGAACCATATACAAGAAATTTACGTCTATTAAACTTTTTTATCATTTTGTGACCATTCTCCTGCCACGGACTAGTAAACTGAGGAGTTGCATCTATCTAGAGACAAGTTTGTTATCTTAAGGTGATATCTACTTGTTTTTTGTATAAAAAAATACTATTTATTGGTGCTTAAGCAACCTCAGTATGAGGAGAACATGACAAATGAGCAGCATCACGTCTAAATGAATGATGAGAATTGCTTTCTCACGAGGCGATGTCAGCTTGTCAATGAAGTGATAGTGTTACTAATCTTATTGATTGACAAAAAATGGTTTTGTGAAGCGAGTAAGTAAGTATCTTCTTGCCTGCCCTGTTATAGAATTTCAGCAGTCAGGACGCGATCGCGTCCTGAGGTTTTAGCACAGTACAGTGCTGCATCTGCCGCTTGAATCAAGGTTGTAGAAGTTGAGCCGTGTTGAGGAAAACAAGCAATTCCGAGTGAAAGGGTAACTGTGCCTAATATTTGTTGGCGATGTTGAATGCGTAAATGCTTCACACCCTCACGAATTTGCTCTGCGCGTTGTTGAACAGTCTCTAAAGTAGATTCGGGTAAAATTAGCGTTAACTCTTCACCACCATAACGACAAGCGATGTCCGATTTGCGAATATTGCTTTGCAAAAATAGCCCAATTTCACGTAAAACAGCATCACCGGCTTCGTGACCGAAGGTGTCATTGAAGCGTTTAAAATGATCGACATCGATCATAATGACGCCTAAAGATTGCTGCTTGCGATCGCACCGAAACAGTTCGCGTTCTAACGATTCTTCCATATAACGGCGATTGAATAAATTTGTGAGCGCATCGCGAATGCTGTGATTTTGAAGTTTCTCTCGCAATTTTAAGTTAGCTAATGCCCAACTAATATGCTCTGCAACTGTAGTCGCTAGCTGTTTTTTTCCTTGAGTTAATGCTAATTCTGGAGAACTTAAGTGTAGTAGTCCGAGGGCTTCGCCTTGTGCCATCATTGGTACGCACAGATATGCTGTACTTGAAGCCGCATGCTCAAGATGCTGACAAACTAAACCTGTGTGCGTATCCATGCAGTGTACCCTACCGCGCCGCAGCGCCCAACAATCATCAGATTTAAAGAGTGTCTGGCTGATAGATCTACCCCATGTTGCGACTGCTTCTACCATATTCCTAGAAGCATTAATCAGAAAGATGCCGCCGGAGATCTGTGGAAATAAAGGTTGTATTAAACTTGGTAAAACTTTGTAAGCTTCTTCTACAGTGTGGCAAGCTTGCAAAATCTCGCTCATCTCTCCTAGAAAAGTAATTTCGCGGTTACGCTCTTCTAATTCGCTCACCCAATCAGTTAACTTGACGTTGGCTTGCTGGAGTGCTTGTTCAGTATGCTTGCGTTTAGTAATATCCATTGATACTCCCACTAAACGTATTGCTTGACCATTGTCATAGTAAACTTGACCTTGGCTACCTACCCAACGCAAACTGCCATCAGACCAAAAAATGCGAAACTCGACATTGTAATTTACTCCTCCCTCAACTGCACGAGCAATATCTTGCTCAACAATTGCGCGATCTTCAGGATGGATAATATTGATGAAATCTTGGAAAGTTGCTTGATGAGTACCTGGAGGAAACCCAAAGATGAAGCTTAGTCGTTCGGAAAAAGTCACTTCGTGAGTGAGCATATCCCAGTTCCAAGTCCCCATCTGAGCAGCTTCTAATGTTAAATTAAGACTAGCTTGGCTCGTACGTAATGCTTCTAGCGTCTGCTTGCGATCGCTAATGTCGCTACCAATTCCGAGAAATCCAGTGATGTTGCCATCAACATTGCCTAAAGCTGTGATTGATAAAAGTACAGGAAAGCGACTACCGTCTTTACGGATATAAGTCCATTCTTGCTCGTCGATTTCTCCCCGCCGCGCTTGGGCAACAAAGACGTCAAATCCAGGAGTAATGTCTATTCCCTGAGATGATAACACTTGTGCTCGTTGCACGACTTCTTGAAGATCGTGAAAAATGACTGGTGTTGTTTTGCCAACAACTTCTTCAGCCGAGTAACCTAGTAATTTTTGAGCGGCATGATTAAAAGTACAAATAGTACCATCTATATCAGTAGAAATAACCATATAGCTTGTACTATTCAAAATTGCTGTTTGAAGCGTGTTTGTTTGTTGTAAGGCTTCTTTGACTTGCTTTTCCTCGGTGATGTCAATACCAGTACTGATGATATATTCAACATCTCCATCCGCATCAAGCAGTGTCGTATTTGACCAAGCAATTAAGCGGCGATCGCCATTTTTTGTTAGCCAGTAATTCTCACATTGATGTGACAAACTTGTTTGGAGTTGATGAAAGAGCATTTTGACTTGCACTATATCTTCTGTTGGAATCAATAAATCCCAAAAATTTTTACTTCTAACTTCACTAAAAGAGTAGCCAGTGAGTGTTTCACAAGCTTGATTGAAACGAACGATTCTCCCTTGAGTATCAGTAACAAATACTAAAGCACTACTTGTATTCAGCACGGCTGATGTAAAGTCGCGTTCTTGTTCGAGTACGACTTCAGTTCGCTTTCGTTGTTTAATCTCTCGATATGTTAGATAGTAAACTGCTGAAAATAAACCAAGATTGAGTAAAATACCAGCAGTAAAAGTAGAAACAGCAAAGCGAGCATTTTCTTGAGCTTGTAGCGATCGCTCCTGAAAGATAGCATCTTCTTTTTGTTCAATCTCACGCACCGTTTTGCGGATTTGCTCCATGAGATAGTTACCTCTACCTGCTAATACTAATTGTTTTGCAGTTTCAAAGCCAAACTTTTTTCGTGTATTAATCACATACTGACTGACAGCAATTCTTTGCTGAATAAGTGACTCAAGTTTGTCTAGTTGTTGCTGATACTTTGGGTCAGAACCTATAAAGTATCTCAATTCTTCAAGTTTTTGTCCAATAGAAGAAGTAGCTATATTATATGGTTCTAAATAATTTTCTTTACCAGTAATGACATAACCACGCTGTCCAGTTTCTACATCTTTTATTTGAGAAATCACATTTTCTAGTTTTTCTAATACCTCATGTGAGTTTGTTGCTTGAGTATGAGTACTAATTAGCCTATTAAGATTTCGGTAGGAAAAGAAGCCAACAATCATTAAAATAAGAGAAGCTATGCCAAAACCTGCTGCAACATTTTTGAGAAAATATTTACTTTTTGTTTGTTGAGGTCGAGTAGTAGCACTTGCTAAATTTCCTAAATTACGGCGTAACTCAATCAGTTGCATTGCCTGACTAGCAAGTTTTTGTAATGCTTCTACTTGAGCAAAAGTAAGTTCTCGCGGTACGTAATCCATGACGCACAGCGTACCTAGGCAGTAACCTTCGACTGTAATGAGAGGAATACCTGTATAAAAGCGAATGTAAGGTTCTGAAGTCACAAGTGGATTAGTAGCAAAGCGTTTATCTGCTAACGTATCTGAAACAACCAAAGCTTCGGATTGCTGGATAGTATGAGTACAAAAATCAATCTGAAGCGGAGTTTCTGTTGTTGCAATTCCCACTTTTGATTTGAACCACTGGCGTTGAGCATCGACTAAGCTGATGTAGGCGATGGGTGTCTGACAAATGTATGCAGCTAAGCTAGTAATTTCATCAAAGGCTGCTTCAGGAGTGGTATCTAGAATGTGATACTGGTTAAGTGCTTGCAGCCTTGCAACTTCATTTGGCAATGGAGTATTGATGATATCTACTGATGAACTTTTGGCATTAGCTTCTTGCCCTTGGCTCATAGTTGTGTTCATCTTTGCTCCATTTATGTAATTCCCTCCTCAAATTGTGCTGTCTGCCTACTGAGATCGCTAGAGTATCTTTACGGAATCTTTATCTTATTTACATCTAAAGACTGATGCACATTGTTATTTGTCCAGGCATTCACGCACCCCATCTGACACAAGAATTTGTACAAGGGCTAAACGCAACTGCAAGCGATACCTACAATTTCCTGATTTACCCTAACCACGACTATGCAGTGTTATCACTACACCTTTTACAGTTTTTGCAAGCACAGCTTGGCAATTCCCAGCGGCGATCGCCAGTCGTCTTTATTGCATTTAGTGCCGGAGTAGTCGGTGCAATTTTAGCTGCCAGTGTTTGGCAAAGCTTAGGTGGGCAAGTTTTAGCTTTAATTGCGATCGATGGTTGGGGAGTTCCACTTTTTGGCAACTTTCCTCTACATCGCCTCAGTCATGATTACTTTACACACTGGAGTTCTGCCATGCTGGGAAGTGGTAGTCATAATTTCTATGCTGAACCTGCAGTCGACCATTTAACATTATGGCGATCGCCGCACAACGTCTCTGGCTGCTATACAAAAGACTCGCAAACCTTAGCGCACCTGAGTGCTGCTGAATTTTTGATTATGCTGTTAAAGCAATATGGACAGGTAAAGGAAGCAAGGGAGAAATTGCTATAACTAATCACTAGCCAAAGCACCACTAATCACTAATCTTATGTTTCCTGTTGAAGAACCACCCGATTTTGGTAGAGGCTTCCGCGCCTTACTCAAGAATCGCCCTTTTATATTGATGTGGATTGGGCAGTTATTCTCTCAAATTGCCGATAAAGTTTTCTTTGTTTTGCTGATTGCGCTTTTGGGTGATTATCAAACAACCCCAGGCATGGAAAACTCAATGCGATCAACACTCATGCTTGCTTTTACACTACCTGCTATTTTCTTTGGATCGGCTGGTGGAATTTTTGTCGATCGCTACCGCAAAAAACCTGTCTTGGTTGCAGCAGATATAATTCGTGGCATTCTCACAATCGCTATTCCTTGGTTGCCAAGGGAGTTTTTGATTTTACTGATACTGACATTTGTCATTTCTACAGTGACACAGTTTTTTGCACCAGCAGAGCAAGCTGTCATTCCGCTACTGGTACGGCGAGAAAATTTAATGGCGGCAAATGCTTTATTTGCAACAACAACAATGGGAGCCTTAATTGTGGGGTTTGCTGTCGGAGAACCTTTGTTGAGTTTGGCTCGTAACTGGGGCATTGAATATGGTAGGGAATTGTTAGTTGGTGGCTTGTATTTACTTTCTGGTGTAATTATGCAACTTGTCACCATCAAAGAAAAAAAATCTCAGGACATTAAGGTAGCAACAGTTCATCCGTGGAGTGACTTTAAAGCAGGCTTGCGCTATCTGCAACGCAATCGCTTAATATGGAATGCAATGTTGCAATTAACACTTTTATATTCAGTATTTGCTGCACTGACCGTATTAACAATTGAACTTGCTGCAGAAATTGGTTTAAGAGAAACACAATTTGGTTTTTTATTGGCTGCTTCTGGTGTAGGGATGGCTTTGGGTGCTGGAATTTTAGGACACTGGGGCGATCGCTTTCACCATAAACCTTTGCCTTTGTATGGATTTTTAAGTATGGCATTTGTTCTTGCTGTATTTACTTTTACAAGTAATTTGCCGCTAGGATTGGGATTGAGTGCTTTACTCGGCTTAGGTGCATCATTGATTGGCGTTCCAATGCAAACATTAATTCAACAGCAAACTCCTCCAGAAATGCATGGTAAAGTGTTTGGGTTTCAAAACAATGCAGTCAATATTGCCTTAAGTTTGCCACTAGCAATTACAGGACCTTTGGCAGATGCCTTAGGTTTACGCACTGTGCTTTTGAGTATGAGTCTTTTTGTGATTATTGTTGGGTTTTGGGCTTGGAAAAATACTCGCCGCGTGTTGCGAGATGCTTGATGAGCTTGTTGTGCCTTGAAGGTATTTGCGTGGTGGAATGCTAGAGGAGTTGAGAAGAAAGAAGGATAATAAAATTTTGGTTTGATCAAACCTTGCATGTTCTGTCTATCGATATAAATGTGAGAAGAAATATTTATTTTTATTTAGAAGTATTTTTTCTAATATGTAAACACAAGAATTCTACTGAAGATTAGAATAGAAATTCGAGTTAAAATGCATTTTAAAATACAAAAGCAAACCCGACCAAGTTAGCTATTGCGTGAGGTTTTACCAGTGCGTTCACGAAGCGTTCCCTACGAAGAGTCGCGATCAAACAACATTTCCCTAGAAGCTGAACCTCGGCTCAAGCCGGAAGTATCAGCACCGCCAGTTACAGCACCACAACGGGCAACAGGCGGTTATGCCCTCATTGACAGTCTTAAACGTCATGGTGTCACCCATATTTTTGGTTATCCTGGTGGGGCAATTCTGCCGATTTACGACGAACTGTATCGCGCCGAAGCTGCTGGGGGAATTCAGCATATTTTGGTAAGACACGAACAAGGTGCAGCTCATGCAGCAGATGGCTATGCGCGTGCTACCGGAAAAGTTGGAGTTTGCTTTGGTACTTCAGGTCCAGGGGCGACTAACTTAGTAACAGGAATCGCCACAGCCCATATGGACTCGATTCCGATGGTGATTATTACAGGACAAGTACCGCGTGGAGCTATTGGTACGGATGCATTTCAGGAAACTGATATTTATGGAATCACTTTACCAATAGTTAAGCACTCATATGTTGTGCGCGATCCTAAAGATATGGCGCGAATTGTCGCCGAAGCATTTTATATTGCAGGTAGTGGACGCCCAGGACCTGTTTTGATTGACGTTCCCAAAGATGTCGGGTTAGAAGAGTTTGACTATGTTCCTGTCGAACCAGGAAGTGTCAAGTTACCAGGGTATCGCCCTACAGTGAAAGGGAACCCTCGACAAATCGTGCAAGCAATTGACTTAATTCGTCAGGCACGGCAGCCATTATTGTATGTCGGTGGTGGTGCGATCGCAGCTAATGCACACGCTGAGGTTAAACAACTTGCCGAATTATTCAATATTCCTGTGACAACAACGCTGATGGGAATTGGTGCGTTTGACGAACACCATCCGCTAGCGTTAGGAATGTTGGGGATGCACGGCACAGCATATGCAAATTTTGCAGTAAGCGAGTGCGATTTACTCGTTTGTGTTGGTGCAAGATTTGACGATCGCGTTACAGGGAAGTTAGACGAATTCGCCTCGCACGCTAAGGTCATTCACGTTGACATCGATCCGGCAGAAGTTGGTAAAAATCGCACACCTGATGTCCCAATTGTTGGTGATGTGCGCAATGTTCTGAAGGAATTGTTGCGGCGCATTCAAGCTGCGGGAATTTCTGGCACACCTAATCAAACCCAAGAATGGCTTAATCGGATTAACCGCTGGCGCGAAGACTATCCATTAGTCGTACCTCACCACGATCATAGTATTGCACCTCAAGAAGTCATTTTTGAAGTTGGTCGTCAAGCTCCAGACGCTTACTACACCACAGATGTTGGTCAGCATCAAATGTGGTCTGCACAATTTTTGAAAAATGGTCCGCGTCGCTGGATTTCAAGTGCGGGATTGGGAACTATGGGCTATGGTTTACCTGCTGCTATGGGTGCAAAAGTCGCGTTACCCAATGAGCAAGTGATTTGTATCAGTGGCGATGCAAGTTTCCAGATGAATCTTCAAGAGTTGGGTACGCTTGCACAATATGGTATCAATGTCAAGACTATCATTATTAATAATGGTTGGCAAGGTATGGTGCGCCAGTGGCAACAAGCATTTTATGGCGAACGTTACTCTTCTTCAAATATGGAACCATCGATGCCAGATTTTGAGTTGCTGGCAAAAGCGTATGGGATCAAAGGGATAGTCATTCACAGTCGCGATCAATTACAAGATGCGATCACCGAAATGTTAGCACATGATGGTCCAGTGTTAGTCGATGCTCATGTTACCAGAGATGAGAACTGCTATCCAATGGTTGCTCCTGGAAAAAGCAATGCCCAGATGATTGGCTTACCGGAACGCCCAAAGGAGGACACAGTGGCAGAACTCATCTATTGCAGCGATTGTGGTGCAAAGAACGTCACTACCAACAAATTCTGTCCAGAGTGTGGCACTAAACTGTAAAAATTGCCTAGCAACATAGCAAACAGTGTGCCTGCGCACACTTATGTGTAGCCCCAGACTTCAGTCTGCGGGCTTTAATTATTTATGCCGGACATCTGTTTAACTTGCAATTGGTACATTCTCAAAAGGTTTAGTGTTAGGGATATAAATATCAATTACTTCTATCTGGGTTGGTACTTGTAACCATACATAAGCATCAACCACGGGTTGATTAGCACTTTGCATTGCACCCAAAGACACAACACCTGTTGATTCACCACTAATCGCTTTATAAGTTTCATTTGTTGTTGGATTGCGTGCTGTTGTATTACTCAAGTCAATGTATTCTGACATGGGAATATTGAGTTTTAGCGCACGGATGCGTATTTGCACATTGACAACATTAGCTTGATGAGGACTTCGGTTCACTTGTAATAATTCGACTTGCCCTTGATTGTTTAAAGCAGACTGTACAAACTGACCTGGTGGTAGTGTCCTTGTGGGTAACGGTGCTGTCGTGGAATATGGTACGACAACTGGTGGTGGTGATGGGATATTGCTATCTGTTGTATTAGGTAAGTTAGTAGAAGGAACTGGTGATGGTAGAGTAGTTAATCGCCGGATTGAATCTTCCAAGGATTCTACTTCGCGTTGTAGCGTAAACACTCGGGCGAGTGTCAGGGAACTAAAAATAATTGCCAAAGTAGAAAATGCGATCGCAAATTTTGATAAAAATCTATTTGAACTTCTTGAATACAATTGCGTCTCTGGATAGTATTTTTTGTAATTTCGTCGTAGTATTCCCATAATTGCTACAAATTACAGCTACTGAAATACACAAAATTTTACTACTTTGCGATCGCAGCAGTTTTCGCGTCAAACTTCACTGTAATTTATTCATGTAGAAATCGCAGAAATTGCTGCAGGTTCGTGGCATACTCACAAAATAATATTTGTCCAACTATCAGTAATGGCTCGCGTGAAGCTTAAGTATATTAGCTTATTACTCCTATTTTTTGCTCAATTCGGTATCAGATCTGCAATTGCCCAAACACAAAGTGCAGTTAAACAGCAATCTCCCCAACAGCTTTGCCCTGCACAAGTTGGGACAGCGATTGAGAATATCACTAATCGTCCTCAATTTAGTCGGTTGCGCTGGGGCATTTCCATTCAAACATTGTCTTCTGCACAAAACCTCTATAGCCGAGATGCGCAAAAGTTTTTCATTCCAGCTTCCAATGCCAAATTATTTACAACTGCAGCCGCTTTGCAGCGATTGGGTTCGCAATTTCAAATTCGTACCTCAGTTTATGGCAGTAGTGACAATTTACGGATAGTCGGGCGCGGAGATCCTAGTTTTACCAACACTCAGCTACAAGAATTAGTTCAACAGTTAAGTCGGCGTGGTATTCGTCAAGTTAACCAACTCATTGCAGAAGATAGTTACTTTCAGGGTGCGGTGGTAAATCCTACTTGGGAATGGGAAGATATCCAAGCAGATTATGGTGCGCCAGTTGGTAACTTTATTTTGAATCAAAATGCGGTAGAGCTAAAATTATTGCCGCAACAGATCGGTCAACCCTTAAGAATACAATGGACTGATCCTATCGAAGCGGTGTGGTGGCGAGTTGAAAATGAGACTGTCACAGTTCCTGCACAGGAAACGTCAACAACAAGTGTCAGCCGCGACTTAAAAGGTACAGTACTTCAGATCAAAGGAAACTTGAGTGTCGATGCTGAACCGCAATCAGTCAGTTTAGCAGTTGTTGAACCGACACAACATTTTTTACGGCGTTTTCGTCTTGCGTTAGCAAATGCAGGGATTACAACTCAGCAATTAGTTATCACTCGTTCGAGTCAGGAAAATGTGCAGGAACTAGCTGCAATCACATCACCACCGATAGCCCAACTTTTGATTGAGACAAATCAGAATAGTAATAATCTGTATGCTGAGGCATTATTGAGAGCGATTGCGCTTTCAAGAGTACCAGAGGCGATCGCAACAAGTAGTGACTTTACAGGTCATAATGGTTTAGAGATTGTTAGCAATACCTTAACAACATTAGGTGTCGATCCAAATAGTTATGTATTAGCAGATGGATCAGGATTGTCGCGTCATAATCTGGCAAGTCCAGAAGCTTTAGTGCAAACTTTAAGAGTTATGGCGAGTTCCACTGTCTACCGTGATTCTTTACCAGTTGCAGGAATCAGTGGTACTTTGAAAAGTCGCTTTCAGAACACCCCCGCGCAAGGCATTGTCCAAGCAAAAACTGGCTCAATGAGCGGTATTGTTACTTTATCAGGATATCTCAATGCGACTAGTTATGAGCCATTGATTTTCAGTATTCTTGTGAATCAATCGAATTTACCAGCAGCAGAAATTCGCCAAACAATTGATGAGATTGTGATACTGTTGACTCGATTGCGGCGGTGTTGAATGGCGATTAGTTGTTAGCGTTTAGCTTTTAGCCAATTGTTTAGATTACAAAAAATTGCACAACATTAAAAAATACTGCAATTAATTGCGATATTTCTAATAGCTCATAATAATGACACTAAGTAGATGGACATGATTAAAAGTTACACTTTTTAGGTTAGGTAATTGGTAATAGGGAATAGATATTAGTACCAATTACCATTGACCAGTTACCAACCTTTAAGTTACGGTCATTTTCACCTATTTAGTTAAGGTTTGTAACAGTTTTGTCAGGTGGGATTTCCTCGGAACGCTCTTGTAATTGACTAGGAAACCTTTGAAACTGAGGCTTTAAATAAGATGCAAACATCCAGCAAAAACAAGGTTAAGTATCCTTGGTGGGCTGGAAATGCCCGATTCATTAACTTGTCAGGAACATTTCTTGTTGCACATATTGCACACGCTGCGATCGCGTGTTTTGGTGTTGGTGCGTTGATTTTATGGGAGATTGCGCGATATTCTCCAACACAACCAATGTATGAGCAAAGGTTATTTTTTCTACCTCGCTTAGCAACTCAAGGTTGGGGTGTATTAAATAATCAAGCGATTGACACCCAACCTTATTTTAGGATTGCTGTCGTATTAATTATCTCATCGCTCGTTTTTGGATTTGGTACTTGGTTTCACCGAACTAGAGTCGCCCCAAGCTTAGAAGATGAGAAACCAATAGCGCGTCGCTATCATTTTAACTGGGATGACCCGCAGAAATTGGGGTTTATTTTAGGTAATCACCTCATTTTCTTGGGAATAGGTGCGTTACTTGTCGCCGCTAAAGCAATATTTTTTGGCGGTTTGTACGATGCTAATGTTGGTGCAGTGCGAGTTGTTACAAATCCGACTCTCAATCCCTTGGTGATTGGCGATCGCATCCTGCATTTATTCACAGTCAATAACTTAGAAGATGTTGTCGGCGGTCATATTTATGCTGCTGCACTTCTCATTTTAGGCGGAATTTGGCATATTTCTCAAGAGCCTTTTGATTGGGTAAAACGGCGCTTTATCTTTTCTGGGAATGCAATTTTAGGGTATTCGCTATTTGGGTTAGCGATCGCGGGATTTGCTGGGGCGTTTTACTGTGGATTTAACACATTGGTGTATCCAGAAGAGTTTTACGGAGTGCGATCGCAGTTCAAGTTATTTCTCTTACCGCACTTTTATACTCCTGGCGATCCCGAACCGACATCACGAATTTGGTTAGCTAACGCCTATTTTTACCTTGCGTTTGTTGTCCTTCAAGGTTCTCTCTGGCATTTTGGGCTAGCTTCAAGCTACTTTGAACCAGTCTTAGAATCTTGGAAAAATGCTTTCTCAGAAATTTTACCCAATCCCAACTTGGCGTATCAAAAACATTTTAGTTACCAACCGCAGTCAAATTTAAACACATTCTACGAAACTCCCATAATTGAGCAAAAACCAGCTTTTGCTTATCAGCAACCTGCAAATGACAATCTTTATAATCCTTCACAAGCGAATGGTAAGCTGAGTCGGATTAACTCACAACAAAATCAAAAAGTTCTTTACGAATTTAACTATCCCAAAAATCACGCAAATCCATTTTATGAAACTCCAACTGAGGAACAATCAAATTTAAAATACCCACAGTCGATGCCACGTAAACTCTACGAAACAACTTATCAAACTCGTAAGAGTTCACAACGGGAAACCTTCAGGTATGGCAAATAGATAAAAAATAGGGAGATGGATGAAAATCCATCTCCCGTTAGGATTGCCTAGTGTATATATTCTGTTCAATCAACCTAAAATCTTATATTTGCCCCCTACCCCCAACTCTGAGGGATTTAGGGGGCATGGAAGAAACAAACGTTTTAACTTAAACCATTACAAATATGGTCAAAATACATCCCAATTTCTCCACCCGCTTCAGCACCAACCAAGCGAGTTGTCACTTCCTTCATTGCTTGAATTGCCTGTACAGTTGGTTGGATAGGAACACCTAACGAATTGTAAGTTTCCTTCAGTCCATCAAGCACTCTCTCATCCAAAATTGAAGGATCAGCAGCTAGCATCGCATAAGTAGCATAACGCAGAAATAGAGTTAAATCGCGGATACAAGCAGCGTAACGCCGAGTAGGATACATATTCCCACCAGGGCAGGTAATATCACCGTACAGCAACGAATTTGCTACAGATTCGCGGATAATGTTAGCAGCATTGTTACTAATTGCAGATGCAGCTTTGACACGTGTTTCACCTGATTGGAAATATCTTCTGAGTTTTTCCAATTCCTCAGTTTCCAGATATTTACCGCGTTGATCTGCAGGATTGATAAGCGAAGTAATCGTATCTTGCATTGTCTTCTCAAACTAAATTAGTAAAAGATTGCAGAAATGAGTTTCAAAAAATGAATGGCGTAAAAAAATGCTCCTAGAAATTAGGAGTAGAGTTAATACATTGCGCGAATCAGATAATCAAAATAAGGCTTGGCGATCGCCGCCTCTTCGCTACTCATCATGTTACTTGCAACTTCTTTGAGGCAACGCATACAATTGCCAATATTACCGACAGGAACACCTAAAGAAGTATACATTTCTCGCATTCCATCTACGCCAATATCTTCGAGGGGTTTCATATTTCCCGCTAAGACAGCGTAGCTAATTAATCGTAAATACCAGCTTTGATCTCTTTGACATAGTGCTGTCTTTTTAGGATCGCCGCTATTACTTGGTGTATTCGGAACTACTTGCCAAAAGCGGCGGCTACCTTCTTCCACAATTTTTTGTTCATTTTGTGTCAAGATTTGAGCAACTTTTAGCCGTTGTTCTCCTGTTCTGAAAAAGTCTTGTAGCTTGTCTAGCTCAGTGTTGCTTAAAAACCGATTAGCATCATCAGATTGAGCTATTACTTGTGCTACTATGCTCATTTGTTGTCCTCCATCTAATTGAGAACTTTAATTATCTTTTTTGTACCTGTTATTTCTAGAAAAGTCAGCAAAAATTCTCACAAGTTAATAAAGCATTTTATAACTTAATAAATAAGCTTTTCTTGGGTTTAATATAGAGTTTAATCTATCGATATTGTAATGTTTTTTAGAAAACCAAATTGGCATAGCCTTCCCGTAGGGTAGACACAAAGTACGCAAAGAAAAGACATAGAAAGAGATTTTCACAAACAATTTAGGATTGCTATATTTGCTGAAATAAGAATTTCTGACTCGTTACTAAATTATAATTCTACTGAATTAAATGTGGGATAGCCGTCTCGGCTGTCTATACCAACTAATACGGAAAAATCAATGTAAAAAAAATAACTTTAGATCCCACCGTATTTTTTTTATTTATTGCCAATATCAGAAAATTTACTATTAAGGTTTTATGAAGTTCTCTGTAAGCTAGTCAAAGCTACTTAAGTATGACTACGGATATTTATTATTTACCCATTTCATAAAAAAATATAAACGTATCTTTACGGATTTAGCAAGCTTATAACATTAAATTCTCTTCTCATATCCTATTTAAAAAAGAAGTAAACGCAATCTTTTGTTTTTGTAATTAATAACGTATTTCTTCTGAAGAAGCTTTACTTTCATCAGGTTAGTTTTGACATAACTATAAATTATAATTTCTAAGTTATGTCATTGTTGTTAATCAATAAATATCATGCAGAAGTTGATAGGTTTATTCAGTATGGCGGTTCGCGTAAAGAAACATCTATTAGAACAGCTTTTCAAAACTTACTAAATGAGTATTGTAAACCGAGAGAATTTTTATTAGTTCCTGAACTTGATTATAAAACGAAGAATGGTAAGGTAGTTTATCCTGATGGTACTGTTAAAGATGCTTTGCGTCTAGATTGGGGATATTGGGAAAGTAAAGATCAATACGACAATTTAAATACAGAAATTGATAAAAAACTCAGTAAAGGTTATCCCGATAGTAATATTCTGTTTGAAGATTCCCAGACAGCAGTTTTAATTCAGAGTGGTAGTGAAGCAATGCGCGTTTCCATGAGAGATGCGGAAGCGTTAGATAGTGCAATTACAACATTTGTTAATTACGTTCGCCCTGAAGTTAAAGATTTTCGCGCTGCTATTGAGATATTCAAGCAAGATTTGCCGACGATTCTTGTCACTCTAAGAGATATGATTGATCGGCAACAAGAAACGAATGCGGAGTTTTGTAAGTGTAGAGATAATTTTTGGAAGATATGTCAAGAATCTATTAATCCTGAGATTACATTATTGGATGTGCGAGAAATGATGATTCAGCACATTCTCACAGAAGATATTTTTATCAATATATTTAATGAATCGCAGTTTCATAGAGAAAATAATGTTGCTTGTGAGTTACAGCGTGTCATCGATACCTTTTTTACAGGAAGTAATCGTCGAAATATTTTAGGTACGATTGAACGTTATTACGGAGTCATTAGACGAACTGCTGCTAATATTTACAATCACCACGAAAAGCAAAAGTTTCTCAAAGCAGTTTATGAGAATTTTTATAAAGCGTATAATCCTAAAGCAGCGGATAGATTAGGAATTGTCTATACTCCAAATGAAATTGTGCGGTTCATGATTGAGAGTGTCGATTATCTAACGCATAAACATTTTGGCAAGTTGTTATCGGATAAAAATGTAGAAATTTTAGCTCCTGCAACTGGTACAGGTACTTTTGTTACTGAATTAATTGAGTATTTACCTAAAAGTACATTGCCCTATAAATACAAAAATGAAATTCATTGCAATGAAGTTGCAATTTTACCTTATTATATTGCCAACTTGAATATTGAGTACACCTATAAGCAAAAAATGGGTGAATATCAAGAGTTTAATAACATCTGTTTTGTTGCTACGCTTGAGCATACATCTTTTGCAGGTAAGCAAGGTGATTTGTTTGCCTTGAGTATAGAAAATACTGAAAGAATTAAACGCCAAAATGACCGTACGATTTCTGTGATTATTGGCAATCCTCCTTACAATGCCAAGCAAGAAAATTTTAATCAAAATAATGCCAATCGTACTTATGAAGCGATCGATAAACGGATTAAAGATACTTACGTTAAGTACGGAAAAGCTCAAAATCAAATTTCTGTTTATGATATGTATACTCGCTTTTATCGATGGGCCAGTGATAGAGTAGATGAAGGAATTATTTGCTTTATTACCAACTCTTCATTTTTAGATGCTCTTGCATTTGATGGATTTAGAAAATGCATTCAAGATGAGTTTTCTTTTGCTTATTTTATTGATTTAGGAGGCAATGTCAGGGCAATCTCTGGAAAAGATGGAGTTTTTATTTCAGAGAAACATACTATTTTTGGTACAAGTGCTATGACAGGAATAACTATAGTTTTTTTGTTTAATCAAAAAAATACTATAGGCTCGAAAATATTTTATAGTAACCCTTTTCACATCCATGAAACGAGGGGTAATAAGATTAGCTGCTTAGTCGAGAGAAAGTTTCAGGAATTTAATTTTGAACACATTATCCCAGATAAGAAACATAATTGGATTAATCAAGCTGATAATGACTTTGATAATCTTTTGCCATTAATTGATAAAGATGTAAAAGCTGGGCATTCAGAACAAGCAGTATTCAAATTATTTACCTCTGGAATAAAAACTCAACGTGATGAATGGGTTTATGATTTATCAGAGCAGAATCTTATTGAAAAGATGAAGTATTGCGTAGATGTATATAAAGATGAATTGGCTGGTATACAACAAAGAAAATGAGATATTAAGTGGGATAGAGAACTTACTAAATATCTTAACCAACGTGTAGAAAAAGAGTTTGAGTATAAAAATATAAAGCAAAGTCTCTATAGACCTTTTACAAAAATGAGTCTTTACTTTGATAAGCATTTTAACGGTATGACTTATCAATGGTTTAATCTCTATAAAGATGGTGAGCAAAATAAATACATTATTATACCTGGAATGGCTTCACCTAAAGATTTTCATAGTATGGCTTCCAGCAATGTAGTTGTTTTGAATTGTTTGCCAGCAGGTTGTCAATGTCTCCCACTCTACCGCTACGACAAAGAGGGAAACCGTATCGAAAATATCACTGACTGGGGATTAGTAGAATTCCAAAATCATTACAGCGACACTACAATTACAAAAGAAGATATCTTTCACTACACCTACGCTGTTTTACACAATCCGGCTTATCGGACAAAATATGAACTGAATCTAAAACGCGAATTTCCACGTTTGCCCTTTTATGACGACTTCCATCAGTGGGTTAACTGGGGTAAACAGTTGATGGATTTACACATCAATTATGAAACTGTAGCGCCTTACTCGTTAAACCGAATTGATCTACCTTTAGAGGATAAGACACCTAAGCCAAAACTCAAAGCTGGTAAAGATACAGGAATTATTACCCTTGACGAAGTAACAACGCTTGCAGGTATTCCGAAAACGGCTTGGGAATATCGACTCGGCAACCGTTCTGCTTTAGAATGGATTTTGGATCAATACAAAGAGAAGAAACCGAAAGATCCCACTATTGCAGCGAAATTTAATACTTATCGCTTTGCTGATTATAAAGAACACGTTATCGCTCTTTTACAACGAGTATGTACCGTTAGCGTAGCAACAATGGAAATAGTTCAACAAATGGATAGTTAGTGTTTATGTTAAAGCATCGGGCAGGCTATGTGGGATGGGCATCCTGCCTGTCCATCTTTTTCAGTTACAACTAAGATATGCAGAAATAGTTAATGCTTATATGGCGATCTTATTTAATTTGTAAGATTTTTGGGAAACGAACCGCAGAGACGCAGAGGACACAGAGAGAAGAGATCGAGAGAGATTCTCACAAATAATTTAGGATTGCTATATAAGTAATGAATCAAATAAGGAGATATTAATGTCCTACAAAATTAGTGTTGTGATTGAAAAAGATGAACATGGATATTATGCTTATTGTCCTAATTTAGAGGGGTGTCAATCTCAAGGAGATTTTTTTGAGGATGTAACTGCTAATATTCAGGAAACACTATTTTTTGATAAAAATAACCCCCCACTTTAGTTGTGGAGGGTAATGACTACTTAGTAGCGATCTTCTTCTTCGTATTCTGGTTGCTTGATTTTTTTGGGAATGTTTACTGGTTTTGGTTCGTCATCATCCCAAACATCTTGCGTTAATTCGTCGTCTTCGTAGCGATAATCATCACTGTAGCCTGGTTCTTTGTATGGTTCGGGTTCGACGTAGCGGGGTGGTTCAGAGTAGCGATCGCTTCCTGATGCTTCACTCCAGTTATCCTCGTATTCTTCCTCTGCGTACTGAATGGATTCGTACTGTTGTTGATAGCGCTGCTGTTGTCGTGGCGCAGGTTGAATTGGTTCGTATTCGTAATCGTCTTCATCCCAAGTTTGTTCAACAGGCTGCGTTGCACGCATGGGTTTTACTGGGGCTTGTAAAGGTACGCCAGTTCCTAGTTGATTTTCTGGTTTTGCTGTAGGAGTAAAGTAAGCTTCTTCCTCTTCGCGTTCCCAAGGGGCTTTACCAATACCCAAACGTTCAAGTAAACCTACTGTAAGCTGCGTTACCCGTTCTTCTGCGCCTTCAAATACAATAATTCGATTAGGACCACTACTAACAACTTCATCTATCGAAATTTCGTAAGTACTAATCACCTGATCGGGGATTTGCGGCAAACCTAAAGAAGCAATAATGAGTGAAGTCAGTGTTCCTGTTTCCGCATTAAACTTGAAATTACGGACTCTACCTAAGAGTTCGCCTGTCTCGGTAATCACTTCACAGTTAACTACGTTACTGTAAACGTCAACGTCGATATCTTCGATGACATCCTCGTTATCGACTAAGACCACATCACCGATTTGGTTGACACTATTAAGATACATATAGCGTGGCACACCGGCAAACGCGATCAGGTTGTCTCGCAAGCCCATGGCTACAACCTCTCGTCGGTCAATATCCACCCATAGCTGATTGATCACACCTAGCCGCTTACCATTATCTTTGGCGATCACTTGGGTGTTCAAGATGTCGGAACGCCTAATAATCTGTTCAGAGGTCATTTTCTTTTGCCGAGTCCTGATCTCGAATCCGGTTAATTAATCAATACTATTATTAACAAATCCTCATGACGAGGTGTTTGACTGTTGCAATTTTATTCCTAATACTTGAGTATAAGCTCCTCGTGCTTGAGTGACTCCAATTGTACGTTCGGCAGATTCTATCATTGGTCTACGCAGACTCACAACTATAAACTGTGCAAGTTGTGCTTGTTGTTTTATCATTTTAGCTAATCGTTCCACATTTGCCCCATCGAGAAACATATCAACTTCATCGAAAGCATAGAAAGGCGATGGACGATAGCGTTGCAGCGCAAAAATAAAGCTTAATGCAGTGAGTGATTTTTCTCCGCCAGACATTGAAGCTAGTCGTTGTACAGGTTTTCCTTTCGGGTGTGCGACAAGATTTAACCCACTATTAAAGGGATCTTCGGGATTGTCGAGTTGTAAGTATCCATCACCATCAGAAAGCGTTGCAAAAATACTTTGGAAGTTTTGATTAACCGCATCGAAGGCTTCTTTAAAAGCACGTTGGCGCAGTGTAGTAAAGTTTTCTATCCGCAAAAGTAATTCGGTACGTTCAGCTTCTAAAGTTAGCAATTTTTGACTTAATTCTTCTAAACGGGCAGTCGTACGTTCGTATTCTTCTAACGCAAGCATGTTAACAGGTTCAAGTGCTTGTAGGCGTTTGGTGAGCGATCGCACTTCGCGTTGCAGTTGTTCTAAATCTACTTTATCAGGCACTTCTGGCAAGGGATTGGGTAAATCTGCCATTTGTTCGTGAATTTGTGCTTGTAATAGCTTTAACTCTTCCCGACGAGTTTGTTGTTCTTCCTGAAGTTTTTGCTGTTGCCACTCTAGTTGTTGGTATTGATTCTGGCGATCGCGTAATTCGGCTTCGGCGCGATCGCGCAGTTGCTTTTGCGTACCTAGTTTGTCTTCAATTTGCTGTAAAGATTCTTTCGTTTGGGCAATTTGTGTTGCTAGAGTATCGATTTGAGCACTAATAGAAGATTGCTGATTGCTAATAGAAAATTGCTGTTGTTGATATTCTTGGATGCGTTGTTGACATTCGGTAATTTTTCCTTGGATGAGAATTGCAGCGTTTACTAATTCAGTATGGCGTTGTTCGGCTTTGAGGAGAGTTTGCAAGCGTTCTTGTAGTTGTTGTTCTTGGCTTTTAATCTTGATCTGGATTTGTTGCCATTGACTGTTAGTTTGCGATTGTTCTAACTCAGCTAATAGTTGTCGTTTTTGTTGCAATTGCGCTTCTTGGGCAGGAAGTTTGTCATCTAAAACTTCGAGTTGCGATCGCGTACTATTCAACTGTTCTTCAGTTTGCCGCAATTGTGACTCCGTTTGTTGAAGTTGCTGAGTTAATCCTTGAATTTCTTTACGTAGCTGTTCTGCACGTAACTGATGTTCGCGGCACTGTTGACGCACTTCAGTAAATTCTTGTGATAGATGTTTTGTTTTGAGGGTGAGTGCTTCAATATTAGATTCACATCGTTTTAAGATCAGCGCAATTTCTTGCAGGCGATGCGTTAGTTGTTTTGCTTCATCAGATTCAGCAGCTTCACTCGTACCAAAGTGTAAACCGGAACGTTGTTGAGTTATACTACCACCCGTCATGGCGCCACTTGTCTCTAGAAGTTCGCCTTCAAGCGTGACAATGCGATATTGCCCTAGGTGTTTTCTTGCCGAATCTAAAGTTGTAAAAACGACAGTGCTACCAAAAACATAACCAAAGACATCACGATAGCGGCGATCGCACTCAATTAAGTCAATTGCGTAATTGACAAATCCCTCCGCATAACGCAGCGCAGTCGTGGGTGAAAAGCGTAAAGGTTGAATCTTATTCAGTGGTAAAAATGTCGCTCTTCCAGCCCGTTTTTGCTTGAGGATTTCAATTGCTGTGGCGGCGACTGCATCATCCTCAACAACTAATTGTCCTAATCGCGCCCCAGCGGCAGTTTCTAATGCCAATTGATAGCGGGGTTCAACTTTACCTAACTGTGCGACTAAACCACAAACACCACTCAATCCTGATTGCAAGATAACTTTAGTAGCACCTGTACCTTGTGTTTCTTGTAACGCTTGGGCTTGTGCTTCTAATTTGTCTGATTGTCGTTGTTTATCCCGCTGTTCTGCAAGTAGCCGCTTGAAGGTATCTTGTTGAATCTGCAATTCTTGTTCGGCTGCTGTCAATGATCGCGCTAACGTTTCTACTTGAGTTGCAAAGGCGATCGCCTGTTGTTCTTCTGCCACGAGTTGCTGTTGTTTAACTGCAATTTCTGGTTCAATCTTGTCAATAATTTGCTTTTGGTCGTGCAATTGTCGTTGCAGTTGATTTGTGCGTTCGCGTAGTTGAGCTTGCGTTCTTGATTGCGGTTCAGTTGCTTGCAGGAGTGCTTCGATTTCGCGGTTCAAGGCAGTTTGCTGTTGTACCCACACATCTGCTGCGTCAGCGATCGCGTTTGCGTCTTCTCGGCTTTGCTCTAGTTTGTGTTGTGCTGCATCGCGTTCGGCTTGTAAAGCAACAATTGCCTCAGCTTTAGAATTTTGTTCTTGGTTCAGTTGCTCAAGTTTGTTGTCATACTCTTGCAGCTCAGATTGTTTTTGTTGTATACTGCATTTAGTTTTAAAATCTGTTTGGACGTTTTCTTGGTATTGTCGTTGTAGTTGTCGATATTCAGCTTCTTGAGTTGCTAAGTGCGATTGCAGTTTTAAGAGGTCCTCTTCGCCTAAAGCTTTTACTTGACGATTCAGTTGCTCAAGCTCAGTTGTTACTTGTTGAATTTCACTTGTCAGCGTAGCGTGTTGTTGCGAGAGTTCTGCTAAAGTGCGATCGCCCGCTTGAATTTGAGTCGCCAAGTATTCTTGTTGATTCTGGAGCGATCGCCAAACTAAGACGACTTCCCATTGAGATTTTTGGTGTAATTCGGTACGCAGTTGTTGATATTTCTCTGCTTTGATCCGGTCTTGCGACAAGCGATCGCGTTGCGTAATTAATTCTTGTTCAACAATCTGACAGCGTTCCTCGCGATCTTTAACTTGATCGAGAGTTTCCTTTGCTTGCGTAATTTTGCGGTCAAATGTGGCAACACCCGCAAGTTCATCAATAATTTCTCGCCGTTCGCGCGAGTTCATTGAAATAATGCTAGTCACATCTCCTTGCAGGACAACATTGTAACCTTCAGGATAAATGCGCAAGCGATTCAGTTGTTCGTGCAATTCAGTAAGCGTACAAGCTTCGCCATTGATGTAATAAGTCGATGTATAAGTTCCCTGCTGAGTTACGCGCAACTTACGAGTGACACTAAGTTCATCTAAACGAAAGTTTTGCGGGGCTTCGTTCTGATTGCCTTCATCCAGTGTTGTACTAGTTCCCCGATCGCCGATCTCTGATCCCCGATCTCCTTCTTCTAACCCCTCCAAATCAAACGTCACAGTTACACTCGCTTCAACAGTACGTCCGCGAGTCGCTTGCGTGTGGTTGACTAAATCTGGCAATCGTTCAGCCCGCATTCCCTTAGAACTGGCAAGTCCTAAGCCAAATAACAAAGCATCTAAGATGTTTGATTTACCCGAACCATTTGGTCCAGAGACAACAGTAAACTCTGGTAGCAGCGGGATTTGAGTTGTGCCACCGAAAGATTTGAAGTTCGACAATTCCAGGCGCTTGATATGAACCATAGGCGCTGGTGAGCTAAGCCTTGAAGTACAAGTGTATCAGGGTAATGCCGTAGCAGGTTAGCACGGATTTACAAAAAAGAAAATGACTTACTCCACACTTGTCATATTTGATCCTGCTGCACGTACTAATACCTTCTTTAAGCAGTAATCATTACTACACAGCTATATTTTATTTGCAGGATTCTCTCTATATCTTTGCGTCCTAGCTTAACACCTGTGGATAATGGCAACCTCTACGAGGAATGCGTACTTAGTAGTTTCCCAAAAAAAATCTTGTAACTCAAACAAAACTGGCATAGCGCTACTATATAAAAAGAATATACCTCCTAAATAGTATTAAATTCTTTTGCAAGAATTCAATTGTGATGAGAACACTTGATGCCAGAAATCTTTCTTTAAAACAAGTTCACCAGATTTTAAAACTCGAACGCCAACCTAATAAGTCTTTTACTGATTTATTATCATTAGAAACATTAACTAGCTACGAACAACAAGAACTAGATAAAATTCGCAATAATTTCGATAGCTATTATGCCGAAGAAAAGATTTCTGAGGGACAAGTAAAGTTTTTATTTCTTTCTCCCTTACTCTGGCTATCAGGATTTTATCAACCGAGTATCAAAATAACATTAGAAGAAAACATTGCAGATATCTTCATTGAAGACGAAGATACTTTAATTAAGGGAAGAATGGACATTTTAGCTGTTAATAATACAGTACAAAAAGCAAGTTCATTACTCTGGATACTAGTCATTGAAGCAAAAAACAGTAGTGTTGAAGCTTTAGAAGGGTTGCCTCAGCTACTGACTTACACATCCAAAAGCTTAGAAAATCAAAAATCTGTGTGGGGATTGACAACAAATGGACTTCGTTATCAATTTGTTTATCTTCAACAAAATAATCATCCTACGTATCAACTCTTACCAGAGCTAAATTTACTCGACTCTGAGCGATCGCTACAGTTACTACAAGTATTAAAAGCTATCTGTAAAATTCAGCACACTTCAGTAGCCGCTTAAGCGATAGGTTTACCAGTATTCTTCAGCTACTATTTTGGGGATAAATCTTGGGAAGTTAACGATAATTAACTGCACACAAGTACCTGAAAAAGCGAAAATAAAGTTATAGAGGATTTTCGACAAGACTAGTCGGAACTAGGAGTTTATTACCAGTGGTATTACAAGTAGAAAAAAGTAATTACGAAGCTAAAACGCAGGAAATCGCCCGACAACTTCTAGCCGCGACACGCGATCGCTCGTTCTTTGCAGGGTTACGCGACCAAATGCGCTGGGATGATAAACTTCTAGCCTGGGCAATGAGTAATCCAGGGTTGCGCGTACAGTTATTTCGCTTCATTGACTGTTTACCCGCACTGCACAGTAAATCGGAAATTGCCGCCCACTTACAAGAGTACCTCGGAGATCCCTCAGTTGAACTCCCCACAGCACTGAAAGGAATGCTCAACTTTGCTTCTCCTGATTCTATGCCAGGACAAGTTGCGGCTACAACCGTATCAACAGCAGTAGAGGCACTGGCACATAAGTACATTGCTGGAGAAAATATTAAACAAGTTCTCAAGACAATTGAGCGCCTGCGTAAAGAAAAAATGGCGTTCACGATTGACATTCTAGGTGAAGCCGTCATTACTGAAGTTGAGGCGCAGTACTATCTCGATCGCTACTTAGAATTAATGGAACAGCTAGCAGAAGCTGCTAAGAGTTGGTCTAATGTCGCACAAATCGATCAAGCTGATAATCAACCCATATCAAAAGTTCAAGTTTCAGTCAAACTGACCGCGTTTTACTCGCAGTTCGATCCATTAGATGCACAAGGTAGCGAAGCAAAAGTGAGTTCGCGCATTCGGATTCTTTTACGGCGTGCGGCAGAATTAGGCGTAGCAGTTCACTTTGATATGGAACAGTACGCTTACAAAGATATTACACTCGCGATCCTTAAAGAATTATTACTTGAAGACGAGTTTCGTACTCGTACCGATATCGGGATTACAATTCAAGCTTATTTGCGTGACAGCGAACAAGATGTCCGTGATTTGATTTCTTGGGTAAAACAGCGTGGCTATCCACTCACAGTGCGCTTAGTCAAAGGTGCGTATTGGGATCAAGAAACAATTAAAGCGGCTCAAAAAGATTGGGAACAGCCAGTCTTTAATGATAAAGCAGCAACAGATGTGAATTTTGAGAAATTAACTCAAATATTACTCGAAAATCACGAATATATTTATTCAGCAATCGGCAGTCATAATGTGCGATCGCAAGCCCATGCAATTGCCATAGCGGAAACTTTGAATATTCCCCGCCGTCGGTTTGAAATGCAAGTTCTCTACGGTATGGGCGACAAACTTGCCAAAGCCCTTGTAGAACGTGGCTATCGCGTACGGGTATATTGTCCCTACGGTGAATTACTTCCAGGGATGGCATATTTAATTCGCCGCTTACTCGAAAATACAGCCAATAGTTCCTTCCTCCGCCAAAATATGGAAGAACGCCCCGTAGAAGAACTCATCGCCCCCCCTAAAGTATCATCCAAACCCTCACCCCTCACTCCTCGCTCCTCACCCCTCTTTCCCAACGTCGCAGATGTGGATTTTTCTAAAATGGAACAAAGAGAGCGATCGCAACAAGCATTTGCATCTGTACATCAGCAACTCGGTAAAACTTACCTACCGTTAATTAATGGCGAGTACGTTAACACCAAAGAAAGCATTGATTCGCTCAATCCTTCTAACTCCAGTGAAATTATCGGTAAAGTAGGTTTATTATCGGTTGAACAAGCTGAACAAGCCATGCAAGCTGCCAAAGCTGCATTCCCCGCGTGGAAACGTACACCTGCAAGCGATCGCGCAAAAATTCTGCGGAAAGCAGCTGATTTGATGGAACAACGCCGTGCGGAATTATCGTGTTGGATTGTTTTAGAAGTTGGTAAACCTGTACGCGAAGCAGATGCTGAAGTTTCAGAAGCAATCGACTTTTGCCGTTACTATGCGGATGAAATGGAACGGTTAGATGGGGGAGTCAACTATGATATTCCTGGAGAGAATAACCGCTATCACTACCAACCACGAGGCATTGCAATAGTCATTTCACCTTGGAATTTTCCGTTAGCGATCGCAACTGGAATGACTGTCGCCGCCTTAGTCACAGGAAATTGTACTTTACTCAAACCTGCGGAAACATCCTCAGTCATTGCTGCTAAAATCGCAGAGATTTTAGTTGATGCAGGAATTCCCAAAGGTGTATTTCAATACGTTCCTGGTAAAGGTTCGCAAGTTGGAGCTTACTTTGTCAATCACCCTGATACTCACTTAATCGCATTTACAGGTTCGCAAGAAGTTGGTTGTCGCATTTATGCTGATGCAGCAATTTTAAAACCTGGGCAAAAGCACTTAAAACGTGTCATTGCCGAGATGGGCGGAAAAAATGCAATTATTGTTGATGAAAGTGCCGATCTAGATCAAGCTGTTGCGGGTGTTGTGCAATCTGCATTTGGTTACAGCGGACAAAAATGTTCGGCGTGTTCGCGAGTGATTGTGCTTGAACCGATTTATGAAACTTTTATTCAAAGAGTCGCCGAAGCAACGCGATCGCTAAATATCGGTGCCGCAGAGTTACCGAGTACGCAAGTAGGTCCTGTAATTGATGCTACAGCTCAAGCACGAATTAAAGAATATATCGAAAAAGGACGTGCAGAAGCTGAAGTTGCAGTCGAACTTTCAGCACCAGATACCGGATATTTTATTGGACCTGTTGTTTTTAGTGAAGTTTCACCCACTGCAACAATTGCTCAAGAAGAAATTTTTGGTCCAGTAGTTGCTGTAATTCGCGTGAAAGATTTCGCCGAAGCGATCGCAGTTGCTAACGGCACAAACTACGCTTTAACTGGAGGAATTTACTCGCGGACTCCTTCGCATATTGAAATAGCACAGCAAGAATTTGAAGTTGGTAACTTGTATATCAACCGCACAATTACAGGTGCGATCGTAGCCAGACAACCTTTTGGTGGCTTTAAGCTTTCTGGTGTCGGTTCCAAAGCCGGAGGACCTGATTATCTTCTGCAATTCCTCGAACCCCGCCACATTACTGAAAATATTCAACGTCAGGGCTTTGCCCCGATTGAAGGTGCTGACTAATCTCCAGTAACTGCGTGAAAATAATCGTAACTTAGAGGCTGTTATAGCTCAAAGATCAATGCTCAATGGAGCAACCATGAACCATTAACCAGCATCTCTACGTGCAATCAATAATCATGCCCACCTGCTTAGTTGCAATTTTATTATGGGTGGAGACTTCGCTAGGATCTGGTAGAGGAGTTTAATTTAAGGAGTAAGGTGTCTTTAGAAGTTATTACAGTTCCCTCAATCACAGGGGAACCACCTAAGGGAGTGATTGTTTTCTTGCATGGTTGGGGCGCGAATGCTCAAGATTTAGCCCCGCTATCGCAACTATTAAACCTGCCCGACTACCAATTTTTGTTTCCCAATGCACCTTTCCCACACCCTTATGTTTCTACAGGAAGAATGTGGTATAACCTAGAGCGCGAAAACCAAGGACAGGGGCTAGCAGAAAGTCGCCAATTGTTAATGGAGTGGCTACAGTCGCTCGAAAGTACGACTGCGGTTCCATTATCGCGCACAATTTTGAGTGGATTTTCTCAAGGCGGAGCAATGACTTTGGATGTAGGGCTAACTTTACCTTTAGCTGGTTTAACTAGTTTAAGTGGCTATTTGCACCCCATGAATCAGTTAACAACTGTTACATATCCTCCTGTTCTACTTGTACATGGACGTCAAGATTATGTTGTCCCTTTAAGTGCAGCTATCTCTGCGCGAGAGCAATTAATGCAGTCGGGTGTGGCAGTACAGTATCATGAATTTGAGATGGGGCATGAAATTCGTCCAGAAGCGATTCCAGTCATTCGTAATTTCGTTGTAACAAAATTATCTGGAGAAAGTAAAAAAAGTTTCTTAAATTAATCCGAAATTCTGGCGATCGCTGCTGATGTTTTATACATCTACTGAGCTTGAATTAGTAAGATAAATGAGGTTGGACATAAATACTGAACCTGATACCAGTTTCAAAAATTGCTCAAGGGAGGTGTGTCAATGAGAGAAACTTTGAGCCTATCAAAGCAAGATATCGCTACTATCACTGCTACTGATGTCGAAAACCTAGCTACACGGTTAGAACGGGACGACTACACGAATGTCTTTGATGGTTTGAAAGATTGGCATTTACTCCGCGCGATCGCTTTTCAGCGCCCTGAGTTAGTCGAACCGTATATTTATCTATTAGACTTAGAGCCGTATGATGAGGCTTGAAGAGGGGTGAGGAGCGAGGGGTGAGGGGCGAGGGAAAGAGTGGTTAGTGACTAGTGATTAGTTTTGAACAAGGGCAACGGGTATTAATTGGTATTGGTGGGGGAATTGCAGCTTATAAAGTTTGTGAAGTGATTTCCACGCTGTTTAAGGCTGGGATGCAAGTGCGGGTGATTCTGACAGATTCAGCGCAGCAGTTTATTACACCGCTAACAGTTGCTACGCTATCGCGTCATCCAGCATACACAGATGCAGATTTTTGGCAACCTCATCCACGTCCATTGCATATTGAACTTGGTGAGTGGGCAGATGTTTTTTTGATTGCACCACTGAGTGCCAATACGCTGTCTAAGTTAAGCTACGGTATCGCAGACAATTTGTTAACAAATACGGTTCTTGCGTCTAAATGTCCTGTGCTGTTGGCACCAGCAATGAATACTGAAATGTGGCAACAAGTCGCCGTGCAACGCAATTGGCAACAACTCTTGACAGATTCAAGGTTTCATGAGTTAGCACCTGGTTATGGTTTGCTCGCGTGTGATCGCGTTGGTGCAGGACGAATGGCAGAACCAGCAGAAATTATCACTGGAGTTCAATCTTTACTTTATACATCTGGCAAGCGCGACTTACTTGGCAAACGTGTATTAATTAGTGCAGGGGGAACGCGCGAATATTTAGATCCGGTGCGGTTTATCGGTAATCCCTCGACAGGGAAAATGGGGTTAGCTTTAGCGCAAGCAGCACGACATCGCGGGGCAATTGTGACTTTAGTTCATGCACCGATTGAGTGGATTGTACCGCAAGGAATTCGCGCGATCGCAGTTGTCAATGCAGAGCAAATGCAGCAAGCCATGCTGGAGAACTTTGCTGATGCTGATATAACCGTAATGTCTGCCGCTGTCGCTGATGTGAAACCTGCTGAGTATAGTCAAGAAAAATTACCAAAGCGATCACTTCCAGAACAGTTACCCTTAGCACCCGTCCCCGACATCGTGGCAGAACTGGGACGCCGCAAACAACCCCACCAACGCCTAATTGGTTTTGCCGCGCAAACTAGAGATATTGTCACTCCTGCGCGGCAAAAATTACAGCAAAAGAAACTGGATGCGATTGTAGCAAATCCAATTGATAAACCGAACGTTGGTTTTGGCAGCGATTTTAACTCAGCAGTGTTTTTAGATCATCAAGAACGTCAAATAGAAATCCCCCATTGTAGTAAACTACAACTTGCTCATCAGTTGTTTGATTTTGTCAGTGAATTGTAGATTGCAAGCAATTGAGAACTCAAAACTCTTGATTTGCTTGGGTAGCCTCGTAGAAAGTCAGAGAAAGTTTGCTACTCATTCAAGCGGAAAAATACACCACCTTTGAGTAATCCTGGTTCACTACCGTAACTACTGACACTCAGCGATCGCAAATTATCAAACAAAGGTTTAGCGATGACTTCCACCAGCTTCAGTGCGGGTAACTGACGTTCTAGCAGTGATTGAGTCGTTGTCCAATCAAGATACACATAACCTGCATTAGGCTGTGGTATGGCTTCAATACTAGCTTGAAATTTCGCATCATTGAGCAACGAACCAGCTTGATCGGCTTTAAATGCTGCATCCATAGCATCTACCGAAGTCGTCAAAATTTCATATTTATCTGTTGATCCATGAACACCTAGTACCTTTGCTTTGATTGTAATTGCGCCTGCTTCAGAGTTTGCTTTTGCAAGTGGAGCTGTTGTTAGCTGCGTCCATGCAGCAATTTTTTGATCTCCTAGTGGTAGTGTGGTGATATCATATCCGCGTTGTCGTGCCAGTGTATCTAATCGCGAAATGCCTTCAGTTGTAGCTGGGGATTTTTCAGTAACAAAAATCCAATCTGAAGTTGATGTATCGGCGTGAGGTAAAAGTGCGATCGCATATTCTCCTTGCACCCAGCTAAAAATATCTTCTTCTAAATTGATACCCCAGCGTTGCTGTAGGTTCGCCAATGGTTGGTTAATCAAACGTGAAATTGCATCGTAGCCAGAAGTTGATATTTGTGCAACTTGTTTCCATAGTTTGCTGAGTGCCGTGTTATTTAAGTTACTCAAATCAGTTCCAGCGATCGCCAAGCCGCTTGTTGCGGGAATGTACTTTAAAGCACCAACAGGGTCGGTCAACTCTGGTGTAAGAGCAACTTCTTGAGGTGATGCAGCAAGAAGTGTTGTTTCGGTTAACAGTCCTTTACGGTTTGCTTCTAACGCAATAATTTGGCTTTCATAAGTTCGGGCAGTGTCTAATCCTTGCCATGAAATTACCCCAGGAAGATTGAGAAAAGCTAAACCCAGTCGCCGAGGTGGTAACTGACTTAAAGCTTGCTGATAACGACTTGATGTTGTTAAGTTGAGATCCGGAGCCTGAACATTATTAATGGCATCTTTGATCACCCGAGGATGATTGGCAAGTAGCACAAAGCGATCGCCGACTACAGCACCTGAAAGGATACGGGTTGATGGCTGTAAGCTTTCTCCCTGTGCATGAGGTTTGTGATAAACCAGATTCACACCTTTATAGTCTTCAAATTCTAAATCAGTTGGTGCGATCGCTTGTTTGGAAAAGACAAGCTGTAAAAATTCACGGCTTTTTTCGGCATCTTTGGTCGCAAGTGCCATCAGATATCCTGGCTGTTGACCGTTATACTGATCGCTGTCATAGTCGCTGGTTGTTACCGCAACTGTAATTTCATCGCCTAACCAAGGTTGAACATCGCGGCGATAATCTAAGCCAGTATTAGCCAGCAATGTTGTTTTAATTTGGTCTAACTCTAAACGCGATCGCCGTCGTTCTTTAGGGCGGGCTATTGCTTGGCGCAATTTTTCCAAGCGGTCTGGATTGACTAAAATTGACACCATCACAGGTGCTTGTTTTGGCACAAAAATCGCTGCTTCAGGTGTTGCTTGCGTTCCACCCTGTAATAACGTTAACGGACTTCCTCGTACTAACCAGTAACAGCCACCGATACCTGTCAATAGCAGCACAACTATACTGACTGCTAAGAAATAAAAGAATGGGCGTCGCTTCATCATGTTTTACCCCAGACCGCACAAAGGGATACTTATTAGCTTTTGACTGAAATTCAAATCATGCTAAAACTTAGTTTAATACTCTAAAAACCGGATATTTTCTGGCTTAGGGACTAGAACCTCCGCAAAATATGCTTGTGATGCTGGAAAAAATAGCGTATGACACCACATTTTAGTCATTCAATTGAGCAAATCAGCGTCGAAGAACTCGATCAACGCTTGCGCACCCAACCAATGCCAGCCTTACAGTTGATCGATGTCCGCGAATCAGAGGAAGTGGCGATCGCATCGATTGCTAACTTTGATGTCTTACCTTTAAGTCAATTTGCCCGCTGGGCTGATACCATACTTGTTCGATTTGACCCTCATGTAGAAACACTCGTCATGTGTCATCATGGCATCCGTTCTGCTCAAATGTGTCAATGGTTACAGCAGCAAGGATTTACAAATGTGAAAAATGTTGCTGGCGGGATTGATGCGTACTCTTTGGCAGTTGATTCGACAATTCCTCGCTATTAAGCTGCGATCGCTGCTGGCAATAGTATTGCTTGCTACTGCTGCAACTGGGATTAAGTAGGGTAGAATACAATTTTTAGTCTAACTTGAGTAAGATGAGATATTAATCTCAAACCTCAGTGAGCGTCACTGCATATACACTACTGTCTGTGCCGATGTTCAAATTCTCGGAAAATTGACTTTCAGCACTCAAAGGCACGAAGTGAAATACATCTTGTTACTGATTTCCACTCGTAGGGAGATTTGTTATCTTATATTAAATAAATTAATAATTCACTATCTAATCGCTAACTTTTTTAAACTTACTCAATATCTTCGTGTTTCAATCAGCTATGCAAGTGCAGCTTAATGCTCGGCAACAGCACATTCTTTGGGCAACAGTACGCCACTACATTGCCACTGCAGAACCAGTTGGCTCTAGAGCATTGGTAGAAGAGTACAACCTCGGTGTTAGCTCAGCAACAATTCGTAACACGATGGGTGTCCTGGAAAAAGCAGGACTGCTTTACCAACCCCACACTTCTGCCGGAAGAGTTCCTTCAGATTCTGGCTACCGAATTTATGTAGACCAACTCATCTCTCCATCAGAAATTTTAGCAAAGCAGGTCGAGCAAGTTTTTCACGAGCGGCTGAAGTGGGAAGATTGGAGTATCGAAGCTTTGTTACAAGGGGCAGCCCAAATTCTCTCTACAGTCAGTGGCTGCATCACGTTAATTACAATGCCACAAACTAACACAAGGCGACTGCGGCATCTCCAGCTAGTACAGTTAGAACCAGGCAAGGCGATGCTGATAGTTGTTACCGATGCCTATGAGACACATTCGACATTAATGGATCTGCCTGTTACTCAAGAGCAAATACCACTTGATTCAGAAGTTGTTGAACGAGAACTACAGATATTATCTAACTTTTTGAACGCTCAATTGCGGGGGCGATCGCTCTGTGAAATAGCCACTTTAAGTTGGAATCAATTAGATCGCGAATTTCAGCGCTATGGCGATGTTCTTAAAAGCTTCTTAGGAGAACTCAGTCGCCGCCAAGTATCAGGAACGCAAATCATGATTCGCGGCGTTTCCGAAGTATTGCGTCAACCTGAATTTGCCGAACTACAGCAAGTTCAAACCATCATTCATTTGCTAGAAGAAGAGCAAGATCAACTCTGGCCTTTGATTTTCGAGGAACCTGAAGGAGAATATAGCAAGCATCGCGTCAGCGTGCGCATTGGTTCAGAAAATCCCCTGCAACCGATTCGTACTTGCACCTTAATTTCATCAACGTATCGGCGTGGAACAGTCCCTGTAGGTAGTGTAGGCGTTTTAGGACCAACTCGCATGGATTATGAAACAGCGATCGCTGTTGTCGAAGCTGCTGCTGATTACCTCTCTGAAGCCTTAAAATAATTAACCATGATGAGAAAAATTGGCTTTGCCACAATATGGGTGGGACTAGCAATTTATGCTTTTTTCCTGGCACCACCGAATCAACCTGACACGTTTGAACTGATTAAGAATCTTTCTATCGGTGAAATCGACGGCATCAATCCTCTAATTGTTGCATTATTTTACATTATGGGTGTTTGGCCCGTGATTTATAGTTGCCTGCTATTTTTTGATGGCAGAACGCAAAAAATTCCGGCTTTCCCTTTTGCAGCGCTTTCTTTTGGGGTTGGTGCTTTTGCACTGTTACCTTACTTAGCCTTACGCGAACCAAGTACAACGTTTCCAGGACAGAAAAACGCTTTCTTGAAGTTACTAGATTCGCGTTGGACTGGAATAACATTAATGATTGCGGCAGTCTTAATTGTTTCCTACGGCTTCAGCAATGGAGATTGGGGAGATTATGTCTATCAATGGCGTACAAGTCGCTTTATTCATGTTATGAGTTTAGATTTTTGTTTGCTGTGCCTTTTGTTTCCGGCTTTGCTACGAGATGATATGATTCGTCGAGGTCTAGATAGTCCTCCCCTCTATTGGGTGACAGCACTAATCCCGCTTTTTGGTCCTTTAATTTATTTATGCGTACGTCCACCTCTAGCAGAAGAACGGACTATTGAAGCTACTAGTAATATCATCTCCAGTTGAATAACCAGGCTATGATTGAGTTGCTAGTGGCTAGTTGTTAGCTGGTAATCACTCATTACTAGTCATTAGCCACTTGAATTGTGAGTAATTAACCGGACTTGATACAATTAGAAGTCGCCCACAAACTACAACGGTTCCCAAGCAGTTCCTTTGTAACCGTAGTCAAAAATCTCTGGATGTAAAATTTCTGCTAGAATCTCTAACGAATCAGCTAGGCGTGGTCCAGGACGATTAAAATACGCGTTGCCGTCAGTAATATAAACTCTCCCATGTTGCACTGCGTGTAACTTTTCCCACTCAGAGTGTTGAGTTAACGCCATTGCTTCTTGACGAGTACGGTGTAAATCAAAGCCACACAGCATGAAGATCATCACATCAGGATTCGTTGCAACGAGAGTATCCCAAGTCAGAACTGGGGATGGTTGCCCGCTTACACTAAAAAGCGGTTGCCCCCCAGCGTGCGTGACAAGTTCTGGAATCCAGTTAGCAGCAGTCATAAGCGGATCAGTCCACTCAATGCAAGCCACTGTAGGTAGTTCCTCTAAAGAAAGGCTTGCTGTCTTTTGCTGACAAATATTCACTCGCGCTTCAAGATCTTCGATTAAAAAGAGCGATCGCACTCCCAATGCATTAGCAACTCGCTCGATATCATGCCAAACGTCAGCTAAGCTATTAGGCTGTAGGGAAATAATCTTGGGCTGACTTTGTGTCAGTTGTGCTACTGCTGCTTCAACATCTTGTAAACTAACAGCACAAACATCGCATTGGTCTTGAGTAATAATGTGTGTTGGTTTTAACTTTTCTAAAACGTCTATTTTAACTTGGTAAATGCTCAATGCTGAGTGCAAAATTTGGTTGACGTTTTGATGAATTTCTTTACTGGGTGCTTCTGAGTTGAGCCTCGCTGCGGTACACACAGGAAGATCTTTTATTTCTGGCGGATAATCACATTCATGCGATCGCCCAACAATGACATTTTCTAATCCTAGCGCCGCTACAATTTCTGTTGCACTGGGTATGAGAGAGACAATTCTTAAATTTTGATGACTCATGATACTTTCTTATCCAGCTATTTTTTACTATAAATAATTGCTTGCTCTTGACTAAAGTTACTTGCTGATATAAAACAGTCTCATTTAAAATCTCACACTCAGCTGCGCAAAAGACTCGTTTACCCGTACACTTAATATAGTTTGTTGTTTGTTTTAGAGAAATCAGCCTTGAGTATTAGTTCATTTATGAGGTCGAGTAATCAAACTAGATAGAACAACTTTATTAAATGCGAGTCAAGCTGTAGACAACTAATATTTAATAATGCTAACCTCCTGAACAAACTTTACTCAATAAAGTACCTGAGGTAAGTAGATAATAACAATAGACGAACTTTCACTTGCTAGATTCTAGTAAGGATTTACAAAAGTTTAATACGTATTGATTGGAACCTATGCAATCTTGTTACTCAAAATGATTCAAAAAATGTCATATCCTATCCAGGATTGCATATTATACTGATAAAAAAATGTTGATGCAAAGTGATCCATAGCACATTGATTTATGCAACTAAGTGATATCTTCAGGTTAGTTATCAAATAGATTTTCCATGAGTGAAAAATATTACTATTTATACTAGTTATAAAAGTGCGATCGCCTCGTACATAGATTGCCTTCTCTAGTATTGGTTTCTGATTGTCGATGTGAACTGAAAAGTAAATGACTGCAGAACTGCTAAAGATTGTACTGGTAGCAGACGTATCAGATAGGCATCAAATTCAAAAAACATTGCAACAACTCAATCAGACAGAGATTGAGCTAATAGCTATTGCAAGTCTAGACGACATTAAGATACATCAATGTGTATCATATCAAGCAGGAACTGTGATTCTACTGGTGATATCCAAGCTTGATGCTTATGGCTTGAAAGTTGTTAATCAAGTACGCTACATTTATGCTGGTTTTCCTCTAATTGCAATTGGTGATGCGCAAAATCAAGCATTGATCTGCGAATCTATCAGTCTAGGAGTGCAAGAATATATTATAGCAGAACAGGTCACTAGTACAATATTGTTGCAAAAGCTACAATTCGCCAATGCAAGATGGCAGTGGCTAGGTAAACGTTTTGAAGATTTACAAAAGCTACAAAGCACAAGTAAAGTTAGCTTACATTCACCACTAGAAGAGTGTTATTGTAGAGCAGAAAATCAGCGCATCAGCGTTTTGGCAGAAAGTAACACTTTTCGTCAGATTGTTACTCACTGCAATGATGCGATCGCAATTATTGATCTTCAAGGCTATTACTTAGAACAAAATGCAATGCATCAGTTGTTACTAGGTTACTCAGATGAAGATTTGGATGGGAAGACACCAGCAATTCATCTTGGCGAACAAGTTTTTTCAACTGTTTGTCAAGAACTTGTGAAAAACAATTGTTATTGCTGCGAAGTACTGAGTCGCACAAAAAGTGGCAAGCTAATACAGATAGAACTGAAAGCTTTTACAGTGCGTGATGAGCAAAATCAACCTGTTTGCTATGTAGGAATTAAAAAAGACATTACTGAACGCAAATTAGTGTCATCTGTTGTGACACAACGCGATCGCTTGTTAGAAGGTGTTGCGGCGGCGACGAATCAATTACTGACAACAAAAGATTTTACTCAAGCAGTGTACAAAGCACTTGCTACCTTAGGTAAAGCAGTTCAGGTGAATCGAGTTTATGTTTTTGAGAATCATACTGATCCTCATAGTGGTGAACCATTACTGAGTCAGCGATTTGAATGGACAGATAACACAGTGACTCCTGAGATTGATAACCCTGAATTACAAAACCTTTCGTATCTCAACTTTTTACCTCGTTGGTATCAAATCCTCAGTGTAGGAAACATTGTTTGTGGGTTGGTAAAAGATTTTCCAGAAAGCGAAAGACAAGTTCTAGAACCACAAGATATTATTTCGATTCTGGTCGTACCGATTTTTATTGAGGATTCTTTCTGGGGTTTTGTTGGGTTCGATGAATGTCGCTATCAAAGACAATGGCAGGAATCAGAAGAAGCTATTTTAATTGCAGCAGCTGGAAGTATTGGGGCAGCAATTGTCCGTAAGCGAACAGAAGAAGCACTGCGTAAAACTGAAGCTAGAAATAGCGCTCTTTTAAATGCTATTCCAGATGCAATGTTTCGCATTAGAAAAGATGGTAGTATTCTAGATTTTAAAGAAACAAAAAACTTTGATTTGTATATACCAGGAAATGAATTTATCGGTAAAAACTTAGTAGACTTTTTGCCAGAGAGTGTGAGTAAAAAAATTAAGCTAGGTATTAAGCAAACACTCACAAATTGCACAGTGCAACTCATTGAATATCAACTTCCCACTCAAGGAAAAAATCGCGATTACGAAGCCCGAATGGTTGTTTGTGGCGAAGATGAAGTTGTGAGTATAGTGCGTGATATCAGCGAACGCAAGCAAGTAGAAATTGAACTGCGAAAAAGTAAAGAAGCTGTAGAAAACGTCAGTAAAGCTAAAAGTGAGTTTTTAGCAACGATGAGCCATGAATTACGCACACCTTTGAATGCTATTCTAGGTTTATCACAATTACTACATCAAGAAATTTTTGGTTCTTTAAATGCAAAGCAAAAAGAATATGTAAGCTGCATTTATAGTAGTGGCGAACACTTGCTATCATTGATTAATGATATTCTTGACCTATCGAAAGTTGAAGCAGGCAAAGAAGAACTGATGTTAGCGTTAGTTCAAGTACCTGAGTTATGTGAAACTTGCTTGGCAATTGTACGCGATCGCGCAATTAAAAAAGGTTTGCAACTTACTAGTCAACTCGATCCTCAGGCTGTTTGCTGCTTTGCTGATGAACGACGAGTTAAGCAAATGTTACTTAATCTGTTAACAAATGCAATTAAGTTTACTCCATCTGGTAAAGTTACTCTTCGAGTTCAAAAAGTTCCTCAAGGAATCACTTTTACTGTTTCTGATACAGGAATTGGTATTGCTTCAGAACATCTTAAGTTACTATTTCAACCATTTAAGCAGTTAGATAGTCGTTTCAATCGTCAATACGATGGAACAGGTCTAGGTTTAGCTTTAACTCGTAAATTAGCGCATCTACACGGTGGAAATGTCACTGTAAAGTCAACGCTGGGCAAGGGTAGTGATTTTACTTTGTTGTTACCAGATTATCCTCAACCGACAGAAGATGAGCAATATGGCTACAATCAACAAGCTGGTCATCTGTTCAATTGTTCGCCACGAATTTTGATTAGTGGTAATGGTAATCATGGCAGCATTATTCAATCTTACCTTAAAGCAATTGGCTATGAAGTTAAGTACTTGAAAGTGATAAATAATATTTTGGCTCAGATCGAGAAATTTAAGCCAAAACTAATTTTATTAGATCCTCAATTATCAGAAAATGTTACAACTGTAACTCTGATACAACACCTTAAAGCAGAACTCGATCAAACAATTCCCATAGTCGTCATAACAGAAACAACTGAAAAGTGCGATCGCTTCCTTAAAGCTGGTGCCCAAGAGTGTTTAAATAAGCCGATTGGTATTGCTCAACTAGAATCGCTCTTGATACGCTATTTATAGCAGAGATCAGAGATCGGGGTAAAATAAAGTACGACAGATTTTAGGTGTTCTGCCAAGTTGTAAAATAGTGCCATGCATCTATAAGATTGCCTTGCAACAAAGCAGCAACACTGCTGAGGGCTTGAATTTCTGGAATAGTAGAGTTGAGTGTACGAGCATTTTTAAGGGCAGCTGCAGCAGGTACGCCGTGCCAATTATAAAGATGGACAAAAGCAAGATAGGCATAAGCATAAGGGTTTTGAGCGTCGAGTTGAGTGACTTTTTCTAAAGCTGCGATCGCTTCTTTGACTTGTTGCTTCAATACTCTAGATAAAGCCAAAGTATACGCCCACTCTAAATTTTGTGACTCCTGCTGTAGGCGATAGGTTAAGGCTTGTTGAGTTTGCGTCAAATAATCTTGCGTTGGATCGTATTGATTAATGCGGGCAATTTCTTCAAAAACCCATTCTAGTGCTGTTGGTCCTTGGGGTAAACTAGCAGCTAAAATCCGCAACTGCGTTAATAAATCGAGTTCTGGTGCCGCAACAGGTTCAGCATTCGGTTCAATATTTACAGTCACTGGCGGGAACGTAATTGGATAAGTTTCCCCTGTATTACGGTTCAAGTAAGTTGCTTTTAATGTATAAGTTCCTGTGGGGAGATTTGCCGGCGGTAGCATTGCCATCCGTTCAATTACTTGAAATGTGCCTTGATGAGTTTGATCGACTGAATGCAGATTTCCCATTCCGACTGCATGATCGTGTATCCACTGAGTTGAATTGGTATCCTGATACCAATCAAGTAACACTAAACCAGACTGCAACTCATCCCACGAACCAATCCATTGATAGGTGACAGGCGCAGGTATCCCAGGCTGTATTTGTTGAGGTACTATAACTTGCAATAATTTCACATTTGCTGATGGCGTTTGCACTGAAGTAACTTCAACCTCCGGAGTGCGATCGCGATATAGATTTAACGTGCTACCGTCAGGTAATGCCCAACTTTTGTGAATTTTAAAATCAGGCGATCGCTCAATCGTTTGCACCATTTCTGCTTGGGCTGCGGGAACTGAACCTTGATCGCCAGTTTTTGTTAAGAACCAATCAAGCGATCGTGCATCTTGTGCTATTTGCTGCGATCGCGTTCCGACTTGTCGCCCATAAACTTGGAAGTCTCGTAATGCCCCATAGTAATTAAAGTTGTGTTGATTGATCTGTGGAGTAGATGGTAAAACTCCTAAGGTTGAGCGTAGATAAGGTGCTTGTTGAATGATTTCTTCGATCACTTCTGCATGCGGTAACTGAATACCAACCAAAGCATAGTGTTCTGCTTTAGGACTCAACACTTGTGTCATACTTTGACTTATATCTCCTAGGGGAAACAGATTGAGAAACATCAGTAGTACCGCCAAACTGACACTACCCCAACGAATACGATTTCCCCAACGTCCGCGCCAGGATGTTAAACCATAAGCTAAAAATAAGGCAACAACTGGTAAGTAAGGCAAAACATAACGTTCGTCTTTATTGATATTTAATGAACATAAAAAATAAGCACCTAGCCAAAATATGCCTAACCAAGCTAATGAGGTATGATATTTTTCCTTGCGCTTCCAATAAAGAAGGATTCCGATGATTGGTACTAAAAGTAATAACCAAGAAACTTGATAAGGTAGAATTTTCCAGTAATAAGTCCAAGCTGCAAGAGTATTTAAAGGTGGATCGCCTTCAGCAATCGCAGAATCTATTGTTGCGCGTTTACCACTTGTTAAGACAGTTAACCAATTGGTGCGATACCAAGGATAGAATATCACTACTGATAGCAGTAGACTTGCGATTAACTGTAATAAACGCTGCCATTGTCGTCGATACAATGTTGCAATGCCTACCCAGAGTATTGGAACGAATAGAAAAAATAACGCGGTTTGTTTGACTAAGATCGCTAGCCCGAAGGAAATCCCAAAAGCCGCAGCCCACAACCATTGTTTGCTAGTAGATAAGCAAGATTTTACCGGTGCTATTAAGCTTGCACTACAAGTCCAAAGTGTTAAACACACAAAAGAGAGTGTTACTACAGCAGTCAAGGGATAATCTAAGACAAATTCTAGTCTGTAGCGGTAAAGACTAGGAAATAATTGACACAATGCTGCTGCCCATAAGCCTATTTCTCTACTGAATAGTTGTACACCTAATCCATAAACAGAAGTGAGGAGAATCGCACTAAATATCAAATGAATAAGTGTAGCTTGCTCTATTCCTCGACCAAAAATTTGCTGTACGATCGCAGCAACTGTGTATATTCCAGGCGGTATCTTTGAAGAAAGATGCCAGAAGTCTGTCCACCATTCACGACTAAACCACTGTATCTGCTGTAAAGCTTGCCAGTAATTTAAGGAACCGTTGAGGTAATCAGCTTGATCCCAAGCGGGAACTGAGTTATCTATATTCAGCCAAATGCGATCGCTTACCGCACCTGCAAGCCAGATCAGTACTAGAATCAGCAGCCCTCGCGCTTGATTGTGTTTGAGCCTAATCACACTTGTTGATCGTTAATTTTTTCCTCATTTTTACATGAGGAATCCCCGCTTCATCAAATGTTTCTCCCTCTTGAATAAAATCGAGTTGTTGATACAGTACTTTTATATATTCTTGAGCATGAATCACGACTTCTTGAATCTTTTTTTCTATCGCTAGTTCTATAGCTTTTTGCATCAATCGCTTACCAATTCCTTGTCCTCTGGCAATTGATAACACTGCTAGTCGTTCTATTTTTGCTGTTTTCGCATCTAAATATCTCACACGCGCAGTTCCTACTGGCTGGGTATCTATGTAAGCAATAATCTGCTGAGCGATTTCGTCTTTACCGTCAAATTCTAATGCCGGATCGACTCCTTGTTCTTCTTGAAAGACCGCACGCCGGATTTCTTGAATACTTTGCCATTCTTGCGGACTTGCAGTTTTAATTGCAATTTGGCTCATAAGCTGTGCTGATTCTGTTTGCACAAAGAATGTTGAGTTTTTACTAAGCTCTCGACATTGCTTTTACAACTTAGTACTATATTTTCATACTGGGGAATTAAACTTTAATTTTGCTTTCTTTTAAAGTTCCATTATATGGTAAACATTACCAGGTTTGTTAGTAAATTGCAATAGCTATACTAAAACAGGGTGAACTTCACTTGCCTCATACCGTTTGTCTTTCAAAAATACAAACCTTAGATATTGTGGGCACTAGAGCTTGTAAGAGCAGCGATCAAGTATCCAAAGCAGCCACTCACTCCTACTCTCGCGCCCTGCGATCAAATTAATGGCAAGAATTAAACCATATTTCGAGCGACGCTACCCTTGGCGAGAACGTGGGATTGCGATTCTCGCCTTGATTAATTTGCTGTTAGTTCTTTTTGACCTAACGTACTTGTATAGTCGCGACTTTTATTTACAAGTCATTCCTAGCTTGACACGGCTTTACGATCCGGTCAAAGGTATTCAACCGCATCCTGAAACTGAAAATTATCTTGCCCAAGTCGCAGCTTTAGAGGCACAAGTTATTGTCACCGGATTGCAATCACCTAAAACTGCAAGTTCACTTGCGCAAATACGTGTCCTGAGTCAAACACTGATTGAAGATAATCCTTTTGCAGCAGCTTACAAAAGTAGTCAGTTTGAAACAATCAAGCAACGTCTACGAGTGCGCACTGGGGAAACTTTAGCTAGAGATGCTTTTGCAAGATTTTGGAGTCCACTATATCTCACGCAAGCAGGCTGGCAGCAGGAAATGGAATTTTGGGATACGCAAATTCGCCCCTTGATGCAAACCAATTACTATCGCAGTGTTAACCGACTTGATACACCAACAAACCATTTTTGGCTACTCGATTTGCCATTTGTACTGATTTTTGCGCTCGATCTTTTTGCACGGGTGAGAGCAATTCGTCATCGTTATCCTTACTTAAGTTGGCTAGAAGCAACGTTAAGGCGCTGGTACGACTTGTTTTTACTGTTACCTTTTTGGCGATTATTGCGTGTCCTTCCGGTATCAGTGCGTCTTTACCATACTGGCTTATTGAATCTTGACCCTCTTCGTGCCGAAGCACAACGAGATTTTGTCATTGGTTTTGCGGCAGAACTAACGGAAATGGCAGGAATTCAAATTGTTGAACAAATGCAAAATTCAATTCGCAAGGGAGATGTATTTCGATGGTTGTTGCATCCAGAACTACGCAAACCTTATGTACAGGTTAATAATGTAAATGAGATGAGCGCGATCGCTTCACGCCTTTTTCATATCGGTGTTTACGATGTTTTGCCCCAAGTACAACCTGATATCGAAAATCTCATTCATCATAGTCTTTCTAGTACACTGCATCAGCTTCCTGGAAACCGCGCACTACAATATATCCCAGGTTTGCGTAATGTTGGTAAAAATCAAACTAAAAGATTAGCTAAAGCTATATTTAGTGTGACATACAACAACCTCACAAATTCAATGCAAGATTCTGTAGGTGCTGAACTTACCGCCCGCTTGGGGAGAAACTTACGTGATGCTTTAGAAAACGAATTACAAAAAAAACACAATATTCAAGAAATTCAATCTTTGTTGATTGATATGTTAGAAGAAGTCAAAATTAATTACGTCAAAGGCATTGCTGAAGCTGGAAGCGAACAATTGCTAGAAAAAGCAGAGCAACTACATAAGCAGATACGTCCCAAATAAGTAATAAAATGAAAATAAATTTAACTCAAAGACGTGTCAAAAGTTTTGAGTGTTAAATTAAGCATTTTTCTCAATTCTTTTCAACTCAAAACTCTTTATTACCTGTTTCCAACGCAACAAAAATCAGCTTTACACAATATAAACAGTATAATTGACAACAAAAAAGTAACTCTATTAGTTAAATAATTATAAAGTTATCGTATTTATAGCCAAAAATGGTTATTTTATAACGTATACCCGAATATAAGCATATTCACTTGCTGATTATTTTGGAATGCAAGGATCGGTAGCTGGGCAAGTTAACTTCGAGCTAATCTCAAGCGTAGGTATAACATGTTTGGAAATGCCTCGTTCTCGCTAAGGCATGGCTGTAGATCTCACACAGTTTTCAGGGCTTAGGTGGTGTGTGTAGAGGAACTCAACGACAATGCTTACTGTGAACTTAAAACATTTTTCACCAGAAGATTATTTCTTTCCCGACCGAGAAAATTCGCTTGTTTTAGTCGTTGATAGCGATCTAGATAGTTTGACATTAACAACTGAGATTATTAAAGTTTATGGTTGTTGTGTGCTGACGGCGATAAATAGTCAAAATGCGTTGCAGTTGGCGATCGCCCACAAACCAGCACTTATTCTATTAGAACTGATGTTACCAGAAACTGATGGTATTTCTTTAACTCAGCAGTTACGTCAACACACATTATGTCCAATTATTGCTGTAACTAGTTTACCTAAATATTTATTCCAAGCAAAAGCACTAGCCGCTGGATGTAACGACTTTATGGAAAAGCCCATAGTTGTTGAAAATTTAGAAGCTAAAATTTATCACTTCATATATAATCCTTGTTCTTTCTTTTTGCCTTCGGAATAGTTTCTGAATCCCTAATTGAGGTCAACACTCATAAAACTACGACTATTATAAAAATATTACTATTCAAATTAGTGGCTTAAACTTACAATAATCAGTAACTCACTGCTTCGCCTGAGATTTTGCCCATAGAAAAGATGGACGCGCTTTCCTGCCCATCCCACAGTCATTTAATAGATTTGTGAGGTTGGCTTGATGCAAGCAAGATGTGAATTGCGACAAATAGCAATATCTTGCGTTAATCATTACTTCTGCAATGCCACACTTCCATTACAGTTTTATGCAACTAGGTTAGGCAAAATCGGCAATCAGCAAGGTCAAAATCTGAAACGAATTATTCTCTCTACTTCTATAAAATTTGAAGGAAATTAATCGAATCCTAGTTCTAATTGAGGAGTAGAGAAGAATTAGCATGACAAGCCTAACAATAGCATAAAGAAGTTTTGTTAATTATTTTGATTTCTGTTCACTAAAAGTTATTGAACAGGTAAGCATTTTTGTCATTAAGTTAGCTGCAGATTGACTCCAGGTTTATTTGAAAAGCATCTTGTAGTTGATGAGGTCACTGCTAACTTTATTGATTTCTTAAGTAAATCTGCAATTATCCGAAATTAGCTGTAGTTGACTCCTACATCTATCAACTTTGCAAGTAACATAATTACACGAGGAGTTACGGAAACATGATTAGAATTTTATACACATCTTTTGCTTTTACAAGTACAATTACGAGTTTATTTTTAACAACATTCACACCCCTAGCTGCTACTGCTCAATCGAACGGTAACGTCGGCATAAATATACCCATAGCACAAGCAGATAAAGCAACAACCTACTGGACTCCACAGAGGATGCGGGAAGCTAAGCCAGTAAATATTAATCGTACTACTCTCCCTCAACCAACATCTCAAGTTGAGCGATCGCCGTCTGGTTCACCTGTTAGCGCACCTAGCGGTGGTCCAAGTTCCTCTCAATTAGAGATGCTCAGCGAGCAATTATCAAATAATTCATTGATAAGTTCTGTTCCATTTGCTGCTAGTTACCCATTTACGTACTCACGCTCCTTTGTTAATCTCAACAGATACACGCAGTACCCTGAAGCAACGATAGGCAAGGTATTTTTTACTGAGAACGGCGTAGATAAGGTATGTTCAGCGTCAGCAGTTAATAGTACAAATAAACGTCTCATTTGGACAGCAGGACACTGTGTATCTAATGGCAAAGGAAGATTTCATACTAACGTTACCTTTGTACCTGCCTACAAACCAGGAACCGCAGTGCCAGCGCCTTATGGAACATGGTCATCATGTGGACTTTACGCAAGATCTGGTTGGCACAATAATAGTAATTTTGCTCAAGACCTAGGAGCAATTCAAGCTTGTGACAAAGGTAACAGACGTCTTCACAATGTTGTAGGGTTTCTAGGTTTTCTAGCAAATGCCCCGCGCAATCAATTCTGGCACGCTTTTGGCTATCCGGCAAATCCACCCTTTGATGGCAGGCGGATGGTCGTTTGTGCTGCACCTTATGCCGTCAATGACTCTGGTAATCCTAATCCAATTGGTATTGGCTGCGATATGACAGGTGGTGCAAGTGGCGGTCCCTGGTTAGTTAAGTATAGCCCTAATAGATTTGGAGCAATCAATCAAATCAATGGACTCAATAGCTATAAGTACAACCATCAACCAGGAGCAATGTATTCTCCCTATTTTGGTAGTAGCTTTCTGAGTTTACGCAACTATGCTATACAAAGAGGCTCCTAAGATTTCATTGCCAGATTGAGATTGAATAAGACTGATAAGAAGTAGTAGGCAGTGAAATGTAACTTAATACTTCTATTAATCTTCTGTTTGCGGCTGAAAATCTTTTTGTGGACTCCAACTCGGAGCACTCGTTTCTGGGCTAGATGGTGGTTCAGGTTGAGCATCGGGATTAGGAGAACCAGGGCGTATCATTGATGGTGGTTCAGCACGTTCCATGCGCTCAGGTGTCCAGTATTGTTCGGCTTGAGATGCTTCGGAACAACGGATGTTTTGTCCAACGTTGCTTTCTGGGCGATCGCTTGCTTCCTCTGCCTGAACTGCCACTGTTACAGGTGTCAGTGACAACACTAAAAAAGTTGCCAAGGTGTTTTTACATGTTAACCTATACTTGAAACTCATATGCGTTTCCCTTCTGTATTCAAGTAGAACAACGTTATTTAGCTACAGCTCAGCCTCATTAATAAAGTTAGCAATAATATTTATGCACTTTTCCTCATGATAAAATATCCATTCATGATATTCATCTTCCAGCATAATTAACTGTGAATGAGGAATACCTTGTGAGAACTCGTATGCACACTTCACAGGAATAAATAAATCGCGATCGCCCCAGACAATTAAAGTAGGGCACTGAACTTGTGGTAATAATGGGCGTAAGTCTTTTTCTAACGCAATCCATGAAGCTTGAAACATATTTTGAGTTTTGAAAATCCAGTTACTTATTAGAGCTTTCATAAAAAGAAATGTTGGCTCAAATTTAAATCTGCCAATTTGAGCAGGAAAATCAATTAACCGTCGTAGTGCCACCTCGGGTAAAAAGCCTAACGGAATTCCTGTACTATCAATCAAAATGAGACTCTTAACAAGTTCGGGAAAATTAGCTGCTAAAACGACTCCAACTGCACCACCACCAGAATGTCCTACTACATGAACTTTTTTCAAATTTAAAGCTTTTAAGAAACTAGTAATACACTCAACATATCCATTGTAATCTGGTACAGCAGTAGGAAAACTTGTTTTGCCAAAACCTGGTAAGTCTGGAGCAATAACATGATAGTACTGCGACAAAAGATGTAGAGTTTCTTGATAAGGATCGGTGGCTATTGTCCAGCCATGTAAAAATAATATTGTTTCTGAATGAGTCACTCCTTCTTCTAGATAAACTGTTTGATAGTTCTCTAATTTAATTTGCTTTTCTTGTAATTGATGCTTCATTCAATCTACTCGTTGCACAACTGAAGGAGCGATCGCACTCCAGTCATATTCCATATATTTTGCCAAAGCAATTATATTAGGGTTCCACCGACGACGTAGTGAAACATATAAATCTGCACCAGCTTCTAAGTTAGCTACTGTTGCGATTCCTTGCGCAGCTAAATGCTCAACAGCCTGATAGTAATGCGATCGCCACATTTGTTCAGATTGTCCTTTAACGCGTAAAGCACTACTCGGAAGAAATGACTCAGCCAACTCTGCTAAAAATTGCATGCCACTTTCTTCTAAACCTTTAACTGCTGCCGAGTAAATTAAAGAGCGATAACTTTCTTCATTTAGCGCACTTTTAATTAGTGTCACGGTATCCATCGTGAGAAAAACAACTCGTGCCAACGCATAGTAAGATTCTTGTAAGCGGAAATAACCCATCACTGGATAGGAATGATTAGACTCTAATATATTCAACAAGCTTTGAGCCATATTATTAAGATCCTGGCGAGTACTGCTGTCAAAACTACCATTTGACCCTAAACCTGCTAGTAGCACAGCAGCATTTGCAGTTTTACCAGTACGATGATGGAGACTCAAAGCAAAAATATTACGCTGGATCAGTTGGTTGTACACTGATTGCAAATAAGTTAGCGTTATGGTGAATACAGAGAAGCCGAGGACTGCTTCAAGTATCATTAGCAAGCGATAAGTACCAGTTTGAGGTCTAATATCACCAATACCTAAAGTTGACAGTGAATAACCACTGTAGTAAATAGCTGTAGCAAAATCTGTAGGAGTATCTTTTCCTTGCATTTGGATTTCATTATCTAATGCAACCCAACTGATCAAAGCAAACCCAATTAAAAGTAGCAGTATCCATACTGTAACAGTTGCAACTAACAATGTCGGACCCATGTACGAGAGTATGCGATCGCGCTGTGTGCGTATTGTCTTGGCACTGAAGCGAAAAAAATGCCATAATCCTCGCGCCAGAGGAACGCTAATGATACCTTTGTCGCCCCTTGGATACAACACCGTTAAATATATGTCTGCAATGGCTAAAACAACTAACCCTGTTCCAATGCCTTGCAATAACCAACCCATGCGTGCTTTAACCCTTACTCTAAGCTGTACCGTACAGATGCAAAACAAACAGAAATTATCAAAATATAATCAATTAATATGTATCACTACGATCTCATAATGATACCAAATCTATACATTTAATACTTAAATTAGATACCGGAGGGTAGATACAAAAAGCGACAAGATGTTGCAATATTATCAGAAGTAATGTTAAATCCAGTTAACAATCATTACTCGATTGTAGACGATAAGAGGAGTGAGGAGCAGAATATGAAAGCTAAAACAATTTTTATACAACCTTGTGCCTACTCTTTCTGGTAGAAACCTAAATTTCTCCAAGAAAGTCAACTATTACTTTTGGCAGAAATCTTTTTGATACCGACGCTTTGTCACATTTGCGTCACATTCTTCAGGAAGACTGGAAGTACTCAATCCAGTCTATCACCCTGAATCACAGAGGTCAATGTAAGGAATACAAGGAATAACGTATGAAAACCATTTCGTTCAGGCGTGCTTCACTGATAGCAAGTCTCACTGCGGTGGGAGTTGTTACCAGTGCAGCATCGGTTCAAGCTCAAACCGTTAATAATGATGTGCAAATAACTGCAGATGTAAACAGCAATGTTTCCACTTCAGCATCTGCGCTTGTTATTGGGTCAGCATCTGGAGTGACTCAAGCGGAGAGCAATTTGGTGGTGGATGGAAACGCGCCTGGGACAGATGGCAATGCTTCCACCATATTAAGTCAAGCTAATCTTGATAACTTAGGACCAACGGAAGGTGACATTGATGACCGTATTGAATCAAGTCCTCCTAACCCATTAAACCAAACAACACCAGAAGGTGGCATAACCCAACCAACTCCTAGTCCAAATCTCGTGCAACCTCAACCAGCACCTGGAACAACAGATCCGACTTTTCCAGGACCTACCCAAACTCAACCAGCACCTGGAACAGTAGATCCGTTCGCGCCTGGGACTCAAACTCAACCAGGTACTCCTTTTCCAGGACCTACCCAAACTCAGCCAACACCTGGAACAGTAGATCCAACCTTTCCAGGACCTACCCAAACTCAACCAACACCTGGAACAGTAGATCCAACCTTTCCAGAACCAACTCAACCAGATCCAACTTTCCCAAGTCCTACTCAGCAGCAAGTTCCTGATACAACAACTCCAGATACAACTGTAGAGCCTGCTATTGTACCTGGTACAGCAACTCGTGGTGGTGCTAGCTACATCGGAATTGGTGGTAACATCGGATTTGGTGGAGAAACCACTTTGAGTGAAGGTGCTTTTGCTGTTTATAGCAAGATAGGATTGACCGACACTTTTTCTGTGAGACCAGCAGCATACATTGGTGACAATACAGTAATTGCGATACCAATTACGGCAGATTTCCCACCTGCAGAAACAGGAGTGGCAGATGCACAACTCAACATAGCGCCTTATATTGGTGCTGGGATTGCAATTTCTACAGGAGAAGACAGTACTGTAGGTGCACTAATTAGTGGCGGAGTTGACGTGCCATTAACAGAGCAATTTACAGCAACTGCAGGTGTCAACATTGGTTTCATTGATGATACTGAAGTTGGACTATTGATCGGAGTTGGTTACAACTTCTAAATTTAAATTAGGTAATATCCCTAAGTTGGTACGAGCCTTTAAGTGCGACAGCAGCGTACACTTAGGGATTACCTGAAGTTACTTTACTGTCACCTGATGTTCATGTTGCTGTCACTCTACAGTCACATTTACTTTTGAAACTATAAAGTAAGGACAATATGAGGATTTCAGCCTATGAACAAGCAATTACTAATTGGCTTAACTATAGCGGCGTCAATTTTTACAGTAGGGATATCTACCGTAGCACGCTCGCAAACAAGAATTAGTGATTTGCAGCAGCGCCCTCCTGGGACAACAATCTCCGGTAGAGTGACGAGTGTAGTTGGTAACGATTTCATCCTTGAAGATGGTAGCGGGCAAATCATTGTAGATGCTGGACCACGTTGGTGGCAACAAATCAATCTCTCTCCTGAAGAAGAAGTTACCGTGAATGGCGAACTGGGTAGAGGTGGTGAATTTGATGCCTTCTCAATTACTCGTGCTAATGGTTCTGTGATTCAGATTCGTCCAGCACAAGGTTCACCACCTTGGGCAGGTGGACCTAACCGTAACCGTCCTAACCCTGGCGATAGAGGCAACGCGCCTGCAAGAAACTAGAGTCACATTAGTATGACCTTTACTGAACGAAGGGGGAGGCATGAAGCACCATGCTTTAGCTTCCCCTCGTAGTAGATACATTTGACTTGTATCACTCGCTGAATCCCGCTGTAGGCAAACCTGGAAATAAACCGTAGTGAGTCAACGGGAACATAACTTAAATCGAGAGGGAATAGCTAGTAGCATTGCTACAACACCCAAACCTGCACTGGCTTTTGGAGATGCGATCGCAATCATTGTTGGTATAGTTATCGGTGCAGGGATTTTTGAAACGCCAGCACTCGTGGCAGCGAATAGTGGGAATGGGGCTGTTGCTCTTGGTGCTTGGGTTTTAGGAGGCATTGTCTCTTTGCTGGGTGCATTATGCTATGGCGAATTAGCAACAACTTATCCACACACCGGTGGTAATTATTACTACTTGCTACGAGCGTTTGGCAAATCGGTGGCTTTTTTATTTGCTTGGGCACGCATGACAGTAGTTCAAACTGGTTCAATTGCTTTATTAGCATTCGTATTTGGTGATTATGCTTCACAGTTGTGGCGCTTGGGCGCTTATTCACCATCAGTCTATGGTGCTTTAGCGATCGCACTATTAACAGGTTTGAATATTATTGGCGTACAACAAAGCAAGATCGCGCAAAATTTGTTAACAGCAGCTAAGGTGTTAGGGTTACTTCTTGTTGTGGGCGTTGGTTTACTGATAACAACAAGTCCTCCACAACAAATCACTCCGACAACCGAAAGCAGCTTAGGTATAGTCATGATTTTTGTCTTGCTGTCTTATGGCGGGTGGAGCGAAGCTGCGTATATTTCCGCTGAGATCCGCAATGTCCGCCGCGATATGGCGCGATCGCTGGTTTGGAGTATCTGTATTATCTCAACGATTTATTTGTTGATTAACCTTGCCTATCTTCGAGGCTTAGGACTTGCTGGAACCGCTGGTTCAGAGGCTGTGGCAGCAGACTTGATGCGTTATGCTTTTGGAACACCTGGCGCTGTATTTATTAGCTTCCTCATTGCTATTTCTACTTTAGGTGCCACTAACGCCACAATTTTTACAGGTGCGCGAACCAATTATGCATTAGGACGAGACTTTGCACAATTCAAATTTCTCAGTAAGTGGAGAAACAATGGCAATACTCCGATAGGTGCATTACTCGCTCAAGGTGCTATTTCCTTAGTATTAGTTTTAGGAGGAACTATCGCGCCTCGTAATGGCTTTGAAGCAATGGTAGACTACACTGCACCTGTGTTTTGGTTCTTCTTCTTGCTTTCTGCGATCGCCTTATTTGTTTTGCGACAGCGCGAACCACACATACCACGACCTTTTCAAGTTCCGTTTTATCCCCTAACTCCGCTGCTGTTTTGTCTTATTTGTATTTATTTGCTTTACTCTAGTTTGACCTATACAGGAGTTGGAGCGCTATTAGGTTTATTCGTTGTGATTTCAGGCATACCACTTCTGTTCTGGAATCGTAACCAACAAGTTTGAACGCAGGACAGAGTTTATCATTTGGGAATTTGAAACTGGAATTGACAACGAGGGAGATAAAGACATTAAACGTCCCAGGGTAACAAACATTTATCCAATTGGTAGCAAAGGATGAGAATATGCATCTCAAGACAATTAAAAATTTGCTAGTTACCGGTGTGGGTATAGGTAGCTTGCTATTGGCAGGATGTAATCAACAACGTCAATTTGAAGCAGAAGCACAATCGCCAACGGTGCAAACGCAATCACCAGCACCAGCAACTGAGCCTACTCAACCGCAAGAACGCTCACCAGATGTGCCTTATGTGCCTACTCCGCAAGAAGTCGTAAACCAAATGCTACAGTTGGCAAATGTCACAAGTAACGATGTGTTGTACGATCTGGGTAGCGGTGATGGTAGAATTCCTATTACTGCTGTGCAAAACTTTGATGCAAGTCGGGCTTATGGAGTTGAAATTAACCCTGAACTAGTGCAACGTGCTCGCCAGAATGCAGAAACGGCTAATGTAAGCGATCGCGTGCAAATTGTCCAACAAGACTTGTTTCAAACAGATTTGAGTGAAGCCACAGTAGTCACACTTTATCTCTTGCCAGATATCAATATTAAGCTACGTCCGAAGCTACTACAAGAGTTAAAACCTGGTACTCGCATTGTTTCCCATGATTTCGATATGGGAGAGTGGCAACCTGACAACGTAGTTCAAGTTCAAGGTCCCAGTCGCCAACATACGCTTTATGTATGGACTGTACCAGAAAATGTGCCCGCAAATCTGCAATAGCGATTAGTGACCAGTGACTAATGATTAGTAAATAGTAACTGGTGACTAACATAATCAAATTGAGAAAATAATCAGGAACATCTCATGAAGAATCGTAAACATACAATCACAAAGCTTGCTGGATTCTTAGGTGGGCTAGCAATTCTACCTGTATTAGCAGCGTGTGAGCCACAAACAACGACAACACAGACATCTCCAGCACCGGAAGTAACTCCCACGATTACTCCTGCACCTGGTGAAACACCAGCTGACCAAACAACTCCAACAACTCCAACCACAGGAGCTACAGATGATATTGTTAATGTTGCATCTGGAGATCCATCATTTAGTACATTGACTGAGTTGATTAATACAGCAGGTTTAGCCGATACCCTAGAAGGTGAAGGACCTTACACTGTCTTTGCTCCTACAAACGAAGCTTTTGCTGGGTTATCTGAATCTACACGCCAAGAGTTAGTACAGCCAGAAAATCGCGAAACCTTAAGAAGAATCCTGCAATACCACGTAGTTCCTGGAGAAGTTACTTCAGATCAACTGCAATCAGGAGAGGTAGCAACAGCTGAGGGTAATCCTGTCAATGTACAAGTCGATGCTGCAGCTGACCAAGTGAGAGTTAACGATGCTACTGTGACTCAACCTGATATCCAAGCAAGCAATGGCGTTATCCATGCAATTGATAGTGTCATTCTTCCCCCAAACCTTAACCTGTAAGTGACATAGTGAAAGGGCGTACTACGGTACGCCCATAAAATTATCTTGTTGCATTCTTGGAGATTAGTGCTTATGCAGGGTCTTAAAGGAAAAAATGCTTTAGTTACAGGTGCAACTTCTGGGATTGGTCAAGCGATCGCAATTCGTTTAGCACAAGAAGGCGTCAATGTCGCCATCAACTACCGCAAAAGCCCAGAAGATGCGGCAGACACTGAAGAAAAAATGATGCAAAAAGCCTGTGGTGATGTAGAAAATTGTGGTGTCAAAGCATTACCAGTGCAAGGCGATGTCTCTAAAGAAGAAGACATTGTACGGATGGTCAATACCGTTGTTGCACAATTTGGTAGTTTAGATATCCTAATCAATAATGCCGGAATTCAAACTGAGTGTCCTTCACACGAAGTTGCAACCGATGATTTTGACCAGGTGATATCAGTTAACCTGCGCGGTGCTTATTTGTGTGCGCGTGAGACACTAAAACATCTGCTTTCCCAAAACCGCCAAGGAGTCATTATTAATATCTCTAGCGTCCATGAAATTATTCCTCGACCGATGTACATCAGCTATTCTATTAGCAAAGGTGGCATGGAAAATCTGACAAAAACTTTAGCTCTAGAGTACGCAGATAGAGGTATTCGCGTTAATGCTGTAGCACCAGGGGCAACAGTAACTCCTATTAACGAAGCTTGGACAGAAGACCCTCAGAAGAAAGCAGAAGTGGAAAGTCATATCCCGATGGGACGTGCGGGAACTGCTGAAGAAATGGCTGCTGCTGTAGCTTTTTTAGCTTCGGATGAAGCCGTGTATATCACTGGACAAACGTTATTTATTGATGGCGGACTCACCCTTTATGCAGACTTTCGCGAGGCATGGTCAGCTTAAAAATAGAAGCTAATAAAGTACTCCTTTGGCAAAATTAGTAAAAATAATAACAATGGGGAGTAGCAAATAAGAATGTTAATTGCCAAAAAGTTGATTGCGCCTGTAACGCTCGGTTTTTAGGATTTGCTGTTGAATCTCTACAGCAACCCCAAGTTATAGCTCAATCAGCAACACAGTCACAATCTCCTGAAGTTAAGACGTCTGCTTGAAACTAAACAATGCGCAGGATGTAACTTAAGTGGTGCTGATCTACGAGATGTTGACTTAGAAGAGGCAAACCTCCAAGGTGCAAACTACTTAGATGGGGCAAATCTGCAAGGCGCGGACTTAGAAAGCACAATTCTGGAAAATAGAAGATAGAATAAGTAGCTTTTAGGGAGCGACATTGATGACTCAAGAAGAAATCAGACTAGAGGAAAACCGCACTCGTAAAGCTTATTGGAGACGTTGGGGACCCTACCTTAGCGAACGCCAATGGGGGACTGTGCGTGAAGATTACAGCGCTACTGGTTCAGCTTGGGACTATTTTCCACACGATCATGCTCGCTCCCGTGCTTATCGTTGGGGTGAAGATGGTATTGCCGGAATTTCGGATAATCACCAGCGGTTGTGTTTTGCGATCGCACTGTGGAATGGCAATGACGCTATCCTCAAAGAACGCATTTTCGGCTTAACAGGACCTGAAGGCAATCACGGTGAGGATGTTAAAGAGTATTACTTCTACCTTGATAATACTCCCTCTCATGCTTACATGAAGTGCTTGTACAAGTATCCGCAGCAAGCTTTTCCTTATGCAGAATTAGTCCAAGAAAACCAACGCCGTGGCTTTCACGAGCCTGAATTTGAGTTACTTGATACCGGAATCTTTGATGGCGATCGCTACTTTGATGTCTTTGTGGAATATGCAAAAAACACCGACGAAGATATCTTAATTAAAATTAAAGTTATTAACCGCAGTTCCGAAGAAAAAACACTACACTTACTGCCAACTCTCTGGTTTCGTAATACTTGGTCTTGGGAAGAAAACGCTCAAAAACCAATTTTAAAGAAAATTCAATCAGATATTAGTTTAGTAGAGGCGGCACATCCTACTTTAGGTGAAAGATGGTTATATTGCGATCAATCACCAGAATTATTATTTACTGAAAACGAGACAAATCATCAAAGATTATTTGGCGAACCGAATAAGTCACCTTACGTCAAAGATGGTATAAACGATTATGTCGTTCATGGTAAAAAAGAAGCTGTTAATCCTGACCAAATAGGTACAAAAGTTTCTTCATATTATAACTTCAATATTGGTGCAGGACAAGAAAAATCTGTCCATTTAAGACTTTGCAACACAGCAGATTTATCAGCACCTTTTAGCGAAGAATTCGATCGGATTTTTGAAATACGCCAACAAGAAGCTGATGATTTTTATCAGCGCATTTCTCCTAATATTACCGATCCAGATGTACAAAGCGTGCAACGTCAAGCTTTTGCCGGTTTACTGTGGACAAAGCAATTTTATCACTACGTTATTGAAGATTGGTTAAAAGGCGATCCGACACAACCTACACCAAATAGAACTTATGAACGTAATAAAGAATGGCTTCATGTATTTAATGATGACATTCTTTCGATGCCCGATAAGTGGGAATTTCCTTGGTTTGCTGCTTGGGATTTAGCTTTTCATGTCTTACCTCTAGCCATGATCGATCCTGATTTTGCCAAGCGTCAAATGGATCGACTCACACGCGAATGGTATTTGCACCCCAACGGACAAATGCCAGCTTATGAATGGCATTTTAGTGATGTCAATCCACCTGTTCATGCGTGGGGAACTTGGCGCGTTTATCAAATTGAAAAACAAATGTATGGACGTGCAGATAAAGATTTTCTAGAGCGTGTATTTCAGAAATTACTCCTCAATTTTACTTGGTGGGTAAACCGTAAAGATGAAGAAGGCAATAATGTTTTTCAGGGGGGATTTTTAGGGCTAGATAATATCGGAATCTTTGACCGAAGTTCAGAATTACCGACAGGCGGTCATCTCGATCAATCTGATGGTACAAGTTGGATGGGGATGTATTGTTTAAATATGTTGGCGATCGCACTTGAACTTGCCAAAGATAATCCCCCTTACGAAGACATTGCCAGTAAGTTTTTTGAACATTTTCTCTATATCGCTGATGCGATGAATCATATAGGTGACACAGATGTACATCTGTGGGACGACACCGATGATTTTTATTACGACGTACTGCATTTTCCTGATAATCAACGGGTACATCTCAAAGTACGTTCTATGGTTGGACTTGTCCCTATCTTTGGTGTAGAAGTTCTAGAACAAGCAACTTTAAATGCTTTTCCTGGTTTCAAAAAGCGATTTGAGTGGTTTATTACTAATCGTCCGAATTTGACAAGAAACATTGCTTGTATGGAAGCTGAAGGAATAGGAGAAAGACGATTACTCGCAATTGTTAATCGCAATAAACTACAACTGATTCTACAAAAAATGTTAGATGAAACAGAGTTTTTGAGTGATTACGGCATTCGCTCACTTTCTAAGTTTCATGTAGAAAACCCTTATATTTTTGAGGTTGATGGTCATCAACATCGCGTAGATTACGAAGCGGCGGAGTCTACTAGCGGGATGTTTGGGGGAAATTCTAATTGGCGTGGTCCTATTTGGTTTCCTATGAACTTCCTCATTATTGAATCGCTACAGAAATATCACAATTATTTAGGTGATGAGTTTACTGTTGAATATCCCACAGGTTCAGGTAAATTGATGAATCTGGAAGAAATCGCTACTGAACTTGCACAAAGGTTAATGCGAATTTTTCTGCGATCGTCACAACGCAGACCTGTTTTTGGCAGTATCGAGAAGTTTCAAAATGACCCTCATTGGCAAAACTGGATTTTATTCCACGAATACTTCAATGGCGATGATGGCGCTGGACTTGGGGCTAATCACCAAACAGGGTGGACAGGTTTAGTTGCTGACTTAATTCATCAAGCATATCAACAAGGAACTTCTGCAACTGAGCCGCAAAAATCACTTAAAGCGTTAGTAATTGACACATAGCCAAAGTTTTAAAGCAACCTTCAAATGTGGGATAGACATCTTGCCTGCCTTTTACTTAAGCATGTGTTTTAATGAGCTGGGATTACTTAACTTCTACTTTCCCCATATCAAAAGACAGGTGTACATTCATTCAGATCAAGGTATATTTATACACTTAACCTGATAAAATATACGTTGTTGCAAAACTGCTAGCAAAATCAGGAAAGCGGGAGGTAGGTAGCGATGGCTAAAAGAAACTTACTTGCATGGCTTGCTGGCAGTGTTGCTGGAGTAGCTTTGTTTACATTCCTTTTTCTTTATCTATGTGGGGCTTTTCGCCAAGAACCTGAATACAACCTCACAGCAAGTCCAACTGTTGAAGATCCTCATACTCGTGCTGCACTGATTCAAGCAAGGCAAAGAGGTGTAGATGTGCGAGTCATCACAATTAGTAGAATCTTTTTCAGTAATTCCGCAGTGGATTGTTTAAGTTTAGTAGCGAATGAATTCGCGATTACGCGTAGCGTCCGAAGCGATCGCATTGATGTATGAAGTTTAATGTACATTGCTTCTTTCGTTTTAAGTGGATGCAACAAATGAAACAATGCACATTAATCTTTTTAGCTACTGTTTAGTTTTTAATCGCTAAAAGCATCTTTGATACTATCAACTGTACGTTCAATAACGTTCTTTGTATTGTCTACAGCTTTTTGAGTCCGCGCTGTATCTTCTTCTGCTCTTTTCTCAATACGGGCTGCATCTCGCTTAGCTTTGCGCTCAACGAAACTACCATCATCGGTTGCTTGGTCAACTCGCTTAGCATTTTTTCGTGCAGTTTCCTCGACGCTATCTGCAGTGTCGCGGATAAAGTTTTTCGCGCGTCCAGCATCTTCACTGGTTTTCTCTTGAACCTGATCTCCAAGATCTGCTGCAATTAAGGTTGCATTGGGAGCAGCCATTGCAGAGTACGCTGGGAAAAAGGCGATCGCTGATAGACATAAAAGCATTGTTGCTATCCAACGTTTCACTGTTGAAAAGCGTATTAAACGATTTAGTTTCATAGAATACAATCTACATCAAATTGGGCATCCTATTTTTACTTCATTTGGTTTATTAGTCAAATCGTGCTCTAGACAGAGGTTTTTCAATCTTGCGATAGACTAATTACTGCTTCGCAAAGCTACAAATTGTGAATAGAGTTAACTCAACTTTCTTAGCTCAAACTGCAAGCTAACAGCTTTAAACTTGAGTGAAAGGCAAACGATAAGGCCAGCCAGGAAACTGCTTGGCATTAGTGGAGGTAGGATCGATATCCCAAGACCAGCACTCAATCGCATATTCGTTTGCATTGACGCGAATAATACCGTATCCTTCGCTTTTAAGCCTTCTATCGCCAAGATTACGGCTCTTACTAAAGGAATTATCTACATGATATTTTTGGGTAATTTTGGGATTCGCTACAGCTAAGACGCGCATTTTGTTACCAAATCCATCGATAAAATCCCCCGTGTATGGCGTAGAACCACCATTCGGCAAAAGTCCAGCAGGTTGAAACCATCGTTGCCAAAGTGCGCCTCCTGCAGGTCCAGAAAATTGCACAACACCATCAGTAAAATTGTTGATTCCGTGTCGTACCAAGCTAGCTAAGTGCTGATCGCCAGAGACAACCAACGCACCTGCCTTGCGCAAAAGCGCGATCGCACGGTTCCTTCCTGCTTGCGGAAATCCATTAGAGTCATAGTTATTGATTACGGGGCGGCGATCTTCATCTGTTGCAACGCAACCAAAAACAGTCTGCGTGATACATACCTTTGCGCGTACCCCTTGTTTGTCTTGCGCCCAAGCTTCTAAAAACTTCTCTTGTCGTTCTCCCAATAGTATAGGTGGTTGTGTTGTACTTGCACTCTTAAACTTGCGATCCTCTAGAATTGCAAAACTAACCCCACCATAGCGGAAAGCACCATAGTAAACATTGATATTTTGTAACACTGGCGTCGGATCGTAAGCGTCTGGATTGTGACCGCATTGCGTTCGCTGAACTAGGTTGACAAATGAACCTGTGTAGACGTAACCTCCGCGATTTTCATCTTTGTTGGGAGCAGGCTTGCCATTTTCTCCCCAAATATTACCTTGGTAAACGTCGTGATCGTCTACTAAAACAATGGTGGGAGTGTTGCGTGTGAGACTGCGAAAAGACCACAACCAGAGATACCATTTGTACAAATAGTCTAGTACTAAGTTACTCGTGTCTTTCAGCGTTGGACTGGTTTCATAGAGTTGATCGCCAACGAAGAGTAGTAAATCAGGTTGATGACGACGAAGATTTTGTACAAGCTGAGAGTAAGGAAAATAAATGTTTTGCGAGGTGTAGCGTCCTAAAAGTTCCGCATTGGGTAGTTCAGGTTTACCTATACCACTGTCGAGGGGACGTGCAGTAGCGATCGTGCAGCTAACCAGTCCCATAGTCAACGATTTGTTGATGGGGTCTTTTCGGATAATACCGTTGTAATATGCTGTTAATGTTTGATACTTATAAACAATTCGATATTCCCAATCTTTCGTAGAGTTCCAATTAGTTAAGCGAAACAGCGCTGTGTATCCTACTCCAATAGTCGCCTCAGAACCACTTTGCCAAGCTCCGTTAGTACTGCGATACTGAAATTGTGCTACGCGTGCTTGTGTATCGCCGATGGGCATAAACTGAGCTAAGACTTTGAGAACTTTGCCATTGAGTGAATACATAGTTCCCAAGATTGGACCAAGCGTATTTTGAGGACGTGCAGCTATCTTGTTCCCACCCGTGCGAGGATCGCGAAATCCATATCTTGCTCCTGCTTGTCCTGTATAGGGAGAAGAAACAAGTAAAATACTGCCACAAATACTAGCATCAGCAACGTTTTTTAAAATGGCTTTCCCTAATACTTGACCTGTTTTTACCTGCGAGGCAGTTAGTTGTAACTGGAATTTACCATTTGGCTGAGGAGATATATCGAGGTGTAGTAAGACCTCTTCATCGAGATTAGTAACTGGATTTATCGAACCTACTTGCTGTGATGGTAGCTCAGCAAATTGCAAAGGTCGCTGTTCGCTAGTGTGTTCGCGAAACCGAAGGCGATGACCATCATAAGTGCAAAGCAAACCACCGCCGATACCAGATGCTTTCTGTACAAGCGCCGCTGCACGGTAGTCTAGCTGTCCGCCGCCACCTCCGATCAGAAACCCACAAAATCCTCCACCATTATCTGTTAAACGCTTGACAACAACACTCATTTGTGCAGCATTTGAACCTGGAATTAATTCACGGGTAAGCAGCGAAACTGTTCGGATCTCATCTCCAGCGTCTCCTGCTAAACATTCGATGAAACCTTGATGCAATCGCCAATCTTGCAAACGATTTGCCCAGAAAGATCGCCCAATCCAGGTTCGTGTCAGATTGTTTGGTAGCCCTTGCACTGGCTGCAAGTTAGTTGCAGCGCTTGTCCTTTTTATGAAATAAACACTTGAGACGGCAAATCCAGCAGCCGCGTATTTAAGAAATGAGCGCCTATTTATTCGATAACGATTCATTATTACTTAAGAAATCCTTTAAGCTTTTGACTACTTGTTGTGCTGTCAGCTGAGTAAGGAGAATCAATCGTACTACTTTTGTATATATTTACCTAATTTTTCAAATTAAAATACAGAGTTTTCTTAAATTTTTGTATAAAAAGCAAAATTAAGTATGATGATTGTATATAAGTTGACTTTGTTTGATTCAAACTAGTCATTTATCAAAAAGACAATTTGAGAAGAGGTCATTTATTGATTTAAGTAGGCATACAACGTACTACTAGTATTTACTATTGTCATACACTGGTTTGAGCATATCGCCACTACTTCAACGATCAACGATTATTAGATGCTCACTACTATATTTATGTTAATTGATAACTAACTTAATTCTTTAAAAAGCTTAAAAAATAGGCACTAAAAGTAAGTCTAAAAATTCATTCTCTGTAAGGCAAAAACTCAAGATTAATTTAGCATTTCTCTCATGCGAAGATATCTTATTGTATTTTTCTATTGATTATTTTTTTCTGTATCATGTTAAAACTAAAAAAATAATTTATTATTTTTTCATTGGTTTGATAAATAATGTTATGCAATTAAAGTAATAAGTTTCATTAGCTATAGTTTTAGGTTACAATCCAGTCAATATATCAACTACTCGACGTATTAATAAAAAAATATTAGAGCTGCTAATAGTACAAATATTTTCCTGCTTTAACTTATCAATGTGCTGATCAGCCTCAATTTAGCAAAGATACTCTTCTAAATTTTATTTCTTAGGCTATCTAACAACATTTGCACGTATTAAATTTAATACGTTTGGTTTGGCTACACATTTTCTTTAGCAAAGTGCATTGTTGCAGTTTTGTGCAATTTAACTTTCTAAGGTGAGCAACTAAATCTACATAAACAAGTATTACTTTATCTGTGCAAACTTAGTAACTTATCAATCAGGCAAGCAGTTAAACCGCTTGCTGAGTGAATCGCTAAAAAAAGCGTGACACGATATCTAAACCCAAACAACAATCAAAGGAGTCAATCATGAGTCAACAGATGGCATTAATAAATAACTCTCACTACCGCGCACCAGAATTGTATGAACTTGGAAATATCGATAAAATCCAAGGGTTTTATATCGTTGGATTCTTTTATGACTTTTACAACTGGTTGATCTGGTTTTAATCGGTTTGTAAACAGCCGATATGAGCTTGTTAAAACATCAATGTGCTTAGCAGGAGAATAGCTCTAAAAGCTAAGCATTAAAAAGCCACGTATGATACAGGTAGCTTATCAATCTGTTCTCCAAAGCTGCCTGTTTCCTACCAACTATCTAAACCCAAATAACAATCAAAGGAGTCAGTCATGAGTCAACAGATGGCATTAGTAAATAACTCTAGCTACCGCGCACCAGAATTGTATAAACTCGGAAATATTGATAAAATCCAAGGCTTTTCTTGGATCGGCTATTACGATTGGTACAACTGGCTGCTCTGGTGGTAAGCAATCCAAAAATAGCCATTGTGAGTGTGTGAAACATTAATGTTCTTAGCAAGATAGCTTTAAAAGCTATGCATTATTAAGCCATATTTCATACAGGCAGCTTATTAAGCTACTCTCTAAAGCTGCCTCTTTTTTACAACTTGAAATAGCTGCATTTGTAGTTATTAGTGTCATGAGTAACTCAAAAAATCAGCAGGATAGTATTTATGTCTTACTCAGTACAACAAAAATTTAACCCTACGGTAATTGTTGAAGGAAGTGGAGCTTATCGACTCAAGCAAGACGTGATCGTGGTTCTTCAAGACGGCGTAGCACGACTGCTGGGACTCAATCGCGGTAAGTTCTATGGATTAGACACAGTTGGCACGAAAATGTTAATGCTTTTACTCGATCGCAATCCTGAAGAAACAGCGCAAGCGATCGCCAACGAATACGGTGTCACAAAAGAACAAGTACAAGCTGACGCTAACAAGCTACTACACGATCTACAACGCAAGCAATTAATTGATCAACTACCACAACTGCAACATCCTAAACTACCGTCATACCTAACCATCTCTGTGTTATTAACACTAGCTTGGATTAGCATTCGCACTCTAGGTTGGACGCGAACGATTCGGCTGTGGCGGCGTTGGCAACGTTCTACTACTTACAAAGTACCTGATAAAGAGGCAGTTCAAGCAGTTGATGCTTTAGTTCGAGAAGGTGCAGCAAAATATCCCCTTCTGCCAATGGCTTGTAAAGAGCGGGCACTTGTAGGATGGCAGATTCTTAAAACTACTTTTCATTTTCCTGCGGAACTGGTAGTTGGTATCAATTTGTATCCGTTCCAAGCACACGCCTGGGTAGAGTGTGGTTCCTGGACAGTCACAGACAATCAAAGCAACTGTGAGAACTTTATAGCTGCAGCACGGTATAGCTGATCTATTTAACAAAGGAGAAAGTGATGCGCGTAGGATTTGACGTTTTTGCTAGTGAGGATGGAGAAATTGAGTTCCATGTGTTTTCGCCGCATAGAGATGATGCTGCGCGACCTGCTTTAGTGACCTTTGCCCGCGACTACCACTCAGGAAATGCAGCTGTACTTTTGGGGCATTTGTGTTATCAGGATGAATTGCTGGCTCGATTGCCGCAGTCCGCAGTACAAAAATGCACATCAGATGCTGCGATCGCTTTAGCAGCCTATTGCCATCTTGGTGACAAAGGACTTGAGCAGCTAGAGGGTGAGTTTTCTTTAGTTGTGTGGGATAGTTCGCAGCAAAAGTTGTTTGCTTTACGCGATTCTCTTGGTTGCTGGCCGCTATATTGGCTTGTCCAAGGAACGCAGATGGCTATCAGTAACAGTGTGCGATCGCTTCTCAATTTGCTACCAAATACAGCCTTTGACCGTGAATTCATAGCACAGTTCCTCATGTGCCCATCTCCTGCTGTCGAGCTACCTACACAGAGAACACCTTTCGATGTCATCAAGCGCGTACTTCCTGGCACAATGCTGACAATCACTTCTACTGGACAAGTGGAAAAGTATCGATGGTGGGATTGGAACTCAAAAGCTGGAAGTAACAGAAATAACAATAGTATTCTCTTAGAAGAAGCTGGCGAACAATACGCTCAGCTCTTTAAGCAAGCCGTCAAAGAACGATTGCATAGAGGACAAATTGCAGCACACTTATCGGGAGGAATGGATTCCTCTAGCGTAGTCTGCATTGCTCGCGACTGGATGTCATCAGGTGTAGGGCAACCAAACTTACATACTCTGACGGCAGTTTATAAACGACATAGCTTAGCTGGAGAGCAAGCCTATGCTGAGATGGTCATTAACCAGGGTGGACCAACTGTAGCTCATTTAATAGAAGCAGACAACGCAGTAGACTTTCAATGGTTTAGTGAGGAAATTCCTTACCACGACGAACCTTATGCAGGTTTATTTCGCTTGAGTATGGAAAAACTTCTCGTCGAGACTGCTGCGCAAAGTGGAGCAGATACAATTTTAACAGGTTTAGGCAGTGACGAACTGCTAGCTGGAAATTGGCTTTGTATTGCCGATTTATTACGTCAAGGTCAGTATTCGTTAGCACTTTCCCAAGCTAACCGCTTAGCCCAAGTTAGTAACCTCAATGTGTGGTCAATCTTGTATCGATGTGGTATTCAGCCTAATTTCCCGATTCTGACACGCGAAGGAATTCAACCATTCTTACACCACGGGTTTGGCAGATGGCCCAACCTAGGAACTTTTTCGATTCCTCCTTGGGTGCTTCCCGAATTTGCGCGCAATTATAAAATGCAGCAGCTGGGAATCAACAACGCTCGTAGGGTAAGCAGCAACTCAACAACATTGTCTACTGATCTGTGTGCTATTCAATCCAGTGTAGGTGATTGGTCTGGATGGTATCTAGCAGCGCCACATGGTATGCATAACTCGCATCCTTTCCGCGATTCTCGTCTGCTGAGTTTCTGCCTGAGTCTTCCTACAACACTTAGACAAGTTCCTGGTATGCCTAAACCTGTGCTGCAAACGGCTATGCGTGGAATCCTTCCAGAAGCCATTCGCACCAGGCGCGACAAAAAATCGTTTAACGATGTTTACTGGATTGGGCTATCTAAACATTTGCCTCAGTTAGAAGCAATGGTTCGGAATTCAAGCATTAGCGATTTAGGAGTCTTTGATAAGACGCAGCTTATTCAAGTAATGCGGCAGGCTGCAGTTGGGATTGGAGATGTGTCAGCTAGCTGGCGAATTAACACGACACTCGCTCTAATCGCTTGGTTCGACCAAATAACGGCAGTACGACAGCAACCGCTAGAACCAACGAAAGTCTATCGACTACCTCGGCAAGTAGCACTTACATACTAACTAAACGCCACGCACTAGCCGTGCTTTTTCTCTGACAAGCAGATTGCATCGGCTGATTACTATCCACTGAGCAATTATCATAGCCATGACTGCATTAGAAGCTTATAAACTCCGCAAAACCTACCGACAGGGCGGCAAGCTAGTTGAAGCAGTGCGCGAATTATCCTTAAAGATTGAGCCTGGAGAAGTCTTAGCTTTTCTTGGTGCTAACGGGGCTGGGAAAACAACCACGATCAAAATGATTGCTGGTCTAATTCGACCAGATACAGGTTGGGTCAAAATTGCCGGTTGTGACCCGCATCGCAATTCAAAGGCACTACAGATGTTAGGTGCAGTGCTAGAAGGTAATCGCAATCTCTACTGGCGGCTGACTCCAGAAGAAAATTTAGAGTATTTTGGGGTTTTAAGAGGAATGAATCGCAAAGCTGCGCATCGTCGAGGTCTAGCTTTGTTGGACAGATTTGAATTATTGCACAAACGTCACACTCCTGTTCAGGCACTCTCGCGGGGAATGCAGCAAAAGTTGGCGATCGCTGTCGCGTTGATTCACCAGCCGCGACTATTGTTGTTAGATGAGCCGACTTTAGGCTTAGATGTGGAAGCCAGCCAAAACGTCAAAGCTTTAGTGCGGGAAATAGCGCAAGAAGGGTGTGCCATCCTCCTGACTACTCATCAACTGAATATTGCAGAGGAAATTTCGGATCGGGTAGCTATTGTTCAAAACGGCGAAATTATCGCACTAGAACCAACTGCCAGAATTGTGAAGCAATTTTCTGACTGTGGTTACATCATTGAATTCTTAGGCGAGTTAGATGATGTCAGAACTCGCAAAATTGAAGCAATAGGTGCAGTCGTTGAGTCACAAAAGATGATTTATGCTGGCACGCCTGAAGGACTGTATCAGATTTTAAACGTACTGAGTCCGTTGCCGCTAGTACAAGTTAAACAAGACCGTGCTGACCTGACAAAAATATTTTTAAAACTTATAGGAGAAAGTCGTGCTGCAACTGTTACTCACGGAAATTAAACGGACTTGGACTGAGTTTATTCGTTATCCAATTGAAGCGATCGCTGGATTAGTCATTACAACTTTCATTTTTTATGGACTGTTCCTCAGTGCCCGCTTTGTTGCCGGATCGCAACTTCATCTCGGCGATCGCCTCAGTACAATTGTGGTTGGCTATGTGCTCTGGACCTTGGTACTCTTCATTGTCAATGATATTGCTGCAGCGCTTCAAATGGAAGCACAAACCGGAACGCTAGAACAAATTTTTCTTTCACCTTTTGGGGCACCCAAAATCTTCTTAGTACGAACTATTGCCAATTTAGGGTTACGTCTTGCTTTAATTTTAGGTGTGCTAATCATCATTATGCTGTTTACGCGAACTCATCTTTATTTTTCATTAACACTCCTTTTGCCTTTGAGTACTCTACTGTTGGGTGCTTATGGTATGTCATTTATGATGGGGGCTTTGGCATTGGTTTTCAAGCGCGTTGAGCAACTACTGGGATTCTTCCGGTTTGGCTTGTTATTTTTGCTGGCAGTTCCTATAGCGACTTGGATTGCTCCGTTAAGAGGCTTAGGAATCTTGTTACCAATGGCAACTGGTGCAGAGGAACTACGCAATTTAATGGTCAGAAACCAAAGTTTAAGCCTCACCCACTTTATGCTTGCTTTGCTCAATGGAATAGGTTATTTCGCTTTAGGTTTATTCGTTTTCAAATGGGCTGAACGCCAAGCCAAGCGGCAAGGAATACTTAGCGGATATTGATGTAGAGGCGCTGTATTACCGGACTGAAATACTACTATGTCATCTCTTTTCTCCTCAGCTTTGCAGACATAGCAGCGTTAAGGCAAAACGGTACAACTTTCTCAATCCTGAATACTGCAGGAGAAACGAAATTATGACTTCACAGGCGAGCCAGCAATCACTCGTTATCAAATTTTTAAAAGAATTAGGCAAACACAAAATTACTAAATTGCTACTGAGGTTAATCATCTTATCCCTCGTTTCAGGAGGTGCGTATGCAGTTTATCACCAAACAATTGTGATGCCGCGCCAAGAAGCAAAACACCAAGCACAAACCGTTGCTGTAGAACGGTTGAGTCTGCCTATAACTATTGCTGCTAACGGCACTGTTCAGCCAGAAAAGTCAATAAACGTTAGTCCCAAAACCGCAGGGGTATTGAAAAGTTTGCTTGTTAAAGAAGGCGATCGTGTCAAGCAAGGTCAGATTCTAGCATACATGGATGACTCTAATTTGCAGGGGCAACTCATTGAGGCTCAGGGAAGACTAGCAGCAGCGCAGGCAAACTTACAACAGTCACTGGCTGGAAATCGCCCTGAAGATATTGCCCAGACGCAAGAACAACTTACTGAGGTACAAGCAAATCTGCAAAAACTATTAGCTGGGAATCGCCCTGAAGATATTGCCCAAGCTCAAGCACGGTTAAACAATGCACTGGCTCAATTGCAGCAAGCTGAAGATGACTTCCGTCGCAATCAAGAACTTGCCAACGCCGGAGCAATTTCGCTGCAATCTTTAAATCAAGCTCGTACAACGCGAGATAGTGCGCAAGCACAAGTCATGGAAGTACAGCAAGCATTAGCATTAGCGCAAGCAGGACCGCGCTCAGAAGAAGTTGCGCAAGCCCGCGCTCAAGTTAGGCAAAAACAACAAGCATTAGCATTAGCGCAAGCAGGACCGCGCTCAGAAGAAGTTGCGCAAGCCCGCGCTCAAGTTACCCAGGCACAGGGTGCGGTGCAAACGATCCAAGCACAGATTAACGACACTGTGATTCGTGCTGCATTTGATGGTGCGATCGCTCGTAAGTTTGCCGATCCTGGTGCTTTTGTTACTCCAACTACGGCTGGCAGTTCTGTCTCTTCAGCGACTTCTTCCTCAATTATGTCGCTTGTTGCGAATAATCAGGTGGTGGCATACGTAGCAGAAAGCAACATTTCCCAAATCCGTTTGGGGCAAGAGGTGATTCTTCAGGCTGATGCCTATCCACGCAAAACTTTTGCAGGTCAAGTAACTCAAATTGCTACCCAATCAATTACGCAGCAAAATGTCACCAGTTTTGAAGTGAAAATTGTACTGCTTTCAGACGCACAACAACTCCTGCGATCTGGCATGAATGTGAATGTGGAGTTTAAGGTGGGTGAACTGAAAAATGCTTTGGTTGTGCCTACAGTTGCGATCGTGCGTCAGGAAAATAATACTGGTGTTTTTGTAACTCAAGGAAATCGCACGTTATTTACTCCTATTGTCACTGGAGTCACTGCTAATCATAAAACCGAAGTACTCTCTGGATTGAAGGGAGAGGAAAGAATATTTGTCAGTTTTCCAAAAGGATTTCGACCTCAATCGATGGTTCCAACTCTAGGTCGTGGTTCATAACCCAGCCCACTTTAGTTGCTTATTGGAAGGTTCAAATAATGTCACCTCCTGTTCGATACCGTAGATTATCAACGGTAAAAGTATTGATGATGGCAGCTGATGCATTGTGGAGTAATCGATTGCGTACGGGGCTGACAACGCTAGGCACGATCATTGGAATTAGCTCAGCGATCGCGATTACCTCAATTGGTCAGGGAGTACAAAAGGCAACTGAACAAAAGCTACAAGCTCTAGGTACGAATGTCCTGCTAGTACAAGCTGGTGTCACTACTAATAACAGTAGCCAAGGTGCAGCAACCTTAACGTGGGAAGACTCGCAAGCAGTGTCCCAGCAAGTAACCGCTGCTAAAGCAGTTTCTGCCTTCTTACAAAAGCCTCAAGTACAAGTTGTGTATGCTGAGCAGAAGATTGTCACAAATCTGATCGGTACGGATAAATATTACCCCGAAGTTAAAAATATTTACCCACAAGAAGGGCAATTTTTGAGTCAAGATGACGTGAACGCGGCTAACCCAGTTGTTGTTTTGGGTTCTAAAGTACGCGATCGCCTTTTTGGTCTGAATGCAAGTGCAGTAGGGGCAGACATCCGCATCCAAGGAGAACGTTACAAAGTTATTGGTGTGATGGAACCCAAAGGCGCTTTGGGTGAAGTTGACCAAGATGACCAACTCTATATTCCCTTAACGAATATGTCAGCGCGAATTGTCGGTAACAATGCGTTAGCGGGTCTTGCTATTAGTGGCTTATGGTTAAAGTCTAACTCTGAAGTGTATTTGGATGCAGCTCAATTTCAAGTTACAAATCTCTTGCGCTTGCGACACAATATTTATCCACCGCAACCTGACACATTTCGGATAACAAATCAAAAAGATCTTATTAATACACTCAATAGCGTAGTTGGTTTATTTACTGTAATGGTAGTCGCGATCGCAGGCATTTCACTCATCGTCGGTGGAATTGGGATCGCAAATATTATGTTCGTTTCCGTTGTGGAACGGACGCGAGAAATCGGAATTCGCAAAGCAGTAGGTGCTACGAATGCAGCAATCTTACACCAATTTTTAGCAGAAGCTGTGGTGGTTTCCTGCACAGGAGGAGCGATCGGGGTTGGAGTTGGGATTGTGATTTCCTTCGGGGCTGCAACAATTTTCCAATTTCCCTTTGTCGTATCCCTGTGGTCAGTCGCTACCAGCTTAGGAATTTCTTGCGTCATTGGATTACTGGCGGGATTGATACCAGCACATCATGCGGCTCAATTAGACCCTATTGTTGCTTTGCGGAGCGAGTAAGATGACAACAATGGTACGAATGGAAGCAATTACTAAAACTTACTGCCTTGGAGAAGTCAGTATACCAGTTTTGAAGCAAGTTGACTTGTCGATTGCGCAAGGCGACTACGTTGCCATCATGGGAGCCTCTGGTTCGGGTAAATCTACCCTGATGAACATTGTGGGTTGTCTTGACCGTCCAACGACAGGAGAGTATTTTCTCGAAGGCAAAAACCTCACAACATTGAATGAGGATGAATTAGCGTATATCCGCAATCAGCACATTGGCTTTGTGTTTCAACAGTTTCATCTATTATCGCGTGCTACAGCCCTAGAAAACGTGATGTTACCTATGGTTTATGCCAACCTATCCCAGCAGGAGCAACACCAACGGGCGATCCAAGCCTTGACAAGTGTAGGTCTAAGCGAACACCTTGCCAAGCGTCCAAACCAGCTTTCTGGGGGGCAGCAACAACGAGTCGCATTCGCCCGTGCTTTAGTCAACCAACCTGCTATGATCCTTGCTGATGAACCAACAGGAGCGTTAGATACTAAGACATCGCAAGATGTGATGCATCTTCTGCAAGAATTAAACGAGCAAGGAATTACGATTGTGATTGTGACTCACGATCGCGATGTAGCGGCTCAAGCAAAATGGATTATTCACCTGCAAGATGGTTCTGTAGTGAATCAAGCGTGTAACTCCCGACTCTGAACTATGAAAAAAATGACTGCACCTTTTACAGGCAAGAGGTGCAATTTGTTGCTTTTAAAAGAAACAACTAAGCAAACACAAAACTGTTGCTGTCAAGCGCAGTTGCTTGAATGCCTCTCAGTACAGCTAAGTCTGTATCTGTAGCATTAATTAGTGTGTTAGCCCCGTCTTGAGTCAGCGTGAGGTCACTGAAGCTACTCACTCCGGCTAATCCGCCAATACCAATGATATCAGTGCCAACTTGGAAGTCTGTGATGGTGTTTACACTATCAGGCAATCTATTATAAGCAATCCAAAACTGATCTGTATTAGCACCACCATTTAAGAGGTTATCGCCTTGTCCAGCAAAGAGAACATCATTGCCTTCACCACCAAATAAGCGATCGCCTCCAGCGCTACGCTTCGCGTAATCGCCTGTACCACCAATTAAGGTATCGTTCCCGTCACCGCCATACAAGCGATTACCACCACTGCCAACAGCAGCATTCAGAATATCATTACCTGCTTCACCGAATAGGCGATCGCCACTACCAGCAAACAACTCATCATCGCCATCACCGCCATAAAGTTGATTACCACCGCCACCAGTAGAAGCATCAACAATATCATTACCAGCACCTGCAAAGACAGTATCGCTAATATTTGCAAACAACTCATCATCAGTTTCTGTACCAAAGATGAGTTCTCCGATTGGTTCAGGAGTACCGTCACTGTTTACCGTAATTTCAAAAACAGTTGTCGTTCCGCTGACTTCATTAGCAGCAACTATTAATGGCTTACCATTTGGACTATCTTCAGCAGAGATGAATGTTAATCCTTCTACACCTAGGTCGCCTGCTGTACCAGCTTCAGTATCACCACTAAAATGACGGTTGTTGATGTACTGAACAAACTGTGGATTAGTAGGATCAGTGACATCGTAAGTCATTATCCCGCCAATCCGCTCCAAACCAATGAACGCATAAGTCCGGTCATCAATAACACCAACGGTCACGCCTTCGGGTTCTGGTCCTTTGGCATCACTACGGCTATCAAATGAGTCATTTTCGCTATTGTCAGAGTTGAACTCTTGGGGGTACAGCGCTGCTGTAATTTGCTCAAACTCGTCACCACTATCGTAAATTAGCTCTCCTTCCTCAGTCCAAATCGCAAACGAACGACCTCCAAAAACGTACAGTTCTTCATACTCGCCGTCACTATCAGTGTCGCCGTTGGCAGTCGTGACAATTAAACGGCCAAGTGCTTCCTCTGCTTGTAATTCTGCAGCATTAGGAAAAGCAACAGGATCGAGAACTAAATCTTCTATCCGTGCTTCTTCGCTATAGGCATCATAATCGCGAGCATCGCCTTCGTTGGCAGTAATAATGAAAGTTTCGCCATCGACCTCGTAACTTGCGATCGCATCGGGTTGGTAGATACCAAATACGGGCCAGTTGGTAATATTAATCGCGTCATCGCGATCGCTAGCATCGAATGCATTTTCTGGAAGCGTATGATCTTTAAAGCCCAAAGGCAAGATATCAGTAACTTCTCCAGAAGCAATATCAAGCAAGCCTAAAGCATTGTTCTCTTGCAAAGCAATCCAAGCAGTTGTAGAGTCAGAGGAAACTGTGATGTACTCCGGTTCTATATCTTGAGCAACCGTGGCATTAGGTCCAAAGATTCGGACTCCCTCTGCAATCAGTTCTTCTTTGCGATCGTTAAACGCAGTAAAGCCAGCCGTTGTAACATTATTTTGTGTCAGGTTTTCAAAACCACCTGAGACATCAATGATACTTACTGAACCTTCAGGGTCAACCGTGTAATCGTCACTTGGCTCGCCTTCATTTGCAACTAATACTTTACTACCATCAGGAGTAAAGGTCAGCATATCAGGCAGCGTCCCAACTTCTACGGAACTTAAAAATTTACCATCAGTATCAAAGAATACAGCGTTACCAGGGAGCTGTGTATCCTCATTTTCTACTGCTACAGCTAGTACACCATCGAAAATATCAACACTATTAGCTACAGCACCATATGAGGTTAGTGAAATTGCCTCAAGTGCTTGAATGTTAGTCGGATCGCTAATATCTAAAACATCCAGCGTGGCACTATTTGCATTGACAACAAACAGACGTTGTGTTTCAGGATCGTACTCGACAATTTCTGCTGCACCTTCATCGAAGATACCTGTCTCATAGGTGCCAATGGGAGCTAAACTAATTGCATCAGAAGTATCGATTAAAGGAGTAATGACAGTATCGCTGCGCTCGTTGAGGTTCTGAATCCGACTATCTTGTCCAGGATCAACATCTGCAATATCATAAGGTTCTTCTACAAAATTGGCGAGGAGATACTCAGCTAAAGCATCTTGTTCGGTACCAGGATCGGCGAAAGTTGCAGTTCCTGAAGCTAAATTTAAATCAGTTAGATCAACTCGATTTAATCTTTCTGAGTTAGCCTCAGCAAATTGATCGAAGGGATAGCCATCTCCTCCACTTGCTAAAAAGTTCAGAGTGACTATGCGAAACTCGCGATCGGGATTGCCGACAAGTTCTCCATTCTCAACAATAACATCACTAGGATTGCCGTCTGCATCCTCAACAACTAAAGATTGAACTCGATTTCCTGATTCCAAATCTGGGTCAAAACTAAAAGATACACCAGCAACTTGGGGAAATTGACCAGGAGTAGCACCTGATGCAGTAGCTGCAACTCCGTGTTCGATAACTGCAAGAAGTTGTTCGGCTGTTAAAGTTAATAAACTCAGTTCATTATTAAAGCGTAGTGCATTTTCAATGTCTAGCTGCGAAATATCGCCTGCTTCTTTACCTGTTAATTCATTTGCTGCTGTAGGAAGCGTTTCTCCGGTTTCAGGATTAACGACACCAATAGGCGCGCGGATTCCTCCGCCATTCTTGATGGAGATGACAACCGAGTCATCAACAGCCTGCGCCGCAGCTAGATTAGCATCAGCAGTTAAATTCCCCAAGTTTGTTTCTTGAGTGCGAACATCCTCTCTTTCACCGTTGAGAAATACATCGGAACTACCAAAAAGATTACCGTCTTTTTCTAAAATAACTTCTTGGATAGCCGCTGTAATTGCGACAACATCAGGATCGGCAACGACAGCATCAGGATTCGCTACAAGATTGCGGAGATCTTCTACACCTTGATTGTCGGTAGCATAAGCACCACTGGTTAAAGGATCGATGCTTTCTGATAGTAATACCCCATTGTCGTCAAATTCGGCAACTAAGCGCCCCACATAGTTATAGTTACCATCAGTACTCACAATGGCAACAGGTTCACCATTTGCAGATTCTGTCAAGATTGGGTAAGGATCTGCTGCTTCATCACCAGGACGGAGGCGATCGCTTTCATCCGCTAAAATCGTATCCGATCCACCAGCAATAATAATATCTATGCCTTCGAGTAATGTTGCTAATTCTTGTTCAAGTGCTATTTGCTGTAAGTGAGAAGTCAGAATAATTTTGTTGACTCCCTGTTCAGTCAAATTGTCTACTGAAATTTGAATTTCTGCTGCTAGTGCATTCAAGTCCTCAGGATCGGGTGGTGAAACAATCACATCACCAGGAGAAGAAATCGATTCGAGTAGCGGTGTCGTCGCGCCAACAACACCAACAATTTCGCCATCTACTTCAAACACCACGCTTTTTGTAATACTATTCGGTTGTGGGGCTTGTCCTTCAGGAACAACCAAATCGCTAAGATTGGCATCTTCGCTAAAATCTAAATTAGCACTTAAATAAGGAAAACTTGTCCCAGGATAATCGCCATCCGGCGCAATTACACTTGCAACTTGTCCTGTTCCCAAGTCAAATTCATGATTACCCAATGCTGAAGCATCAAAGCCAATCGCATTCACGATCGCGATATCGCCTCGCCCAGCGCCAGCACTTCCTAATATTTCATCTAAACTTGGATCGGCACTCGCTAGCAAAAAAGGACCAGGAATATAATTATCACCAGAAGAGATAAGAAGCGTTTGTTCAGGTAATTCCGATCTCAGTCCATTAACAACTGCTGAAAACCGAGGTGCATCCTCAACAGCAGAAATACCAGCTTCTAAGTCAGTAGCGTGAAGTAATTGTAACTTAAATGAATCCATAGGTGATATGTCTGCAATATTGATGAATTACAGCGAGTCTGCATAAAATTAGGGGTCAGAGGTCAGGGTTAAAAGCCAGTTAAAGTAACGCTTCTGAACCTCTATGATGCCCTAATAATATTGACCATTGCTTAAAAAAAGGCAGTTATAGATGAGCTATTTGAATGCTTTACTAAAAATCGTGCAAAGCATTTAAGTTGTGTATTAGGGTCACACTTCTGTAACTTATCAAATAAACGTTAAGAAAATATTATCTTTCTACTAAAAATCACCATTTATCCTTGAATTAACAGCTATTAGTCTTCTGTCTCACTTTTCGTAAAGATCAACTTTAAGATAGATGTATTTTTTTACCACATTTATCTTTAACAGCAAAGTTCAATCATTAGATAGACAATATACAAATTATTTACCAAGTTAGTTGGAAGTAAATAAAAGACAAAATGTTTATCATAAGAAACAATATGCAACTTGTGTAAATTTAAGCAGTTTGTAGTAGTTAGTAAGAGTTCAAAAGAACATCTCATATTTTTCTTTACGTACTTTATACACCACTCTGCCAAAAGGCTACACTAATGTATCTCGCTCTAAAAACTGTTTTGTATCCCCAACAAGACTGCCATATCAATCTTTTGACCAAATCGGAGAATATTACATGAAATTATTTTCAATTGAAGAAGCAAAAATATTAATTGAACAACCAAAAGGTATCTGTGTTTCCATCTATATGCCTACACATAAATTAGGAACTCAAACACAGCAAGATCCAGTCCGCTTCAAAAATTTAATCAAAGAAGCTGAAGATAAATTAATCGAAGTAGGCATGCGTCCGCAAGATGCAAGAGACATGCTAGTACGGGCACAGGAACTTGATGATTATCAATTTTGGCAACATCAAAGCGATGGGCTGGCAATATTTATTGCAGATAATTTCTTTAGCTACTACCAAGTTCCCCTCAACTTTGATGAATTAGTTGTCGTAACAGATCGCTTTCACCTCAAGCCGCTATTACAGTTACTTACTAACGATGGTAGATTTTATCTACTCGCACTCAGTCAAAATCAAATTCGACTTTTCCAAGGGACACGCTATAGTATCAGCAAAATTGAATTAGAAGATGTCCCACAAAGTATTGCCGAAGCATTACGTTACGACGATCCTGAAAAGCAACTACAATTTCATACTGGAACTTCACAAGGTGGAGGCGTACGCGCTGCAGTATTCCACGGACAAGGCGCAGGCGAAGACGATCAAAAAGAAAATATCTTGCGCTACTTCCGCAAGGTAGATTCTGGTATTCAAGAATTACTCAAAAATCAACAATTTCCGCTTGTTTTAGCTGGAGTAGAATACTTATTTCCAATCTACAAAGAAGCTAATAACTACCCTTATTTAATTGATGGTGGTGTTACAGGTAATCCTGATATTTCCAAACCTGAAGAATTACACGCGCAAGCTTGGGAAATGGTGCAACCTCATTTTGAGAAAAATCAACAAGAACTTGTGGAACGCTATCAAGAATTAGTAGGAACAGGACAAACAAGCGATAATATATCAGAAGTTGTTTCCGCCGCCTACTTTCAGCGCGTTGATTCGTTATTTGTAGGAATTGGCGTTCAAAAGTGGGGTAGCTTTGATTCAGAGAATAATCAAGTTGAGGTTCATGACGAACAGCAAACTGGTGATGAAGACTTGATGGATTTAGCCGCAATTCATACTTTGATAAATAGTGGTACTGTCTATGCGGTTGAGCCTGAATTTGTACCAGGAAATTCACCAATAGCAGGTATCTTTCGTTATTAAAGAGCATGGTGGGCATTGCCCACTATAGTAATATTGTTGTCTGAGATATCTTTTTTGAAACGAACCACAGAAAATGCGCTACGCTAGCGTAAGCGTTATGACACAAAGCTTACTTCTCACTATAGAAAGAATAAAAACTATTGTTGTGTTTATGAGCGTATAGTAGAGAGTAAGGCATGGGCAAACGTAAACAAGCTGATAAAATACGCATTGTCGTGTTTGTAACTAGCTTGATACTAGTCAGAAGTCATATCGGTTTAGCCCAAAATGTTCCTATCATTGAAACTCCGCCTCAGCCATCGGTAGAAGATTCTGTAGATGGACTGTTTTTTGCCGATGTTTTAGTACGCGGAAGACCAATTTTTCAAGTCGGTAGTTTACCGGAACTTGATGCAACAGAACGTGCGCAAATTATCAATCGCAGAATTGCTAGTGTCTTAGCGCGATCGCAAACGATAGAAACTGTTACTGTACAGACAAGTCCGCAACGCAATATCGCGACATTGCAAGTAAATAACCGCGTGTTAATGACGGTCACGCAACAAGATGCAGAAGATTTTGGTGCTTCTGTTGAAGAATTAGCACAACAGTGGGCGAATGAACTCAATCAAGCCTTCGATCAGCCACCGTTAGCCATTGATGTTGTGCAGCGCGTTAATATCACGATGCGCGAGTTAACCCGCGACATTATCGATAATTTACCCTCGATTATTGGTGGTTTAATCGTTGTGGCGTTGACATGGGGAATCGCGCGGGGAGTACGACAAGTTGCATACGGTTGGGCGCAACGCACCGAAGGCGATCGCAGTACCGAAATCCTCATTGCTAAATTAGGATACGGTGGAGTATGGGTCATTGGTTCGATAATCGCCTTAGGAGTCTTAGGACTTGATTTTACCGCGTTACTCGGTACGTTAGGATTAACCACGGTTGCAATCGGTTTTAGTCTCAGAGATATTCTAGGTAATTATATTTCTGGTGTCATTTTACTAGCTGCTCGACCGTTTCGACTCGGCGATCAAGTCGTTATTAAAGAATTTGAAGGCACAATTACTCAAATTCAACTCCGCGCGACGACAATTCAAACTTATGATGGGCGGATGGTCTACGTTCCCAATCAAGAAGTTTTTCAAGCGAGCATTACTAATAATACAGCTTCCCCAGTGCGTCGCAGTTCGGTAATGGTTGGAATTGATTATGCTGCTGATATTAATACCGCAAAACAGATTATTAGAGATACTATTTCTAAAATCAGCGGCGTAGAAGTCAGTCAACCAATAGATATTTTAGTTCGCGAACTTGCACCGAGTACCGTAAATCTTGAAATTCGCTTTTGGGTAAACTCGCGCCGCATGGCTTTCTTAGAAGCAACTTCGCAGGTAGCGCAAGCAATTAAAGAGTCACTCATGAATGCGGGAATTGCACTACCAACAGACATTTATGCTATAGAATTTCGTAACTCTTTGCCGATTTTGCAGCAAACAGTATTAGAACAACCGAATAGACAAGGAAGCGACAAATGAAACATCTGAAACATCCTACTTCCTTTGAGACACAAAAACTACAACAACGCGGCTATCAACTATTAGATGAATTAATAGTCACTCGTACTTTAGCCGCGAAGTTTTTCTTTCTGGCTACAGCAGGATTTTTCTTATTTTTACCGATTTTTTTAGCGATTTATGCTTTCCTCACAGGAACAAATCAAGACATTAATTTTGCCTTTTCGCAAGTGCAAGGATGGCTAGGAACATTACTTCTAATTGTCTTAACAATTGTCTTGCACGAACTTATTCACGGTGCGGTAATGTCGATTTATGGTGGTAAACCGCGTTATGGAGTAGGGTTATCGCACTTTGTCTTACCTTATGCTTATGCAACTTCGAGCAAAGTTTTCACGCGCAATCAATTTTTACAGATTACGCTTGCGCCATTCGCGATCATCTCAGTTTTAGGTGTGTTGCTGATGGTTGGATTGCAGACGCCGTGGTTAGCGATCGCACTTGCAATCAACGCCGCAGGCGCGATTGTCGATGTGTGGGTGAGTACGATTGTTTGGCGCTACCCTCGGCACATCTTAGCAGAAGATACAGTCATTGGCTTACGCATCTATGGTAAATCAGGCGATCGCCGCGTAGCGCATTCAGCAAATAGTTTATTCTGGGATTTCTTGACAGGCTTTGCGATCAGCATGGTAGTGATTTGGCTAGGATTGGGGTTTGTGCTACCGGTAATTTTATCGATGCTTGGTGTAGAAACATTGATTTTGGGAATTCCAGATACTCCCTTGACTTTGTACCAATACCAACATACTGATGGAGGCGGATTTCTGGCTTCGATTCAGTTTGTTAATGTTTTAGGATTAAGTAGTGCGGTGGGATTAATTTACGGATTTGTTAAATCGAGTTTTAACTCAAAAAAGAGCAATTTATAACAAGAATATAGTGAGATGGTATCACTTCCAAAAATATGCAAAAAGTAAATCGTTCGTCTCCAACTCAAATTCTACAAAAGAATTGGCAAATTAGCGAACTACCAGGATTAAACATCCAAGAACAAGCACAACTTGCACAACTTGGTATCTCAACAACGCTACAACTACTACAACATCAAACGTCTCCTCAACGACAAGCTTTAGCAACACAGTTAAGAGTGCGAGTTGAAACTGTCAACAAATGGGTAGCTTTAGCAGATTTAGCACGGATTCCTAGTGTTGGCTGTCAACATTGTGGCGTACTACTACATATAGGAATCATATCTGTTGGACAACTTGCGCAAACTCCACTGCATCGGTTATATCAACAAATTTTGCGATTGCAAGTTGCCACACTCCATCGTCGCGATTTGTGTCCTTCTCGAAGTGAAATGCAAGTGTGGATTAATCAAGCGCGATCGCTTGCCTCATATTTGTAATACATATATATTTATGCTTGTAGTACAACGAGCACCATTGTCATGACGTCTCAGTTTGAATACGATACAATCTCTAATGCTGAAGACGAGCAACAACTAGGAAAAATCTTACAGCAGTGCTTCAACTCTCCACCCGACAGCATCAAAACTTACCTTCAACGTGTTGGTAGAGAAAACTTCCGCAGCATCCGTCATTCAAACCAAATTATTGGTGGTTTAGTGATTCTTCCCCAAGGACAATGGTTTAGGGGTGAATGCGTTCCTATGGGAGGAATCCAAGCAGTGGGTATAGCCCCAGAATATCGCGGTTCTGGTGCAGCACTAGAACTCATGCAACAAACGATTCGAGAACTTTACAACCAGGGTATACCACTTTCTACTTTGTATGCGGCGACACAACGATTGTATCGCCAAGCCGGATACGAACAAGGAGGAAGCCTTTGCACTTGGGAAATGCCCACACAAAGTATCATGATGCGCGATCGCACACTACCAATGCAAGCTGTAAATGTGGATGACAATCGACTCCACAATCTCTATCAGCAGCAAGCAAAATCAACAAATGGCTATTTGCAACGTCATCAATCGATTTGGCAAGAGATCGTTGAATTATCTACTTATGCTTATCTGATTGGCGATCGATCTGAAGGTTATCTACTGTTTAAACAACAGGAAGTCAATAATAGCAATTGTCTTATAATCCGCGATCTTGTCTTGCTTAGTGCAGGCGCAGTGCAGCGTTTCTGGTCATTTATTAGCGATCACCGCTCGCAAGTTGAGAAAGTACGATGGAGGGCTTCTCCTCATAATTTTTTAACGCTAGTTTTGCCAGAACAAACTGCTAAAGTAGCAAACTTAGAGCATTGGATGGTACGAATTGTAGATGTTATAAAAGCTTTAGAGAAACGTGGTTATCCACAAGAATTAGTAACCGAATTGCATTTGGAAGTTCGCGATGACTTGATTGTAGAAAATAACGACAAATTCATTTTAAAAGTAGCACAAGGACGCGGTGAAGTAGTACGAGGAGGGAAAGGAGAACTAAAACTTGATGTCAGAGGATTATCTCCCCTATACACAGGATTATTTACACCACAGCAATTGCAACTTGTAGGATGGTTAGAAGCTACAGAAACAGCTTTATCAATAGCAACACAGATTTTTGTTAGTTCTTCACCTTGGATGTCAGACTTCTTTTGATTAGAAATAAACCACAGTGCAGAAGTAGTGAAAGATTACGGGTTATTTAATAAGGTGGCTTTAGTGACGGGAGTGAGTCGCATTCAAGGAATTGGCTTTGCGATCGCGCGGGCGTTTGCAGAAGCTGGGGCAAATGTTTTTACAACTTATTATCGTCCTTACGATGCTTTGATGCCTTGGGGAAGTCGCGATCGAGAAGCAGAAGAAATTGTTACCATGTTGCAATCTTATGGAGTAAAAGCTGCTGGATTGGAAGCGAATCTTGCTGAATCAGAGATACCAAAACAACTATTTGATCAAGTAGAAAATTTGCTGGGTTCTGTCGATATTTTAGTAAATAATGCAGCATATGACGAACAAGTTGATATCTACTCATTGTCTGCTGATTTACTTGATACACACTATGCAGTGAATGTACGGGGAACTACACTGTTATGTCAAGAATTTGCGCAGCGTCACGATGGACGCGATGGCGGTAGAATTATCAATCTAACTTCTGGTCAAAGTTTAGCACCAATGCCAAAGAATCTCCCTTATGCAATTACTAAAGGAGCAATTGAGGCACTAACAATCAGTTTAAGTGCTAGTTTGGCAGATAAAGGTATTACAGTTAATGCAGTCGATCCTGGCGCGACAGATACGGGTTGGATGAACGCAGAATTTCGCGATCAACTTGCAATGCGATCGCCTTTTGGGCGTGTTGGTACTTCAGAAGATGCGGCACATATTATCTTATTTCTAGCTTCGGCACAAGCACAATGGATTACTGGGCAAATTATTCGTTCAAGAGGTGGATTGTAGTAATATCTCTGCGACAATAACTTGAATTTCTTTAACATATATAACTTGTTGTATTTTCTATCATCAAACCTTGCAAAGATGTAAGAAGTACCGCATAGCTTATACCTTTTTTCTGTTCCTCTACTAGCGAGTAGCCTTTAACCGAACGTAGATATTAGGTAGGCATCCATGTCACCTCTCAATCAAAAACTCTGGCGAGATCTCTTGCATTGGCGAGGACAAGGGATCGCGATCGCATTAGTTGTTGCCTGTGGTATTGCTAGCTTTGTTTCGATGTTAAGTGCATATGATTCACTGCAATTATCGCAAGCGACATATTATGGGCAATATCGTTTTGCAGATATATTCGTACAACTGAAGCGTGCGCCAGAGTCACTTGTTAATCAAATTGCTGCTATTTCAGGGGTAGCACAAGTACAAACACGAGTCGTGATGGATGTCACACTCGATATTCCACAGCGCGATGAACCAGCGATCGGACGGTTGGTATCAATTCCTGAACAGCCGAGTGTCATGCTTAACGATCTTTATTTGCGTCAAGGGCGATACATTCAAGCAGGGCGTAACAATGAAGTATTAGTCAGTGAAGCCTTTATTAATGCAAATCAACTGCAATTAGGAGATATGCTAGGAGCCATTATCAATGGACGTTGGCAATCGTTGCAGATTGTTGGTATTGCGCTTTCGCCTGAATATATTTATGAAATTCGTGGTGCAGGAAATTTGTTTCCAGACAACGAGCGGTTTGGCGTGTTATGGATAGGACGCGAGGCGTTAGCTACGGCATTTAATATGGATGGTGCATTTAATGATGTTACTCTGTCGCTGATGCCTAAAGCAAGTCAAGCCGACATAATTTCTCAACTTGATCGCTTGCTAGCACCTTATGGTGGTTTAGGGGCTTACGGAAGAGAAGATCAAATTTCGCATCGAGTTTTATCCGATGAAATTACTCAACTGCAGGGAACAGCTACGGTAGTACCGATTGTCTTTTTAGGAATTGCAGCATTTCTGTTGCATATCTCACTATCACGATTGGTGAGTACCCAGCGCGAACAAATTGCGGTACTCAAGGCGTTTGGATATAGCAACAGTACAATTGGAATTCATTACTTCAAGTTTGTGCTGGCGATTGTACTGCTGGGAGCTATTTTCGGTACAGGGATTGGGGTATGGTTTGGAAATGCTGTGACACGCACTTATGCTCAGTTTTATGCTTTTCCTGTACTACGCTACGAAGCAAGAATTGAATTGATTGTTGGCGCAATTGTCATTAGTGGAGGGGCTGCACTCTTTGGAGCGTTTATTGCTGTGCAACGTGCTGTGTTGCTACCACCCGCCGAGGCGATGCGCCCAGAACCGCCTGCAGTGTTTCGCCTGACGTTCATCGAACGCATGGGATTGCATACTTGGCTTTCTCCTGTAGGACGCATGATTGCGCGGAATATTGAGCGTAGACCGGTGCAAGCTTTCTTTGCGGCTTTAGGTATTGCACTGGCTTTAGCAATGCTAGTGGTGGGACGTTACTTGATTGATGCTGTTGAGTACATGATTGATGTTCAATTTCGGCAGGTGCAGCGTGAGGATGTCACAATTGTATTTAATAATCCACGTCCTGCTCGCGTCCGTTACGAAGTCAATCGTTTACCTGGTGTTTTGTACTCTGAACCGTTTCGCAGTGTAGCAGCCCGCTTGCGCTTTGAGCATCGATCGCGCCCTATTGGAATTACAGGGTTAGAACCAACAGGAAAATTGCGCCGCTTAATTGATCGACAACTCAACACAGTTAATTTACCACCTAATGGTATCGTTTTAACCAAAGCCTTAGCAGATATCTTACACATTAGTCCAGGAGATCTACTCACAATTGAAGTTTTAGAAGAAGAACGCCCGATCCGCACAGTTCCAGTAGTCGGGTTTGTTGATGAAATGATTGGTGTTGCTGCTTACATGGATATTCATGCGTTAAATCGATTGATGCAAGAAGGTGGAACGATTTCGGGCGCATTCTTGGCGATTGATACGAACCAAACTGAGCAACTTTACGCACTGTTAAAACGAACACCTGCTGTTTCAGGAATTTCAATTCGTCAAGCCGCGATCGCCCAGTTTCAGGAGACAATTGCTGGCAGTAGAGCAATTTTTACCACTGTTCTAGTCATTTTTGCCTGTATCATTGCTTTTGGAGTTGTCTACAATTCGGCAAGAATTGCCTTATCAGAACGCAGTCGCGAATTAGCAACGTTACGAATTATGGGATTCTCTCGCGTCCAAGTCACAGTGATTCTCTTAGGCGAACAAGCTGCAATTATTTTGTTTGCCATTCCGTGGGGATTTATTTTAGGATATAGTTTCTCAGCATTTCTGTCTGCAGCTTTTGAGTCAGAACTGTACCGAATTCCCTTAATTGTCACTAAAACAAGCTATGCTTTTGCCTTGGGAGTTATTGCGATCGCAGCGATCGTTTCAGGAGTCATCATTCGCCGTCAGGTGAACCGACTTGATTTAGTTGCGGTACTCAAAACCCGCGAGTAGTTGGATGGCAGAGGAAGTAAGGGGCAGAGGTAAATACTCTTTTCTATATATTCAAAACTCCTACTTCTTCAACTCACAACTTCTTTAAAAGAACTCAATCATTTATAGTGACAGACCGATTATCCTGAATTTGTTCTGTGGGGTGCAAGATTAATAGTTCACCAGCGGTTAAGCCTTGCTGAATTTCTGTGGTAGTATCACTGCGTTGCCCAACTGTAACTGTACGTCGTTCGGCTTTACCATTATTAACGACAAATACACACCAAGCTTGATTGCAACGAAACAATGCACTCAACGGTACTTGTAATACATTGGGTTTTTCCCAAACTACAATTTGCACATCGACTCGATAGCCATCACCAAGTATTGTTGGTGCGTCAATATCACCTATGACATTCACTCGCTGTTCTTCTACGCCTAAAGCAGATGTTTTTGTAAAAGCAGAAGGTTCAACGCGCCGTACTCGACCTTCTAGTTGTGTTGTCCCAGAGGTGACTTGCATCGCATTTCCGACAGCAACTCGTTCTGCATCACTAGAAAGAACATCTACCACAAGTTCAAGTTTTGTTGGATCGCCCAATTCCAAAAGTGGAGTTCCATCGCTCACAACTTGGGCACTACGTTGCAAAACTCGCAACACTTGACCGCGTACTGGCGATCGCATTTCGGTGCGTTGAGCTTCATCTTGCAATCGTGCTAGTTCCGCCTCGACACTAGCAATGCGAGCATTGTAAACTTCTAAAAGATAATCAGGATCGCTTTGCTCGGCTTGTAGTAAGGCAAGAGCTTTTTGTGCAACAGCTACTTCAGATCGCGCTGCTTGTGCGGCTTGGAGTGCGGCATTGTGTTCTTCTTGTTTTGTTTGTTCGTTTAATTCGGCTTGTTCTCGCGCTTGACGTGAGATGACACCTGTAGAGGCAAAGTATTGTGCCCGTTGGCGATCGCGCTGGGCTTGCTCTAAAGCAGCTTGTGCTTGAGCAACTCGTGCTTCAATTTGTCGCTGATTTGCCTGAGTTGTTGCAATGCGACTGCGTGCTTGTGCTAAAGCTGCGGTTTTGGGGCGTTGCGTTTCGACTCCTGCACGTTGCGCCCGCCATTCTGCTAAACGCCCTAAAGCTTCTTGAACAGCAGTTGTATGTGGCAAGGAATCAATCCGCGCTACAACATCCCCTACCTCTACAACATCACCCTCATTTAAAGTAATCCGATCTAGCTGTCCATTGACTTCTGCTGCAAGGATGTAGCGATCGCGGACTCGTGTCATTCCCTCTGCATTAACTGTGACTTGCAACTTGCCTTGTTCAACGCGCCCTACCTCAACTGCAACAGGAGTGGGACGTAGTAATAAGACAATGGCGATCGCTGTTGCTAGCGCAATACCGAGATAAATCAATAACTTTGGGAAGCGTTTAGATAGAGATGGCAGTGATATCATCTACAACTACCTCAGATCTCTTTGTGCCTCATTATTTAAAACTAAAGCTTATAGCCTACTTGACGTAAAAATTGATGGCGTACTCTCACATCTTCATCAGTTTCAATAGCCTGTGGTGCCGAACCATCCACAACACCTAAAATTCCTCTTCCTTGATCTGTTTCAGCCACAATTGCTTCAACAGGATTCGCAGTAGCACAGTAGATATTACAGACTTCTGGACATTGCTTAATTGCGTTCAAAACACTAATTGGATAGGCATTTTGCATCACAATAATAAAACTATGTCCAGCCGCGATCGCTTTTGCATTATTGACAGCAGCAGCTTGTAGTGTTTGTTCGTTACCAGCAGCACGAATCAAACACGGTCCGGATGCCTCACAAAACGCAATACCAAATTTGATCTGAGATGAACTTTCAGTCATGATTTCATAAAGATCTTCAACTGTTTTAATGAAGTGTGATTGTCCTAAAATGACATTACTTCCTTGTGGAATCTGAACAGGAATTGATTGCAGTTGCATTTTTACCCCAGTGTTTAAGCTAGTCTTTTGTAGTAGTTGTATGCTCTTAGCCATTGCAATGAAACTATATTAAGTAACAAACCAATAAAAAATAAAACAATCATTAATGCGATTTGATACCAAGCAATTGGTGTAACTTCTAAGTCAAGTACAACGTGTAAAAAGTTCAGAACGGTATAAAAGATTGTCAAACTTAAATGAATAACTCGATAACGTTTAGAGTCATTGAATGCCATGACTATGATTGCAAACATGGGTAAAACAAAAAAGCCGAGCATTCCCCAGAGAATATAAGCAATATTCAGATTATTGTGGATATCTGCGATCGCAATATCTTGACCGTGAAACAGTGGCATCAAACCAAGTTGAGTATGAAAGAGTGTACCTAGTAAAAAAACAGTCCAAAGCGCAATGATTTTTTCCTGATAGCTGATCACAATAGTAGCCTCTGCATCTCATTTGCTTAGCTCAACTTTAGGAAAGAAACTTGAGAATCTTGTGAAGATGGAGGGCGATCGCATAAACTTGAAGCATCGCCATAAAACTAACTCTGACCATGAGAAGCCGACACGGTCAGTTACCCAACTCCTCAGCTGGATCAAACATTGGGTTTCATTTGCAAGCCATCACAAAAGTTTACCGCATGGGTGAAGTGGAGGTTTATGCATTACAGTCAATTGATCTTGACTTATACGAAGGTGAGTTTGTTGTTGTCTTAGGACCTTCGGGTAGCGGTAAATCAACGTTATTAAATATCTTAGGTGGATTGGATGTTCCTTCAAGTGGGCAGATTGTCTTTGGTCATCGTGACTTGACTAGTGCTACTGATGCAGAACTAACCCGCTTTCGACGAGACTGCATTGGATTTATCTTTCAGTTCTACAATTTGATTCCTAGCCTGACAGCGCGAGAAAATGTGGCACTAGTGACAGACATCGCACGTCGTCCAATGCAACCAGAAGAAGCACTCTTCCGAGTTGGATTGAGCGATCGCATCAATCATTTTCCCGCGCAAATGTCGGGTGGCGAACAACAGCGAGTGGCGATCGCAAGAGCTATTGCGAAACGTCCAGAGGTATTATTATGTGATGAACCAACAGGAGCGCTTGACTTTCAAACTGGCAAACTGGTACTAGAAGTCTTAGAACAAGCTAACCGTGAATTAGGCACAATGACAATTGTGATTACCCACAATGCGGGAATTTCGAGAATGGCCGATCGCGCGATCGCAATGCGTAGTGGTCAAATTCTGAATATTTGTCGTAACGAACGCAAAGTTGCGCCAGCTGAATTGGAATGGTAAAGGGCAGGCAAGATGCCTCCCCTACAAATAATACTTAATTCCGTTGACCTTTGTGCTGCTATCTTTTTCTTGAAGAAGGCTTTTCGATTGGATCGATACGGTTAGCAATAATTGCAGTGGGAATCATTGGTAAACCAACAAGCAGACAAATCAGCCATTGATTCCAGTTGAGTGGCGCTGTAGAGAACAAGGTATTCATGAAACCCACTTGACTGAAAATAATTTGGAGAATAACTGCACCAACAATTCCGATTAAAATAGCACGAGCATCGCTAAATGATTCTCTGCGGCGTCCAATGAGTCGAGTTGCGATCGCAGTTCCCAGTTGACTCAAACTCAGCAGATAAAAGATCCTACCAGAAACCAGTGATTGAATCGCCATTGTCCGGGCTAAATCAACATTTCCAGTATCGCGGAGTACCCATTCAAACATTCCAAAAATCAAAATCCAGTTGAATACAGAAATCAAGATGATGCGATACAGTAGTCTGCGAGAAAGCAGCGGTTCGTTTGGATTACGTGGTTCCTGCTGCATAACAATTTCTGATTTGGGTTCAAAAGCGAGGGGTACAGTCATCGCAATTGAATTCACCATGTTTAACCACAGAACTTGTAACGAGAGAATCGGGAGAACGCGGGCTAGCAACACGCTAATTAAAATCGTCATTGATTCGCCACCATTGACAGGAAGAATAAACGCGATCGCTTTCAATAAGTTCCGATAAACTGTGCGTCCTTCTTCGACTGCGGCTTCAATCGAGGCGAAGTTATCATCTGTTAAAATCATGTCAGCGGCTTCTTTGGCGACTTCGGTTCCTGCGCCGCCCATTGCAGTGCCAATATCAGCTTGTTTTAAAGCAGGGGCATCGTTTACACCATCGCCGGTCATGGCGACAATTTCACCCTTAGATTGTAAAGCTTCTACTAAACGAAGTTTCTGTTCTGGGGCAACACGCGCAAACACTGCACCATCTTCTACCGCATTAGCCAGTTCGCGATCGTCCATCTGTGCAAGTTGTTTTCCGGTATACGCAATCACTTCTTCATGATGATTAAAGCCCATACGTTGAGCGATCGCCCGTGCAGTGACAGCGTGATCTCCAGTGATCATTTTGACTTGAATTCCTGCTTCCTGACAGGTTTTGACTGCCCTAATGGCTTCTTGACGTGGCGGATCGATCATTCCCTGCAATCCAAGGAAGCTTAAGCCTGTGGCAATATCATCGCGATCGAGCGATTGCTGTGCTGATACAGTTTTTTGGGCAAAAGCTAGCACTCGCAATCCTTCGTTCGCCATTGTATCAACTTGTTGCTGAATGAGTTCTGCATCTACTGGTTGGAGTTCCCCTTGGGCATTCAACATCTGTTCGCAACGCTGTAGCAATGCTTCTACCGAACCTTTGACATAAATTATCCGTTGTCCACGCTCCTGCTTATGCAATGTTGCCATATACTGAAACTCAGACTCGAAAGGAATTACATCCACTCTTGGCATTGCTTCTTCATGAGAAACATTCAGCCCTGCTTTATTGGCAGCAATAATCAAAGCTCCTTCAGTCGGATCGCCAATCACGGTATTCTGCCCATCTTTGACTTCTATGCGCGAGTCATTACACAGTAGCCCTGCAGTTAAACAGGCATGTAAAGCAACATTTGAGTTAAGATCTGCACTCTGCTGTGCCGCAGCACCATCAGGTATATCTATATCAACAACAATCTCCCCTTCTGGATTATACCCATTACCCGTAACTTTATATTGTCGTTCTCCGGCATAAATTGCTTGCACCGTCATTTGGTTTTCGGTGAGCGTTCCAGTTTTGTCAGAACAAATAACAGTAGCACCACCAAGAGTTTCGACAGCAGGTAGTTTGCGAATAATTGCATGACGCCGTGCCATGCGCGAAACACCAATGGCGAGTGTGATTGTGACAACAGCAGGTAAGCCTTCAGGAATAGCACTCACAGCCAAAGCAACAGCAGCTTCAAACATATCGATTAAGGAGTTTCCGTAACCAATACCTACAGCCACGGTTAAAGCCGCAACACCCAAGATAATGTACAACAGCGTCTTGCTGAAGCGATCAAACTTGCGTGTTAAAGGTGTTGTTAAGTTTGTTCCGCGATCCATTAACTGCGAAATGCGTCCGGTTTCTGTATCTTGCCCGATCGCAATCACAACACCGCTACCAGTCCCAAACGTCACAAAGCTACCTGCATACGCCATATTAGTGCGTTCGGCTAAGGGGGCATCAGTTTCTACTTGTCTTGTATTTTTTTCGACCGCAACCGATTCTCCTGTCAACGCTGATTCATTGACTTGCAAGTTGCGGATATCGAATAATCGTACATCTGCGGGAACTTTATCTCCAGAAGCCAGTATCACAATATCTCCAGGCACAATCTCTGTGGAAGATACCCTGACTTTTTGTCCGTCACGCAATACTGTCGCTTCCGTTTTTACCGCAGAAGCCAGCGCGGCGATCGCACTTTCGGCTTTCGATTCTTGTACATAGCCAATGATTGCATTGATGACAGTAACACCCCAAATGACCCCAGCATTTGTCCAAGATCCCAGTAATGCTTTAATTGCACCTGCAATCAATAAGATATAAAGCAGTGGTTGATTAAATTGCAACAAAAACCGTATTATTGGGCTTTTCCCTGGTTTACCTTTTAACTCATTTGAACCATACTTTTGCTGTCTTTGCGACACTTCAGCAGCGGATAAACCAGTTTTAGGATCGCTATCTAAACTTTGAGCAACTTCCTGTAGTGGTAGATTATGCCAATGATGTTCCAGCAATTTTTCTTCTGTTGCTGTCATATGATTTGCCCCCCGACACTGTTTCTGGCAGTTAGGTTATGGATTAAAGTTACACTGCTAGCCATTACCTGTTTGTAAAAACCGTTATCTTTATTACTTTATTCAATATATATGATGGAAAAATGACAATTTTTAAATCATTAAAGATTATATCTCCGTACTTGTAGCCAATAACTTGTAGTTCTTTTATACTGGGCGCTCAATCGATCAAATATCTTGATTTACAGGTTTTATTTATTAAAAAAAGTAACTAAATATAGATATTTTTAGGAATAAAAATTGATATGTATACCTTACCTATTAGCAATCTTTACACTCAAAGCACAATGGAAATCATAAATTTCTATCAAGTATCTTTTCTAACATTCGTGCAGGCGAGTTGGTTGTGTACGCAAAATACTGGGCGATCGCTTGTTGAGATTTTTCGTCCATCAGTTTTTTCTGGTCCAATTACCGATCCTGTGCCAGTATTTCTTATTATTATGGCAATTATGCTAGTTGCCCCGCTATTATTTGAGCGGATCAAACTACCAGGTATTGTCGGTTTAATTTTAGCAGGATTAGCAGTAGGTCCCTATGGTTTTGGACTATTAGAGCGTGATAGCACAATTATTTTACTTGGTACTGTAGGATTGCTATTTTTGATGTTCATGGCTGGTTTGGAAACAAGCCTGGACGATTTGAAGTATAACGCTGATAAAGCAGTTGTTTTTGGATTAGCAACTTTTATCATTCCGATGCTCTTAGGAACTGGTAGTATGTTGCTACTAGGTTATGGCTTACTTGCCTCAATTTTAGTAGCTTCCTGTTTTGCTTCGCACACCCTCCTGGCGCTACCTATCGCTATGCGGTTAGGAGTGATGCGTACTCAAGCTGTCACAACAGTTTTGGGAGGAACATTAATTGCAAATGTTTTAGCACTTCTTGTTTTAGCGGTTGTTGTTCGCGCCCATCAAGGAAGTTTAACCTTAGGTTTTTGGTTATTTCTGATTCCAGCTTTAACAATTTATACTTTTGCCACTTTATGGGGAGTTCCTAAGATTGGTCGTTGGTTTTTTCGGAAGTTTGGACACGATGAAAGTGCAGAATTCACCTTTGTTGTTGCTACCTTATTTATTGTATCTTATGTAGCTGAATTAATTGAAATTGAACCAATTATTGGGGCTTTTTTAGCTGGAATTGCAATTACCCAATTGATTCCTCAGTTGAGTCCTTTAATGAATCGTATTCAATTTATTGGGAATACTTTATTCATCCCATTTTTTCTTATTTCTGTTGGGATGCTAATTAATCCAAGTATTTTAATTAGCGAACCACGCTCTTTATTAGTAGCAGGAGTGATGACTTTTGTAGCAATTGTTGCTAAATTTTTACCAGCATGGGGAACAGGTAAAATTATTGGATTGCAGTTTCCTAACGTAATGTTGATGTTTGGTCTTTCAGTTGCACAGGCTGCATCAACTCTTGCCGCAATTACAGTTGCATTTGAGATTGATTTAGTCGATCAGCTAACAGTAAATGGCACGATCGCCATGATTTTAGTAACGTGTATTGCTTCTCCCTGGATAACAACACGTTGGGGCAAAGGCGTGAAACCCGATGCCGTAACTCCGACAACAGAGACAGCACAAAAGTTAGCAGATCGTATTCTAGTTCCTGTTGCTAACCCTAGTACCGAAGATCATCTCTTAAAACTTGCAATAATTTTGGCAAAAAATAGTGATGGAACATTACTACCCTTACATATTCTGAGTGACAGTAGTGGAGCGGTAACTGCTGAGAAAAGAATACAGCAACAAGAACTCTTAGCTAAAGCCGAAACAATCGCTCATGCAGCAGTAACGTCAGTCGAAACAATTGGGCGCGTTGATGATTCAATTGAAAAAGGAATTCTCAGAGCAGCACAAGAACGCGATGCTAATCTTATTGTTTGCGGTTGGAAAGGTTATTCTAGCTATCGCGATAATTTTTTTGGCAGTGTCATTGACAATGTTATCCGTCAAGCAACCGTACCTGTGTTAGTAGCGCGATTTGCTCAGCCAATTAGAAATACTGAACGTGTTATTCTTGCACTCACTGATTTAGACTTTGCCTCATCTAAGCTGCAAAAAACAATATCTTTAGCAGAAACTCTAGCTGACGAACTAAAAGCAAATTTAGAAGTACTGCACGTCACAAGAAATTCTCGCCGCAAAGCACCTAAAATTCCTCCAGTCCAAACTGAAGCAACAATTGAGCATGTACGGGGAAATTTTGTCAGCCGCGTTGCCAAAATGTTACAACCTGACGATTTACTGATCCTAACTTCAGGAAATCACCCTGATATTTTAAGTATGCGAATGTTAGGAACAGAACCAGAAGTGATTGCTCGCACTCATCCAGAAACCTCAATCATAGTGCTACATTTCCCGCGTTAAGTATAAATTAAAACTAAGGAGTAAAGTTCTTGAATTGTCATGAAATATGTAAGGAATGTATGGCAGCTACTTAAGGAGACATTTTCAGAGTGGCAATTTAATCAAGTTTCATTATTAGCTTCGTCTTTGGCATATTACACAGTTTTCTCGCTTGTACCACTCATGATCCTTGTCATTATGATGGTAGGGGCAATTTATGGCGAAGCAACAGCAAAGCAACAACTTGTCAATCAAATCCAAGGTATTGTCGGCACTGGAAGTGCTGAGGTGATTGCAACAGCGATCGCTAATATGCGACAAGATGCTACAGGAGGACCATTCCGCTTAATTTTTAACTTAGCTTTTTTTGCGTTTGGTGCTTCTGGAGTTTTTGCCCAAATTCAAAATGCACTTGACAAAATCTGGGAAGTTAAACCAGTACCAGGGAAGCATATTACACACTTTCTACGTAAACGATTGTTGTCGTTTGCAATGGTGCTAGTAATTGCATTTTTACTTCTTGTTTCTTTCGTTGCTAACACAGTCTTAGCCTCAGTTGTTGATGTTTTAAATGAGTTAACACCTGGGCAGGGCTATTGGTGGCAAATTCTTAGCTTTGTAGTCTCTTTTAGTATGATTACAGTTTTATTTGCCGCGATTTATACTGTATTACCTGATGCCAAGGTAAGGTGGCGTGATGCCTTAGTAGGCTCGATTTTCACTACAGTATTATTCATGCTAGGTCAGTACTTTTTTGGTTTATTTTTAGGTCAAACAGATTTTGGTTCAGCTTATGGTGTTGCTGGCTCATTTTTAATTATTATCACCTGGATTTACTACGCTGCCCATATTTTATTTTTAGGTGCAGAATTTACTAAAGTCTATGCCAAACAACATGGATCTCCAATTGTACCAGAAGAGTATGCAATACCTATTTCTGACCAAGCAAACCAAAAGCGATCGTCGCCAGTATTAACTAATTTCCGCCGTAAATGTATGCGTACATGGCATAGTCTCATTGGAAGAAGATAGTAGCAATTATTGCAACGAATACGTTGGATAGAGCGTTTCTTACCTCACACTGTAGCCGTCATACTTGTCTTTCTCTTAAGTATTTTTCTTCTACTAGCTATAGTTTTCACAATTGATTTAGCGATTTTGTCACAAGGCAAACAACTTATCAACCAAGCCCCAGAACTCTTAAATAGTGTTCTACCTGCAATAGAACAACTAGAACAAGCCCACAGCAATTTAACTTTCAAGTAGATTTTGAGGCTATTGAAGAACAAATTCGCAATCAAGCCTTAGCTGGAGTAGGATTTGGCTTTGCTACATTACAAGCCCTATTACTAATATTGTCAATTTAATTATTATTGCTGCGATCGCCTTGTTTATACTACTTGCTGGCAAGCGATTATGGTATTTTCTTTTATAAGTTTTTCCCTCTCATTGGCGCAATAAAATAACTCATGCAATTCAACACAATTTTCTCAGTTTTTTCTGGGGACGTTTTCTTTTGTCACTCTTCTTTGGCGTCTCAGTTTACGTTGTTTTGCTACTATTATAAGCACCCTTTGCTTTGTTACTTGCTACGATCGCCGGAGTATTTGACTTAATTCCTGGTATTGGCGCAACAATCGGAGTTGCCTGAGTATCAATTATCGTTATTACCCTGTTTTCATGTTTTTTTCCTTGCTAGTAGGTGCAAGAATTGCAGGTTTAGGCGGTGTTTTTCTATCAGTGCCAATTGCAGGCGTAATAATTAGTTTATTTGAATTAAATAAACTTCAAGCAGATCAAAAGGAGCATGGTTAGTCATTGAACTTAGACTTCTTTCCACTCCTCACTAATTTCTGGATCGTAATCTGTATTAGTATCATAAATGACTTCCTCATGCATCACTTTAGCTTGGGGGTGACGCCATTTATCTAAAATATCTATAAACAAGACTTCCTCTAACCATGTTTTGGCAATAACAGTTAGTGGTAGTGCCATCAATAATCCTAATGCACCGAAAAAGCCTGCAAATAATAACTGTGCTGTTAATGTAATAGCTGGTAACAAAGCTACTTGATGTGCCATGACTAATGGAGTTAGCCAGTAACTTTCGATATTTTGAATAACTATGTATAGTATGAGAACCGCAACTGATTTCCAAGGAGCATCAAGGAGTGCGATCGCGATCGGAAATACTGCACTCAATGTCGGTCCAATATTAGGAATAAAGTTCAATAAACCAGCAAGCATTGCATGGGCTAAGGCTAAGGGTACGCCAATAATCCATAATCCCAATCCACTTAAGACTGCAATAAATATTCCTTCAATCACTGCACCAACAGCCCAACTTCCCAATGCAACATCACACCGTGTCAAAATCTCATCGACTCGACGGCGATAGAATGAAGGAAAAAGTCGGATAAATGACTGACGATACGGCTGAGGCTGTGCTAGCAACATCAGTGTTAACACCAGGACTAAGAGAAACTGTAGTAATGCGGTAATCGAAGTTGAGAAAAAGTTAACAGATTGACCTAATAACTGAGTAACAATCGGCTGAATTTGTTGAATTAAGCTACTAATATCAGGTAAGTTACCTGGTAAATTAGGAAATCGTTCGACGATCTGCAGTTCTAACCAACTTAGCCAAGTTTGAATTCGCACCAAGCCTGTAGGAAGTAGAGCAATAAGTTGTTGAAATTGTTCAATAAATGCAGGTACAATAAGGACAAAAAAGCCAACGAGAAGCGCCAATAAACTTGTTAAAGTAATTAAAACTGCCCAACCGCGTTTGACGTTTAATCTTTGTAGTTGTAAAACTAACCGATTTAAAGCTGTTGCTATTACAACTGCCGTAAGTAAGAGTAGAAGCAGCTGCCGAATCTGCCAAAGGATATACAAAGAAATCAGCAGAACAATTAAGCCAATCCATCGACCGAAATTCACAGCGAACCTTACTCCTCTGATTGAAAGATTTTTGTAGCTATTTTTGAATAATTAAACGATGGTGGATCTCAATAATACTATGCCTTAATTTCAGGTTATTGTGGCAAGCATCAGTAGTAAACATGATTTAATCCATCCGGATGCTACTTTAAGGTTATATGAATAGGCTATAGAGGAGCGGACATCATTTGTGTTTCTCGCTAAGTAAGAGGCTGTTACTCAAATTATTTAGGTTTAAAAATTATACTCTGCGATCGCACTACTTAAACAAGATAATTTTATGACAAAATTTGCCTTTTTAATTTCTGTCACTCTCTCGTCACAATTGTTTCAAATACTGATCGTTAGCAGAAATTGTTCAATGGTGTTGATTTAAGAATACGAGTTTACATGGTATTTCAACTTGGTATTACCGTATGATCCTTGCCAGAAAAACGTGTGATATACAAATTTCAATGCGCTCAAAATCCTGATAAGTGACTGTAATTTGAGGTAAATAGTATGCAGGGGCACAAGCTTAACCAAAACTCTTTGCTTGCACAAAGAAATTTTAGCAACCTGACTCGTACAGAAATTAATCAGAATACAGCAACGCCGAATCAAGTAAATATACCTAACACAGGTGCTTTTTGGGGGTCTTTAGGCTTACTTACTGGTGGATTCATTTTTCTCAGTATGCTGTCTAAGCTTCGTAAACGAAAACAAAGTCATGTTGTTATCGATTTACAGCAACTAAATAAGATTCCTTGTAGCAACTGTCGCTTTTTTTCTAGCAATCCTTATTTGAGGTGTGCTGTTAATCCTAAAATTGCTTTAACGGAGGAGGCAATTAATTGTGCAGATTATTGCCCTCAAGCTAAAAAAATGTTTCACTAAAGTGAATTTTAAATTAAAAACATGAGGCGTTTAGTTTGGATTAGCGTATTTACCAGTGCTGTATTAGTTTGCTTTTTTACTTTTAGTTTAGCTCTTTGGCACGTACCACAACCGAAAACAAAACCAATATCAAACATAGCCGGATCATGGGGTCAACCAGCTAATTCACAAGCAATCGCAACTTCTGTAGAAGCACAATTATTCAGCAATTCCCAAAGCGCATATCAACCAAATTATGAAGTTGTTCCGGTACACCCAACGAATTATGGTGCAAGACTGACTACCGATATTAATGGCGTTCCTGTTACCAATCAACCAATTGTTGTTTTACATGAAACAGTCAGTTCTGCTGCAAGTACAGTTAATTTTTTCCAAACACCTCATTACAACGAAAGGCAGCAAGCAAGCTATCATGCATTAATTAAACTAAATGGAACAGTTGTTTATCTTGTCCCACCAGAATATCGAGCTTTTGGTGCAGGAAATTCTGTTTTTGATGGTACTTCAGGACCAGAAGCTGTAAAAACTCATGCAAATTTTCCTCCTTCTGTGAATAACTTTGCTTATCATGTAGCACTAGAAACTCCACCAAGTGGCAGAAATAATGCAAGAAGACATAGTGGTTACACAGAAGAACAATATCGTTCGCTTGCTTGGTTAATAGCCCAAAGTAGCGTTCCGGATAATCGAATTACGACACATCGGGCAGTTGATCGGTCAGGTACGCGAATAGATCCGCGAAGTTTTAACCTAAACAAATTTTTGCAAATTCTTCGTACCAACCGACAGCAAGAGAAGAGAAGTACATAAGACTAAAAATCTGCTCTATTTCTACTTGCTGATGTTACCAAGAATACAACGTACACTCTAAAAAAATGACTCTATTTTAATTTGTATTCATCCTTCAGATAGAAGATGAAAAAGCAAGAATATCCCCTTATTTATAAGGAGTATCAACTATCAAAATATTGTTGTAAAATACTTTTTTTGTTGACTTTAATACACTTTTCCTCATTAATTTTCTGGAGGAGCAATGGATTTAGAAGCTATATTTCACTGGCTTTATATTGTTGGAATGGCTGTTGGTGCGATTTACTTTATTTCGCTAAGCACAAACCCGCGTGGTATACCGCAGTATGAGTATTTAGTTGCAGCATTTATTCCTATTTGGTCAGGATTAGCTTATCTCTCAATGGTTTTACCACACGGAGAATTAGAGCAAGGGAAAGTTGCAGTTGCTGGGCAAATAACCCACTACGCACGTTATTTAGACTGGGTTGTCACGACGCCTTTATTATTATTAGCTCTATCTTGGACAGGGATGCATCGTTTACCAAAAAAAGATTGGGTGCTGCCTGCTGCATTGATGATGACTCAGGTAATTGTTGTTGTGTGTGGCTTAGTTGCTGATTTGTCTGTGATACCTTGGGTGCGCTATTTGTGGTACATCAACGGTGTTGTTGCATTCTTGGTTGTGATGTGGGGAATTTGGGGACCATTACGCGCTAAAACGCGCAGTCAAGGAGGCGATTTATCAAGTTTTTACGATCGCCTAACAACATATTTCACCGTGTTGTGGATTTGCTATCCCTTAGTGTGGATTTTGGGACCTTCAGGATTTCGGGTCTTCAATCAAACAGTTGATACTTTTCTATTTTGTTTAATTCCCTTTTTCTCCAAAGTGGGATTTAGCTATTTAGATTTGCATGGATTACGCAGTATTAGTAGCAGTGTTGCTGAAAGTAGTACAGATAGTACTGTAGGAAATGTCATGCAGTTTTTCTTAAGAACACCCAGACGCAACCGATTATCGACGCGCAGAAGAAGCTATGACTAATAACACAGTTGCGATCGCTAGCATGACACAATTACAGTCAATATTAGGAGACTGCAATGACACAAACACAATGAACGCCAAGAAGTGCGATCGCATTCCTCTAAACCCCTAGCACAAATCTGCAGTGCGATGTTTAGAGTTTCCTATGCTTTACCAAATATCAAGCTTGTGGTGATGCGGAGATCGTCTCTTAAGTAATATTAGCGATTTCGCGTTCTCTTGTTTCCCTGGTTGTCAATCGCTGGAGGAATTGTGGCATTTTAGTCATGAGTTAGGTTGCGCAAATTGCAGGTATTGGCTTAGTCTTGCTGAGGACAATTTGGTAATTTATTTGAACATGCGATCGCACTTCAGTTAAGGGTGAATTTTACAAATAGGGAAGAAATTGCCACTTTTTGAACTTCCAGCTTAGGGTAGAAGAGTCAGTGAATCTACGCGTATTAAAGCTTTAGCTAGTACAGCATCTGCATGAACAAAAGTCGATTTTTGTGGAGATTATGTGTTTTAAGTACACCTATTGCCTTGATTTTAGGAGGGTGTGAATCTGTAAGAGAATTGGTCTTATCAATACCTGGCGCAGATCAGTTCATTAATCAACCGTTACCTTCAATTCCTGCACAAACACCAAACATTGCTGAAATGGAAGTGGCGATCCGCCAACAAATTAATAAAATTCGCTTGGAGAACAATTTGCAACCGCTGGAAAACAACGAAAGATTAGCCCAGGTGGCACGGCAATATAGTCAAAGAATGGCGCAGGAAAATTTCTTCAGTCACACAGGACCAGAGGGTGATACTCCGGCACAGCGAGTGCGCGATGGTGGAATCATGTATTTAATGGTGGGCGAAAATTTGTTTCGCAGTTCAAATATCTCCGATCCTGTCCCTGTTGCAGTTCAGGGATGGATGGAGAGTTCTGGACATCGTGAAAATATTTTACGTTCCGTCTTTGCTGAAACCGGTGTGGGTGTTTGGCGCGAAGGAAATCAGTACTACATCACGCAAATGTTTTTGCGATCGCTTCTTTAGATAGCGTTTTGCTTTTAAGGTTGCTGCGTACGGGTAAGCAGGGGCAGAGGAAGCACAGGAGAATAATTAATTACAAATTACGAATTAGTATTATGGTTAAGTTTGGCTACCACTGTTCGCACGAACAATTTAAACCGAGTACTCTGCTACAATACGCTCAAGCTGCTTATAGTGCAGGATTTCAGCGGATATCATGTTCGGATCATTTTTATCCGTGGAGCGATCGCCAGGGCGAGAGTGGTTATGCCTGGTCTTGGTTAGGTGCAGCAATGCAAGCTGTACCCTTGACTTTTGGCGTTGTTTGTGCTCCAGGACAGCGCTATCATCCAGCGATTATTGCCCAAGCCGCAGCAACATTAGCCGAAATGTTCCCCGAAAGGTTTTGGGTAGCTTTGGGTAGTGGTCAAGCTTTAAATGAGAAAATTACAGGTGATCGCTGGCCTGCTAAAGAAGAACGTAACGCACGTTTACAAGAGTGTGCCGAGATTATACGGGCTTTATGGCGAGGCGAAACAGTCACTCGTTACGGTTTAGTCTGCGTAGAAGAAGCAAAGCTTTATACTCGCCCTCAAGTTCCCCCTAAAATTATTGGTGCAGCGATTACACCACAAACTGCTGAGTGGTTAGCAGGGTGGGCAGATGGGATGATTACAATATCACACCCATACGACAAATTAAAAGAAGTCGTAGAAGCGTTTCGGCGTGGTGGTGGAGAAAGTAAGCCAATGTATCTTAAAGTACAGCTTTCCTATGCTGCAGATGAAGCAACAGCACTTGAGGGTGCTTACGATCAGTGGCGGACAAACATTTTTACAAGTCCAGTATTAGCCGATTTGCGCAGTCCTCAGCAATTTGATGCGATCGCCGATTTTGTCAAACCAAGGGATATGTATCAATATGTCCGCATCTCCCCCGATCCCCAACAACACATCGAATGGTTACAAAAAGATATTGACCTGGGCTTTGAAGTTATTACATTACACAACGTCAACCGCGAACAGCAGGCGTTTATTGATGTCTTTGGCGAAAAAGTTTTGCCAGCACTTCAGTAAGTAGTTTTGAGTTTTGTTAGCGTAGCGGTGCCTTAGCACGTTTTGAATTATGAGGAGTGAGGAGTGAGTTTACCTAATTGAAAACTCGTGGATGATGACCAGTTACCAATTACCAATTACCAACCTTCACATTTATTTATTATCTATTTATCAGGAGTTATATGCGCATCACCGTCGGTCCACCAATTTTAACCATTAATCATGGCGGAACGTTCATGGTTACTGACCTGGATGGTCAAATTCAGCAAGATGGTTTTTTGGGAATTTTTGCCGAAGATACTCGTTTTTTGAGTTACTACGCCTGTTATGCCAATAGTAGTTCGTGGGTACGTTTGCGCTCAACCACAACGACATATTATGCATCACGAGTTTATTTAACGAATCCAGAAATTATTACTGAAGAGGGAAATATTGAACAAAATTCTCTATCTTTAATCATTAGCCGTACAGTAGAACATGGAATTCATGAAGATCTTGATCTAACAAACTACGGACTCAGACCAGCAAAGTTTACTCTAGAAATTGCGTTGCGATCAGACTTTGCCGATATTTTTGAAGTGAACTCTGGTCAATTAGTGCGTCGGGGCTGTTTGGAAACAAACTGGGATAATGAGAAAAAAGAACTGCATACGATCTACAAAAATAAAGATTTTTTCCGCAGTTTAATTTACCAACCGCGTAACTATGACTCAAAACCCCACTACGCAAATGGTCGGATTAACTTTGAAATTGCATTAGAACCAGGCGAAAGCTGGCACACCTGTGGGAACTACATTTTGGTAGAAAATGACCTAAAACGCGAACCGATCCATATTTGCTACTACAAAGCAGTCGATGAAGAAATTAACACCGAGTTAGAAAAACTTTATCATCGTTGGTTAGAAACAGTTACAGAAGTGACAGTTACCAATGAAGAAGTTTATCGAGCATATCGTCAGTCGGTTAGTGATATGGGTGCATTACGACTGTACGATTATGATTTTGGTCCTGATGTATGGCTTCCAGCGGCGGGTGTACCCAAGTTTGTCACTCTTTTTGGGCGTGATAGTTTAATTGTCACGCTGCAAAACATGATTACGCACCCTGGTTTTGCTCGCGGAACGTTAAAGAAACTCGCGCAGTTGCAAGCTACAGAAATGGACGATTGGCGCGATGCCCAACCAGGCAAAATATTACACGAGATTCGCAAAGGAGAACTCGCACATTTCCAGAAAATTCCACATACGCCTTATTATGGTACGGCAGATGCAACAACTTTGTATCTTATTGTGCTGCACGAGGCTTGGAAATGGACAGGTGACGACTCCTTGTTGCACGACTATCGCGATACGATCTTGCAGTGCTTAGAGTGGATTGATCGCTACGGCGATCTGGACGGTGATGGATTTCAAGAATATCAAACGCGATCGCCCAGTGGTGTCGAAAATCAGGGTTGGAAAGATTCAGGAGATGCCATTGTCTATCCTGATGGTAGTCAAGTAAAAGCACCAAAAGCTTTGTGTGAATTGCAAGGTTATGTTTTTGATGCGTGGATGCGCATAGCAGAAATTTTTGATTATTTAGATGAGAGCGATCGCGCTAGTCATCTACGCACTAAAGCGGCAAAACTCCAAGCACAGTTTGAAGAAACTTTTTGGTGTGAAGACATCGGTTTTTATGCTTTGACACTTGACCCTGATAAAAAGCCAGTGCATACTATTGCGTCAAATCCAGGACATTGTTTGTGGAGTGGTATTGTCTCTCCCGAACGTGCAGCACAGGTTGTGCAAAAATTACTTGCACCAGATATGTACAGTGGTTGGGGTATTCGTACTTTATCAGCGAATAATCCTGCATTTAATCCTTTCTCTTACCATCGAGGGAGTATCTGGCCTCATGACAATGGCATTATTGCCTTAGGGTTGAAGCGCTATGGCTTCAAAGAAGAAACAGCGCGGCTAGCGCGTGACCTTTTTGAGGCAACAAGCTATTTTGCTAGCTATCGTTTACCTGAACTTTACTCTGGTGTGACCAGATCGCCTGGTGCTTTTCCAGTACCATACATTGAAGCTAATGTTCCTCAAGCTTGGGCGGCTGGTTCAATCTTTCATTTATTGCAAGCAATTTTAGGCTTGCAGGCAGATGCTCCTAAGAAACTCCTTTATGTCGATCCTTGTCTGCCACATTGGATACCGGAGATTACTCTCAACCGTTTAGAGGTTGGCGAGGCTTGTATTAAATTACAATTCTGGCAAGAAAATGGAGTCACTCGCTGGGATGCAACTCTTCAGAAAGGTGAGATTGATGTTAAACAGAAGTCTTGGCAACCTTGGAAAGTTGAGGCTGATTAACGAACCGCAGAGGATGCGAAAAACGGATTCGATGGAAATTTAGCGACTGAAACCTATCAAAGCAATTAGCTAAAAGCTAACGGCTAATTGCTTTTAGCTTTAGTAGTGAGGTACGTATGCGATTACGTCCAATAATTATTTTGATTTCTTTGATTGTTCTTGTCGGGTTTATTGCCTTTCGCATTGAACTCGCACTTCCTGGAACACCACCAAGTCTTTACAACACATATACACCATTAACGAAGGCTGCACCGCAGGAAATTGGTTCTTATGATGTGTTAGGTCATGCAGTAAGTCAGGCGGAAGCTGACCAACTGTTGCAAACTGAGATAGGAAGACAAGAACTTTCGCCAGAAAATGGTGCAGTAGAAGTTAGTGAAGAACTTGTCGATCTCGGTCGTAAAGCGTTTTACTTAGAAACGTTTGGCAATGAGTATTTATTTACTGATGTCATCGGAATTCTGGATGGACCGTTGAATATTGGGAGTTTGAGCAAAGCAATCTTGGCATTGGGAGGAAAACCAACAACAAATTTACAAGTCACTTTGGATGAAGATGTTACGGTAGGTAATCGCACTTTTAGTGCAGGTACAGTACTTAATACAGGTATCGATGTTCCCAAAGGTTCGCTGTTTCCTTTAGGAATTCGCTCGTTTCTAGATCGAGGGAAAGTACGTGTCGGCGTGACTTGTGCGTTGTGTCATGCCGCAGTAAGTTCAGAAACAGGTCGCGTTTTAGAGGGTGCGCCAAATAATGATGTAGACACGGGTTTAATTATTGCATTTGCAAGTAACTCCGCAGCATTGTTTCGTCAAGCAAGTGCTAATCCTACAGAAATGCCATTAGGCGATCGCATTTACATTAACAAAGACGGACAAGAAGCCCGTCTACCAGATATCAAAGCAATGGAAGATGCAGTTGATACTGACTTGCTATCTTGGCCTCCTGGAAACTTTACCTCAAATGGAGACTTAAAAAAACAATCCCTCACAAATTCCCTCATCTTACACTCACGGCTCTTGGCCTTATAGTTGGAGTGGTGTTGCTTCTATTGGCTGGTTCCACGGTTTAACAACATTAAATAATGCTGTGTTTGGTGTCAATGCAGATCCCGCAACGACAGCTGATGCGGGTGGCGAACTCTTGGGAGTTGATAAAGAGATTTATCTAGGGACGATGCTGCAAAATGCCTCCAATTCTAAATTCCGCTTGCCAGAAAAAGTCAAACCGTCAGAATTTTTTGAGAAAATTGATCCCACCCCAGGAGAACCAGGTTTCAACGAAGTGATCAAAATGCCAGAATACCCCAAAGGTAGTTTATTTATGCAGAACGGGTTAATGGCAGCTTCTCCAGGATATAAAGTTGCAGAACAAATTAACGGTATGTCGGCGTATCAAAACACCTTAGCGCCACCACCGTATCAACCTACAGATGATAGCGAAGTTTTAAAACATGGTGCTGCAATCTTTAATAAAGCAGGTTGTGTCGATTGTCACAGCGGACGCTACTTTACAAACCACGATGTGATTGCTCAACGCAAAATTGGTACGCAACCATCCCGCGCCCAAGCATCAAAAGGTTTTGCTAAACTATTTGTTCCACCTCAAACTTATCCACCTAATGTATCGGTTCCTTTGCCTCCTGATCCTCCTGTTATCCCAGTTCCTACCGATATCACACCCAAAGAAGATATTGAACTAGCTTACGCGCAAAGCGATCCTCTAGGAGGATTCAAGGTTCCTAACTTAATTGGACTTTACCTGAGTGCCCCATATTTACATGATGGAGGTGTTGCTGCAAGTTCAGAAGCACTCAAACCTGATAAAAAAGGCTTTAAGGTAGCTAACCCCGATCAGTTAGGAATAGCTGGTACGTTACTACAAAATATCCAACCCGATCCAAGTGCGAGTTTGCGGGTACTTGTAGATCGCAATCTGCGTAAACCTGTCGTTGCTGCAAATCGTGCTAATTCTGATTTACAACGAGTTAATGTCGATGGTAGCGGTCACAATTACTGGGTTGACAAACAAGCTGGTTTTTCTGTCAAAGATCAAACTGACTTAATTCAATTTCTACTCTCGATTGACGACGATCCAGAAGTACTACTTGATCGCTAGATCCTCGCCATTCTTTTTACAACAGCAGGAGTGGGGTTGCTGGGCAAGCTGGAGGAAGTGAGGAACGAGGAGATACAGTGTTGAGTGCTGAGTTTAAAAGAGTTATGAGTTATGAAGAGTCTTTTAATTCAAAATAATTGCCTCCGGCACGCTTACGCGAACAAATCTCAGGACTATTCACTAGCCACTAGCTACTACTCACTAATCACTCACTTCTCGCCCCTCTTTGAGAACCAAGGACGCCGAACACAGCACCCATTGCTAAAACTGCAACGAGTGTAATTGCTGGTGGTAAAGAGACAGTTTTCTGCTGCACAATTGGTGTGACTACATTGCCTTCTAGCTGTTGAACGACAAGATAAAATATTGCAACGTAAACTGCGGGCATAAAACCTTGGCTAATCGCAACAACAATTGCGGAAACTGCGGAAAGAATTGGTTCGACAACAGGAATAAACTCTAACAATCCGGTAATGACCCCTAAAACTAAGGCAAGGGAGATATCAAGCAAGGTCAATCCAATTCCAATTACAACCTCGATCGCAATCATGGAAATGACTCGTCCTAACAGCCAAGCACGTAGTACATGGACAACACCTGCAATAACTTCTCGAACGCGATCGCTCACATCTTGCACCTATCAGGAAAACCACTAATACATGAATAAGTAGTGTAAGAAAGTGACAGCAGAAGCGGAAATTCGCTTTTGTGGCAGAGAGTAATTCAGAAAACTTGATTTGTAGAGAAATTACGTCAGCAGGAACGGCACAGGTGCTTTTACAGTTGACGATAGGGTGACGTCGAGGTAAGTTTCCTAAGATTACCCACTTCAGTAAAGAAGTGTAATCAGCTTCGGTGCGCGAAGCACGTCGGCAGCAATGGGATTTTAGGCACAATTGAGTGGTGGAATTTCCGCCTTACCTTTTCAAAGCTTGCCTTTGTTGCCAACGCTTAATCAGCTTCGTTTTCGACGTAGCTCTATCGTTGTCAATGTTAATCTTCCATTTGTAGCCTTTCCAAAAGCTCGTTTTTATCATACTGTGCTGATGGCAGTTTTGGCCACGCATCCAGCCCATCACCATCGAATCGCGGTATCAGATGAAAGTGTAAATGGAACACTGATTGCTGCGCTGATACTCCACTGGCGTGCAGCAGATTCGTTCCCGATGAACCTATTCGATGATTGTAGTGGATGGCAAGACTTTGGACGGTAGCGCTCACTATTGTGAGCAGGGCT
>NZ_JADEWN010000039.1 GCF_015207655.1 Gloeocapsopsis crepidinum LEGE 06123 | reverse complement strand
CTGATTGAGGTGTCACCTTGTGTGTATGCCTTAACTATTTTTTCTCGCAAGTCGAGCGAGTACGGTTTCATTAGACTTCATTTGTGTACTCCTCTTACTGTACCTCATAAACTTGCAATAGGCTGTAATTCTTCATATAATTTTCAGTATTTCCTACAAGCTATTTAAAAAGGAAAATTAATTACGCTGGAATAGCTAAGTAAGTTAAACCCAAAAGGAAAAGTATGATTTTTGATAATGAAATTCATGAAGTGATTACTGTAGTGTTTGTTACTTCCTTTGTCACACTAGTTATAGTAATTTCAACCTGGATTTAGTCATCTTAAAAAGTCACTTTAATTAACTTACAGCCTCACATTAGGCTAGCCATAGCCTTAATAGCTAAGTAGAATGACCTAAAACATGCTAACTTAATCTTTAGAAACCGCTGCAAAAACAGGCAAGTGTCGTACTAAATTTGATGTGGTCAGCGTCACGTATTTAACTTGCATAAATCTTTCGCCAAGATGGTTACTGTACTTGATGTGTAGTCTTTGGCATTTTAAATTTAGAAATCTGTCCACAATTAGCTAGGTTATCAAATTATAAACGCCTCTAGAGGTTGTTCTCTAAAGGCGTCTAGTTCGGTATATAGAGTTTAATTTAGTTATCCCTGAATATGTTTATAGCTTAGCTAAATAAAAACCAATTTATTATAAAAATATTGTGAATATTATCCAAAAAATTGCAAAGTATTTGTTAAGTACGGATAACGAATGCTCTGCGTCAGTCATTGGTTTCGGTTATTACCTAATTTTTTTTGATAATCTAAAATAAATTATACAATAAAAGTTATGGCAAAACCTTTTTTATATCGGCTTCCTACTTACAATTCCTGACCATTGAACTTTTTTTTGGCGATCGCGGCGGTAAGAAAAAAAACATTGCGGTTCTTGATAAGTACAATAGGGAGCGATCGCCACTTGTTCTGGGCGAATCCCCAAATATTCCAACTGAAGAGCGATCGCGCGCCGCACGTCTAGTCGCACGCGTCCAGGTTCAGGATCTGGCAATATTGGCGCATCGGGCAAGCGCTGCAGTATATTTAAAATCAACTCTTCATCATCAGACTCATGCACAGTCGCGCCAACTTGAGCCGCTACTTGAGTAGAAACTTGGTAAACTGCACCCGAAATTGCTGGTCCTAAGGCAATGCGCAAATCGGATAATTGACTACCTTGAGCTTGTAGACGAGCGATCGCTACGGTAACTATCTTAGCTGCTGTGCCGCGCCATCCAGCATGTACTGCTGCAACTTGCCCAGTGCGAGAATCAGCGATCAACACAGGAGTACAATCAGCACTAGCTACCCACGCTGACTGCACTGCTTGTTCTGTCATAACGCCATCAGCTGGTAGTAAAGATTCTTCTGCACTTGCTGTTTGGGTTATTTCTGAGGGAGTTAGCACAACATTGCCATGCACCTGTTTGACTCGATACACTTCTGCAGTTGGTTGCAATACTTCCACAAGTTCTGCGGGAGAACGCGACCAAAACTGCTGGGTAAAAAAGCCATGTGCCCAAGGGTCTAAAATGCTACAGGTAAGATATGGTAAGCCTTGCCAAGTTTGCCAGTGCCAAGTATGCATCGATTAGTCTACTAAAGTATGTATCAAACAATATTATTTAGTTATAACTACAACTAGTAGCTGGATAACTCAGCAAGTCAAATCTTGTATCGAGATGGCAGGCTGAAAGCCTACCCACTAATATTTAATGTTAGTTACCTACTGTACAGTTAGGGAGATGTTCTGAGTTTGAATCAGCAACAGTTGGAAGCAATTTTAACAGCTGTCGATCGAGAAGCATTGCAGCGCTATTCTATACATCTCTACAAATCTGTTTCCTCAACAAACACAATTTTATGGCAACTATTGAGCCAGGGAGCTAAATCAGCTACAGTTGCGATCGCACAACAGCAAACTGCAGGACGAGGACAATGGGGACGCCAATGGACTTCTGGAGAAGGAGGGTTATATCTTTCTTATGCGATCGCTCCTCAATTTGATGCCGTTCACAGCTATCAATTGACAATGAGTAGCGCTTGGGGAATTGCTACTGCTTTACGCGATCGCGGTATTCCTGTCACCTTAAAGTGGCCTAATGATTTAATTTTATGGGGACGCAAACTTGGTGGAATTTTAACTGAAACTAAAATTTGTGGGGGGAAAATCACTCAAGCTGTTATCGGCGTTGGTATTAATTGGGCTAACCCTGTTCCCAAAACAGGAATTAATTTGCACTCATTTTTGACGCATCAAACTGAAACAGCCATGACTTCTTTAGAGATGCTTGCAGCAGCAACAATTTTGGGAATAACAGCCGGATGCGAAGCAGGAAGTGAAATTCTCCCAGCCTACGAACAACTCCTGACAAGTATAGGTCGTACTGTTACGATTAATGGGCACTCAGGAATTATCATTGGCGTCGCTGTTAATGGCAACCTGCGAGTGCGTCTAGACCAAGACAGTACAGAAGTCTTGTTACCAGTCGGGGCAATCAGATTAGGTTATGAGGATGAGGGAACTGATTTTTAAAACTAAGATACTGGGAGACGGGGAGTCGTGAAGTGTTGAGTTATGAGTTTAAGAGAGTTACTCGTTAAGAGTGTTGAGTTATGAGTTAAAAAAAATCTTTTAATTCAAAACGTGCTAACGCACCGCTACGCTAACAAAATTCAAAACTCAAAACTTAAGATAATTGCCTCCGGCACCTTTGGAAAGCGAACAATTCAAAACTCAAATTCAAAACTTTTCTCAGATTTATCAATATATTTTCTTAATTCAAAACTCAAAACTCAAAACTAATCACTCACCCCCTCTTCCCTGAGACAAGACAAACCAGTATAATTTTCCACCAAGGCGAACCAACAGCAACTGAGAGGAATGAATGAACCAGCGGAACGAAAATGCCAATACGCCTTCATCTTATCTTCGGCGGCACTCGCTGCTATTACCAAGTTTGACTCTTGGCATAGTTAGCCTCCTCAGTCACAAACCAGGATTTGCACAGGAAAGTATCGATATAGTTATTCCGGTCAAGGAATCACAGCCAGCCTTATCGACAGCACCGGCAGCCGATGCGCACCAAGCTAGAGTTGAAAGACTGCGCCAAAAACTAGCTTCTCCTGCAGTTCCAGTCAAGCCAGAGGTTTCATCAGCTACTTCTCCGGTTCCTAGCGCATCAACTCCTGTTGTACCCACAGTTCAGACACAACCGCGTCAATCTACTACTCGTCAAACAGCAACTAACCCTACGCCGGACTCTAGTAAATCTCATATCGACCCAACAGATTACAGTATTGGTGCTACTAAGGTTTATGAACCACCTAGTGCAGTAGTATTGTCAGAACGCTCTACAGGATGCCGTGCTGTTGTCCGCAGCGGACAAGATGCTGCAAGTGTTTGCAGTATGCCTAATCGTCCTCAAGCTGCTACGCGAACACCAAAGGCAAGTAATCAAATTGCGAGTGTATCGCCGGTGCTTGCTAGTCGCACGCAGTTAACAAAAGCAAGTGATGCCCAAAAACCACCTGCATATATTCAACAAGCGATCGCTCTTGTTAATCAAAGTATCTCTCCTAGTACGCAAGCTTACTACAACCGAACCCTGCGCCAAGGACAACTCAGTCAAAGAAATACTGGTTTACTGTTTCCTCTGACAATTCCTGCCCCAATAACCTCTTTATTTGGCTGGCGAATTCATCCAATTTCAGGCGATCGCCGTTTTCATACCGGAACAGACTTAGGTGCGCCGATGGGTACACCAGTACTAGCAGCTTACAAAGGCAAGGTTGGGCTGTCTGACTTTTTAGGTGGCTATGGTTTAACGGTTGTCCTCGAACACGAATTAGCTAAAAATAAAAATACAGCAAAATCACCCTCAGACCCTCTTCCACACCAAACACTCTACGCTCACTTATCTGAGACTTTTGTCAAACCTGGTGAGAAAGTAGAACAAGGCACTGTGATTGGACTGGTTGGCAGCACTGGTAACTCCACAGGTCCTCACCTCCACTTTGAAAGCCGATATCTTACTTCTGATGGTTGGGTTGCTAGCGATCCTGGCTTTGAATTAGAGTACGCTTTAACTCAGCTTGTAGAAGTCCTCAAAACCGCGCGATCGCAGCAAGAGACAGAGAGAAGTTAGAAGCAAAGGAGACTGAGAGATAGGGAAACTAAGCAAGTTATGAGTTATAAGTTTAAGAAAGTTGAGACAATCCTTTTAATTCAAAACTCAAAATACCCTCTTCTCTAAGTCTTCTGTCAACTAAATTAAACTAGTGTGGAAACACGCTATAGCTCCTTTCAATGCGTAACTTTTTCAAACAAACCATAGCCAGTATTATCGGAACGTTACTAGGACTGTTAATCTTTGTTGGTGTAGGAACTGGTGGATTACTGTTGTTACTTGTTGTTGTAGCATCTAGAGATACAGAACCACAACTAAAAGAGCAATCAGTCCTTGTTTTTGATTTGTCTTTAAATATTACTGATGCGCAACCGAGTTCCAACACGAGTGCAATTCTGCAAACCTTATCGGGAGAAGACAGTAATCAGGCTAATTTGCGTGCAGTATTAGACGCTTTAGAACAAGCGCAGCAGGATAATCGAATTGTTGGCTTGTATCTTGATGGTAGTCGCAGCACTGGTGAAAGTAGTAATGCTGGCTTTGCTACGTTGAAAGAAGTGCGTCAAGCATTAGAAAGATTTCGTGCTTCTGGAAAAACAATTGTTGCTTATAATACAGAATGGCGCCAGAAAGATTATTATTTGAGTTCAGTCGCCGATACAATCATTGTGAACCCTTTGGGTGCAATGGAACTTAATGGATTAAGTAGTCAACCTGTATTTTTTGCTGATGCTTTAGAAAAATATGGGGTTGGCGTCCAAGTGATTCGGGTAGGTAAATTCAAAGGTTCGGTTGAACCTTTTACGCGATCGCAATTAAGTTCCGAAAACCGCCAACAATTGCAACGCCTATTAAGTGATGTCTGGGGAGAATGGCTCAATGCAGTCAGTAACAGTCGCCAGGTAAATAGAACGCAATTACAAGCGATCGCTGACAATCAAGGCATTTTGTTACCTGATGAAGCACAAGCAAGTGGTTTGGTCGATCAAGTCGGTTATTTTGATGAGGTTTTGCAACGATTAAAGCAGTTAACAGGAGAAACAAAAGAAAGTCGTACATTTCGGCAAATCAGCTTACCAAGCTATGCACAGTTGAGTAAAAGGCGGACAGAACGCAATCATCGTAACAAGATTGCTGTTGTTTATGCCGAAGGAACAATCGTTAATGGGCAAGGTGGCACTGGACAAGTAGGAAGCGATCGCTTTGCGAGGACAATCCGCACACTTCGCCAAGACGATCAAGTTAAAGCCGTTGTTTTGCGGGTAAATAGTCGCGGTGGTAGTGCGACAGCTTCCGAAGAAATTCAGCGCGAGTTGCAACTGGCGCGTCAAGTTAAACCTGTTGTTGTCTCAATGGGTGATTACGCTGCTTCTGGTGGCTACTGGATCGCAACTGATGCTAACCGGATCTTTGCTGAACCGAATACTGTGACAGGTTCGATTGGTGTTTTTGGGCTGCGATTTAACATCCAACAGCTTGCTAATGATAATGGTATTACCTGGGACACAATTAAAACAGGTCGCTATGCTGATAGCCAAACAATTGCTCGTCCTCTATCTGAGCAAGAACTGACGCGATCGCAGCGGACAGCAGAACGATTGTATAATATTTTTCTTAACAGAGTTGCGCGATCGCGTAACCTACCAGTGTCAAAAGTAGCAGAAATCGCTCAAGGGCGAGTCTGGTCTGGTTTGGCGGCTAAAGAAGTTGGATTAGTTGATGAAATCGGTGGTCTGGATATGGCGATTCAGTATGCTGCAAAGCAAGCTAAATTAGGCAACGATTGGCAATTACAAGAATATCCTGAAGTCCGTACTTTTGACGCAAGACTTTTAGCATTAGGTAGTGGTCTGCGGCTACTAGTTCAAGATTATTCATTTGAGCAATCTATTCCGGTTCCCCTAAAAACTGAATTGCAGAAACTTCAAAACGAGATCGCCACCTTGCAAGCAATCAACGATCCTTTAGATATTTATGCTCGCTTACTTTTTGACTTACAAATTGATTGAAATTAGAAATTTCAGGGTAAATTAGGTAGTATATACCGCAACTTATTATTTTTAGCATCCATCTATGGATAGAAAAGCAAAGCGTCTCTTATTGCTAATTGTTTCTTGCAGTGCCGCTGGAGTCATTTTGGGAGGAACTGCAAGCTGGGCAGAAAGCAAACAGTGTTTAAAGGCTGCTAATGTGACAAGCGAATGCTTAACTCAAGATCCTGTCACGAATACTTTACAAGGAATTAGTACTGGTTTCATTGCTGGTGCAGGAGCTGCACTTGGTGCTGCCTGGCAGTTACGTCACGAAGATTAGAAGAGATCAGAGGTTTGGAGTCAGGGGGAACTTAAGAACCAACCCTAAAATGGATACGACAAACGCAGACTTATTCAAGGAAAAGCCGTGCAAAATGTTTCTTGCTCTTAAACCCCTGAATTTAACTGTAAGGATTCCCTCGCCCCTCGTCCCTCAATCCTCACCCCTCTTACACACCTGCATGACCTAGTGCCAAGCCAGCAACGAGCATTCCTAACACGAGGAACGGTTGGGCACTTGCTTGATACTTGACGTCATTTTTAAGTGGATCGCGCAGGAAATACATATCCTGAAAGGTAATTTGGGGAATTAATAGCAATAGTAAAATTGCTGCGTACAAATTTTCACCAATACCAATCAAGTAAGCGGCAATTCCTGCTTGAAATAAGTCGATCGTGGCAACACAGATCCAAGCGGCGGTGTTTATACCAAACATCACTGGCAGTGATTTTAATCCTAATTGGCGATCGCCTTCTACGCTTTTAAAGTCATTCACAACAGCAATTCCCAATCCAGCCATACTGTAGATCAAAGTCAGAATTGCAATTGTCCAGTTCAAGTCACCAAATAAAGCATGACCTGTCCACCACGGCAAAGCAATGTAGCTTGCCCCTAAAGCATAATTTCCCAACCAGCCATTGCGCTTAAGTTTCAAAGGAGGTGCTGAGTAGATGTATGCCAAGAATGAACCACCTAGCGCTAGTGTTGTAATTGTCGGGAAGTCGTGATTCACCCAGCGATCAAGGACAAACGCTAGAGCGATTCCTGCACCAAGTAATAACAAAATTTGGCTGACGACTTGAGGAACTGAAATTGCTCCCGAAGGAATGGGGCGGTAAGGTTCGTTGATCGCATCAATTTCGCGATCGTAAAAATCATTGAGTGTTTGCGTGTAACCCGTCAGTAATGGTCCTGCAAGTAGCATACAGGTTGCTGCTTTTAAGACATTTTCTAGTGTCCAAGTGTATTCGCCCGAAGAAGCTGCGCCACAGACTACGCCCCAAATCAAGGGAATCCACGTAATCGGCTTCATCAGTTGCAGGCGGATTTTCCAAATTGATGTTTCTCCTGACGCAGCACCTTTCATCCCTAGTAGTTGCCGAGTTTTGGCACTACGTTCTGTTGGTGTTATCGGTGCTGGTTGACTAGGATTAGTATTCACTGCATCTGGTGTTGTATTGAGTGGCTCATCAGCAGGTTGAAAGGGTGGAGGAGTTGAGTTAGACATAATATTTTACTTGACAGCTTCTAGAAAGATATTGTCAAATAGTTGTTTTGAAATTTAGCACCAGCAATTTGTTTCCCACTCAAACCAGGGGGTAAAAAAATGTTGCGCCGCTGGTCGCCTGCTTCTACTGTAATCTCTGGACCTGATTGCGTCAGCTTGACTTCTTTTTTATCAAATCCAGGTAAAAATAGGCGTACTTGACTTGCTGCAACCATAATTTCTATCGGTTTAGGAGCTTGTTGTGCCTGCTGGACAAAATCAGGTAAAGCGTTCATTAGCTGCGTGTCATCTAAAGTATGACCGGTAACAACTGTAACGGGCAACGGATCAAATGAATTTGATAAATTGGCAATTGTCGTATCAGCGGAGTGGAGAATAACACCACCGACAATTAAACCTACTTGTTGGGCACTTCCCCACAAATAACGAACATTTGCAATATCAAGTGGGTCATCGGTTGTCACTAAAAATGAAGCAACGCGTTTTGGATCAGCAAGTGCAGCTTTGCCCTGTTCTAGGATGTTATTAATTTGATTGGTAGGCTGAGCAAAGTTATCTGCCGTCCAATTGACATTGAGAAAACTGCTAATCAAAGGTTGAATAAATGGTGATTCAGCAATTGCTTTACCTAAATCAGAATTAGTAAACAATTGCCGAAAGCGTCGCACGTACCAACTCAAGCTTTCTGCCATGCCTAGCATTCGCAGTGTAGTAGAGTCACCGCTACTCTCGTAGAGGATAACGTCGTATTTACCACTCGCATCGTATTCGCGTAGGGCATTAAGTTCTAACGCACTATCCATTCCTGGTAAAACTGGCAGTTCTTGTCCGTAAACGTCTTTCAGAATGGGCGTGCGCAGGTATTGCGCTTCTAACTTCTTGACTTCCTCCCAACTGCGTTCTAGCAAACCAGAGGTTTTGAGTTGTACCGCTTCGAGGTTGGGAGATATTTGCTGTGGTGTAGAACTGAGTGAGGTGTTGAGTAGTAAACTCAATCCAGGTCCAGTATCTCGTCCTGTCAAGAGGACGCGTTTGCCTTCGTTTGCAAATTTTTTGGCAGCAGCGATCGCAATCTTTTGGCGATCGCCACCACTTTTCCCTAAAAAGGTCAATATCAGCGCCATTACAATATTTCCTAAGCAGTTTTCATTTAAGGGGGTTTTCTAGTTATGTATATCTAGGGACAGCTACCCCCAGTATCACCCCTACTGCATAACTTTGAGTTCGTCTTCAAAAAACCAAGTGGCAAATTGGTCTTCAAATTGAACGACGACGCCAACATTACTACCATCAAGCATTTTATAGCCTTTGACAGTACCGATTTTGCCTAGGCGCTTGATAATTAGCGGTGATACTCGATCTCTTAAACGACAGACCTTAACTTGTTGTCCGATTTCCATGCCAACTTACAACGCAAGTGAACCATGACCCAGTGTAGCGGAATCTTTGGCTCCAAGCGCTAGTCGTCACTAGATTTCGATGATTTTTGTTGACTGGTGATGACTTTTGCTCTCAACACTGATGCTAGATGCCTTAATTAAGTATTGCGTTATAGAAAATTTCCGATACAATCTTGTGCTTAGTAGAACCTAAGCGAACTATCTGATTTATTCACTATTAAGAGGTAAACTCAATCAAAATCGTCTCAAAAAGTGTGGTGTGTCGGTAGTGAGCGAGGATGTGAAAATTGCGACAAACAATTAAAGGCGTTGTCCGAAAAGCTGGTCAAACTAGGCGTTTACTCCCATTTAGTGAGCAATGGTGGGCAAAGCTAGATTTACTCAGAATACTAGTGTTGCGAGAACTAGAGGCAAGATACAAAGGCTCAGTTTTAGGCAACTTATGGCCTTTACTCAATCAGCTGTCGCAGTTACTAATTTTCACCTATGTATTTTCCATTGTTTTGCGGGTCAGGCTGAGTTTAGAGGGTTTACCAGAAAATAACTTCATGTACGGACTATGGCTATTTGCTGGATTGCTACCCTGGACAGCATTTTTGAATGGATTTTTACCAGCAGCAACCTGTGTCATTAACCAATCAAACTTAGTCAAGAAAGTGGTGTTTCCGCTAGCACTATTGCCTTTAGTACCTGTTTGTGCTGCCTTTATTGAAAGTTCCTTGGGATTGATAGTGTTGATTTTACTCGTGGCAATCACAACACAGATCGTTCACGTTACGCTTTGGCTGCTACCACTGATATGGATACCGCAATTACTATTAACAGCTGGCATTGGATATTTAGCTGCTGGACTGACGGTGTTTCTCCGAGATATACCACAGACCTTGGTCGTTGTGATGAATTTGTGGTTTTATGCAACACCAATTATCTATCCAGCATCGCTGATTCCTGAAGGATGGAGAAATTGGGTATTTTGGCTCAATCCAATGACCGCAATTGTCGAAACTCATCGAGACATCATCCTGCAAGGAGAAGTGCGGCACTGGGGAGAATTGGGAGTGGCTACGATGTTATCCGCAGTCATTTTTTATGTTGGTTTGTTGATTTATCGACGTTTGCGTCCTGCATTTGCTGACGTACTCTAGAATCAAATCATGTTGGAGGTAGGTAGAGTCATCATTTTGTCGCATGACTAAGTTAATTGAACTGGGGAAATAAATGCGATCGCTGCAAGTCGAACCTGGTAATTTTGTTTGACTAGCAGTTGATGTGTGGGAGTTTTGAGGGGTAAATGTGAAACAATGGCTGAAGAAATTGCAATTTCATTAAAAAATGTCTCGAAATGCTATAAGCGATATCCTCACCCCGTTGAACGACTTAAGGAAATACTGTTACCAGGGAAAAGTAGAGCAGAAGAATTTTGGGCATTGCGGGATATTGACCTAGAGATTCCTAAAGGACACACTTTAGGCATTATCGGACAAAATGGCTCTGGTAAAAGTACATTATTGCAAATTATTGTAGGAACTCTAACACCAACAACAGGAGCAGTAACAGTCAACGGTCGAATTTCAGCGTTACTAGAACTAGGTAGTGGTTTTAATCCAGAGTTTACGGGTCGTCAAAATGTCTTTTTTAATGGTCGCTTATTAGGGATGACCCAAGAAGAACTTGAAAATAAATTTGATGAAATTGCAGCTTTTGCAGACATTGGAGAGTTTATCGATCAACCTGTAAAAACTTATTCTAGCGGTATGTTTGTCCGGCTAGCATTTGCAGTAGCGACTCATGTCAATCCAGAAATACTCATCATTGATGAAGCGCTATCTGTAGGAGATATTCTTTTTCAGCGCAAGTGCTTTAGAAAAATTGAGCAATTTTATCAAGATGGGAAAACAATTTTATTTGTTTCTCACGATCTGACAAGTATTCTGCAACTGTGCGATCGCGCCATCTTACTTGACAAGAGTTTAATGATATCTCAAGGCGAACCTCGCCAAGTTGCTTTAGCATACAAAAGCTTAATTGCTCAAAGAGAAGCCGATCAAAATACCGACTTAGCAAGTTTTCAACAAAAGTATGAACAAAAAAATGACAATCAAATAGGTGAATCGAGGATTGGTTTTGGTGGTGCAGAAGTCATTAGTGTAGAAGTTGTCAATTCTCAAGGGACAACTACTCAAACTGTAGAATGGGCAGACATAATTACTGTACGTATCACAATTTATTTTTATCGTGAAGTTGTTCGTCCATTTGTAGGCTTTGCTATCAAAGATTTAAAAGGTATTCCTATTATTGGAACTAATACTTTTCACTCTAAAAAAGACTTAGCTCCTACTTTGGCAAAAAGTATGGTAGTCATTGAATTTAGTTGGCAATGTTATATGTCTCCAGGAAATTATACTGTCTCTGCTGGAGTTGCCGAATTAGGAGAGAACCATAGCATAACGCAACTCGATCGCCGCTTTGATATGTTGCCATTAGCAGTCGTTGGCAACCCACCTTCATTAGGTTTTTTTGCCTTACCTATCAATATTGAATGCAATGTATTAGATAACAGTCAAAATATTTTCTCAGATCGCCAAATAAATGCGAGTTCTATTTCTTCATCCTAATCCTGAAACCTCCTGCATAAAGAGAATCGCGAATGAATTCGCCGCTAAATAAACAAAGTCCACCTCCGTGGACTTACTCATAAAAATCTTGTTTTAGTGTACCTTGGTACACTTTGCCTGGATAGCCCCGACTCCAGTCGGAGGGCATCTGTGATTCATGCTTAGAATTCAAATTAGTGTCAGGAGATGAGTCATGATTCCGAGTAATACCCCTATTGTAATTGGCGGTACTGGGGGTTCTGGAACGCGAGTATTTACGCGAGCGGTTGACAATGCAGGTGTGGATATGGGCAAAATCTTGAATGGATCGGAAGATGCCCTAGCCCTGACCGAGTTTTGTGATAAATGGATTGACATCGCTCACAATGGCAAAGATGCTTATTTAACAGCATCAGAGCAAGCAGCTATGGATGCAGAATTTTTAAAATGCATCGAAAAGCATTGCGCGCATATGCCAGCTGGCATCAATTGGGGTTGGAAGTATCCCCGCACAATCTATTTATTACCCTTCATCTATCGTCATTTTCCTCAAATGCGTTTTATCCATGTCGTCCGCGATGGTCGTGATATGGCATTTTCGGGAAATCAGAACCAGCTGCGCAAGCATGGGGCAGCGGTATTAGGTCGAGATATTGCGGAGATGAATCCTCAAGACTCGTTTGAACTGTGGCTTAAAGTTAATAATTTTGCGGCTGATTTTGGTAATAAATTCTTAGGAAAACGCTACATTCGTCTTCAATTTGAAGAGTTAGTCTTGCAAACATTGCCAACGGTTCGGCAATTGTGGAAGTTTTTACAAGTTCCGCTTGAGCGCGAGATGCCTGACTTAGAAATTATAGTTCCACCCACAATTGGGCGATGGCAGCAAGCCGATGCAGAAATTGTGCATAGCTTAATGTTGCAGGGTGAGGAAAGTTTACGGCGCTTTGGATATATTGACGCATCGCATTCTGTAGCGCAAAAACCCCGTTTTTTAAATAAGGTGTTAAAGTTCTTGTCTACCGTAAATTCACGTAGATAAAAAAACTGTAGATGAAAGCACGCGAAAATTAAGACTGCCACAGTAGATGTACTGAATTTATCTAGTCGTAAGAAAATTGTTTATCCGTAAATTTGCGCTTGGATACACGCAATGACGGCGGTTAGGTTTGTTCTGGATTTTAGTTAAGTAAGGCAACCTGGAGACATCCGTAGGTTTAGCCCCTCATTACGATACCTGGAGTATTGACATTCAGGTTCATTGTCGCGTGCGTTACTTCGCTGAAACACAGTTATTTCACATCAACAACCTAATTAGGAGTGAACTTTAATGGCAGTTATCAATTTAACCACTGGAGATGACACTTTTCCAAACCTTGGCACTTTTCCTAATCTTACTGCAGAGCCAGATATCGTTAATGGTCTTGCAGGCAACGATACGATTACAGTAGGTGCAGGCGATCAAGCCTTCGGTAACGAAGGAAACGACACTCTAACTGCTACTGGAGATGCAACTCTGTATGGTGGTCAAGGAGATGACTCATTAACAAGTTTTGCAGGTGGCAGTAGTCTGCTTTTTGGCAACCTGGGTATCGATAACTTAGTTGCGCAGGGTAATGACACCCTCTACGGTGGTCAGGATAATGATGTGCTCACAGTTACTGGTAATTTTGCTGCTCAGCTGTATGGCGACGCAGGAAACGATAGTCTTACTGGTAATGGTGATGACACCCTGTATGGCGGCGAAGGGAATGACACGCTTGATAGTGGTGGCAGCGATCTCCTATTTGGTAATCAAGGCGACGATAGCTTAGATAGTGGAGGTGGTAGCCCCACACTGTACGGCGGTCAGGGTAATGATACCCTCGTTAACGATGGTGACGGTGCGGCTGAGCTGTATGGCAACTTAGGGGATGATGTTCTTATTGGTAATGGTGAAGATACCCTATTTGGCGGTCAGGGAAGCGACGCTTTAAATGCCACAGGTGGCGGTAATGTCCTGTATGGCAACTTAGGAGATGATATCCTAACTACTGCTGGTGGTGGAGATACACTTTATGGTGGTCAAGGTGGTGACTATCTCATCAGTACAAGTCTTGAGGATGGCAGCTTACTTTTTGGTAATTTAGGCAACGATACCCTTGTTGGTGGTGGTAATGATACCTTGATTGGTGGTGCTGGCGTTGACGTACTGACTAGTGGTGTTGGTCCTACTAGCTTTGGCTATAACGCTATCACTGATGGCGGTGATGTCATTACTGACTTCTTTGGCTTCGACGGAGGAGAAGGGGGAGATATTATTGTTCTAAACCCATCTGCATTTACAGGTTTACAATTTATTGAAGATAATGAGTTAAGTCCAAATGATTTTGTCGCAGCTGCTTCTCTTGAGGCAGCAATATTAGAAGATACGTTACCTGGTGGCGTTGCTTCTATCTACGCAATTAGTGGTGGTGAAGGTGGTGAAGCTGGTATCGGACAACTTTACTACGATCCAACTGGTGGTACTACTCCAGAAGATGCAACTCTCATTGCAACTTTTGTCGATGCTGGAAGTTTTGGTAGTACGAATATTTTTCTTGGCGATCCCGTGATTATTCCTACCCCAGATATTGTTGTCTAGAATAATACTCATCTAACTCTGAAGGGTGCCTCATTAGACACCCTTTTTTAGTACAAATCAAATCTTGCACTGTCCCGCCAGGAAATAAATTCCTGGGCTAATAGCTTAAGTCGGATCAATCCGACTAGCTTGGTAAGAACTCTTTTTTAGTCCATTTAAATGGACTTAGGTTATGAGCCTTGAAATTAATTTTAAGGCGGATGCAAATAGATGCAACTGAGCTAAAACAAAACTTTTAACTCAGATCTTGCAGCATTCTTAATAGGTATCCAGACCCGTCGTCAACTTAAGTTGACGACTGATAGTAAAAGTCTACTTCAGTAGACTGAAAACCTGTATAGAGTCGAGTTTATCTGACTTGGGCTGCAAGCAAGGCATTTAAATCCTTTACGGTTGTTGTAAGTGTAAAACCTAAGTATAACTTGGGCCTACAAGCTTTAGTTGTCTATTCAGCAAATTTAGTTACCGACGCTGATAAAATGAATTGAATTTGTTGAGAAAGTTCTAGAATATTTTTATTCTAAAATCTGATCCGTAAATAGTTAGAAATCTATGCAATCGTTTGCAGTTAATTCAGACAAAACTGCTTTTATCATTACTGGGATGCATCGTTCGGGTACATCACTGACAGCGGCAATACTTCAAAGTGCAGGAGTAGATGTTGGTGAAAGACTGCTAGGAGCAAATGAAAGCAATGCAAAAGGTCATTTTGAAAATATTGATTTTTTCGAGTTTCACAAAACAGTTTTGCGCTCTCAGGGAATAGATGATGCTGGATGGACATTAACAGAAACAGTAGAGGTCGAACAACAGTATATAGACCAAGCAAAAGAACTTATTGCTATAAATTCTAAAAGCCCATATTGGGGATGGAAAGATCCTAGAACGACTCTTTTTCTCAATTTTTGGGCAGATTTACTACCAGAAGCAAAGTTTATTCTAGTTTATCGCTCTCCTTGGGAAGTCGTAGATTCTTTATATCGTCGAGGAGGAGAGAATGATACGATCTTTTTTTCTCACCCAGACTTAGCAGTTAAACTATGGATTCACTATAACCAGAAAATTTTAAACTTTTACGATCGCTTTCCCGATCGCTGTATTCTAACTAGTGTTTACAGTATAGCCAATCAACTCGAAAAAAACATTGAAGCCATTAATCACAAATTTCAAGTGACGCTAGCTAACCCTGCACCTGATATATTTGAACGTTCACTACTACGCGTCCAAGAAGCAAACGTGCATAGAGCTACATTAGTTGCTTATTACTTTCCTGAAGCTTTGAATATATATCAAGAACTGAATGCTAAAGCAATTCAAATTGATCAAGAGCATCAATTAGAAACGATTCAAAAAGTCAGGAATTCTCCATATAAAGTATGGGCTTTTCAGGATTGGGTAGATTTATGTAAATCAGAAAAACAAGGCAAACGGCTTCAGAGTGAACTAGAGCGACGATCGCACGCGCAACTATTACAAACTCAAGCAGAATTAGGACAATCGCAGACGCAACTAGCACAAACTCAGGCAGAATTAGAGCGATCGCAAGTGCAAACACAGGCGGAACTTGGGCAAACACAAGCGCAGCTAGCACAAACTCAGGCAGAATTAGAGCGATCGCAAGCCCAACTCGCCCAAACACAGGCAGAACTGGGACAAACCCACGCCCAACTCGCCCAAACGCAAGCCCAACTCGCCCAAACGCAAGTAGAACGGCAACAAGCTGAGGCTACTATTGCCGCAATGCATACGAGCAAATTTTGGAAGCTACGGACAGCATGGTTCACCCTGAAAAAAAGGATGGGTGTAGCAACTCATAAATAGTCAATGGAAGTTGCGAATCTTCCACTTTAGCTTAAAGTAATTAGTACGTATTAAACATATACCAAATATGCAGAATACTGCCCTAGCACCAATTAGTAGTGCTGCAAGCGATCTGCTTGGAGTTCGCGATCTCAAGGAAATTAAATTTAACGCTGCGCCAAAAACATTAAATGGATGTTTTGATAGCATTGATGGCGTCAACCCTACCGCGATTGAAGTGCCTCATGCAACACCGCTTATTGCCAGAGGTTGGGCAATTTTACCAGAGGAAGAAAAAGCCGCAGATTGCGTTATCATCACTCACGGTAAAAACCGTCAACTGGTTGCAGTTGCTCCAGTTAATTCAGAAAGAGCAGATGTTGCACAAGCTTTCAGTATTACAGCTTACCAAAATTCTGGTTGGAGTGTGAAGCTAAATCTCGCTGATTTCCCAGCCGGAAAAATTCATCTCAATGCCTGGGCATACAGTGCTACACGTAACGAAGCAACGCTACTCAGCCTTGCAAGTACTAGTGTCAAGTCACGCAGTTTATTATCACGGCTTAAGCATTATTTTGCAGTATTACGGGTTAAAGGTACGCGCTACGTGCTCTCACGAGCATTAGAGAAAATTTACTATAAGCTAGACATTGCACCAACAGCGACTGAAGTTGAAACAATCGCCGCACCATATCAAGAACAATACGCGCGATGGTTAAGCAAGAATTTTCCCAGAGCAGCAGATCTTAAAAAAATGGCTGAAACAGTGGAAATTTTTCCCTACAGACCTGCGATCAGCATTATTATGCCAGTATACAATCCTCCAGAGCAGTTTCTACAAGCGGCGATCGCATCTGTTCTAGAGCAAGTGTATCCCTATTGGGAATTATGTATTGCAGATGATGCTTCGACTAAACCGTACGTTAAGTCAGTTTTAGAGGAATATGCAAGTAAAGATGCTCGAATTAAAGTTGTTTTTAGAGCAGAAAATGGTCATATCTCCCAGGCTTCCAATTCTGCTCTAGAGTTAGCTACAGGGGAGTTTGTTGCTTTACTCGATCACGATGATTGTCTGACGCCAGATGCTTTGTACGAAGTGGCTTTACTCCTCAATCGGCATCCAGAAGCCGATATGATCTACTCTGATGAAGACAAGATTGACACGCAAAATCGTCTGAAAGATCCTTTCTTTAAGCCTGAGTGGTGTCCTGATTCTTTTCTCTCACGCATGTATACATGTCACTTAGGAACTTACAGGCGATCGCTGATTGAGCAAATTGGTGGCTTTCGTGTAGGTTATGAAGGTAGCCAAGATTACGATCTCGTTTTGCGGTTAACTGAAAAAACCGCCAATATTTTTCACATCCCGAAAATACTCTATCACTGGCGAATTCATCCTGAATCGACTGCAGCGGGTGTAGCCAGTGTCAAATCATATGCCCAGCTAGCTGCAGAAAAGGCGATCGCCGAAGCCTTAACGCGACGCAATGAACCTGGAAAAGTCACTGGAATTCCTGAGTTTCCTGGAAACTACAGCGTGCGGTATGAGATCTCTCACTATAAACGTGTCAGTATTATTATTCCCACCCGCAACTTAGGCAATATTTTAAATAAATGCTTAGAATCAATCTTTCAAAAAAGTACTTACCCTAATTACGAAGTCATTGTTATAGATAACGGTAGCACTGAAGTAAAGACCTTAAATATTATCTCGCAATGGTTAGAGCAACAGCCAGAACACTTCAAATGTTATCCGCTTGATGTTCCCTTTAATTATTCTCAACTCAATAACTACGCTGCTAGTAAAGCTGAAGGAGACTATCTACTATTCTTAAACAACGATACCGAAGTCGTTACACCCGATTGGATCGAAGCAATGGTAGAACAAGCACAAAGATCATCAATCGGAGCAGTAGGCGCTCTTTTATTGTATCCTGATAATTCAATTCAACACGCTGGCGTTGTTCTTGGGTTAGGTGGTGTTGCGGCGCATAGTCATCGCTACTTTCCAGCAACAACCCCTGGTTACGTTTGTCAGGTGAAAACTATCAATAACTATTCTGCGATTACTGGTGCGTGTTTGATGTGTCGGCGCGAAGTTTTTGCAGAAATTGGTGGTTTCGATGAAACCTTAGCTGTTGCTTACAACGATATCGATCTATGTCTCAAAATGAGCAATCTAGGCTACAGGAATATTTATTTACCTCATGTAGTTTTATACCACTATGAATCTAAAAGTAGAGGGTATGAAGATACTCCAGAAAAAATTACTAGACTTCATAAAGAAGCTGATTATCTACTGAGCAAATGGCAAGAAATAGTTGATAACGATCCTTGCTACAACCCAAACTTAACACGCGATCGCGAAGATTACAGCATTAAAATCTAATTCTCTTAATAAACCTTCCATTTCACTTGTAATGTAAACTCATAAACAGAATTTAACCTAAATTTTAGTTAAGTAAGTAGGTGAAAATAAACCTAATTTAAAGGCTGTTGTCAGTCAATGGTCAACGGTTGGTAGATTAATAATTCATTATTAACTATTAGCTATTAACCACCATAAAACAAGTGATACTACCCATACAACAAAGTTGAGTTATAGATGAAACTGAAAACATTGACTGCTCCAGTTAGTACATTAGCACGTAAGCTAAACTTACTTGTGTCTACGACGAATAAGCCAGCAGGTAGTACTGCTAGTGTAGAAAATGATTTACGCCAACAAATCGCTGCTAAATATTTAACTGGTTATGGTATTGAAATTGGAGCTTTACATTCACCACTACAAGTTCCAGCGGAAGTAAACATTCAGTATGTAGATAGGATATCAGTAGAGGAACTAAGAAAACAATATCCAGAATTAGCAGCACACAACTTAGTAGAACCGGATATTATCGATGATGGTGAAGTTCTGACAACTGTACCTAATGATTCTTTAGATTTTGTCATCGTGAATCATGTGATCGAGCATTGTCAAAACCCTATATTTTCTTTAGAAAATTGGTTAAGAGTTTTAAAACCTGGTGGAGTTTTATATATGGCTGTACCAGATAAACGCTACACATTTGATTGCGATCGCCCAATCACCCCACTAGAACACATCATTCGCGATTATGAAGAAGGAGGAAGTTGGTCAGAGCGATCGCACTATGAAGAATGGGCAAGACTTGTTGAAAAAGCAGCAGATAGTAACGTTGCAACTAGGGCTGAAAACTTGCTTGCTATAAACTACAGCATCCATTTTCATGTTTGGACGCAAATCGAATTTTTAGAACTCTTGCTTTATTGCCGAAATTCTTTATCATTACCACTTGAAATTGAGTTACTTCAAAAAAATCAAATAGAGTTTATTGTTATTCTCAGAAAAACAATGGAGTCACTACGGATACAAAGATAGCTTAGTTTGGAGAAAAAATACAATTTTATCAATTTATGTAGTAAACTTTTACAAATCTAAAATAAAAGCCATTTTGAGTATACATACCTAATTCGTATTGTTAACTCTTTCAAAGAGTTAAGAACAACTACTTTTTAAGAGCATAACCAATTTATTAGGTGCAAGGAAATCATGCTTAGAATTCAAAAGTTGCTGTATCCAACAAATTTATTAATTACAGCTATAGCGCTTACTTTGGCTGCGTGTTCTACTAATCAAACCACCACTACATCTCCAGATTCAGCTAACCCGTCACCAACTATCAATATTCCTGGAGTAACTCACGTAGGAGAAATTAATTTTACAACGACTTCTACAGGTGCTCAAGGCTTTTTTGATGCTGTTAATGGTTCTAATGCTACCAGAGTAGAAGTGTCTGGAACTAACCCTATAAATGTTTATGGGTGGGCTATTCTTGCAAACAAAGGAAGACCAGCAGATAACGTCATTATCACCTATGGAGATAATGATACTGTTGTGGCAGTAGCCCCTGTTAATGTAGAAAGACCAGATATTGTCAAGATTTTAAATAATTCTGCTTTTGCTAACTCTGGTTGGAATATAAATATTGACGCTGCTACACTTCCTGAAGGTTCAGTAATTCTTAAGGCTTGGGCTTATGATTCTGAAACTAAAGAAGCTACGCAGTTAACCACTACACCTGAAATAATTGTCACCAGGTAAAGTTAGTGAACAAAATTAACGTTTAAGCTAAACAAAGCATAAAACTTTAATAAACAGTTTAAATAGTTGATAGTAAATCTATAAGTATTTATCAACTTGATAGATATATAGCTTAGAAAGCTTTCTGACTGTGCAAAATTAGATGACTTGCGTATTGTGATGCAGCTGTTCCCAGATTCATCTGAAGAATTCGCAGCTATACCAGGCTTGTAATGTAAGTTTTGTATACGATTTTTGATATTATCTTGAGCAATGTATTATGAACCCTAGATAGCTCAACTCCAATGTACGGCGAGTGAGTCAGAAGACTTGGATACAGTTACGCTACGCCACGTTTTTTAGGTGTGTGGAACAGATCGTATGCCTTACAAAAGCAGCCTTGCTCCGACTTTCAGCAAAAAACAATTCTATTTAGCTGTTGCTTCGATCGTCATTGTCTTACCAGCTGTCTACATTTTTTACTGGATTACACAATCAGGCGAAATTTCCACCTATGACTACTGGGATATCATTAGTCATTTTTATTCAACTGATGGCTTTTCATCTCAACCTACTGACTGGTTAGTTCGTTCTAACGAGCACTTAGTTTTAATTCCTGCAATCATTTATGCTTTTAACATAATTGTCACAAAAGGTTCAAATATAGGTTTATCATGCATTACATTCTTATTTGCCATAGGACAAGCTATACTCTTAGCGACGCTGCTACCCAATGATTTACGGCGTTCTCGCAGCTTATTTGTCGTAGTGCTTTTGTGTATCTCAATTTTTTGCTTTACACCTGCTGCAGCACATAATTGGATGCGAGGCTTTAGTGGTGTGGCTTGGATAGGAGCAAATTTATTTGTTACTGCTTCTATCTGTTGCTTAACAAAGCTTGTATACTCACAAAAAATATTTTGGGCAATTGGTAGCTTATTTTTTGCTCTACTAGGCACTCTGACTTATAGTACTGCGATCGCTGTATTACCAGTATTATACGCTGCTGTTGTTTTAACGCGCTTACCGATACGGGTTGTGTTGTTGTATATCGGTTGTGCGATCGCAATTTGCAGTATATATCTCCTGACTTACAAAACTCCTGGTTATCATCCGCCTTTATCACGAAGCCTGAGCGATATCCTGATATTCATTCCCACATATTTAGGTGCAGTTTTTACCCTTGATATTGGTACTGCCTGTAGCATCGGTATTGTTGGTTTGATAATTGCTATCTGCTGTACAGGTTACTCGTTAAATCCACAAGCTAAAACCATTCGCACTTCTTGGCTACCGTGGCTAGTCTTACAAGGTTATGTCATCGGAACTGCATTGATGGCAGCAGTGAGTCGTTCGGGATCTGGTATCGCATCGGCAATTCAATCGCGCTATGCCTCTTTACCAAGTTTGTTTTGGCTAAGTCTGACTGTGCTTGTTGCGATAGGGTTGCAAAAATTTTTACGAAATGGTAATACTTATTGGCAATTACTAACACCACTATTAGCAGGGCTAACTGTATTGATTCTGTCGATGTACAGAGTTGGAACTGAGGCATCTCAACCGATCGCGCGTGCAGCTTCTTTACAACCGTTGGTAACTCTGTCAGTTCAACTCGGAGTTACTGATAAAAACATTATCAAGCAGGTTATTAGTCCCGCTCCTAAGCAATTTCTAAACTTAACAGATGCTCTAAAACAAAACCGTTTAGTTCCATTTCACCAATCTGTTCAAGTAGATAAGCTTTGTGCATCTAATCAAAAGCTTAGCTCCGACTTACTAAAACCTCCAGCCCCACAAGTATTGCCAGGAGTTTTCGATAATCTGACTCAGCTGACACCTGACATAGCTAGAGTAGAAGGCTGGGCAGGCGATCGCCAACATCGCGACATCAACTGCATTGCCATCTTAAATCAAAACAACATAATACGTGGTTTTGCGCTCACGGGTTTTCCTCGTCCAGATGTTGCTAAAGCATTAGGGAGATCTTACGAATTTTCGGGTTGGAAAGGATACGTCCGCCTTTCACCAGAAGACCAAACATTATTTGCTTATGCTAAGGCACCTCACCCAGATTGGAGCAAACTACAAAATGTTTACAAACTGCATCAGACAACTCCATTTAAAGAACTAAATTAATATGTCACCTGGTATTAGTATCAGTTTTGTAATTCCCGTATGCAACGAAGAAGCAACGATTGCTACTTTGTCAGAAAAAATTCGCGGAGTGATGTTCCAAGAAAGGGTTAGCAAATATGAAATTATTTTTGTAGATGACGGAAGTGTCGATCATTCTTGGTTTCATATTAAAGATTTAATTCATCAATATCCTACACAAATTAAGGGAATCAAACTCCGTAGAAACTTTGGCAAATCAGCAGCACTTTTTGCAGGGTTTAAAAAAGCAAAAGGCAGTGTCATTTTTACTATTGATGCCGATCTCCAAGACGATCCATCTGAAGTACCTAAGTTTTTAAACAAGTTAGAACAAGGCTTTGATTTAGTTTCAGGTTGGCGTCAAAATAGAAATGACCCTATTTCTAAAACACTACCTTCACAGGTATATAACAAAGTGACGGCAAAAATTGCTGGTATTCCTTTACACGATTTTAATTGTGGTTTTAAAGCTTATCGTAAAGAAGTTTTAGACTGCATAAAACTCTATGGAGAACTTCATAGATACATTCCAGTTCTTGCCCATAGTTTAGGATTTAGAGTGGGAGAAGTAGGAGTTTGTCACTTTCGCAGACAATATGGAAAGTCTAAGTATGGATGGGAACGTTACTCGCGTGGTTTTATTGATTTATTAACTGTGCTTGTGATTACTCGCTACTTATATAAACCAGGGCATTTATTCGGTAAAATAGGACTATTTTTTGGTCTTTTAGGAAGTGGGATAATCATCTATCTCGTAATTTTATGGTTCCTTGGTTTAGGTCCAATTGGAAATCGCCCACTGCTATTTTTTGGCATATTATCGACTATTTTATCTGTTCAGTTGATTTCTCTAGGAGTACTAGCAGAGTTATTAACTCGATATTCTCACTCAGACTGCGTAGAACAACAGGTTGCTGAAGTAGTTGATGAAAATCTGCAGTATCATTAATTAAGATTGTTTGCCATGAATCAAAAGCACTTCCCACTAATAGAAGACGGTATAGTTGTTGGCACTGGATCGAACAAATATGAAATGAAAAATCCAGTTGGTAGATATTTACTATATCAGTTCGATCAAGCTATTACTGAACTTGTCAGTCAAATAAATCCTAAATCTATTCTTGAAGTAGGATGTGGCGAAGGTCATGTTACTCAAATACTAAGTAAAACGAACGCTTCTTTACACTGCACAGATATCTCGGATAAAATTCTTGATATTGCAAAAAGTAGAGTTAATTATTCTCGACTCTCGTTTGAGAAAAAAAGCATATACGACTTACAAAAGGCTACAGACCAAGCAAATCTAGTTGTATGTTGTGAAGTTTTAGAGCATTTAGAACATCCTCAAGTAGGCTTAGAAAAACTGGCTAGTGTTGCTCTGCCATACTGTATTCTAAGCGTTCCTAGAGAACCAATATTTAGAACACTCAATTTTTTAAGAGGTGCTTATTTTACTGAATTTGGTAACAGTCCTGGACATATTCAACACTGGTCGCGTGGAGGTTTTATCAAACTAGTAAAAACAAAATTTGAGATATTAAGCGTAAAATCTCTATTGCCGTGGACGGTGATTTTAGCTCAAACTAAGTAACACAATGATTTATAGTTTAGTTCGTAGCAAAAAAGTTTGGAGTGTATTTTTTACTGTCTGTTTGATAGTTCTTTTGGGAAGTATTTTAAAACCTTCTGATATCTTTTCTGCATTGTCGCAGGTTGGTTTAGAAGGTGTAACAAAACTATTCTTTTTGGTAGGAATTACTCAAATATTAAGAGCATTGCGCTTTTTTGAACTGCTTTCAGTTAAAACAAGTATCCCTTTTTTTTTAATCTTTCAAATTACTTGTATATATCAGTTTCTTAATCATATTTTACCTGTAAGATCGGGAGAATTAAGTTTACCTTTGTTACTGAAGCGCTATTCAAATTATCCTTACATTAGTTCAGTAGCATCACTATTATTAACACGCATTCATGATGCTTTAGCACTAGCAAGTATCGTAAGTATAGGGGTCGGAGTTGCTGTACTTCAGGGGAGAATCGCTAGCCTTTGGCTAAGTTCTTTAGTTTTGAGTTTAGTAGCGATCGCACTTGTTATAGGCTTATTCATATTCATGACAAAAAATCAGCAACTAGCACGTACTTCGAGAAAAAGAGTTACTGCCTATAAAGGAATCAATAATTTTTTTATAAAGGTCAATAATTTAATTAAAACTTTTTATAATGAGTTGCTAATTTATCGCCAACTTTCGCTTCACTTAAAACTTTTTAGCTACTCAATTTTATTGTGGTTAGCAATATTTATCTTGTTTTGGGTCGTTTTACAGTCGCTTGGCTTCTCAATGTCCCTATCAGAAGTCGTATTAGGTTCGAGTTTAGCTAATTTAACTCAGCTACTACCAATCAGTACGTTAGGTAATATCGGCACCTTAGAAGCTGGTTGGGTGTTTGGTTTTACTTTATTAGGATTTGATTCCTACCGCATGCTGACTGCTGGTATTGTAATGCATGTCATAGTTATTTTAGCTGCAGGAATATATGGCGTACTTAGCTGGATTGGTCTGTCTGTAAGAAGCGCAACAATAAGAAGATGAATATATTACCGACTGAGATACCTGAAGTTTTGATGATTGAACCTCGAATCTTTGGTGACGATCGCGGTTTCTTTTTTGAAAGCTACAATCAAAAAACTTTTGCCGATAAAGTGGGAGTATCATTAAACTTTGTCCAAGATAACCATTCGCGATCTCTGCAAAACGTCCTGCGAGGGCTACATTATCAAATTCAGCAACCCCAAGGAAAGTTAGTCCGCGCGATCGCTGGTACAATCCTTGATGTCGCCTTAGATATCCGCAGAAGTTCTCCCACTTTTGGTCAATGGATTAGTTGTATCTTGAGTGCTGAGAATAAACGCCAATTGTGGGTACCTCCAGGTTTTGCCCACGGCTTCTTAGTTCTCTCTCCCAGCGCTGAAGTTCTTTATAAAACGACAGACTACTACGCACCACAGCACGAGCGTTGTATTTTGTGGAATGACCCAGATCTTGCGATTGATTGGACTATTTCTACTCCACCTATACTTTCACAGAAAGACCAAGCAGGTCAACTATTTCACCAAGCTGAAGTCTTTGCTTGATAGAGTCAGAAAAAAGCTGATTCGGTTGAAACCACAGCTACACAAACAAAACCTATCTTCATAGGCTTATGCTGCTTTTGTTAGTCCACGGAGGTGGACTTAGTCTATTGAGCCGCGAATTTATTCGCCAGGCTCACAATAAGTTCCCACACAATCCGCTATGATATCCGCATGGCAAGACTGTTTTAAATTAACTGCATGAGACGGTCAATTTTACTGATTGGTAACACAGGGCAATTAGGTCAAGAACTGCAACGCTACCTCGCACCCGTAGCAGATGTTACTGCGGTAGGACGCCCTACAATTGACTTGACACAACCTGATAGCCTGCGTCAAATTATCCACAAAGTCCAACCTCAGATTATTATCAATACTGCGGCATATACAGCGGTAGACAAAGCTGAAACTGAACCAGAACTCGCAACTATAATTAATGCGATCGCACCTGGTATCTTAGCCGCAGAAGCACAACAATTCAATTCACACCTCATTCATATTTCTACAGATTACGTATTTGATGGTCGTCAAAGTCACCCGTACCAAGAAATCGATGCGACAAATCCCTTAGGGGCTTACGGACGATCAAAACTCAGTGGCGAACAAGCAGTTCAAAATAACTGCAATCAATACATCATTCTCCGGACAGCTTGGGTATACGGTAGCTACGGTAACAACTTTGTCAAAACTATGCTGCGACTGGGTACAGAACGCGAAGAAATTCGTGTAGTTGCAGATCAAATTGGGAGTCCGACTTGGACAGGCGATATTACCCGTGCGATCGCCCAATTACTTGAACTCAATAATCCAACTGGAATTTATCACTATACCAACAGTGGTGTTGCTAGCTGGTACGATTTTGCGATCGCGATTTTTGAAGAAGCCCAGCAATTAATTCCTCTCAAAATCCAGCGCGTAATTCCTATTACTACCCCCGAGTATCCTACTTTGGCGCAACGACCTGCTTATTCGGTTCTCGCGTGTGGGAAAATAACCAAAGTTTTGGGAACTCCATCGCCTCACTGGCGACAAGGACTTAGGAAAATGCTGGCAGAACTTTACACGAATAGTTATGAAAGCGCTGATTCTCTCCGGCGGTAAAGGGACACGCTTGCGTCCTCTGACTTATACTGGCGCAAAGCAACTTGTACCTGTCGCCAATAAACCAATTCTTTGGTACGGTATCGAAGAAATCGTTGCTACCGGAATTACTGATATAGGTATTGTTATTAGTCCAGAAACGGGGCGCGAGGTCAAAAATAAAACAGGAACCGGCGATCGCTTTGGTGCCAATATTACATATATCCTGCAAGATAAACCTGCTGGTCTTGCCCACGCAGTTCAAATTGCCCAGTCTTTTTTAAAGGATGACCCCTTTATCATGTACCTGGGTGATAACTTAATTCAGCAAGGAGACTTAAGCTACTTTCTTCAGCAATTTACTCAAAAGCAACATGATGCTTTAATTTTACTGCGTCCAGTAGCGAATCCTAGTGCATTTGGTGTTGCTAAAGTCGATGAATACGGGCGCGTTTTAGAGTTAATCGAAAAGCCACAAGTTCCCCCTTCAAACCTTGCTTTAGTCGGTGTTTACTTTTTTTCTCACACAATTCATGAAGCGATCGCTTGCATTCAACCTTCTGCACGAGGAGAATTAGAAATTACTGATGCAATTCAATGCTTAATCGATCAGCAAAAACAAGTCTCAGCTTGTCAACTTGAAGGCTGGTGGTTAGATACAGGAAAAAAAGACGATCTCTTAGAAGCTAATCGCCTGATTCTCGATACTTACCTTAAAACTTCCAATCTTGGCGAAGTAGATGCACATAGTCAAGTTATTGGGCGCGTACAAATTGGTTCTGGTTCTAAAGTCATTAACTGTACAATACGCGGTCCAGTCATCATTGGTAGTAACTGCTATTTAGAAAACTGTTTTATTGGTCCCTACAGTAGTATTGCCGATCAAGCAACGATTATTGAAACGGACATTGAACACAGCGTTGTTCTACAAGGGGCAAGAATTGATCGAATTCATCAACGAATTATTGATAGTGTCATTGGACAATGTGCTCAACTGACAGTAGCCGCAAGACGTCCTAAAGCTTTGCGCTTTCTCATTGGTGATGATTGCCAAATTGAACTAGCGTAGCGAGTATTTCGGTAAATTCACATTATATTGAACGCGGATATCTCAGCAGAATATGATTTTAGTCCAATCATAATGGAACAAGTAAGAGTTTCTATCATTATTGTTAATTATAATGCTGGAGAAGTATTAGTAAATTGCTTAAAGTCAATACAGAGATACATACAGAGTATTAGATATGAAATCATCATAGTCGATAACTGCTCTACAGATGGTAGCGTCGCTTTAGTCAAACAGAATTTTCCTCAACTCACTATTCATAAACAAGAAAATACGGGGTTTGGTGCAGGAAGCAATGCAGGTGCAAATCTAGCTCAAGGTGAATTTCTACTATTCTTAAATCCTGATACTTTAATAAAAGATGATATATTATTCCCTCTAGTCGAATTGTTAGAAAAAGAACCAAAGTTTGGAGTTGTTGGTCCAAAAATTTTAAACTTTGATGGAACGCTACAGTCTTCAAACCATTCAGTATTAAGTATTTGGCAAGAGTTTCTTATAAAAAGTAAAAATAATCTGGATGAGGAAAATATAAGCACTCAAAGCGAAGTAAGCTTTGTCACTGGTGCAGCTTTCTTCATTAGAAAGAAAATCTTTAAGTTAGTAGGAGGTTTTGACGAAAGATTTTTTATGTATTTTGAGGATGTTGATTTGTGCCTTCGAGTGAAAGAGCAAGGATGGAAAATAATTTATGCACCTCAAGTGTCTTTAGTTCATATTAGGGGTTATTCATCTCGAAATATTTCTGATTTAATGACTGTTGAATATCGACGCAGTCAAATTTATTACTATCAAAAGCACCGACCTTTATGGGAGCAAATATTGCTTAGAATCTATCTAACAAGTAAGTTCTTGATAAGAGCAACAATAAAAAAGAAATACCTAAAAATTATCTTGCTAATATTAAACTTTAAGAAATATCCACTTAAAATAAATTGCGATTGATAAATGTAATGCCAGGAAAATTAATCATAAATTTATCCTATTTGCTAAGTCGCCCTACTGGAACAAGTACTTATGCATTAAATCTTATCCCTCATTTGCAAATTGATCATACATTGCTCGTTACTCAGCAAATTACTGCACATAATTGCTATATAATTCCTTCCAATCAAACTGCAGAGCAAGGTTTGCGCGGTCATATTCGTCGCTTATCATGGACACAGTTTCAACTGCCACAAATTTACAAAAAACTGCGATCGCATCTTCTGTTCTCTCCAATTCCAGAAGCACCTTTATATACTCAATGCCGTTACATCGTTAATGTTAACGACCTGATTCCACTGCATTTTCCTAATCGTTCTCCTCTAACATCCTACTTCCGTTACTACGTCCCACAAGTCTTAAAGCAAGCTGAACATATTCTCTGCATCTCCCAAGCCACAGCTAAAGACATCACAGACTTTTTTGGTATTAGTGCAAATAAGATTACCCCAATTCTGCTAGCGCATGACGTCAATCATTTTCGCTTTCTTGATTTACCGACGAGTAACTACTTCCTCTACATTGGACGCCACGATCCCTACAAAAACTTACATCGAGTAATTACTGCTTTTGCGGCATTGCCATGCGATTATGAACTATGGTTAGCAGGACCGTTCGATCCTCGCTACACTCCTGCACTACAAACAGCCGCCGCCGAACTCAATATCAGCGATCGCATTAAAATTCTCGACTATGTAAAATATCAAGATTTGCCGACAATTATCAATCAAGCGATCGCACTTGTGTTTCCTAGCTTGTGGGAAGGCTTTGGGCTACCTGTATTAGAAGCTATGGCGTGTGGAACTCCAGTCATTACCTCGAATATTTCTTCATTACCCGAAGTTGCAGGAGACGCCGCGCTGTTAGTCGATCCTCATAACGTTGCACAAATCACTGCCGCAATGCAAGCAATTGCAACGGAATCTGGATTGCGATCACAACTTTCAAAACTGAGTCGTACAAGAGCAAATAATTTCAGTTGGGCAAAAACTGGGCAATCGACTGTTGATGTATTATCTCGCTATCTTTAACTTTTCCAAATAACGAGAATGACACCACAGATAATGAGTCCTAACCCAACTACTCGGCTTAAAGGAATCGCTTCTCGAAAGACAAAATATCCAATCAGCAGCGAAAAGACATATACCAAAGCCACCGCCGGACCAGCAATGCTGAGTTTAACGCGAGTCAGCACTAAAATATAGACGATCGCGCCTAAAGCGTAACACGTTAATCCAGCAAGTAATTCTGGAATCGTAATCATCTCCAACACATGGCTAACAAAATTATTCGCATCTACTCTGCCTAGTTTTACAGCGCCTGCTTTGAGCAGCCATTGCCCAGCCACACTCGCTAGGATCGAAATGAGAAATAATCCAAACTCTGGTAGCGTCACAAATTTATGCCTATTATCAGCAACTCGGTTTTCTAGTTTACAGCCAGCTAGGCTACTACCAGCGCTAGGATAGTCTCGGAAAATTATTTATAAGTATTGATACGATGACAAGCGTTGTCAAATCTCCTTACACTAACGAACAGATCGTAGCTTGGTTACGAGGATTACTCTCAATCGCTTGGGCGGATGGTGACTTCGATCCCCAAGAGCAAGAACTCATTACTGCTTTAACTCAAGAGCTTACTATTGATTCAAAACTAGAATCCTTTGAAAAAATTACCCCAGAAGAGTTAGCCGCTGTTTTAAAAGACGATCCAACTGCGGCAGAAAATTTCTTACGGACTGCTGTGATGGTAGCGATCGCCGATGGTACTTACTCCTCGGTCGAAGATGAAATTATTCATCAATTCTGCCAAGCTTTAGAGTTACAAGAAACGGCACTTGTTGCTTTGCGTCAAACGTTATGCGATCTTCCCGCAGATGTCGATGCAACGTCTTTACTAACCACCGAACAAACACAGATCGATGTCTTGCATCCTGTGCGTGATTGGCTTGATGGACTCGATATTCACGATCCTAAAGTTGCCCGCTTCTTGTGTAAAATGATTCCACCCCAGTGCCCGTTTGAGCGCGATGTTAAACTCTTTGGCAAGAAAGTTGTCCACATTCCCCCTCTGTGTAAGCTCAACCCGCTTTATGAGCAACTTGTCGGATTACGCTTTCGTGCATTGTCCTATCTTGCTGATGAGTGTCATGAAGATGTCACAGAATATTGTTAGTCATTAACATTGGTAACTGGTAACTGGTAATCGGTCATTGGCAAGAACATCCTCTAGCAATTACCCATTACCCATTCCCCGTTACCTATTACCCATTCCCAAAAACTATGCAATTTATCGATCAAGCAGAAGTTGAAGTTGAAGCAGGTTCAGGAGGTGATGGAATTGTAGCCTTCCGTCGTGAAAAATACGTGCCAGCAGGGGGACCTTCTGGGGGCAATGGGGGAAATGGTGGTTCAGTTGTTTTAGTTGCAGCGGAAAATCTACAAACTCTACTAGACTTTCGATATGCACACCGTTTCCAAGCTGAAAATGGTTCGCGTGGTGGACCAAATAATCGGACAGGGGCTTCAGGAAGCGATCGCATTATTGAAGTTCCTTGCGGTACGGTCATTTACGATGCAGAAACAAACGAACTCTTAGGCGATTTAATTGTGCCAGGACAAACGTTGTGTGTCGCTGCAGGTGGTAAAGGTGGATTAGGTAATAAGTATTTCTTGAGCAACCGCAACCGTGCCCCTGAGTATGCGCTTCCAGGTTTACCTGGAGAAAAACGTTTGCTGCGTCTTGAGTTAAAGTTACTAGCTGAAGTTGGAATTATTGGACTTCCCAACGCCGGTAAATCAACGTTAATTGCTGCCCTTTCCGCAGCCCGTCCCAAAGTAGCTGATTATCCCTTTACAACGCTTATCCCTAATTTGGGTGTCGTTCGTAAACCAACAGGTGATGGCACAGTTTTTGCTGATATTCCAGGTTTAATTGCTGGCGCGCATCAGGGGGCAGGGTTAGGACATGATTTTTTACGTCATATCGAACGTACTCGCGTGCTACTGCATTTAGTTGACGTTACTGCTGCTGATCCTGTTACTGATTATCAAACGATTCAGCAAGAGTTACACGCTTACGGACGCGGACTACCCGATCGCCCACAAATTTTGGCGTTGAATAAGATTGATGCTATTGACGAAGATACACTCAGAGCAATTTCTCAGAAACTTACACAGCATCATGGTAGTAACCCTTATCTCATTTCTGCTGCTACTCATCAAGGATTAGAACCACTGCTACAGTACATCTGGTCTGTTTTAGATACTGTTGATACACCACAACAAGTCACTTAGTAGTTTGGTGGTTTTGTGCAATATACCGCCTTAAGCTAATAACTATTAGAGCGGAATCTGAGCAAGAATAAGCTTGCTATCAGGCTACCTAGTGACAAAAACCCCCATAAAGGAACTAACGTCGTATCTGCGACACCAGAAGAAGCAGCAGATATCGTAGCGGCAGTCAATGCTAACGTATAAACAGCACCTTTGATATTGGCAATGGTTCCCAGCACATAACCCCAGGGCTGGCGTTGCCATAGCCAGATTGCACTTAAGAGAAATATTGACACTACCATTGATAAATCCAAAGCCGCAATAACATTAGTAGAGCCATTTACTGTGACAATTATCTGGGGAACTTGCCCAGTGGAAATGAAATTCACTGCCTGCGAAATCCAAAATCCACCAAGGGCGATCGCAACAAACAACATATAAGCACTAATCAATTTCACTGGTGTTTTAGCACCGAATTTCTGACTAATTTCTTTAACATCAAGTCCTACTAGCCCAAAGATCAGCGCAAAAATTGATAGTGTAAATAGTGCCGCGTAAATGAGGAAAAAACGATTGTAAGCTGCGCCAAATAAATAAAAAGCGAAATTGTAAAGCGTGTAATTCAGCATTCCTAACCACACGAGTTGTGCCCGCTGTGAACCTCGTGCTGACAGTATTAAAGCGATAATTAGAATAGGGAATGCGACGACAAGCGTCACCAAGTCATTTCCAAACCATCCAGAAGTAACAAATAGATTGTCCCGATAGAGATCTGGAAGAACAAGCCCACCCACAGCTGCAACAAAGGTCAAGACCGCAATAATAAGCGAAAGAAGATAAGCAACTTTTAACTCATTGAACATCTGTTGCTCCTTTGTCTCAAGTAATAAAAGTGCAGAATTACTGTTCAAGTAACATGCTGATTGAAATAGGATTGCTTTTAATTACCCATCTCCTCCTTCCTACTATTTTTCTCTCTTGGTTGTGGAGGGGTGAAGCCAAAAGTAAGCTTGATTGGTTACTCAATATATTAGTAGATACGCTTTACACTATTTATATTTTCTTCTCAGGACGATGGGATTGGTTAAGTTACTACTTAAGATTTATTCTTATCATTCTATTTTTCATAGCAGTACTTAGGTCATATAAAAAAGTTCGACATTTGCCCTTTTATCCAATAAAAAAATATCAATCTTTATTTTCTTTAGGTGTTAACTGTTTTATCATAATAATATTTGCTAATCTCAGTTTTCTGATTTTGCAAGGCTTTTCTTTTCATAACAAACCTGTTGAATTTGCTTTCCCATTAAAAGACGGTACATATTATGTAGCTCATGGTGGAAATAGCTCGATCATCAACTACCACAATACAGACCGCGCTCAACAATATGCACTGGATCTTGTAAAACTTAATAGCTTTGGCACTAGAGCAAATGGACTTTACCCAACAGAACTAACAAAATATGCGATCTTTCAGGACACTGTCTACAGCCCATGTACAGGAAAAGTTATAAATGCTGTTAATAGTTTTCCTGACTTAATTCCACCAGAAACAGATCGACAACATCCTGCGGGAAACTATGTTCTAATCGCCTGCGATCGCGTTGAAATATTAGTTGCTCATTTGATGAGTGGAACCATCGTTGTCAATCAAGGAGAATTCGTGAGCGTAAATCAACCGATCGCCCAGGTAGGAAATTCAGGAAATACAACCGAACCTCATCTTCACATCCATGCGCGACAAGAAAATAGTGGAGAGACAATTTTAGATGGAATAGGCATTCCTATGACGTTTTCTGGCAGATTTTTACTGCGAAATAGCTTAGTCTATTGATTGCGGAAGCATCTGCCACAAGCGAAATCTTGCTTTGTTAGTTAGAAGTAGATGGCTGTGTCTCAGGCGTTACAGTAGGAGAAACACCTGTTTCTGCTGAATTTGCTGCTGGAGTAGTTGTAACAAAAGGTGTTGTCCGTAGAATTTGCTCTAAGTTGGGCTTATTAAATTCTTGATAGGCTGCCCGCGAAATTTGACGAATTAGCTCTTGAGCGCGACCATCATTGTGAGGACGTTTTACCATTGCTACGGCAATATAGCGCTTACCATTCGGCATATCAACTAGACCAACATCGCCTACCAAAGAACCAATATCACCAGTTTTATGGGCAATTGTTGCTCCTTCACCTAAACCTCGTGGTAGCAAAGTGTTAGTTACTGTACGCTGCATAATATCTAGCAAGCGATCGCGCGATCGCACTGACATCAAGTCTCCTTCGTTGACTAATGCCATTAAATGTGCTAAGTCTTTAGGACTTGTCGTATTTGTGCCTTCCAAATCTGGCAGAAGATTGCGAATTTGTGTTGCTGTCAAACCCCAACTCAAAAACCGCTCATTCAACGCTGCTACTCCACCCATGCGCTCAATCAGCAAGTTGGTTGCTGTATTGTCGCTGATAACAATCATCTTGGTTGCAGTTTCCAACGCTGTAAATTTTGTTTCTAGCGGCTTATATTGCATATCGCCCGATCCTCCGCCAATTAACTCTTTCTTCAGCGTTAGGCTTTCATCCAAGCGAATTTTCCCTGCATCAACATCTTGAAAAAATGCCACAAGGATCGGTACTTTAATCATGCTGGCAGAAGCAAAAGTTGTGTTACCATTGACGTCCAAATAACCACCAGTATCTAAATCAACGAAAAAGACTCCTGGTAGTAAATTTTTTTGTTTTGCGGCTAACTGTTCTACTGTCGTTTTCAACGAACTCATCTGTTGAGTTAACTTCAACCCTGAGCCTGGAACTATAGCTACTTCTGTGACTTCTGAGTGTGTTTCTGCAGTTGGCGTTTCTGCTTTAATGCGGTTTGTAGGATCTAATACCGATAACAACGTTCCTGCGATCGCTCCCACACCTACACCTAAAATGAGTAACCTGAACGTATAAAGTATTGATTTTGTCAAGATGGTGGTTTTGCGGCGATGAGTGCGTTTTTCCCCGTGCGAACGAGGCATAACTGTGTAAGTGCTCGTGCTGGGAAACGCTTTATTCACAACAACGCGTTTTTTCTCATTGACTTCCTGAGGTAGTGTTACTCGCATGAATGGTTCTCTAACATCTACATTCTGAACGCCATTTTGATTTGTATAATTTGGTTGATTTACCCTAGAACTACGATTAATAACTTGTGGACTCAGTGGCAAGTCAACTGATTTACGATTGCTACTAGCTGTTGTTGAAGCTGATGGCTGTGCAGATGACGTTTTAGTAGTTGCTGCTTGATTTCTACTACTTCTCATCTTTTGCTGACTGCTAGCCGAGGAACGACTGACTTCCCGTCGGGCTATAGTTGTACCATCTGGAACTGGGATTTTGTGTGAGACTTTCAACTCTGTAGCAGACAGATGTTTCACAGTTAACTCCTCAAGCACCCTAATACTGCGCTTTATTTTTAGGAAATATGTGGCGTTGGCAACTTAGTTTATACCAATCTATAAAGAAATGGCATCAATTGCGCTTAAAATAACGCAAAATAGTTCATTTGTACTGGTATAATATAAGATTTACCTTTCTTCCTCGGTTTTCTGCTGCAATGCCCAGTGTATTTGAGAGAGAATCCCTCGCAGCATTCCTACTTCAGATGTTGTTAACTGCGCGCGATTAAAAATTTGGCGAAACTTTTGCATGCGACTCGCAGCAGTATGTGGATAGAGATAACCAATCTCCAGCAAGATTTGCTCAAGTTGCTGATAGTATCCCTCTAAGGCATCAAAGGAAACCGTATCCAAGTCAGGTGTTTCTTTAACGTTTGACTGCACAACACACTGAAACAATTCATAACTACAAATTGCTACAGATGCAGCTAGATTGAGTGATGGATATTGATCGCTTGTAGGAATGCGGATAAAGCGTTGCGCGTATTTTAATTCTTCATTACTCAAGCCGCGATATTCTGGTCCAAAAATGAGTGCAGTGTTTTGTGGCTCAATTAACCACGGCAGTGCATGACGCGGATGTTCTAGTGTAATTCCTATGTCACGATCGCGTGCAGTTGTAGCGATCGCTCGCGTACAGTTAAATAAAGCTTCTGGTAACGTTGCTACTTGAACTGCACTTTCTAATATATCTGCTGCATGAACTGCCATCAGCTGTGCTTCTGGCGACAGGGGATCGCATTGTGGATTGACTAACACCAGTTGTTCTAGTCCAGAATTCTTCATCACACGAGCGATCGCCCCTACATTTAAAGCCCCTGCTGGCTCTACTAAAACTATTCGCACTCCAGCTAAGGCAGTTGCTGACATAACACTTACTCAGTAATATTTCTTAAAATTAAAGTAACAATGTATCGATAACCTAACATGGCTCGTACCCGCACAAAATCTGACCTACCCACAAAGATGTGTCCAGTTTGTCAACGTCCCTTCACTTGGAGGAAAAAATGGGCAGATTGTTGGGATGATGTGAAATATTGCTCTGAACGCTGTCGCCGTCGGCGCTCAAATGCAGAGTCAGAGGTCGGGGGCTAGGGAAATCACCGTTTTTGAAATCATGCGACTTCCTCTAATTTTCTGGGACTCTCAACTGCCTAACTGACTGTTTTGAGGGTAGAACAGTAAAATTTGAGTCATACTCATTATAAAACTCACTATAAATTACTAAATCGTTTCCCTAGATAATCTAAGATCTAAAATCACAAATCTAAAAATTTAGGATAACGAGTGCAACCAAAGTTAATTATTCATGGCGGGGCTGGTAGTTCCCTCAAAAGTAAAGGCGGAGTAGAAATAATTCGGCGATCGCTCTACGCAGTGATTGAAGAAGTTTATGCACTGTTACGTGCGGGTGCCGCGGCTACTGATGCTGTCGTCCTTGGCTGTCAATTATTAGAAGACGATCCCCGCTTTAATGCTGGTACTGGTTCGGTATTGCAATCTGACGGTCAGATTAGGATGAGTGCATCGCTGATGGATGGCAGTTGTCAGCGCTTTAGTGGTGTGATTAATGTTTCGCGAGTACAACACCCTATTGACCTTGCCAATAATTTGCAAACTTCAGCAGATCGCGTGTTATCAGACTATGGCGCGGCAGAGTTGTTACGCGAACTGCAAATTCCTAGTTATGATGCTTTGACTGAGTTGCGGTTACAAGAGTGGCTTCAGGAAAGACAAGATAATTTTGAAAAAAAAATGGCAGGGGTTGTTGCTGAAAAAGAGTTGGTAGAATCGAGTAACGCAGGACGTGGCACTATTGGCGTTGTTGCACTCGATACCCAAGGACGCTTAGCTGTTGGCACTTCAACTGGTGGTAAAGGCTTTGAGCGCATTGGGCGTGTCAGTGATTCAGCAATGCCTGCAGGTAATTATGCAACAGCCCATGCTGCAGTAAGTTGTACTGGAATTGGCGAAGATATTATTGATGAATGTCTAGCACCACGAATCGTTATTCGCGTGACTGATGGCTTAGCTTTATCAGAAGCAATGCAACGCTCGTTTACTGAAGCGTTTAAACATAAACGGGATTTAGGCGCGATCGCAATTGATGCCACGGGTGCGATCGCTTGGGGAAAAACAAGTGAAGTGCTACTAGCTGCTTATCATACAGGCGAACAAGTAGGCGATACATTGGAATGGATAGGTGATGAATTGACAAGCTATTGTTATGTTAAATCCGGTTGATTAGTGATGATAAAAATGGTGACTAGTGACTAGTAACAACCACTAATCTGGTTATTTAACCGGAGATGATATTAAATTAATGCGATCGCTTGCGACAAAATTGCTTGCCGATCAACTATGCTTTCTAGTTCTTCAGCCTCAAAACGTCCTTCAAAAGCTTCTGCAGACACTCGTTTGAGTACCATTTGATACCCTTCTTGGAGAATATTGCTTAGTTGTGTTGGCGATAAATAACAACCACCCGCTGTGCGGCGATTCATGTCCTCCAACTTATCTACCAACAGCAAAGCTTCCTCAACCTTGCCTTGCTGTAGTAGTTCCCGAAGCTCTAGTAGTTTTTCCATTCTCTCTATTGCAGTCTCTAGTACCAGCAATCGAAAGCCATTAATTAATTTTAACTTAGTTTAATCACGGATAATCTTTTATGTTGTATTAATGGGCAGGCAGGATGCCTACCGCACATAACTAAAGAAATCTTACTCTTTTTCTCCCTGCTCTCTGACCTCTGATCCCTGACCCCTTCTTTTCAACCGCCAACCTGGTTTAAGAACTTGACGCGCTCGACCAATGACTAAACAATCATCAGGAACATCTTCTGTCACTGCTGAACCTGCAGCGATGTTGACATCATTACCAATATTTAACGGTGCAACTAAAACACTATTAGCACCAGTTTTAGAGCGATCGCCAATCTTTGTAGGATGCTTTTGTACGCCATCATAATTAGCAGTAATCGTACCTGCACCTACATTGACTTGCGCTCCTAGTGTGGCATCTCCTAAATAAGACAAATGTGCTACGTTCGTGCGATCGCCTAAATGACTATTCTTCAATTCGACAAAATTACCAATCTTACATCTCGTACCAACAGTCGCATGACCGCGTAAGTGAGCATAGGGACCTATCCGAGTGTTTGCTGCAACTCTACTATCTGTAATGACAGAATACAGCACGCTGACATTCTCGTCCAAAGAGCTATTTTCAACCAAACTGCCAGGTCCAATGCGACAACCTGATTGAATAACTGTTTGTCCTCGTAGATGCGTTTGCGGTTCAATAATGACATCAGGTTGAATTTGTACAGTGTCATCAATCGTAATACTGTTTGGGTCAACGAGAGTGACACCTGCAGCCATCCATTTTGACTTGACTCTCTCTTGCAAAATACTGTAAGCAGTTGCCAACTGTTGGCGATCGTTAATTCCTAAAATTTCTTGATAATCCTCGACATCAACTGCCATGACAGGTTCTAAAAAATTGACGGTATCTGTCAAGTAGTACTCTTTTTGATTATTATTAGGCTGCAATCGTGGTAATACATCAGCTAAGTCTGACCACCTAAAGCAATAAACACCAGCATTAATGCGACAATTTTGTTTTTGTGCAGCAGAACAGTCGCGATCTTCCACAATTTGTTGCACAATATTACCTTCGTCACAAAATACTCGCCCATAGCCTTGCGGATTTGGTAGTTGTGCAGTGAGGATTGTGGCAGCATTTTGATGCTCTTTGTGAATTTGCAATAACTTTTGTAGTGTTTCTGGTCGTAACAGAGGAACATCACCATTAAGCACAAGTAAATCGTCTGTAAAGTTTTTTAAGTACGGCATGACTTGTTGAATAGCATGACCCGTTCCTAGCTGCTCTGTCTGTTCTACAAATTCAAATGGAATGGCTATGTTGTCCACCTTAGCCAACGAGGCTTTTACTTGATCTGCTTGGTAGCCAACAATCACAAGACATCGTGTTGGTGAAATTGCCTGTAAACTTTGGAGAACTTGTTCTACCATAGATCGTCCTCCTAAAGGATGCAGTACCTTCGGGAGAGAAGATTTCATGCGTGTTCCACGTCCTGCTGCTAAAATTGCTACCGCTACCATAATGAGCTATTGAGTGGCTATGAGCACCAGCTTATAAATTTTATACGTCGGGTTAATGATATCAGCTAATTGATCAAGCTGCTGCTTAATATCAAGTCTTCTTGAGCTACATCTATCGTCAATCAACACTTTTTTCGTATTTTAATGAGAAGCAATACGAATAAACTCAGTAAACTGCTGAACAAGTTCAGGATTGCGCCAACCTTTTGTTGTTTCCTCTTCAATGACTTGCAGTGCTGCTTCGCCCGATAAAGCTCGTTTATAAGGACGTTCGCTAGTTAGAGCATCGTAGATATCAATTAATTGAAACACCTGAGCCAAATACGGAATCGCATCTCCTACCAAAGCATCAGGATAGCCGGAGCCATCCCAACGCTCGTGATGATGGCGAATGATTGGAATAACCCCCTGCATTGTCCGTAAAGGCAAGCAAATTTTTTCCCCAATCAGGACGTGCTGGCGCATAATCTCCCATTCGTCTATCGTTAGTTTTCCTGGCTTGAGCAATACCGCATCAGGAATTCCAACTTTACCGATATCATGGAGATAACTTCCCCACTGCAAATTACGCATTTGTGTTCGCGAAAGCTGGAGATATTCTCCAAAAGCTTTACTCAACTCCACCAATCTTTGACAATGATTACCTGTATTGGGGTCTCGACTTTCTATTGCCTGAGCAATGGAAAACAGCACCTGTTCTGCATGATCCAAATCTTCGTTTAAGCTTTTTTGTCGTACAAGCGATTTGACACGAGCTGCTAATTCTAGTCGATCAAAAGGTTTTGTAAGAAAGTCATCTCCTCCAGCTTCAATTCCGCTAATACGCGATCGCCTATCATTCAAAGCAGTGATAAAAATGACAGGAATCAAGCGAGTCTGTTCATCTTGCTTGAGTTGACGGCAAACTTCAAAACCATCCATTCCTGGCATCATAACATCGAGCAAGATTAAGTCTGGCTGACTTCGTATCACCAGCTCTAGTGCTGTGACACCACTGTCTGCTTCCAAAACTTCGTATCCTTCTACTGCAAGCAGAGCAACTGCAGTCATCCGGCTTGCGGCATGGTCGTCAACTACCAAAATTTTTGGCGGCTCTAAATCAAAATGGTTCACTAGAGAACTTTCTGCTTTGTACAACGTAGAGATCATGAATCGTAAAGAAGTAACACTCCAACTCCCTAATAATCACGGTTTAAGTTATGCTTGGCATTATCTCAAAATATTGTGGCAAAAAGTCATTGCTGCCTCGAAAGCTTAATCTGTCCCTGTTACGTACGACTAAACTTCTGTGCTGATCAGATGTAAAAGCGACAAGCTTTGCTATCACCCAAGTTTGTAAAAAAAACATACCAATTTTATCTAAATCAGCTTTTGATCAAGTAGTACTGACACTTACAGTATCCTTAATTCTGAACCAGAGGAAATCAGTTTTTTTACGTAGGTTTGTCTTCTTTTACGCAGATCTTTATAGATACTACAGATAGAGCGTCTCTATTGAACTTTCTCTAAGGTTCCCATTTGACTTCACCTATAAACTAGTAAAATTGGTAGTATTTAGTAAAAAAAGATGATGCTCTAACAATGTAGAAGCACCCACAAAAGAATATTCAGCTTTGCTTTTAATCTAGTTCTCGTCTACCTTCAAGTGCTCTTGCAAGAGTTACTTCATCTGCATACTCCAAGTCGCCACCTACAGGTAAACCGAAAGCAATTCGCGTAACTCGAGTAAATGGCTTTAATAGCTGACCCAGATATAAAGTAGTAGTCTCCCCTTCTACACTAGGGCTAATAGCCAAAATAATCTCTTTGGGTTTTTGCTGGCTAACTCGCCGAACTAAGGACTGAATTGTCAGCTGTTCTGGTCCAATTCCATCCATAGGAGAAATCACACCACCCAATACGTGGTACTTGCCGTGATACTCTCTCGTTTTCTCTAAAGCAATGACATCGCGAGAATCACTGACAACACAAATAGTATGATCGTCACGATTCGTATTGCGACAAATTTCACATACTGGCTCAGCTGACAAGTGAAAACAAACTGAACATAAGCCTACTTGCTGTTTGGCATCAATTAAGGCTTGCGCCAAAGCTTGGATCTCGGTTTCTGGTCTTTTTAAAATGTGTAATGCCAAGCGCTGGGCAGTTTTGGGTCCAACTCCAGGTAAGCGCTGTAGTTGTTCAATTAAACGCGCTAAAGGACGTGCGTAAACCGTTGTCGTTCTCCTTAATTACTCCACAACTATCCTAACTATTCTGGATAACCTCTAGCATATGAGATTGCTGCATTAACAACAAAAAGCACTCCCTACATACAGGAGCGCTTTTCGTAGATCTTGAGGTAATAACTACCAACTAACCGTTGATGGTAGGAGCGGTAAGAGCAACTGGAGTCACTTCACCGGAAGCCAAGTCGAGAGGGAAGTTGTGAGCGTTGCGCTCGTGCATCACTTCCATGCCCAAGTTAGCGCGGTTGAGCACGTCTGCCCATGTTCCAATCACGCGACCTTGCGAGTCAATTACTGACTGGTTGAAGTTGAACCCGTTGAGGTTGAACGCCATCGTGCTGATGCCCAACGAGGTGAACCAAATGCCCACTACTGGCCATGCTGCTAGGAAGAAGTGCAAGCTGCGGCTGTTGTTGAAGCTGGCATATTGGAAGATTAGACGTCCAAAGTATCCGTGTGCGGCGACGATGTTGTATGTCTCTTCTTCTTGTCCGAACTTGTAGCCGTAGTTTTGGCTTTCGCTTTCTGTTGTTTCACGCACTAGTGAACTTGTGACTAACGAACCGTGCATGGCACTGAATAGTGCGCCGCCGAATACTCCTGCTACTCCTAACTGGTGGAATGGGTGCATCAGGATGTTGTGCTCGGCTTGGAACACTAACATGAAGTTGAATGTGCCGCTGATGCCTAGTGGCATGCCATCGCTGAATGAACCTTGTCCGATTGGGTAGATCAAAAATACTGCTGTTGCTGCTGCTACTGGTGCTGAATATGCTACTGCAATCCAGGGGCGCATTCCGAGGCGGTAGGATAGTTCCCACTCGCGTCCCATGTAGCAGAATACTCCAATCAAGAAGTGGAAGATTACCAATTGGTATGGTCCACCGTTGTAGAGCCACTCATCTAATGATGCTGCTTCCCAAATTGGGTAGAAGTGTAGTCCAATTGCGTTTGATGAGGGGACTACTGCGCCACTAATGATGTTGTTGCCGTAGATTAATGAACCTGCTACTGGTTCTCTGATGCCGTCGATGTCTACTGGGGGAGCGGCGATGAAGGCGATGATGAAGCAGGTTGTTGCTGCCAGGAGAGTTGGGATCATCAGTACTCCGAACCAGCCTACGTATAGGCGATTATCGGTTGATGTTACCCAGTTGCAAAACCTCTCCCACAACGAAGCGCTTTCGCGTCTTTGTAGAGTTGTTGTCATAATTCTATGATTGCTTTTGGATGTATTTATGATTTTGTAGGTGTTTTTTCCTACACTTAATACATTAAGCTATTTATTTCGTTTTGTAAAGGACTTTAAATTTTTTTTAGAATTAAGTGAGTTCTGGAATGCAGAGTAATGTCTGGCATAGTTACTTATAGTCCTGCCTACACCTTAGTACCTACCTATGAGTGCTTTAATCGTTGTGATTATTGTAATTTTCGGGTAGATCCAGGTAAAGACCCTTGGATGACGCGCTCTGTAGCAGAAAACATCCTTAAAGAATTACAACATCAGGGCGTCTGTGAGATTCTCATATTAAGTGGTGAGGTTCATCCGCAATCATCACGGCGTCAGGTATGGTTTGAGCTAATTTACAATTTGTGCGAACTAGCACTTTCACTAGGGTTTTTGCCACATACAAATGCAGGACCATTGAGTTTTACAGAAATGCAACAGCTAAAAACTGTGAATGTATCAATGGGTTTGATGCTAGAGCAATTAACGCCTGCTTTATTAAATACAGTGCATCGCTTTGCACCGAGTAAGATTCCAGAAATGAGATTACAACAACTTGCTTGGGCAGGAGAATTGCAGATTCCGTTTACAACAGGTTTACTTTTGGGAATAGGCGAAACACCAAACGATTGGTGGGAGACATTAGAGGCGATCGCTCAATTACACCTTCACTATGGTCATATTCAAGAAGTCATCCTGCAACCTTATAGTCCAGGAAACCAACAGACATGGAATGCGCCACGCTTTGAACCGCAGCAGCTACCAGAAGTAATTGTAAAAGCTAAAGAAATCTTACCCGCAGAAATTACGATTCAAATTCCACCAAATTTAGTTCCAGATCCAGAGTGGTTACTTGCTTGTATTGCAGCAGGAGCAAGAGATTTAGGGGGTGTTGGACCAAAAGATGAAGTTAATCCAGATTATCCACATCTAACTCGCGAGGATTTATTACAAATATTAAAATCAGCCGGATGGCAACTCACACCACGTTTGCCAATTTATCCACAATATGACAAATGGCTACCGCAGCATTTACAAACAGCAGTGCAATCTTGGAGAAATATGTCTTTAGCAGCTTTTTGATTCTTCTGCTTGCTCGATCGACTTGTAGGACTGCTGGCACTTCTATTGCATCTACTGCTGAGACAGCGCGTTTATCCGTTGATGGCGACGGCGCTGCCAAATTTTTGGTATCACTCGCATCCGACGTTTGAAGCTACTCCATTCTTCTGAACTCAATGCAATCTGTTGCCAAGTAGGTCGAGCTAATAAACGATCAGACCAACGATTCAATTTAGAGTATTTGGTCAAAGCAATTCCTAGATCAGGCATTCTATGAACGAGTGTTCCAGCGACAATTTCTGCTAGTGTCAGCTGTTCGCCAGCAAAGTAAGGGGAGTCCTCCAATAAAGCTTCAAAATAATTCAATGTATTAATTGCCCGTAGCTGAGCATACTCCAACTCTACTGAGTTCTCATCGCGAACGAGTAATCTAAACACCGCAGGTAGCAATTCATTGAGCGTAACCATTTGCACCATCCGAACCTTTGCTAAAACCATTGCATCAGTCGGAAGCAGCGATCGCTCAGGATACCGCGCTTCTAGATAATCTAGAATTGCTAACGATTCAATCACGCGAAAATCACCATCGACTAAAACTGGGACATGGCTAAAAGGATTTAAGGCAAGAAATTCGGGTTCAAATTGTTCGCCGCTTAAATCAACTGGGATTAATTCAAAAGAAAGCTGTTTTTCCAGTAGAGCCAACCATACAGGACGAGCATAAGCAGAAGGACGGGCATAGTAAAGCTTGAGCATAGGAACTACTTCTCACAATGAGAACAATAAAAAGACCGATCGGTTTGTTTTAGGGCAAAAAAATTTAGATGTGTGCTGCTAGTTGGTTTTGAATATAAGTTTTAAGATGGTTTAGGGCACGCTCCAAATAAGAAGCATCGCCATACAACTTGCTGAGCATTACCCCTCCCTCAATGGTTGCAATCAAAATTGTAGCAACAGTATCAGAATTGACATCTGCACGCAATTCACCACGCATAACACCTTTATCGACAATGCGATGAATCAAACCACGCCACGCATCCATGGCATGTTGCGCCCGTTCGCGTAAAGCTGGATGAGCATCATCACTCTCTACCGCTGTATTGAGGATTGGACAACCTCCTTGGACGGGTGGATCGTCCAACATATGCTCATAAACACTAAGAATTGCAATTAAACGATCCACTGCATGACGTTTTCCTTTCAAAGCACCCGTAAATTTCTGTTGTACGCGACTGGCTGCGAAGTCAAATGCTTCTAGAGCTAGCTCATCTTTGCTACGGAAGTGATTATAAATACCTCCTTTTTGTAAGCCTGTAACACGCATTATGTCTGACATCGAAGACCCTGCATACCCTTGCTGGTTAAATAGAGCCGCTGCTTGCTCGATAATACGTGTTTTGGTTTGTTGAGCTTTTGACATTTAAATTAAAGACCGATCAGTCTGTTTAAGACTAACAGAAAGAACTAGAGAAAACAAGGTGTTGGTACCATCACCAATTAATCAACATTTCACCGATAATTTAAAGTTGCCTAACAGGACGCAATCAGTGGATGCAGACAACTAGTAATTTTGCCCAATGTTTGGACATAAGTGCGTTTCATCTGTAATCAGTCTATCCAAAAAGGCTTATACTGTGGCAGAAATATTTGCGTGTAGCAACCAGAATAGTTTTTACTTTGTGGTTTTATACAGATTGACTTAGCTACTCAAAGTCAAGCGTTTGATATTAATCTTCAACTATTAGTAATAAAGCATTATTTAAAAGCTTCGACGAGTCAATTAAGGCTGCTAATTCTTCTGGCTCAGATTTTCCTTGACTAACTTCAAGTGATGCCGTGTCAATTGCACTATCTAGTGCGTTGCGTAGAATAGATTGCAACTCATCTTTAGTTAAATAATAACCTCCTAACTTGCGGCGTTTGTTCTTTCCCTGAATCTCCCGCACGCTGTTACGAATTGACACTTCCCACGGTTTTGTGTAACGGTTTTCGGCTTGCTTTTTGATCAAGTGATGTAACAAAACTTTGGCATGAGAACGAATATGATTAATTTTGTCATCGCGACTCATTTCTTCAAGTTCTTCTACCAGTAGTAAAGCTGCTGCACTTTCACCCTTCAAAATTAAATTCTTACGTTCTAATAACTCTTCCATAGTTCTATACACCGTTAGAGTTTGTTTTAGTCTCTAAGACAAACTAATCAATGAAGTGAAAGCTGATTATCGACCCAATTCTGAGTAGTAGTAACTGTTGCCACTTAAGTACTATGCTGACACGCAGGTTATTACCCTAGCCCAGTATTATTTGTGCGTCATGTAGTGCGTTTCACTTGTATAGTCTATATTGCTCGTAAAAGCAATGTCGATATGAATTATTTCTAACCAACCTTCAAGTATTGTTACTAACTTGAGTCAAACAACATGAAAACAGCGCGATAAAATAGACGTAGTGAATTCAGAAGACCAAATATTGGTCGAAGGTGCCTATCGAGACTATTTACGGTAATCTTCAAGGTTTAAAATCCAGCCAGATTAAGCAACTACAACGGCTGTATCAACAACGCTTACCAGGCGATCGCCCGACTACGCCCGAATTTGCCCAGCGGTTAGCAGCAATCAGCACCGAGATTAATCAACCTGTGTGCGCCTATGTTAATCGTCGAGGACAGGTGATTCGCGTAGGCGTAGGAACACCACGTCAAACTCAAATTCCTCCCCTAGAACTACCGCGCTATGGTGCTGAACGTCTCAGTGGAATTCGTTGTATCGCAACGCAACTCAAGCCGGAACCACCCAGCGAAGCCGCGTTAACAGCGATGGCACTGCAAAGACTAGATGTCCTAGCGATACTCAATATCACTGGTTCAGGATTTCAACGTCGTGGTGGGGGCGCTACAGGTTATGTTAAAGAAACTTATCTAGCGCATTTAGTACCTAGTGTTGAAACAACAGAGGCTGACGCACCACTAGCGAGTTGGAGTGTATCGCAACCCCTGAGTTTAGATATTCTCAGCAATCAAGATTTTCTCGATCTAGTAGAAGGACTCGAAGCTGAATTTCAGCGGGAATATGTTGCGACACAGGTAGATACAGATCGCGATCGCGTGTTGATTGTAGGAGTTCAAACTGATAATATCACGCCACAAGCATTTCAAGACACGCTAGATGAATTAGCACGATTAGTTGATACTGCTGGTGGAGAAGTGTTACAAACATTTCGCCAAAAGCGATCGCGTCCGCATCCCCAAACCGCAGTCGGCGAAGGAAAAGTACAAGAAATTGCTTTAACAGCCCAAACTTTGGGAGCAAATCTGATCGTCTTTGACCGTGATTTATCACCAGCGCAAGTGCGTAATTTAGAAACACAAATCGGGATTCGAGTTGTTGACCGTACCGAGGTGATTCTAGATATTTTTGCACAACGCGCTCGCACTCGTGCGGGTAAATTACAAGTTGAACTTGCTCAACTTGAGTATATGCTGCCGCGACTGACAGGGCGGGGTCAAGCAATGTCTCGACTCGGTGGTGGGATTGGAACTCGCGGTCCTGGTGAAACAAAATTAGAAACAGAACGCCGCGCGATCGCCAGACGGATTGCTAGATTACAAGAAGAAGTCAATCAGCTACAAGCACATCGTTCTCGTCTGCGACAACAACGCCAACATCGAGAAGTTCCTTCGGTGGCGATCGTCGGCTATACCAATGCGGGTAAGTCTACACTACTCAATGCACTCACGAATGCAGAAGTTTACACAGCAGATCAGTTATTTGCGACACTTGACCCGACAACTCGCCGTTTGGTCATTCCTAGTGTGAGTGGAGAACCGCAAGCAATTGTTTTGACAGACACGGTAGGTTTTATTCACGAACTTCCCGCGTCACTAATGGATGCTTTTCGCGCCACATTAGAAGAAGTTACCGAAGCAGATGCGTTACTTCATGTCGTGGATCTTTCTCATCCAGCATGGCAAAGTCAAATTCGTTCAGTGATGAGTATTTTGTCAGAAATGCCAATCACTCCAGGTCCAATGCTGATTGCTTTGAATAAAGTTGATTGTGTTGATAGTGACACCTTAGCAGTCGCGCAAGAAGAGTTTCCCCAAGCGGTTTATATTTCTGCAAGCGATCGCATAGGCTTAGAAACTCTCCGCCAACGCCTCGGACAACTTGTGCGTTATGCTGTTGCGCCTAGCTAAAGACTAAAAATTACGGAGTACTAGAAATAGGGTTTGTAGCGAACCAACTACAAATCCTAAAACTCCACCTAAATTAACAATTGCTTGTAGTTCATTTTTAACAATTCCTTCAACTGCAGTTTCCAAATCCGCCGCAGACGTCGATTTGACACGATCGACAATCACTTGATCGATTGACAAGATAGGAATTGCCTGCGCCACAATATTTTCTAAGTCGCGTTCTAAGTAACGTTCTAAAATTAAGGCAAGTTCTTTACTGACAACATCCAACGAAGTATTAACTACTGCTGAATTGCGCAGACGGTTTAAAAGTAAACTCGCAATGTTTTCCCAATCTAACGAATCACTTAATCCTTGGAGAACTTCACCGCCACGGGTTTGTAAATAACTGCGAATTGTGTCGCGGATTGTCTTACGTAATTGACGTACTGTAGAAACAGGTAAGTTTTGTAAAGACAAGTTTTGCAACCAAGTTTTAAGACGGGTACGAACGTCTAATGAGCGAATCAATTCTTGGATGCGATCGTTGGCGGATTCTCTTTCATCTAAACAGTAGGTTCTCAGGCGAGTTAAGGTATTGCGTAACCCAAATAAATTAGCAACTACCCAGTAAGTTCCGCTAGCTTTTTCCCTGAAACCTTCATCGATTGTTTGAATTGTGCGATCGGTAAGAAAGTCAACTAAAAGTTGCCGAATGACATCCGGTGGTAAAACAACTTGTAGTAGCCAATCTGCAAGTTTAGTTGCTTGTTCGTCACTCAGTTGAAACTCAAGTATTACTTGATCGAAAATTTGATTTGTTTGTGCTTCTAAAAAATCTTCGCGCCGCGCTAAAACTTTGAGTAAACGTGGTAAAGATTGACCGAGTAAATCTTTGAGAATATTTGCGGTAATTTTTGCAGTTTTCTGCTCTTTATCTAAGCGAATTTGGTCTAAAGCTAATCGTAGTAACCATAAAATACCAGCTTGTACGCGTTCAGGTTGCAGTAAGCGTCGTGCTAAGTTCTGCAACTCTTCTGGCGTTAGCAATGACCCCATGATTGTGTCAGAAACCCGCTTTGCTAAGCGTTCTTGGTTGCGGGGAATTAAACCAGGAGTAAAAGGTAAGCGTTTTCCACCAATATACAGAGTTCGATAAGGACGAAAGAGCATCTTGATGGCTATGTCATTAGTAAAATAGCCAATAACTGCTCCAAGTACAGGAGGCGCTGCGTAAAACCAAATGTTAGACCAGTCCAAGGATGCGAACCAATAAGAATAATGCTGCTTGCATTATGATTTTTTTATCGTTAATACTCCCATCATACCGTTAGCGATGGGGTAGTGTGTCACTTCAGTAAAGCCTACTTGTTGTGCTAATTTGATTTGTTCTTGACCTGTGGGAAATCGTTCTAAACTGGGACTGATATAAGCATATTCTTCTGTTAAGCCAAGTTGACGTGCTAGCGGGACAACTAATGTGTCGAGATACCACTGCTGAAAGGCACGGACTTGTGAATTGCTAGGGCGATGAAAGTCGAGAATAGCAGCTGTTGTGCGGGGTTTGAGGACGCGGTGTAATTCTTGAAAGCAATGGGGAATGTCTACAACATTACGCAATCCGTAGCCCATTGTCGCCGCATCAAAGGAATTATCTGCAAAAGGTAATTCTAAAACATCAGCTTCAATCCAGGTAATTGACGAGGAAGGATATTGTTGCTGAGAACGTTGTTGCGCGATCGCCAGTAACTGCGGTGAAAAATCGACGCCATACACTTCACCTGTAGTTCCCACCACACGACTTAGCCGTAATGCCAAATCACCACTACCACAACATAAATCAAGACACTTATCTCCCGTTTTTGCACAACTCCATTTCACAGTCATTTGCTTCCAAATGCGATGTTGACCTAAACTCAGCCAATCATTCATTTGGTCATAAACTGGAGCAATGCGGTCGAAAATGTTACGGATTTCAGTTGAAGTCATAAAGAGGGGTGAGGGGTGAGGGGTGAGAATACAAACAGTTTTATATTTATACCTCTGCATACTTACATAAGAAGCTCCCTTTCACTCTTCACATTAAAATAGAATTTGTGCTTAACGAGCTGAGATTATGACTGAATTACCGGCGAATCCTGCTAATGGTGGTGAATCCCAAGAAGTGCTTGAGGAATTGTTGCGATCGCTGCGGCAAAAGCAGGGCAATTGGGTAGAATGGGGCAAAGCTTGTGCCAAATTACAAAAGTCTGGTTATAATTCCCAAGCAATTTTTGAAGCGACTGGATTTGAGCCAGTACAACAAAATCAAGTGATTGTGGGCGCGCAAGTGTATGATTCAATCGAGAAGGCTGAAGCCCCACCCGAAGTGCGATCGCATTATGCCCAGCGGGGTAGTGATGTGTTATATGAACTTCGCTTATTAACTCAAGCTGAACGTGCTGCTGCTGCTGAGTTAATTTTATTACACCGACTGGATGCAGATGAAGCCAAAGAAGTTGCTAAAGCCGTTAAAGAATTTTCACGATTTCGGACATTACCCGCAGGGTTTACCGATCATCCTGGTGATGCTGTTGCCTATCAATCTTGGAAACTGGCGCGGCAAAAAAACGATTTACAAGAGCGATCGCGTCTCATTGCCAAAGGCTTAAGATTTGCGCATACTGCAACTGCTAGAGAACAAATTGAGCAACTTTTAGTTGATTTTACTGCTGCTTCTAAACGTCCTGCGCCTCGTTTACCGTTCTATCGTCTTGAAGCCGAAGAAGAATTACCGCGCCTTGTGCCTGTTGTTGGTGAAATACCTCTTAAGGTAGATGACTTTAAAGCAGTTCCCTTAGTCGAAGAAATTGAACCGTTTCGCATGGTCAAGTTTGCTGGAGAACAAGCGTGGGTACCAATACCAGGATGGCAGGTTGTTTTAGGGACACAAGATCCTGTCGCGATTTTGTGTAAAGGCGATCGCCTACCAAATCAAACTGATACTAGCAAAGAACAAGTTTTGGTTCTCGTCGATCGTTCCCAACGCAAATGGGATGCGAACAGCTACTTTATTGTTGAACAATCAGGACAATTAGAATTTCAGTGGTTCGATAGTGCTACTGAGACACCACTACTCGGTCGAGTTGTTCTCGTACTGCGTCCTAAGCGAATTGTCGATGAAGAACTAACAAAAGATTCGTGGCAAATTGATGAGTAAGTAGGTGGACATAATTAAATATCACACAACATTTGTTGGGTAATGGGTAATAGGGAATAGAAAAGCACTTAGCACTTCTTCTGTTAGCACCTATCCTAAAAAAAGCTAATAGTCAATAGCTAATCGCTATTTAATGACCACTTACCAGTTACCAGTTACCAATGACCAACCTTTTAGTTACGTTTATTTATTACCCACTAATTTATTTAGCACCATCTAAACTTACTTTAGTATGAAACACTTGCAGTAAGATTATTGAGAATAGATATCATTAATCTTAACTGTGTACCAGTTATGACAATTACTCTTACAGATAAAGAATTGACGGAACTGTGGGTAGAAGCTAACCACAATAATCTTCAATCGGAACGAGAGCCATTTGAAATCTTTCATGAAATGCCCAAGCGTTTGGGGAAAGGCTATGAACGGCATATTGAGGTGCATCCCAATCTTTGACTTTCGATTTGTAATTGTGAATGTCATGATGATATGTTAGTCAAAATCCCTGAATGGAGTCACCCACTGCAATTTAGTGTTCTGCTTGCAGGCAAAGCCATAGACGAATATGGAGGGCAGTTAGGGGAAGGATATACGTGTATTTCTGGTAGTGGCGTTCAACGCCAAATGATTACAGAATCCCCTAAATCTCGATATGTGGGTGTTAACATCCATATGTCTCCTGACTTGCTGGCAACTTTTTTCCCTGATGAAGCTGGAGAAATTCCTCCACAGTTGCGTTTGTTGGCAAAGGGTAATGACTGGCAAACATTGCTCTACCCCGAAACTACTGCGGCTATTGAGGGGATAGCACAGCAAATTATCAACTGTCCTTTTCAGGGAATAACAAAGCGGATATATTTACAGGCAAAAGTGTTGGAACTAATAGCGTTGCAATTAGCTCCCATATTATCTGCTCAGGATGGATTACAACTATCGCCGCGACTGAAGCCAGAAACCATCGCCCAGATTCATTACGCTAGGGAAATTTTACTCTCTCGTTTAGAGAATCCGCCATCAGTGCTGGAATTAGCGCAACTTGTGGGGGTGAGCGAGCGTACTTTACGGCGTGGATTTCGGGAAATCTTTGGCAAAACGGCATTCAGCTACTTAAATGATAAACGGATAGAATTGGCAGAACGGTTATTGCGTCAAGGAAACATACAGCCTATTGCAAGTTTATGAGGTACAGTAAGAGGAGTACACAAATGAAGTCTAATGAAACCGTACTCGCTCGACTTGCGAGAAAAAATAGTTAAGGCATACACACAAGGTGACACCTCAATCAG
>NZ_JADEWN010000038.1 GCF_015207655.1 Gloeocapsopsis crepidinum LEGE 06123 | reverse complement strand
CCTCACCCCTCACCCCTGCTTATGGCTCGAAGCCGCGAACCTTTTGTTAGTCTGCTCCTCTATTACGCCTTCAAGTGGTCAGTTGTTAACCCCATGCTCCGCATTTATTTTCGCGGTCATGTTTATGGTGCAGAAAATGTTCCCCAAAAGGGACCTTTAGTAGTTGTCAGTAATCATGCAAGTGACTTCGATCCGCCAATTCTTTCATGTTGTGTAAGAAGACCTGTTGCTTACATGGCAAAAGAGGAATTATTTCGTATTCCTGTTTTCAGTAAAGCAATTGAATTATACGGTGCTTATCCAGTTAAACGCGGTTCTGCCGATCGCAGTGCAATCCGTGCAGCTGTGAAGTATCTTGAAGATGGATGGGCTGCTGGTGTTTTTTTACAAGGTACTCGCACACCTGATGGCAGAATTACAGAACCAAAACTTGGTGCAGCCTTAATTGCCGCTAAAACAAACGCACCACTTCTACCCGTTAGTTTATGGGGAACTCAAAATATTCAAAGTTCAGCAATACCTCGCTCAGTACCAATTACAGTCCGAATTGGTCAGGCTATACCGCCACCAAGTTCAACAGACAAAGCAGAACTTCTTGCAGTAACGCAACAATGTGCAAATGCGATCGCCTTTCTACACGACTTAGGTCGCTAACCATCATTTTTAGCTATTGCCTGACCTATATTCATGAGTGAACCACCTGTAAAACATTTTTGGGACAGACTAAACAACTCAGCTCTAGTTCGCTTTTTGTTACTGTTTGCTTGTGGTTGGGCTTTAATTTTACTTTTAGACTATTTTCAAACTGTTATTATCATCTTTACTTCAGCAGCAATCTTAGCTTTTTTATTAAGCTACCCAGTGCAATGGCTGCGACGCTTTTTACCTCATAGTTTAGCTGTTATCATTGTTTTTTTACTCAGTCTTGTAGTGATTGCAAGTCTAACGATTACTGTAGGTTTAGCTGTTCTATATCAAGGTCAACAATTAATTGATAGCGTAACAGTTTTTTTGAATTCTCTAGCACCATTAGTTGGTCAAGCGGAAGCTTTTTTACGCGAACGTAACTTACAAGTAAATTTAGAGGGAATTGAAGAACAAATCCGCAATCAAGCTTTAGGATTAATTTTTTCTAGTTTGGCTACCTTACAAGTATTTTTAGCTAATCTAGTCATAATGATTTTGATTGCAGTTGTTGCCTTATTTATGCTACTTGATGGCGAAAGATTATGGAGACTGCTCTTAAAATTTGTACCAAACCAGCAGCGATCGCGTTTAACAGGTGTGATTAAGCGCAAGTTTTTAGGTTTTTTTAGAGGTCAGTTCATCTTAATGGTATTTTTAACCGTTGCTAGTTTTTTGGTTTTTGTAGTGTTAAGAGTCCCTTTTCCATTGGTCTTAGCAATTATTATAGGAGGTTTTGATGCTATTCCTGGTATTGGAGCTACTCTAGGTGTCAGCATCATTACTCTAATTGTTTTATCGCAAAGTGTTTGGTTAGCTTTTAACGTCTTAACTGCTTGTATTATTTTACAACAAATTCAAGATAATTTAATAGCTCCGCGTGTAATGCAAGATTCACTTAATCTTAATCCTGTTGTCGTGTTTTTTGCTTTGTTAGTAGGAGCAAGAGTTGCTGGAATTTTAGGTATCTTTATTGCAATTCCTTTAGCAGGAGTCATTGTAACTTTGTTTGAAATTGATGAAATGAAAGCAGAGGTATAAATATAATGCTTATGAATGATTCGTGAACTTAACAATGTGTTAGCAGAAGGGCTAATAGCTAATGGTTAAGCCAATGAATAAGTTTTCTCCTATTAATTAGCAATGAACAGTTAGCAAGTTCAAGGAGCTGTTCATAACTCAAATAGAAACACTATAGTGAGTATAAAGACATCCACTCACTATCAATTATCATCTTTGTTAAAATAGTAAGATAAGCATAGAGGCAAATAACTTTTTGAGTAATGCAAGATTTAAGAGCAGAATTAGTAGAAAGTTTAGATGAAGCAGAATGGAATTGGTTAATTCCTCATGTGCAGCGTGATGCGGTGATTGTTGTAACAGAACAACTCGATCTAGTTGATGTTGGCGTAGCCCTTGCGAGCGATAATGTTACTTCAGTACAAAGCTGGATTGAGGAGCAATTGATTCACAAACCTTCAGTTAGTCAATTATCAGACTGGAATGGCGATCGCACAAAGCGATTCAATAGCCTAATTGTCCAACCCTTTGTTCTGATTCAAGAACTACCTGCTTAGTAACAGAGAAGTTTTCAATAAGAAGGTTCAACTCAAAACTTACCACTAACTACTAACCGTCAACTACTCTTTACTCCTTTCTTCCTAAACTAGGAAGAGAAGCACCTGTACGACCAGTTGTTAACCAAAGCAATGCTCTGGCTCCATCCCGTATCGCTTTCTCTACAGGTTCGGGAGATTCGTCGGATGGTACAGATACAGGTTGAAATTCTACTCCTCGACTTCCTAAGACAATACTACCGATAATTTTGGCACGACGCATATGGTAGTCAGAAGTCACTAAATAGATTTTGCTAATTCCTTGAGCTTGAAACTCATCAACTAGTGTGGTGAAGTTCGTCACCGTATCTACAGCACGATAATCTAAATGTAAACGATTCAAATCAACCCCAGCGTCGGTAAATACACCTTCTGCGTAGTCTTTTGGGGTTCCGCCAGAAATCCAAACTGGAATATTTGGATGCTTTCGCGCGAATTGCGCTGCAAACTTTTCTCGTCTGGTAGAACCGCCAAGTACCAGTATGGCTTGAGGCTGTTCAAACCGACCTTTGATTTCTTGATAACCTAATAAAAAAATCAGTGGTAGAACTAGCATGAGACACTGAAATGACATCGCTGCGAATGCGGAGGTTTTCCTTGCATTGTTAGCTGTCCTGCTTCTAGATTTACGTCTGTTCAAGGACGAATAACGTTGCTTCCTCAAATAGCTACTTTTACTCAACAGCACGATTATTTAGATTAGCAGGCAACGGGACTGGCCAGATTCGAACCGGCGACCTAGCGCTTCAGATTTGTGTGAGTTTCCTCACTCTCTGGACTATACCTTCACCATAAGCATGAACGCTCTTAGGTGGCGATCGTCTAGTCTCTACACCTTCCCAATCTTAAATTTTGGATTGAAGTTAATCAAAAAAATGTAACCTCAAATCCACAATTGGGCTTGGCTCGGTATTCCCATGAAGTTTTTCAACGTCTATAACCTAAATTAATCTAGGTGTCTAACATTAAAGGCTAGCTTTTTAGGGTTCACCGACTTTGACCACATTCACACATAAAGTTTCCCCTATGGTGCCCGATAGTTCAGGAGGCGCTCGCTCTATCCTGCTGAGCTACAGCCCCATTTTTTTAACCATTATAGTCTTAACTAACGTCAGAAAGTCTCTATTCCGAGTGCCTACGAGTGATTTGTTTTTCTAATCTTTGTCTAACAGCTTTTTAGCTTAAATGTATTATTTAGTACAAAATGATGCAAGTAAAATAATGGTTATATCTTGATTAATGAGGAAATCTATCAAACAACTAACTTACCGCTAGTGTCTTTTGCTACTTAAGTCTAGATAAAAAATCTTCGTAGGCAGAATGAGGAAATTGCATTAAGGTACTAGGAATTGACTCAACTTAGAGGTGCTATGCCAAGCAGTAATTTCTAACCTCAGACAAAGTAGGCAATATACAAGGAAAAAAACCAATATGCTCAAGCAACTTTTGACAGGTAGTTCTGTTCTTGCTTTTTTAATAACAAGCAGTGTATCTGCACAAGCCAGACCAAAAGAACTAATGTTGCAGGCTCAATTGGAAGAGACACCTACCACAATTCCTGCACCAGATGCTTCTACGACTCCTCCTGGTACTGGTGCAAGCCCGACTCCTGAAGGTGTAACAACTCCAGGTTCTGATGATACAACGGTTCCCACACCGGATGGCTCTACGACTCCTGATACAGGAACTACCCCAGAATCAGATAGCACGACTCCTACTCCAGGTGGCGTAACAACTCCTGAAGGTATAACAACCCCAGATTCTGATGATACAACGGCTCCCACACCGGATAGCTCTACAAACCCAACACCAGACGATTCAGCTATTACCAACCCAGCAGGTACCTCTGAAACTTCGGCTTGTGAGCCTATTCCCACTGCAAGCCCTAGTGGTGGAGCTACCAGAGAGATAATTCAAGCTCAGCAAGCTTGCAATCAGGCGCTGTAGTTTGCATTATGATGTATATTATCTGAGTTAGGAGGCTGCTATAAAAATAGCATTATAGAGCCATATCTAATTCTTAGTATTAAACTACGATCGAGTGGTAGGCTGGATAATTTTTTAAAATAATTAATAGATAGTCTACCCTCGTTCTTTGATGAACCTTAGACATACTGGTCAATGAATTTGATTATTGTATCAGCATCATAAATATCGTAATCCTTGCACTAGTCCATAACAAATACCTGTAAGAAAATCCAAGTTAAGCGTTTCGATTGTATCGCTAGCTTTGTGATAGTGAGGATTTCGTAGCAGCGCTGTATCCGTGATCATTATTGCTGGATAGCCTTGATCCCAAAAGTGAGCGTGATCGCTTAACCGAGTTTGGGGAACAATTAAACCTTTATTGAATATAGGTAGCCACCTACTCGAAACTCCTGCTTTATTTATACTGTTACTCAGGCGAATTAAATCAGGAATTGTAGGCAAGTTGCCAATTAAGCCAATAAAATCGCCACAATTGGGATATAAACGTTCTAATACTGGCAGAGGATATTGTTGTGAACCTGGAGTACGATCGCAGTAACCTAACATCTCTAATGAAATCATCAAACGTAGTGGTTGGTGATGTTGACGTAAATGAGCTGCGTACTCTGAAGCACCTGAACCACCAACTAAACCGTACTCTTCTAAATCAAAGGCAACCAAACGAAGGGGATATCTTGCAGGTTCGCTAGCAAAGATTTTGGCTAATTCCAATAAAACTGCAACACCTGTCGCATTATCGTCTGCACCTGGTGTTCCTGGGACAGTATCGTAGTGCGCGCCGATGAGAATAGGAGCGCGATCGCCCCTTTGTTTACCAGGCAAATCCAAAATAAAGTTGTGATGCGTTTTCCCTCTAACAGTAAAATCAAAACTTTCTACAATTCCGTATTTTTCTAACTGTTGATAGATGTATTTTTGAACAAAAAAATGCCCTGCTGTTGCTAGATAAGGATCGCGATCGCGTACTATTTCTTGCAAATGAGAATGTAAATGTTCTTTTAAATCAAGTAACACTGAATTCATTGGCGCTTAAATAAACTCACCGCTAGCAACCATAACGACACTACCACCAACAAAAACTTCTATTTCTGTATCAGTTCGTTGCGCTTTTAGTAACAACAGCGAAGGTCTACCTATTTCATATCCTTGTTCAACTCGCAAATCAATTGAGTCAGCACTAAAGTAAGCATATTTCACTAAATATCCTGCTAAACAACCATTTGCACTACCTGTTGCTGGATCTTCTGGAACACCAACAGCATCAGCAAATACCCTAACACTCAAGTCATCTTCAGATTTGTTGGTTTCTGAGCAAAAGACAAGAATTGCTTTTGCTTTGGTATGACTTACTAATTCAAAGTATTTATCTCTGTTAATCTTAATACGCTTTAAACTTGAGTGTGTTTTTAAAGGAACAATGATAAATGGTATTCCTGTCGAAACTTCTTGAATTGGGTATCTAGCATCAATCTCTGTCGAATCTAAATTAAGAACTTGAGCCAGTGCATCTGCTGCAAAAGTTTGATGGTAGCTTGGTGGCTTTTGCTGCATCCATAATTCTTCTACACTCTCATTTAAATAATGAAGAGTTACAGGTATTTGCCCAACTTGTAAGTTTAAAATAATCCGATTAACTGCTAGTTTAATAATTTCTTTTTGCAGTATATAAGCAGTACCTAAAGTAGGATGTCCAGCAAAAGGTAATTCTTGCTCTGGTGTAAAAATCCGTACATCATAACCTCCTTCTCGAATATCTGTTGACGTAATAAAAGTTGTTTCTGAATAGTTTATTTCTTTAGCAATCTTTTGCATTTGTTGAGTTGAAAGTACACCTTTTTCAATGAAAACTGCTAGTTGATTACCGGCATACTTTTCTTGTGTAAAAACATCTACAATATAAAATTTCATTGTTGTATCCCGATGAATCAAAATAAATAGGTTAGCGTAATTCTTGATTGTACATTTTATACTAGTTAATAGTTAATTGTTGCTTTACTGCCATTGACTATTAACCTATAGTTACGTTTATTTTCATTTACTTAATTTGATGTACGTAGATTCACTTAACTAAAACTATCTTCCTTAAAATAAAGAATAGAGGCATCAGTATAATTTCTATTGAGAAGTTATAAAACTGGATGCTAAATTTAGCAAACATGTCGGATTCAGTCATTATCCAAACGTAGTTAGCAACGAATCTAAAAACTCTGAACTACTTACGAAATAGAGAATATCCTACACTATTTGCTAAACAAAATATAGAAACATGACAGTTATATACAATCCTTATTTAGTTATTGTCTCAGCATTTATTGCTGTACTTGCTTCTTACACAGCACTTGATCTTGCAGGTCGAGTGGCAACTTCCAAAGGTGCCGATCGCAAAGTATGGCTTGTAGGAGGTGCGATCGCAATGGGAACAGGCATTTGGTCAATGCACTTTATTGGCATGCTTGCTTTCTCATTACATAGCTCAGCACAACAAATTCCAGTCGGTTATAATCTGCCGATGACAATCATCTCATTATTAGCAGCAGTATTTGCCTCTGGATTGTCACTATCACTTGTGAGTCGTCCTCGCGTAGGTTTACCAACTTTGCTAACTAGTGCAGTTTTTATGGGTGTTGGTATTGGTGTGATGCATTACCTCGGTATGGCAGCAATGCAAATGAGTGCAACAATTCGCTACGATCCTACTTTGTTTTTACTTTCAGTAGCACTTGCAGTTGTGGTATCGCTAGTAGCATTAAAGCTATCGATCAAATTCCGCCGCCAGACTCAGAATGTTAACAAAAAGCCACAGCTAATTATAAGTGCTTTGATTATGGGTGCTGGAATTTTATCTCTACACTATACTGGCATGGCAGCAGCAAGATTCATAGAAGATTACGAACGCTACGTCGTTGCAAGTGCAAGCATTAACAACAGTTCCTTGGCATTTTACGTTGCTTGCTTCACGTTTTTGATCTTGGGTACAACCTTGGTTATCACTTCTGATAAAGCTGGTAGAGAGTACAGTATGCGAGATTTCTAAGTGGATCTACCAAATTAAATATTAACTTTAGGGTAGGCATCTTGCCTGCCCTATTTGATTCGCAAACAGCGAATTGCTTCTAAAAGTCCCCTAGCTTTGTTTAGGGTTTCTTCATATTCTCGATCAGGGTTAGAATCAGCAACTAAACCAGCCCCTGCTTGAACACTCACAGTTTGGTTGCGGACAATCATTGTGCGAATTGCGATCGCGCTATTGAGTTGTCCTTCAAAATCGTAATAACCATACGCACCAGAATAAGGACCGCGACGACATTTTTCAAGCTCATAAATAATTTCCATTGCCCGAATCTTTGGTGCGCCGCTGACTGTTCCAGCAGGAAAGCAAGCCTTGAATAAATTCCAAGCACTTTGTCCAGAAGCAAGTTTTCCCACAACATTACTGACGATATGCATAACGTGAGAATAATGCTCAACCACCATTAATTCATCAACTTTCACCGTACCGCTTTGACAAACACGTCCGAGATCGTTGCGTCCCAAATCAACAAGCATCACGTGTTCTGCAACTTCCTTAGGATCTTGTAATAAATCTTCAGCCAACGCAGCATCTTCTTGCGGTGTCTTACCACGAGGGCGCGTTCCGGCGATTGGTCGTACCGTTGCTATAAGGCTACCACTCTCATCGCGTTCTGCTTTTACCATGACTTCTGGACTAGAACCAATAATCTGCCAATCATGGAAGTGAAAGTAAGCCATGTATGGTGAAGGATTAATTAAGCGTAGAGAACGATACAGCGAAAACGGATCGCCTGAGTAATGAGTAGAGAGTCGCTGTGAGAGAACAACTTGAAAAATATCTCCTGCATGAATATATTCTTTTGCTTTTTGGACATTGGCACAATAGGCACTGCGCGAGGTATTGCTGGTATAATCCAGCTTGGGGCTATTACTAGTACCTGGTGGAGTCCATTCTAAAACTGTATTTTGGGACGATAAAGAAAGCTGTAGTTTATTGACCATTTGAGCAACACGGCTTTCAGCTTTTTGATAAGCTTGCTGAAGATTACCTTGCGCCTCGCGTAAATCAGCATAAGCAACTGCCCAGATTTTGCGTTTGACTTGATCAAAAATCAGAAGATGATCGACCTGCATCCACAATCCATCAGGTAAATCTGTTTCACTTGCTTTATGTACTGGAACTCGCGGTTCAATCCAACGAATTAACTCATATCCCCAGAAACCAAACAATCCACCGATTCCTGGAGGAAGTTGAGGTAACTTAACAGGATGATAAGGTGCTAAACACTCTGCCAAAGCTGTAAAGGGATCGCCCTCAAAAACAATCTCCGAACCATCTCGATGACGCTGTGTTGTACGATTTCCTCTTGCTTCTAAAATCCATAGAGGATCGCATCCGACAAAGCTATAACGTCCAATATTCTCTCCACCTTCTACCGATTCTAATAAAAAGCTATACGGCTGATTCCAGCAGACTTTGTACCAAGCAGAAACAGGTGTATCTAAATCAGCAACCCATTCTTGATACACTGGCACAAAGTTGCCCTGCTGAGCCAAGGCTGAAAACTGGGAAAAATCGGGAAAAACCATAATGATGAGTTATCAGCCACGAATTGAGCTGTCATTAAATTTTTCAAGCACAAAAGCCAGAAGGCAGAGTTGTGCTTTTAGCTACTCTAACTTCTGGCTCCTACTCATGATTGAGAGGTCAGGGTTCAGGGGTTGGCAATTGGAGAATTTCCATGATTAAAACTAGGAAATTTAACACAATTGATGCACTGCTTTAGTTGCACTTTAGTTTTCTCATTTGAGATTGCTGTTCAACCTCAATTTTGTTCCCATCCCGAAACGGCTGAGTTAAAGTAACTCATCCTGATTCTTGATTCGATCAGGAATTGGACAAGGACACCTTACATCTCAATACCTTGTCGAGGCAGTGAGCCAGATTTTGTATCTTGAGTACCTTTGCCAGCTTCGCTAGATCTTGGTGTTGTAGCCTCGTAGGTCTTGGTATCGCTAAATTTTAGCTTAGCTGGATCGGGATTTTTGCCAATGTTACGGTCAATGTAGCCCACTTTTTGACGTCCTTCATTAACTTTTTCTGGAAAGACACCATCGCTTGGGTGGAGATATTGAACCTCACCGTTAGGATAAACGCGGTAAATTTTATAATCTGTAATCCTGAATTTTGCTCGTAACTGCTGACCTCCTAAAGCAATACAATACTCTTTACGTGGCAGTTCTAGCTTGTTCGGACCTTGCCGCATGATGGCACTACCACCTGTCGGCATTTCAAATACTTGCTCTTTAGGGCTAGTCCACGTAATAACATACTTTTCTTCTCGATATGCTTTTGTTAATAAGCCGCCGGTGCTACCACCGAAAATTGGTGTTTGACCCGAAAGTTCTTCTGCCATAAGTTAACTTCCTTGAGGTTTTTAGGGCATCGTAGCACCGCGATTGCCCCTATCTCACTACTATGTTAGGAACTGTTACAGTTGAGCTTGGAGAGTTATGAGTCGTGAAGTGTTGAGTTATAAGTTAAGAAAACTCAAAATAATTGCCTCCGGCACCTTTCTTCGCTTTCCAAAACTTCAAAACTAATCACTCACCCCTCACTCCTTACCCCTCGCCCCTAACTTACTGCTCTTGGCGATTTTCACTAATGGGAACTGTAAAGTGAAATTGACTACCTTGATTTTTGCCTGCAGATTTCGCCCAAATTTGACCGCCCCAATTATTCACAATTTGACGACAAATTGCTAATCCTAGACCCGTACCACCCGCTGTACGACGTAGTGCACCTTCTTCTTGATAGAAGCGGTCAAAAACAACTTCTAAACGCTTAGGTTCGATTCCACGCCCTGTATCAGCTACAGTAACCTCAAGCATTTGGCTGTCGTAGCAATGGGCAGCGATCGTAATTTGACCATTTGGTGGAGTAAATTTACAAGCATTGTCGAGTAGTTTAGAAATAACTTCCACAAGCCAATCGCCATCAACTCGCACTAGTGGTAATGTTTCGGGCACTTGAATAACAATTTCTGGCAAATCTTTAGCGATTGTCCGCGTACGAATACGGCTAATTGCCAGGCTAATGCACTCTTCTAAGGGTAAAGACTCTAAGTGCCACTGAATCCGTCCGCTTTCTAAATTTGACAATGTCAGGAAATCTTGAATCAATTTCCGCATCCGCTCTGAGTCTGCTAAGGCAGTATTTAGCATAACTTGTTGTAGTTCGAGCGGCATATCAGGTTCGCTTGCCAGACTCTCTAAACAAACTTGAATAGTAGATAGCGGTGTGCGTAACTCATGACCAGTAATCGCAATTAAATTGCTGCGGGTGCGGTCTAAAGCTTCTAGCTGCTGATTTAAGTCTTCTAAGTTAGTGTAAGCTTCAGCTTGAATCAGGGTAGCACCAACTTGAGTTGCGATCGCTTCTACCAATGCGACGTCATCTTTTTGCCATTGGTAAGTTGTCGCGCCACAGTGATGTAACTCGATAATTCCCAACAATTTACCTTGATACAGTATTGGTACTATTAGCCAAGAACGAATAGCCGCTTGCTCAACAAACGCTGCCAAAACTTGAGATTTACTAATTTGTTCGTTTGTTTGTGCGTCAGCAACATAAACTCGCTCTTGCTGCTGTACGACTGTTTGAAACAAAGGGTTGTGCTGTAAAGGTACCGTTTGTTCACTGAGCAAAGACACTAAGGAGCTGACAAACTCATGACTAATTGTCGCTGTAGCATCTGTTGATTGTGCCCGATAAATAATACATCGGCTTGCATAAACTGCTTGTCCTAACTGCTGTACTGCAACCTTTAAAATTTCTTGAGGGTGTAGCGGTTGACCGGTATCACTACCACGACGGATTGCTGCAGTGATTGAGTTTACCAATCGTTCTTTACGCTCTTGCAAAGCAATTGAACCGTAGGCTTTGAGCAGTTTGTATTGACTAGCTTGAAGATATGTTACCAATCGCTGGACAAAAGGATCAGAGTCAACCTGCTCAGACGAACTGTGTTGCTTGGCGATCGCTTGGCGTGTTGATTTAGCTGAAGAAGCCGCACTTCTAGAAAAGCGAAAAAGACCAAAGTAGCGCTGTGCTTGACTAACTTTAGTCTGTAATTCAGGTCTATATACCAAAATCCGTTGTAGTAATATGTCCGCAGCAATGTGACTAACTTCTCGATCTGAAGTCCAAATTCCCTCAAATTGGCGTGCTGGGTCCATATCAAAACTTACTGGCAGCTCGGCTGAATAGAGTTCCAGAGCTGGGTTTTGTCGTTCGCGGCACACTAAACAAGTTGTGTAATGCCGCGCGATGACAACTAAATGCCATTCGTGCCGTAGGGCATCTTGCTGTGGATCAAAAGCTATTGTTTCATAGTCTTCTGAAGCATTGCTAAAATCAGTTTCTGCTGCTGCTAGAACATAAACTTGATTACTTTGGCGGGCGAGTCGCCGGTAACGATTTGCTTCTTGACGATAAAAACTTTCTCTTTGGAAGCTAGCAATTAGTAACGGATTCTCAACAGTCGCCGCCAACACTTGATCTTCCATAGCGTGAGACAGAGCCGTTAAAGAAGATTTGAAATAAATTTGGGCGCGCAATTGAGGTACGGCTTGCAGCAGCTCACTCAGCACTGAAGTTTTGATGCTCATGCGGTCTTTTTCTCTCACTGCGCCTGAATCTCCCACCGCTCTCTTTCGCCATCATAGCTATCTGGAAACGAATTAATTTCCACTACTGTAAGTTTTTGTAGCGGAAGCGTTACCATTTTCAGATGAAATAACATTCCTCTCAAATTATCCTACCGATCTTGGTGCAATCGCGTTGCTAATCATTGCGATTTACTTGAAGAAATTAGCGATTACCCAAGAGCGATCGCTTTTGTTGCAGTTTCTTTACATCATCTGTGATGACAAATATCCTCCTGCTCAAAGTAGGGCAACTCAAGCTACAATGCTGAAAATTTAGATTGTTATTGAAAAACTTATACTTACTACATCCATCTAATGGTATATCTGCATAGAGACGGTAATGCTTTGTTAAGTATAAGCAAATTATACTGGCATTATACTTAACGCCAGTCCGGTTGATGATCCTGTTATTGGTGCATACCTTGTAATGAAAATTGCCCAAGTTGCTCCTTTATGGGAGCGTGTTCCGCCTTTTCGCTATGGCGGCATTGAACTCATTGTCAGTTTGCTGACAGATGAATTAGTCCGCCGCGGTCATGAAGTAACTTTGTTTGCCTCTGGTGACTCGATTACAACAGCAAATTTAGTGTCAGTACACGAACAAGCTTTACGGCTCGATCCTGGCATTAAAGAACCTGGTATCTATGAGCAATTGATGCTGACTGAAGTCTATAGCTCAGCCCATCATTTTGATATCATTCATTCGCATGTTGGTTGTGCAGCACTGCCATACACAAGTTTTAGCAAAACGCCGACAGTACACACGATGCATGGGATCTTCACTCCTGATAACGAAAAAATGTTTCGCCGTTTTGCTTGGCAACCATATATCAGTATCAGTGAGGCACAAAGAGAACCTCGGTTGGGGTTAAACTACATTCATACGGTTTACAACGGTATTGATACGTCTGTCTATCCGCTTCAATCTGAACCAGCACAACCTGCATATCTTGCTTTTGTCGGCAGGCTTTCCCCTGAAAAAGGACCGCTACAAGCTATTCAAATCGCGCGGGCAGCTGGCTTACCACTGAAAATGGCTGGTAAGATTGATGCTGTTGACCGCGACTTTTATCGCGAACAGATCGAATCAGAAATCGATGGTGAGCAAATTCAGTATTTAGGCGAGGTTTCTCACGAACAGAAAGTCCAGTTACTTAGTGGAGCTACAGTAACACTCTTTCCCATCACCTGGCGCGAACCTTTTGGGTTGGTGATGATTGAATCTATGGCAACAGGTACGCCAGTCATTGGTATGGCACTTGGCTCGGTACCAGAAGTTATTGCTCACGGCAAAACTGGTTTTGTCTGCCGCTCACTTGAGAAGATGATTGAGGCAATTCCCGAAGCAATTAAGCTTGACCGACAGACTTGCCGAGATTACGTTGTGAACCATTTTAGTGTTCAATCGATGACAGATGAATACGAAAAAGCGTTTCAAATGGTAATGTCTTGACAACTAAGTAGTGTCAGCCAAAATGTAAACGTCAAAAAGTCAAAAGTCACTGTTGATCGCCTCTGGCTTTTGACTCCTTGCTAGTAGAACCCAACTATAATTTAGCTATTATTATTAAATATATTTACAATAGTTTATAAATAATCAGTCAAATTTCAGAAATGAAGTAAAGTGAAAGGCTAACAATCGCCTATTTTCAATAATGTCAGTTGCTAACTAGTTAAAGCTGAAAGTAGATATCATGAAGAATCTTGTCAATTTTTCATCTTGAGTGTAAGTTGTACAACTTACTTCGGTCGTGTAATGAAGTTATGTAAGGATTGCTATTGAGCAGTTGTTTGATAGGTTAAACACTGTAGAAGCAGTTAACAGCCCGAGAAATGTAAATCATTGTGGAATCGGAAATATTTGGCATGACACCAGATACGCTGATGACAACAGACAAACTCGAACTAGACGGGAGAATTTTTGTTCCTGCACAACAGTTACCGATTCCCGAGTGGCCTTGTGTCCTAAGTGAGCGACCGCAACCAACGCTTACAGTCAAAGATGACGATTTATTTCTAGTCACTGATACGCTAGGAAATGTTTCTGGTTGCATGGGGGCAACAGACGAACAAAAAGCAAGCATGGGGCTTTTTTGCAATGATACTCGGTTTCTCAGTCGGCTAGAGTTGCAAATTGAAGGGCGATCGCCGGTACTACTCAGCAGTACTGCTGATAAGGGTTTTTCTCTATCGATTTTATGTACGAATCCAACAATTGAGAACCGTTTAAAATCTGATGCACTGGGAATTCGCAGAGAAATTGCCCTAGGAGGAGCGCTGTTTGAAGAAATTGAAATTACGAATTATAGTACCAGCTCAGCTAGTTTTGAGCTAAGTCTGAGCTTTGATGCCGATTTTATTGATTTATTTGAAATTCGAGGTTTTCAGCGGGAAAAACGCGGTAGGCTCTTACGTCTTGCTGAACCATCAACCAAACCTCCAGAAGATGCATCATCTCGTGATGGAGCTTACCTACTGTGCTATCAAGACGCCCTAACGCTAGCTTACCAAGGCTTGGATGGAACGTTGATGGAATCGCGAATTCAGTTTCAATACCTACAGCCGAAATCCTTCAAAGGCTACACAGCAATTTGGCAAATAGAACTAGCTTCTCATCAAACACAAAAGTTGGGCTATCGGCTTCAAATGCTGACCAACAGTCAGCAAGCGTCAACTGTCAGTGCTCCTATGACATTAGTACAGGCGAAAGCTGCTGAGTTATTAGAAGAGCAAAGTTGGCGACACCATATTACGCAAATTCGCTCGGATAAAGTCATTTTTAACCGAACAATTGAACGCGCTGAGCAAGATTTATATCTCTTGCGACAATCGATCGGTAAAAGATTTGGTAGCTGCAAAGTTGTCTCTGCCGGTGTTCCCTGGTTTTCCGCACTATTTGGACGCGATTCACTGATTACAGCGTCTCAAACGCTAATGTTGAACCCTGCGATCGCACGGGAAACACTCACCATTCTTGCTGCTTATCAAGGTAAAATAGAAGATGAGTGGCGCGAAGAACAACCAGGTAAAATTCTGCACGAGTTACGTATGGGTGAAATGGCACGTTGCCAAGAAATTCCCCATACACCCTACTACGGCACAGTAGATGCAACTCCTTTGTGGTTGATGCTCTACGCAGAGTATTACGCCTGGACACACGATAACGAAACCCTAGAGCAACTGTGGTCGAACGCACTAGCGGCAATGGAATGGATTGACCGCAATTGCGAACAGACCGGCTATCTTAGCTATTTTCGGACTTCCCGTCGTGGCTTAGTTAACCAAGGGTGGAAGGACTCAGGTGACTGTATTGTAGACCGTCACGGGCACTTAGCAAATGGTTCTATTACCTTATGTGAAGTTCAAGCGTACGTCTATGCAGCAAAAGTGCGGTTAGCAGAAATAGCGCGCATGAAAAAGCGGATCGACCTAGCAGAACGCTGGCAAGAAGATGCCAACCTTCTTAAGGAGCGATTTAATCGTGACTTTTGGATGAAAGACCAAGATTACTGTGCTTTAGCTTTAGATGGTGAAGGCAAGCAAGTTGATAGCATCACTTCTAATCCTGGTCATTGTCTACACCTGGGCATTCTCACACCAGACAAAGCCTACAGCGTAGCTGAACGGTTGCGAGGACCTGATATGTTCAACGGTTGGGGTATTCGGACCCTAAGTAGTTTGTCCCCAGCATATAATCCAATGGGATATCATATTGGCTCAGTTTGGCCGCATGACAATGCGATGATTGCTATGGGCGTGCGATCGCTAGGATTAATCGATCAAGCTCTTGAGCTTTCTCAAAGTATTCTAGAAATGACTCAACGCCAGCCTTATCAGCGCCCACCTGAGCTGTTTTGCGGCTATGAACGCACAAACGATAATGACCCAGTACAGTATCCAGTAGCTTGTTCGCCACAAGCCTGGGCAACAGGAAGCATTTTCCAACTTTTACAAATGATGGTGAACTTAGTTCCTGATGCTAAAAACAACTGTTTGCGAATCATTGATCCTGCTTTACCAGAATCAATCAACACTCTGTCGGTACACAACTTACGCGTTGGACCTACTTTACTAGACTTGGAGTTTGAGCGTTCGGGCAATACTACTGCGTGTCGCGTTGCTAGAAAACGCGGAAACCTTAGAGTTGTTATTGAAGCTTAAGTGTAGGAGTGACTCTAGTGATTAGTGAATAGTTCGATCTTTCACTAGCATTGGCAAATTTAAGTAACACTGGTGTGCAGTAGCCAATAGCCACTCACAACTAGCCACTATCACTTGCAAATTTTAACAACACTTTATTGCGTTTTGTATAGTTTTACTTCGGTTTTCGTAAATTCCCTGCGGATATCTATCTAAAGGGGAATGCTATAGAAAGAGATTTTTGTATTGTACGATACCCACAGCGAGACGATCTAGTCATGGACTACAGCGGTTGGAATATTTTTGAAACTCAATTTGACCCAGCAGAACTGCACCACAAGGAAACTTTGTTTACCTTAGGTAACGGTTATCTGGGCACGCGTGGCAGCTTTGAAGAGGGCTACCCAAATACCAGCGCAGCGACCCTAATTAATGGCGTGTACGATGATGTTCCGGTTATGCATACGGAACTAGTTAACTGTCCAGATTGGTTGCCGTTAACAGTATACATAGGGAGCGATCGCTTTTGTCTCAGTCAAGGCGAGATCTTAGATTATCAGCGCCAGTTAGACCTCCGCTGGGGTATCGTGAGCCGTGACGTGTTGTGGCGTAGTCCTGGTGGGCATACCGTAAAGTTCCACTTTGAACGCATGATTAGTATGGCAGACGACCATGTTTTGGTGCTGCACTGCCAGATAACGCCCGTAGACTTTACGGGAGCGATCGCGGTCGAAGCTAGCATCAATGGTAACGTAGATAATCACGGCGTTAAACATTGGAGTTGGCTTGAACAAGGTGGTAGCAATAATAACGCCTGGTTACATCAGCGCTGTAACCATTCAAAAATTGAGCTAGGAATGGCGTTTCAACTAGCGTGTTCGGAAGCAACACCCGTTAAATTTATAGGAGAGGCTGGTAGTCCAACGTTAACAACAGTATTTCAGGCACAGCCAGGCAAGACTGTCACCCTAGAAAAAATTGTGACTGTTTTTACTTCACTTGAAGCAAACCAACCTGTGTCAGCAGCCCAAGAAAGACTGGCGAGTTTACCAAGCTATACAACTTTACTTGCAGCTCACGGTGCAGTATGGGACGATCTATGGCAAGACTGCGACATTGCAATCGTAGGCGACTCCACAGCCCAAATTGCTATTCGTTACAATCTGTTTCAAATCCTCGCCGCCGCACCACGACATAACAACCGCGTCAGCATTCCGGCAAAAACATTATCGGGTTTTGCTTATCGCGGTCACGTATTTTGGGATACCGAGGTTTTTATTGTTCCCTTCTTTACGTTTACACAACCACAAATTGCCCGTAACTTGCTGTCTTATCGCTACCACACCTTGGAAGGTGCCAGACGCAAAGCCCAAGCAGCAGGATATGAAGGTGCAATGTATGCGTGGGAAAGTGCAAATACAGGTGATGAAGTGACTCCGCGTTGGGTATTTGGTCCTGATGGAGAACCTGTACGCATTTGGTGTGGTGATATTGAAGTTCATATTAATACAGATATTGCTTACGCGGTTTGGCACTATTGGCAAGCAACGCACGATGATGATTGGATGCAACGCGAGGGTGCAGAAATTGTCCTCGACACTGCAGTTTTTTGGGGTAGCCGCGTTGAATGGAACGGCGATCGCCAATGCTATGAAATTCGCGATGTCATCGGTCCAGATGAAAACCACGAGCGCGTTGATAACAATACTTTTACTAACCGCATGGCGCAGTGGCACTTGGAAAGTGCTTTAGCTGTATATAATTGGTTGCATCAACATTATCCAGAACGAGCAGCAGAATTAGCGCAGAAGTTAGATATTAGACCAGAGCGGACAAAGCGTTGGTCGCATATTATCCGCCATATGCTAGTAGTTCAACCAACAGAGACAAAAGTTATTGAGCAATTTGAGGGCTTCTTTGATTTAGAAGACATTGACTGGACAGATTATCAATGGCGTACGCAGTCGATGCAAGCCATTCTCGGCGTTGAAGGGACAAATGAAAAGCAGATTTTGAAGCAGCCAGATATTTTAATGCTGCTGTACTTGTTGCGAGATACTCCGTTGAAAACTGAAATGACCGCCCAACAGCGGCCTCAGTTGTTACAAGCAAATTGGGATTATTATACTCCCCGTACCGATCACACCTATGGATCTTCTTTAGGACCTGCGATTCATGCAATCTTGGCTTGTGAATTAGATGAACCTATGACAGCTTACGAACATTTTATGCGGGCAGCACTAGTAGATATCAAAGATGTTCGTGGTAATGCAGGTGAAGGCGTTCATGCAGCATCAGCTGGTGGAATATGGCAAGCTGTTGTCTTTGGTTTTGCTGGTGTCCGTTTGACTGAAGCAGGACCAATTGTCGATCAATCTCATTTACCATCAAACTGGACCCGTTTGCAGTTTAAGCTGCAATGGCGTCAACGGTGGTACAAGTTTGACATCTCACCCGATGCCGTAATTATGACAACACAAAAACCGGAAGTATCAGGAATATCTTCTGAGGGGTTGAATCAAGTAAAACCAAATATGGCACTGAGCGATCGCTGTACGATAACTCCACTGCGAGGCGTCATTTTTGATTTAGATGGTGTTTTAACAGATACCTCAGAGTATCATTACTTAGCCTGGAAACAACTCGCAGACGAAATTGGAATTGCCTTTGACCGTCAAGCTAACGAGCAAATGCGGGGATTGTCACGCCGCGATTCGCTGTTACATATGTTAGGTGATTGCGCTGTGAGTGAAGCAGAACTTCAAGAGATGATGGTTCGCAAAAACAGTTACTATGAGCAATTAATTCAAAATCTTACGCCAGCCGATTTACTTCCAGGAGCACTTGCTTTATTAGATGAACTTCATGCTGCGGACATTAAAGTCGCGATTGGTTCATCGAGTAAAAACGCTCGCCTTGTGTGTCAACGCTTAGGAATTGCTGAGCGATTGAATGCGATCGCTGACGGTTACAGTGTCGAACATCATAAGCCAGCTCCTGATGTCTTTCTGTATGCTGCTGGTCAGTTAGGATTGCAGCCACACGAATGTCTTGTTGTGGAAGATGCTAGTTCAGGAGTTGCCGCCGGATTAGCTGCCAAAATGTGGGTTTTGGGGCTTGGTCCAGTAGAACGTGTTGGAGATGCTCATATCATCCGAGATAACTTAGCAGGACTAAACTGGCAACAACTTTTAATAGAGCTAGAGCAATCTCAAACACTTGTTTGTCTTGAAAGCTAGCATACTATTGGGGCAGGATGCCTGCCCCTAGCTTCTGAATTTCAATCTACTAAACCAAATTCCAAGGCTGAGAGATTAGTTCCCGTAGGCACGACATTTTCAAGTTGGAAACCGCTTGCTGTGAATAAGCGTTCATATTCTTTCTGAGTACGCCACGCACCACCAGGAACTGCCACCATAATCTGTGTCGCAAATAGTGATGGAATAATACCATCAGGACAAACTGTCGGCTCACCTAAATCTGGAACAATACACTGCAATAAAACTACCTTGCCATGTTTTGGTAGTGCTGCTTTACAATGACGCAGTATCGCGAGTGCATCTTCATCTTTCCATGAAGATAGGAAATACTTCATCACAATTGCATCAGCCCCAGTAGGCAATCCCTTAAAAACATCACCTGTTACGATTTGAACTGCATCAGCTGCAACGCCTTGTTTTTCAATGTGTGCGGGTGCTGTTTCTGTAACATACGGTAAATCAAATAAGATACCTTTACAGCCAAAGCGCTTAACGATCTTAGAAATGAGTCCGCCTTGACCACCACCAACATCCATGACTGTATTAAAGCGGCTAAAATCAAAAACATCGAGCAATGCATCAACAGCATGATCGGTTAAAAAACTCATAGCTTTGATGAAAACATCGCCACTCCAATCTTCATCTCGTGTAAATTCATAAACCGTCTTGCCATTAGCACGCTCAAACGGCACTTCTCCGGTATGTAAGCACGTCTCCAACACTTTCCAAGCATCCCACTGTGCTGGTTCAATAATGTGCATCGCAAAATGCCCGATCGAAGGTCCAGCATTTGTGACTAGCAGTTCAGACACTTCTGTTGCCGCAAAAACTCTTCCTGGCTGTTCTTCCAGCACTCCTAAGTGCCCTAAAGCACGTAATATAATATAAAGTTTGTCAACCTTAGTTGCAGTCTTTTCTGCTAAGGTTTCAATACTTTGCGATCCTTCAGACAATATATTAAAAATATCTAGGCGTGTTGCCACATGTAAACACTGACTTTCCCAGAAAGCTTGGATCATGCCAAAAACTTTCTTTTTGGCTTCCATGTTGTTAGTTTTTTGAGCGAGTGTAGTTGTCATTGAAACTCCGCTATGAATGTAATACCGTTTCGCTTTAGAGTTGCTTAAATAACTAGCAGGGGAGCAAAGCAGAGAGGAGAATTATGATTTGCTGCAACTCAATGGGTAGAAGATTATTTTGCTTTGAGCCTAGCTAATAGTTAGCTGTTAGCTGGCTTTTAAGACTTCAATCGCCTCCTAACTGCACCAGCTTGCCAATGTTGAAGTCAATACGTTCCCAGCCTTTGAATTGACGCACGTTGTTGAGAATTAGCAAAGGAATTTGCCAGTGATTGACTCCGAGAAATGGCAATGGATCGCGAGGATGAAAAACTGGATCTATACCATTGAAAATAATGCTGAGCCGATACTGAAAATCTCTCCAAGTCTTAATATTCAGTAACCGCCAAAGCTCGTGAAATGTCCAATAAGTAGGCTTACTATCAGGTAGAGGCTGCACAGGTTCTTTTGGTGCTTGTGCACTACTACTGAGATAAGCATCTGCCACTACCTTTGGTTGGTCGTGGAACATAGTGATACAGGTACTTGTTCGCGGATTACATTCAATCGGATAAACTGTACCATCCGCTGCTTGAATAAAGTCCAAACAAATTTGCCCTGTCAGGTTGAGTTCTTTGACAAAGCGACTTACCCAATCCAAAATTGCGGGATTGTAGTCGTGTTCGTAGTTAACCAAGAAATCACAGGATTTGGCACAAGCATAAAGCAGTAACTGTCCATCTCTAACAACAGCGTGAGTACAATACTCTTGCCCTTTGAGAAACTCCTGCATAATCCAGGGATTTTCCTCGCTGATTGGCAGACTGTAAACATACTCAGCCATTTCTTCAGCAGCACAGGGCAACTTCAGCAAAGCTAAGCGATTGATTGAGTCGTAGGCAATGCTTTTAAGAATGTACTGACTTCCATCAGCAGCAAAATCAAATTGGAGAACTTGATCTGGATCGGTAATTAAGAAGGTTTTTGGCGCAGATAGTCCTACAAAATGTGCTTTTTGGTTAAAAGTGAACTTGTTGTCTAGTAGCTTAGTTGTCTCAGCATCAAACGCAAATACTTCGCAATAGGGCGACAATGCTGGTTTGGCTAAAGAGTCATAATAGCTAGCAACTGGGCTAGATACAGGAATGAACATATCAATTTTTTCTTTCTTGACAATGTTCAGTAGCCCCTGAATGTAGCCCTCAGTATCGTGTTGGGGTGCAGGAACGGTGTACAAAGCTTCTACACAGTTAGAAAACTGATTGCCTGATAACCAGTACTTTTTGGTTTCTACCATGAAAACGCGATGCCCAGCTGCGTGAAACGATCGCGCCAGAGTTAAGCATTTTGTCATCTTAGCACCAGTAAGCAAAATCCTTTTCGGATTTGCCTGTACGCGACGCTGAAATAAGCTTGTTAGCAAACTCCATAACAGCGTGAAGACAACAACGCTCAAAGAAAATGGAAATGCTAATAAAAGTAAAGTCAGAGTACCAAGGCTCTTGAGTAAAGCAAAAGCCTGCTTGCGGGGAGTTTGTACTGATTCCATAATGACCTAGAAAACAGATTTAGGCAGTTACCGCAACAAGAGTTCCATCTCCTGCCGGAAATACAGTACTCGTGACACGGTTAGAGGTAGCAACGTGTTTGTGGAACATCTGCATTGCTTTGACTCCTTCATCAGTTGTGTCTGAATCAAGGATGGTGCAGTGGAGGAATACGTTATGAGCAACAATAAACCCACCAGGACGGGTATTTTCTAATGCCCAATTAAAGTAATCAATGTAACCTGTCTTCTCCGCGTCGATGAACACGAAATCAAAAGGTCCTTGAGCAGCAACGGAATCAACTAAGGTGTGAGCATCGCCACAAAGAATCTCTATTTGGTGAGCAACATTAGCTTTGGCAAAATTATCCTTAGCAATGTCCACACACATCTGTTCTTTCTCGAAGGTGAATAGTTTGCCTTCTGCTGCTAAGCCACGGGCAATCCAGATACTGCTATATCCTACCAGCGTGCCAAATTCTATTGCTGATTTGGCATTACTAGCACGGACTAGTAGTTGCAAAAAGCGACCTTCTTCTGGATTAATGTCGTGAGGAGGTAAACCCTCTTTTGCTGGTCGTTCGCGAATTTGTTGTAAAGTGTCGTCTTCAACAACAAATAAGTTGCGAATATATTGACTGAGGTGCTCGTTATATTCGATCGTCTCGTTGACTGTAGTCATGTCTTTGAATGTAAAAGCGATAAAGTTGATATGAATTACAAGGAAGTTTGCATTGCTGCGTCTGGTTCTAATTGTGCGATCGCTTTTACGGCTGTTTTGATTTCATCGTAGGTGATATCGTGGAAAAATTGTGCTGAACCAATTCCTACCGTTAATGGAAAGCGTTGTAGCCCGTTGCGATGTTTTGTTGTACTTTGTAATGCTGCATACAGCAGTTCGGGTGTACAAATCGGATGTAGTAATGGTAAACGCACGCTGCGCATAAAATTATAAATGCGTTCGACTTCTTGATAAGTGACTAAACTTCTTTGATAGGCAAGCATCACAGAAATTGCCATATCAACCGCAACAGCTTCTCCGTGTAAGAGTTTTGGTACAGCTTTCAACTCCAGTGTAGGGCAGAAAGTATGACCGTAATCTACGAGTCTTTCGAGTTTCTCCTCCCAGAGATTGGATTCCAAATCTTCTAACATGCCTTGTACGGAACGCCGAATAATTGGCATGGCTTCTGGATTTTGGCACTTGCTACTTAGCATTGCCGCACCGTAATTCTCTAATAGTTCAAATAATTCTGTATCTTTGACAAGTGCAATTTTGAGAATCTCCGCAATACCATTACTAATTTGTCTGTCACTTAAAGTTTGTAACAGTGTTGTATCAAGTATTGCAGCAAGTGGAGGATAGAATGTACCGATCCGATTTTTATGACCTTGGAAGTTTACCGCTGTTTTGGCACCGATTGCCGCATCGACGACTCCTAATAAAGTTGTAGGAATACGGATATAGGGAATTCCCCGTCGAAAAAGGTTAGCAGCTAAACCAACAATATCCATCAGTACGCCACCGCCGATCGCAATCACTGGTTCCGATCGCCGTGCAACTTCAAAAGCATTCAGTTCTTCAATTACCTGAAAAACTGTCTCCATTGATTTGTTATCTTCAGATACCGAAAGCGAGATCAGGCGGTATTCAATTTCGTGATACTGAAAGTACTGGCGAATGCGTTCTCCGTGGAGACGTTCAACATAATCATCTACGACAACGACTCGACGCAAAGACTGTAGGCTCGAATTCTGCCCGTCGAACAACAAAGCGTTGTTATCAGGATTGAATAGGTCGAAACTCTCAAATACAGTGTAATGAACTGGTAATTGTGTCTTGACTGACCACTTTGCACTCATAACCCTCTTCAATCCTCTTGACTTAACAAGTTGTGTGATTCGGAAATAAAAACCTTTGCTGGCAATTTGGTTGTAGTGGCTGCGAGATATAGCAATGAAAGTAAAGATCAAGACGTTATAGATCAAAGCCTTACCCTAAATAGCTTTTAACCCTAACCTTCCAAGCGCAGGTCTAAGCGATCGCGCGTTCTCTAATCTCTGACCTCTGCTATAACACAACGTTTTCAAGCACTCAACCACTTAAGCTTAGGCAACAGCTTCGCCGAACGGGGAAAGCAAAGGCTAGGTACACAGAAGGGACTGTTCGCTGCAATCGCACTTACAGACAATAGCCCAAGTTATATACTCATCGCTGCCAATGGCTTGATATTGGAGGAAATTGATTCTTGCGCTGAATTTTGCCTCGGTTGGGTTCCGTACAGAAATTCAAATCAAGATTGCAATATACTCAGGGGACTACTTTTCGTTATTGTTCAGGTGCTGTTTCAATCCAAACAATATTGATGATTGTGATGGAGTTGACTACACTCTGCGAGTTAATACCAAAGCATACATATAAAAAGCAACGCTGTTTTGCTCATTATTCTGCCTCTACCATGTCAGTCACTATTTATACTAGCGATAGGACACATCAACACAGCTGGCAATTTTTGTTAGCTGAGTTTCTGTTGGTGGAGACCGTACTAATAGTAACCCATAATAAATGTATATCATTTTGATAACACAAGATCATGAAAAAAGGACTGTTTGTTAGGCTTTCAGATGATGAGTTAGAAATACTTAGGCAATACTGTATGCAAGTTGAGCGAACTCAATCAGATGTCATTCGTGAATTTGTTCGCAGACTCAAAAAAAAGATACCCGATGCCTCCACAGGTGATACTCATAACCATGTAACGGTTTCTTTACTCAACTTGCGGCAACAACATAGCGATTCAAAAAGTCGGCAATAGATCTTCCCATAGTAGAAGGGAAAAGAGTTTTGAGTGTTGAATTTTGAGTGTTGAGTTGAATTCCCATACCTAAAGTCAGGGAATAAAGCATTGGAGGCTTTCAAGAATGTTGAGTTAAGAATGTTACAAATGTTTTCTAAAATTCAAAACTCAAAATTCATAACTCATAACTCCACTCAAAGAGCGGTGATGCTAACTTTTTACAATCCTAATTGCTTTAAATATTCTCGGTTGCGCTGAGCACTTTGTTTAGGAGTTCCCATACCAGGAAGTACATCTTGTTCGACAACAATCCAACCGTCATAATTATGTTCGCGCAGCCAAGCAACTACCGCAGGAAAATCTACGCCACCTTTGCCAAGTTCGCAGAATAGCCCGCGACGCACAGCCTCAAAATAATCCCAACCTTGGTTGCGGGAGGCTTGGGCAAGTTCAAAGTCACAGTCTTTAAAATGTACGTGCCAGATGCGATCGCCAAAGCGCTCAAAAGCTTCTAATACAGATTGCGCATCATCTGTAGCCGCACCATAAGCATAGTGTCCAGTGTCTAAAGTTAAGCCAATCAAATTGGGATCAGTTTGCTCTAAAAAGTGGGCAATTTCTTTTGGTGTTTCTAGATAAGAAGCACAATGATGATGAAACGTTGTCCGCATTCCTGTTTCATCCCGAATCGCGCGTGCAATCCGCTCAGCCCCTGCAATGCATTTACCCCACTCCTCGTCGCTTAACTCCATTCCTGGCTCAACTCTTCCTGCATTTTGCGTTCGTACAGGGACAGCACCAATTTCATCCATCACCACCATGAAAGGGCGGCTTTTTTGAGTATCACTCGTGTCTGCAACTGTCGATAGCAATCGGGCAATTTTGAGAGCCTGTGCTTCAGCTTGTTGATGTGATTCTGGATTTTTCACAGCTACTGGAACATAGCCACTGATGATTGTGAGATTACGGCGCTCAAGTTCAGCTGTTAACTGATTTGGGTCTGTAGGCATATATCCCCAATCACCTAAATCAGTACCAACATAGCCAGTTGCAACTAGCTCGTCCAACATTTGTTGATAACCAATACTTTCACCCTCAAGTCCTTGCACTCCCAAATCACCCCAAGAACAAGGGGCATTAGCAACGCGAATTCCCTGCATTATTTCTCCTAGTGGCGTGGGTGAATTCTGAGAATTTCTTTACAATTATTTATGTTTAGCGAAATAACCATAATAATGCCTCCTCCTTTAGATAGGCGACAAACCCTGTCAACTATTCTGTATAGCTAGGACTCAGCAAAAAATATAAGTTCAAGATAGATTGAAAAAAATGTAAATGTTTCATACAAGTCTTAGCATAAACTACAATCATGAGCAAACACGAAGTTTGACTAGTTTTCCTCTATCTCTCGTTAGATTTGCCCCTGAGTTCTTTTAATTAAGAATCGGTATACCTATTTTTAATACAAGATGACCAGAAAATAATATGCAAATGACGATCTTAGCGATTGGTAGTCGAGGTGATGTGCAGCCCTACATAGCATTAGGATTAGGGTTACAAGCAGCTGGTCATCAAATACAAATTGTGTCTTATGCTCGATTTGCACAATTCGTGCGCAGTCATGGATTAGACTTTGCAGCAGTAGGCACAAATCCTCAAGAATATATTCAAGCTTTAGCCAAAAATGTTGATTACTGGCAAATCTTCTGCGATCACCTAGAACAACTTTTAGAAGATTGCTGGAACTGCTGTCAAGACACAGAAGCCATTATTTATTCTCAAGTTGCCTTACCTGGCTATCATATTGCTGAAAAACTACAAGTACCGTGCTTTGCAGCGTTTACAAATCCATTAACTCGTACACGAGCATTTCCCCATCCACTTTACACAACTCCCATCAATTTTGGTGGCACTTACAACTGGTTAACGTATGTCATTCACGAACAACTGCGTTGGCAATCAGTGCGAAAAAAAATTAATCACTGGCGACAGAATCTAAACTTACCACCAGCACCTTTCGCAGGTCTTTACTCTCATTTACAACAGCAGCAAATACCGATTCTTCATTGTTTTAGCCCGACTGTAATTCCCAAGCCGAAAGATTGGTCAGACTGGGCTTATGTTACGGGCTATTGGTTTTTAGAAGATTCCCAGTGGCAACCACCACTAGATTTAGTTGATTTCATTGAATCAGGAGTGCCACCAATTTACGTTGGTTTTGGTAGCATGAGCGAACGAAATCCAGAAGTAGTCACAAATTTGATACTAGACGCTTTTATACAAACAAAACAGCGCGGCATTTTGTTGAATTGGGGAGGTTTACAAGGTGTTGATTTACCAGACAATGTATTTTCAATTACTGGCAGCATTTCTCATGACTGGTTGTTTCCTTTGTGCCGTGCGGTAGTTCATCACGGTGGTGCAGGCACAACAGCCGCAGCTTTACGGGCAGGTGTTCCTTCAGTAGTTATTCCCTTCGGCGTCGATCAACCATTTTGGGGACAGCGAGTTGCAGATTTAGGTGTAGGAACCTTGCCAATTCCTCAAAAAGAACTCACTCGCGATCAGTTTGCTACCGCAATTCAAAATGTGATTTGCAATGAAACTATGACGAACAACGCTCTTGCTTTAGGTGATCGCATTCGTGCAGAAGATGGAGTTGGACGGGCGGTTGAGATTATTCAAAGTTATCTAGATTCCTAACAACTACTCTATGCCATTTCGGGCGATCGCTTCTTTATACCAATAAGCACTTTGTTTCGGAGTACGTTTACACGTCTCAAAATCTACGCGCACAATACCAAAGCGCGGTCGGTATCCATTCGACCACTCAAAATTATCTAGAAAACTCCAAAGATAATAGCCTTGAATATTCGCTCCTGTTTGAATTGCTTCGTGTATTGCTCGTAAGTGATCTCTTAAATAATTTATACGTCCCCAATCAGCAACAAATCCTATGGTATCCGGTTGATCTTCCAATGCACAGCCATTTTCAGTAATATAAATCTTAGGATTGCCGTAGTTTTCTTTAATATCAAGCAATACTGCTTTTAAGCCTTCTGGATTAACACCCCAGCCCATTTCAGTATGACCCCAACCTGGCGCAGAAAAAGGCACAGATTTGAGCTTGAGTAAACCACCACTCGATGCAAATGATACTGACAATGTATAGTAATAATTTACACCTAAATAATCAATTGGTTGCTGAATAAATTCTAAGTCGCCATCGTGAATTTGCGGAGCTTGCGTACCTAACCAATCGATTAAATTTTCTGGATAATGTCCTCGAAATAGTGGTTGCAGAAACATTGATACTTTGTCTTCATACGCGCGTTGACACGCAGCGCGATCGCTTTCACTGTCACTAACTGGTAAGTAATGCCGAAAGCTTAAAACTATACCAATTTCCCCTTTATAACCTCCTTGACGAAACAGTTGTACTGCCTTGCCGTGCGATAGCAATAAGTGATGTACAGTTTGGTATGCTTGAGCAGCACAGGCAATTCCTGGAGCATGATTTGCGAAGCTATATCCTTGAAAAGCGTGTGACCAAGGTTCGTTGTGCGTAGACCACAACGGAACGCGATCGCCTAAGCGCTGAAACATTAGTTGTGCATACTCGCAAAACCACTCGACACTGTCGCGATTATTCCAACCACCTCGATCTTGCAATGCTTGAGGCAAATCCCAATGAAATAGCGTAACGTTTGGGATAATTTCTGCTGCTAGTAATTGATCTACTAGTTGATCGTAGAAATCGAGTCCTTTATGATTAATTGCACCTTTGCCTTGTGGCAATACCCGCGACCAAGAAATCGAAAAGCGGTACGTCTGTAGTCCTAGTTCTTTCATTAAAGCCACATCTTCAGGCATTTGATGATAGTGGTTACAGGCAATATCGCCACTTTCATTGTTATGTATTGTATGAAGACGGTGTGTAAAAGTATCCCAAATGCTTTCTCCCTTACCGTCTTCGTTCCACGCGCCTTCGATTTGATAAGCAGAGGTGGCAGCACCCCAAAGAAATTTTTCTGGAAATCGCAACACTAAGTCCTAATCTAAATACTTCTGATTTGATGTGAATTTACTCGATAGCTTGATAATTTTAAGTTGCAGTTCAACTCAAGCAAAATTAGCTGTTAGTGCTTTTAGCTAACTGCCAATTGCTTTTTAGATAAGCTGAGATTGAGTTATGCTTCCTCTTGGTTTTCACCTTTGTAGCCAGGAGAAGAGTCGTAGAGGGCATCAAGTTGTTGGCGAGCATCTTCAACACTGATTGAGCGAATGACCAACAGCGGATCTTTGATGATGTTTCCTGCAGTATCCAATAGCTCTGGATGCGGTACAGAATGAGGTGAAGCAGAATAGCTACCTTGGCTGTTTTGAGGCGATCGCGCTGGATAAGTTCTATCGCGTTCTCGGCTGAACATTAAAAGATTGCGAATTAAGTTACTAACGGCAATTAAGGCAAGAATTGTAAAAGCTAAAATGTAAAGCAGGTGTAACATTGCATTATTCTCCAAGGCAGCCAGCAGATTTATTATGGTTTTATTGTCTAAACAGTTGATTTTGCAGGGCAGCATTTTAGCTAATCAACCATCATTTATAATGAGTATCTCAGAAATCTTAAGAGTTGTCTGATCTTCTTTCCCGTTTATGAGACTGCTCCGAGCGAAACCTCATTCCGATTTTCCAGCATTCTGTCAGTAACTGGTGCCAAGGCATCATTGCTGCCATATCAATACCCACTTGTCCCCCTGTTACTTTAAATAACATTTGTGCTGAGTTGACCTCCTGCTGTGCTTGCTTAACGCGCTCAAGCAAGTCAAACTGTTGCTGCTCATCTAGAAAAGCGATTTGCTCGGTTTCTAGAAGATGGCGCGATCGCTCAAACCAATACTGAAAGTCCTCAAGCAGCGGTTGCAATATGGTTTTGAGCAATTCAGGCTCTGGTAGATTGGAGTTAAGCATAAAGCAAACACTAAATTACTCTCCTATTTCTTAATCTTAACTTTATTTACAATTGTTAACATTCTGCCAAGGGATGTAAATTTGAGGAGCGAGCATAAATTGCTGCGAGTTGATGAGAAGTACCGATAAGATAGAGGCAGTGATAATTGCGATCGCTTAATTTCAGTTACCGCCAATGGTTCAACAAATGTCATCTGCTCAATCTCCCGCACAGCAGCAACCTAAGATTCAATTGCCGCGTACTAGTGAATCGGAGACTTTGAAGAAAATTCGTCATACTGCGTCTCACATCATGGCGATGGCAGTACAGAAGTTGTTTCCCAAAGCGCAAGTAACGATTGGTCCTTGGATTGAAAACGGATTCTATTATGATTTTGACAATCCAGAGCCATTTACCGAAAAAGACTTAAAAGCCATCCAAAAAGAGATGGTGAAAATTATTAACCGCAAATTGCCAGTCATTCGCGAAGAAGTTAGCCGCGAAGAAGCCCAACGACGGATTAAAGCAATTAACGAACCATACAAGCTAGAAATCCTTGATGATATTAAACAAGAGCCGATTACGATTTACCACTTAGGAGATGAGTGGTGGGATTTGTGTGCAGGTCCCCACCTTGAGAATACGAGTGAACTTAGCCCTAAAGCAATAGAACTAGAAAGTGTTGCTGGGGCGTACTGGCGTGGTGATGAAACTAAAGCACAGTTGCAACGAATCTATGCTACGGCGTGGGAATCTCCAGAACAACTTGCCGAATACAAACGCCGTAAAGAAGAAGCACTACGCCGCGATCACCGTAAGTTAGGGAAAGAGTTAGGACTCTTTGTTTTTAGCGATGATGTTGGTCCTGGTTTGCCTTTGTGGACGCCAAAAGGAACTATTCTGCGTAGTGTCTTAGAAGACTTTTTGAAGCAAGAACAAATCAATCGAGGCTATCAACCTGTTGTGACTCCACACATTAGTCGAGTGGAATTGTTCAAAATATCAGGTCACTGGCAAAAATACAAAGATGATTTGTTCCCCATGATGGGTGAAAAGGAAGAGGAAGGCTTTGTTTTAAAAGCAATGAACTGTCCTTTCCACATCCAGATTTACAAAAGTGAGTTACGTTCGTACCGAGAATTACCACTGCGTTTAGCAGAATTTGGCACGGTATATCGCTATGAACAATCTGGAGAACTTGGTGGACTGACGCGAGTACGAGGCTTTACTCAAGATGATGCACACTTGTTTGTCACACCGGAACAATTAGATAGCGAATTTCTCAACGTCGTAGATTTGATTTTGTCTGTGATTAAAAGCCTGCGACTCGACCAAAACTTTAAAGCCCGACTTAGTTTCCGCGATCCAACTTCAGATAAGTATATTGGTTCTGATGATGCATGGAACAAAGCTGAAAACGCGATTCGTCGTGCTGTAGAAACTTTGGGAATGGATCACTTTGAGGGTATTGGAGAGGCTGCCTTTTATGGTCCTAAGCTTGATTTTATTGTCAAAGATGCTTTAGAACGCGAGTGGCAACTAGGTACTGTGCAAGTTGATTACAATTTGCCTGAGCGATTTGACTTAGAATACGTTGCCGAAGATGGTACGCGCAAGCGTCCAGTCATGATTCACCGCGCACCTTTTGGTTCTTTGGAACGATTAATCGGGATTTTGATTGAGGAGTATGCAGGAGATTTTCCATTATGGTTAGCTCCAGCACAAGTGCGTTTGTTACCAGTAAGTGAAGCGCAGCAAGATTTTGCTATGAATGTTGCAACAAAAATGCGTGCAGGTGGTATCCGTGCGGCAGCAGATACGAGTAATGAGCGACTTGGTAAACTCATTCGCAATGCTGAAAAGGAAAAGATTCCTGTTATGGCAGTTGTTGGCGCAAAGGAAGTCGAAGCGAATAGTTTAAGTATTCGTACTCGTGCAGCGGGAGAATTAGGTGTTATGCCTGTAGATGACGTATTGCACAAAATTAAGGATGCGATCGCGAATCACGATAACTTTTAAGCGCCTTTAGTAATTTGCTTGTCGCGTGCGACAGAATAAGGTTGTGGATTAACGATATCTGTTGTCCTCATCCTGATCTAGTCTCCGTGGCATAGTATTGGGGTTAAATAAAATTACGAACATATTTTCAACAGTCTTTCTCCCAACCGTCTAAATGCCAACAGCTTCAAACCCGACAACATAAACTAGCTGTAAAGTTCCTCAATGACAAAGTAAGAATCGCAAATTGGTAATGTTTGTGTAGCTACAGTTTTGTAACATCAGCTGTTTTGGGTTAAATAAATATAAATATTAATTAAAATTTAAAAATGCAACTATATTATTAACTATTTGATAAAGCTTTTTTAGGCTTTAGGTTAATAAAAAGAGAATTGAAGGACAAACGTATAACTAAACAAAAGTTATAAAATACAGACAGTGACGTGCATAGATTGTATTTATGTACTCATTATGACAATCAAGTTCATCTTCGTTTTACATCACGCATAACTTATTCTGACAAATACTTTATAAGTAAAAAAACTTAGGCATATATTCAGTTATCTTTAATTCTATCGAAGTTTGTAGAAGCAACCTTTATCTTGTCAAACTTCAGAGAGATGATTTAATTAGTAAACTTTGTCAATCTATAAATCTGGATACTAACACTACGCTAGCGGCGCAATACCAATCACTTGGTGCGCTTACTTTTTCATGAGGTAAATATTATGCTTCAAGGTGCAGCGATCGCAATTAGTAGAGAAATCGCTCAATCAGGATTAGCGCAGATACCAATAGTAACAGAGGAGATTCTCACTCCCGAAGAAGCATCTGTAATGTTTTCAGGTCCCCAATTTTTAGTTGCATTGGTAGCAGGTGTCGTAATGGCATTTGCATTTCAACTGCTACTGACTAACTTCTCAGTCGCATTTGGAATTTCATCTTTAGGAGGAGGTACAAGTTCTGATGATTCAGACTTAGGAATTCGCAAAATAGGAGGGGTCGTAGGAGTTTGGACTTTAATTACAGTTACTATTGCGCTATTTGTTGCTTGTTTCCTAGCAGTTAAATTGAGCTTGGTTGAGAGTTCTTTGCTGGGTGCGATTATTGGCGTAGTTATCTGGGCAACGTTTTTTTCACTGTTAGTTTGGCTAGGTTCAACAGCAGTAGGTTCTCTAATTGGTTCGGTTGTGAGTACAGCAACCTCTGGTTTGCAAGGACTTATGGGAACAGCAACAACTGCAATTGGTGCTAACGTGGCAAAAGGTCAAGCAGTATCTACTGCTGAAGAGATTACAGCAGCCGTCCGTCGGGAACTAACTTCAGGTTTTGACCCTAGTGTAATTCAAAATACATTGCAAAGTTCTTTGGCTAACTTGCAATTACCTAAGTTGGATGCTGAAGAAATTGGCAATCAATTTCAGAAAATTCTTAAAGATGCAGACTTACCATCACTTGCTGATGGTGATGTGCTTAAAACCATTGACCGTCAAACTTTTGTTGATTTGGTAAGTAGTCGTACAGATTTATCAAAACAAGATGTAAATGCGATCGCCGATCAGCTAGAAGGTGTTTGGCAAAACACAATTGGTCAACAGGGTAATCCTCAAGCAAAGGTACTTAACTTCCTGCAAAATGCAACAGCAGAACAACTGCGTTCTAGTGACATAGGTAATACACTACAGCAACTTGTCGGTTCAGAACAGAAGTCAGAGCAACCACAGAAGCAGGAACAAAGCGGTGGGGCAATGGGTAGAACCATGCAACTTGGTGTAGAAGCCTTGGTTGGCGCACTACTGACTAGAACTGATCTTTCAGATTTAGATATTGAAAAAATTTCTGCCCAGTTGCAAAAAGTTCTGGGTCAAACTACAGAGAAAGCTAAAGAAGCTGGCAGTGACGTTGCGGACAAAGCAAAACAAGCTGGCGAGGAAGTTGCCGACACGCCTCAAGCCTTCAGTTTAATTCGTAACGATCTAGATAACTACTTGCTGAACTCTTATGCATGGCATCTTAATCGCGAAACAATTAAACAAGAATTCAAAGACGTTATTTACGATCCAGATGCTGCCCCTGGAAAAATACGCCGCGAGTTAGAACAAATTGACCGCGATTATGTTGTGCAAAAACTGCAACAAAGAGGAGACTTGCTTGAGTCTCAAATCAACGATATTGCCGAACAGATAGAAAGTCTTCGCATAGAAGTCCTCAACACTGTACAACAATCCGAGTCACAAGAACAATCAGAAGATCTGCGATCGCGAGTAGAAAATTATCTACGTTCTACGGGTAAAGAAGAACTCAATCCAGAAGGAATTGAGCAAGAGTTCAAAATATTATTAGAAGATCCCGAAGCTGGGTTTGATGCATTGAGCGATCGCTTAAAGCAATTTGACCGTGACACGTTGGTAGAAATTCTCAAACAGCGAGATGACTTAAGTGAAGAAGAAGCAAATAATATTGTAGGACGACTGGAAAGTACCCGCGATTCAGTTCTCAATAGTGCTAAAGAAGTACAAGAACAAGCGCAAGCCAAAGCTGATGAAGTGCGGCAAAACGTTGAAGATTATCTGCGTAATACCAACAAGGAAGAATTAAATCCTGAAGGTATCAAGCGCGATTTTCAAAAACTTGTAGAAGATCCGCAAGCAGGATTGGGCGCTTTGAGAGCAAGGTTATCGCAGTTTGACCGCGATACATTAGTACAATTACTATCGCAGCGAGGAGACTTAAGCGAGGAGCAAATTAATCAAAATATCGATCAAATCGAATCGGTACGTAAAAGGATTCTGCAAGCACCACAACAAGCAGCAGACAAAGCCAAGAAACAGTACGAGGAAACTACTGCGAAAATTGGTGAATACCTACGCAATACCAATTTAGAGGAACTCGATCCTGAAGGTATTCAACGAGACTTGACAAAATTACTTGACGATCCAAAAGCAGGTTCATTAGCATTACGCGATCGCCTGGCACAAGTAGACCGAGAAACTTTAGTAAAATTGTTGAGTCAGCGCGAAGACTTGAGCGAAGAACAAGTTAATCAAGCAATCGATCAGGTACAACAGAGTATTAACAACATAGTCAAAGCGCCACGGCGTTTGGCTACCCGCGCACAAAAGCAAGCGCAAGATTTTGGGGCTACTTTAGAAGGCTACTTGAAAAATACCAACAAAGAGGAACTCAATCCTGAGGGAATCAAACGCGATTTACAAGTGTTGCTTAACGATCCGCGTGCGGGTTTGGGAAATATTGGCGATCGCTTACAGCAATTTGATCGCGAAACATTAGTTGCCTTGTTATCTCAACGCGAAGATATTTCAGAAGAAGAAGCAAACGAGATTGTAGATCAAGTAGAGTCTGTCCGCAATCAACTAGTTGAGCAAGTGCAAAAAGTTCAGCAAACAGTGCAATCGACGATTGATGGTGTTCTTGGTAAAACAAGGGAGTATCTTAATTCACTAGATCGTCCTGAGTTGAATTACGAAGGTATTAAAGCCGACTTCCAAAAAGTGTTTGACGATCCACAAGCAGGATTTGAAGCACTACAGAATCGCTTAAGTCAATTTGACCGCGAAACATTAGTTTCTGTTTTGAGTTCTCGCGAGGATATCTCTGAAGCTGATGCCAATCGCATTATCGATCAAGTTGAAGAAGCTCGTAATAGTGTGATTCAAAGAGCACAAGCAGTTCAAGAAGAAGTCCAACGCCGTCTCGTTTTATTAAAGCAGCAAACACAGAAACAAGCTGAAGAAACCAAAAAAGCTGTGGCTGGTGCGGCTTGGTGGTTATTTAGTGCTGCTGCGACTTCATTAGCTGCATCTGCTATTGCTGGTGCGATCGCGGTTGTCGGAATTCGAGGTTTAATTGGCTAATCCAACGCTTTAAAAGTTCCACTGCGAAAACACAGCCTCCTTCACCGGAGGCTTTTTTGTATGCTAAACATAAGACATCCTGCGTGAATGCGCTTGCGAATTCATTCGCAAGCTAAATAAACTAAGTCCACGGAGGTGGACTTACTGCTAAAAGGCAAGTTTTGAGTGTACGAAGGTACGATGAGGATAGCCCCGAAGGGAGTCGTAGGACATCAGTGATTCATGCAGGAGGTCTATAGTGGCGAATATCGCTGAGGTTAAATATGAACCCTACGGACACACTTACTTTAGCGAAATTTTTATCTCAACCTGAAGGAGATGTAACCTATGAGTTGATAGATGGTCAAGCAGTTCCTAAAGTGTCACCAAAATACTTCCATTCGGCTCTACAAACAGCTTTAATTATTTTGTTACGGAATTGGTGTAAAGGTAAAGGTAGAGTTGGTTCCGAATGGGCAATTGTTTTACAACGTCACGACAAGGCGGCGAGGTTCCCTCGCCGCAACGTGCCATGTCAAGGTAAAGACTGGGTACCTGTTCCTGATATAGCGTATATTTCCTACAAACGCCTACCTGCGAGTTGGAAACGCAATGAAGCTTGTCCCGTTCCTCCTGAAATCATTATCGAAATAATCTCTCCTAATCAAAGTGTTAAGGAGTTAGAGGAGAAAGCTAAGGATTATCTTAATGCTGGAGTTGCTAACGTCTGGATAGTAGAGCCTGAAACTCAAAGTATTACCGTTATTTCTCCTGATGATGTGAGGCAAAAGTATATTGGTGATAGCCCAATTGTTGATTCAACACTACCAAGTTTAGTGCTAACACCACAACAAATTTTTGCAGAAGCTGATCTTGTTTAAACTTAATCACCAATTCAGTATTAGTCAAATCGAGATTAGCTGACAAGGTTGGTGATTTAAACGGTAAAATATGACGGTTGTATTCATTGTGGCGGACGCGTGATCGAGCGTTATACTCTGCCCGAAATGGGCGAATTGTGGACGGAAACATACAAGTTAGAAACTTGGTTGCAGGTAGAAATTGCTGTTTGTGAGGCGCAAGCAGAACTGGGTTATATTCCAACCGATGCAGTTGCAGAAATTAAAGCCAAGGCAGATTTTGATCCGCAGCGCGTTTTAGAAATTGAAGCTGAAGTTCGCCACGATGTTATTGCTTTCTTGACAAATGTCAACGAGTATGTAGGTGATGCAGGGCGCTACATTCATCTGGGGTTAACAAGTTCGGATGTATTAGATACAGCTTTAGCACTACAACTGGTTGCGAGTCTTGATGTTATTTTGCAGCGCGTGCAAGATTTAATCGGCGTAATTCGTACCCAAGCACAAAAACACCGCTATACCATTATGGTAGGGCGATCGCACGGCATTCATGCCGAACCAATAACTTTTGGTTTTAAACTCGCAGGCTGGCTGGCAGAAGTTATCCGTCATCAACAACGGTTGGCGCGGTTACGGCAAGATATTGCAGTCGGGAAAATTTCTGGTGCAGTTGGAACATACGCTAATATTGACCCCCAAGTAGAAGCGATCGCTTGTGAGAAACTCGGCTTAAAACCTGATACGGCATCAACACAAGTTATTTCTCGCGATATTCACGCCGATTACGTGCAACAGTTAGCCCTACTAGCGGCATCAATTGAGCGTTTTGCCGTAGAAATTCGCAACCTCCAACGCACAGATGTTTTAGAAGTTGAAGAATTCTTTGCTAAAGGGCAAAAAGGCTCTTCTGCAATGCCCCACAAGCGCAATCCGATCCGTTCTGAACGTTTAACCGGAATGGCACGGATAATCCGCTCTCACGCTGTCGCAGCGATTGAGAATGTTGCACTATGGCACGAACGCGATATTTCGCATAGCTCGGTAGAACGAGTTATTCTACCAGATTCTTGCATTTTGACACATTTTATGCTTAAAGAAATTACTGACTTAGTCCAAAACCTCCTTGTATATCCGCAAAATATGGAACGGAATATGAATTGCTATGGCGGAGTCATTTTTAGCCAAAAAGTACTACTAGCACTCGTAGACAAAGGAATGAGTCGCGAAGATGCTTATACTGTTGTCCAATCGTGCGCACATCAAGCTTGGAATCAACCGCAAGGCGACTTTCATGATTTAATAATTAATGATGCGCGGGTAACTCAGCTGCTATCGCCAGAAGAAATTGAAACGTGTTTCGATCCTAAGCAACATCTGAAAAACCTAGAGCAAGTGTATCAACGACTTGATATCTAACAATGTATTGTAGTACCCAATGCTTCAATAAGCTGGAGGTCGTGACGTAGACGCTATGTCGCCATGATAGAACTCTTAGCTGCACTGTCTGCAGCGGCGGCGGCTAGTATGCGTATTGCCGTACCCTTGTTTGTCATAGGTATCTTACACCATGATTTCTCCTTAGGCATACCATTACTCACTTACATTCCTTCACTTGTTGTTTTGAGTGGATTAATTATTGGTTCTTTAATAGAACTAGTTGGTAGCAAACAACGATTAATTCAGCGGCTTTTACAATTAGTTCAACTGATATTTAGTCCGTTTGTCGGTGCATTTTTAGCTGTTAGTGTAACAACTGGCGCGACACTTCATAGTTGGTTATTCGGCATTGTTGGCGCATTACTTGCCTTTGTATTACAACTTGTACAAAGTGGTTGGTTTTACCGTTTACATAGTTTTCCATTATGGGTCGTCTTTCTGCAAGATGTTTTGTGTATTCTCTTCGTATTTTTAGCTGTTAATGCACCCCAAGTAGGAGGATTGGTTGCTCTCATGTTGTTATTATTAGCAGTCCGTAGCATGAAAAATTTACACCGTTGGTACAAACAACAATAGACATCCTGCGTGAATGCTGGTCGCATGAATTCGCTAGCTAAATAAACAAAGTTCAAGGAGGTGGACTTACTGCTAAAAGGCGGGTTTTGAGTGCACGAAGGTGATAGCCCGACTTCAATCGTAAGGCATCTGTGATTCATGGAGGAGGTCTAATGAATAGCAAAATTTTAGTCACAGGCGCAACTGGTAATGTCGGTAGTGAGGTTGTGTGCTTGCTTCACGATCGAGGTTATCAAATCAAAGCTGCGGTACGGGACTTAAAAAATATTGACGATACATTAACTCCTCAAGTGGAGTACGTCATTTTTGACTTTCAGCAGCAGAATACATTTAGTCCTGCATTACAGGGTGTTAGCAAACTTTTTCTAGTACGTCCTCCGGCGATCGCACAAGTCAAACGATACATCAACCCTGCAATTGACGCCGCTATAGCTGCAGGCGTTCAACATATTGTCTTTTTATCTCTGCTAGGTACAGAATATAACCCCATTGTTCCTCACGCGAAGATTGAATCATACATCAAATCAGTTGGCATATCTTACACATTTTTGCGGGCTAGTTTCTTTATGCAAAACCTCAGCACTATGCATCAAGAGGATATTAAACACCAAGAAATATTTGTTCCCGCAGGTAAAGGTAAGACAAGTTTTATTGACGTGCGTGATATTGCTTCCGTTGCTGTAAAAGCCCTCACTGAACCTGGATACAACAACCAATCGTATGCACTGACTGGAGATGAGGCACTAGACTACTATCAAGTTGCGGACATGTTTACACGAGTACTTGGTAAAACAGTTGTTTATACCAACCCATCTATTTTCCAGTTTTTTACCAGAATGTATAAGCAAGGTTTCAGTCTTCAGTTTATTGCTGTTATGATTGCAATCTACACAACAGCGCGGTTAGGTTTTGCTGCAAGAATAACTGCAGATCTCGAGCAAATCTTACATCGCAAGCCGATTCGGATGCAGCAGTTTATCGCAGATTATCGAGAATGCTGGTGATACAACATATATTACAAAATTCCGACAAAGTGTAGTAACCCGCGTCCTGTAATCAACTCAATCACTAGTGCTAAAAAGCCTAGCATTGCTAAACGACCGTTCCATACTTCTGCTGTTGTCGTCATACCCCACTCCCAACGTTCCTGTGGGTACATTCTGACTTTCTTCTTCATCTGAGTGACTTGCGATAGCTTGAGACTGGGGCTTTTCACTGCTTCTTCTACCAAGTCAACCATCGCCTGAATAAATACAGGGTGAGTGTTCAACGCTGGAACGCGGCGGAAGTGATGAATTCCTGCTTCTTCAGCAACTTCGCGGTATTCAATATCAATTTCTTGCAGTGTCTCAATGTGTTCAGAAACAAAGCTAATTGGAACAACTGCGATGTTTTCTACACCTTGACTCCCTAGTTCCTTGAGTGCATCTTCTGTGTAAGGTTGCAACCACTCTACAGGACCAACACGACTTTGATAAGCTAGCGTATGAGCATTAGGTCGATTGAGCGTCTGCATGATTAGTTCAGTACACTCTTCGATTTCTTGTTGGTAAGGATCGCCCGCTTCTTCAACATAGCTTTTTGGTACGCCATGCGCACTAAAAAAGACGTGAACTGCATCAGGGTTAGGAAACTGATCGAGTTCTTGCGCGATTAACTGCGCCATTGCTTGCAAATATCCTGACTGTTTGTACCAGGAAGGAATCACCGTGTATTCAATTTTTTCAAGTTTCGGATCTTCTTGCCACAGTCTTTGTAGTAACCGGATACTAGAACCACTGGTGCTGATTGAAAATTGAGGATACAAAGGTAAAATTACTAAACGTTGGACGTTGTCGCGTTTGATCCGAGCGATCGCCTCTTCAGTAAACGGATGCCAATAACGCATCCCGACATATACTTTCGCTTCGTGACCTTTTTTGCGTAACTGTCCTTCTAGCGCTGCGGCTTGTTCTTCAGTGATCTGACGTAGTGGTGAACCACCTCCAATTTGGCGGTAATTTTCTTGCGAAAGCTTAGTACGTCGAGTAGAAATAAACCAAGCTAGGGGTTTTTGTAACCAAGGAAAGGGAAGACGAATGATTTCTGGGTCAGAAAACAAGTTAAACAGAAACGGTCCGACATCTTCTAATTGATCCGGTCCACCTAGATTGAGTAATAGTACTCCAATTCGACCCATAGCCGTTACAATACCCCAGTGTTTTCAGCTTTGTTACTAAGTTTAACAATATATGTTTATTTATTGTATTATTTCCGCTTGACAAAGGTGATTCTAAAATCTTGTAATGTCATAGCTCCGCCATCAGCCACTGTAGGACAGCGTAGCGTGTCTTTATGCTTTTAAGTGTAGGTTGACATAGGATATTTTAATGAATTGCCTTTACAAGGTTTAACACTTGATTTAAGTACTAAGTTCCACTTGGTGCAACAGCTATTGATAAAGATTCTTAAATAAGTATACTCGGTATCGAGCACAAAGCAAGGAAAAGAAGAAGCCTTATTTTTCCTTATAAGAATTATTACAATGCTTGCCCTCTTACCATCTTCCTGATTTATGTGCTGCTTCTTTAAGTAGATACTCAATCTGAGTATTGACACTTGTTAGGTCATCCGTAGACCATTTTTTCATGACCTCGTAAAAAGCAGGTAATAGCAGATGCACGTAGGTTGCTAGCAATGAGATATTAATTCAACTTCCTTGTGGAAGAGATTGGACAGGTAGAACATCATCTCAATTTTATTAATCTATCGATTGTGTTGTAGCATTTGTATCAACAGCACCTAGAATTTTAAGTGTAGTAATAGTTGCTTTAGTTAGTCCTTTAGCATCAGTAATATTCATACCCTCATAGGGTCTAGGAACTTGTAGTGTTTTGTAGCTGACATTGCGATCGCTATGAAGATGCCAAAGTTTAATTGTTTCGTCTTGACTACAACTAGCAAGAATTCCATTTGAATTATAAGATAAGAATCTTACCCATTTACTGTGTCCTTGTAGAGTCTGTGAGTAAGAAATTGGGATTGTACAAGCAGGATATTTTAATTGCCAAAGTTTTATAGTTGTATCAGTTCCGCAAGTTGCAAAGTGCTTTCCGTTTGGAGCAAAGACAATTGATAGTACTGGACCATTATGTGCTTGTAGAGTTTGGATGCATTCTCCTGTCTCAATTTGCCAAACTTTGATTGTTCCATCTGCGCTACCACTGATAAGATATTGCTGATCTGGACTGACGGCACACGAACGAATCCAACTCGTATGTCCAAATAAAGTTCTAATGCAGCAGCCTGTTTTAACATCCCAAATTTTGATTGTTTGGTCTTGACTGCCACTTGCAAGTAGCGTTCCATCTAAGCTTAAGGCAATTGACCAAACTCCACCTTGGTGTCCTTGCAAATGCAAGTATGTTCCTTGTGATATGTTCCAAGCTTTGATTGTACTGTCTAGACTGGCACTAAACAGTGTACCATCAGGGCTAAATATGACTGCAAACACCGCATCAGCGTGTCCTGTTAGCGTTTTTAAATGCTCTTTTGTATGAGTATTCCATAATCTAATTGTGCGGTCTTCACTACCGCTTGCCAAGATATTTTCATTAGGATGGAAAGCTACTGACCAAATCCAGCTAGTATGTCCTTGTAAGCTACCTAACTCTTTGCCTGTGGCTGTATCCCAGAAGCGAATTAAGCGATCCTGAGTTCCACTTGCCAGCTGATTACCATCGGGACTGAAAGCGACGCACCAGACGCCATTGCTATGTCCTTGTAAAGTCTTTAGGCAAAAATTAGTTCGGCTATCCCACAAACGCACTGATCGATCTTCACTGCTGCTGGCTAATAGGTAGGTATTGGGACTAAATACGACAGCTGATATCCAACTTGTATGTCCTTTAAGAACTCGTAAGACTTCACCGGTGTGATAGTTCCATAAGCGTACTGATTGATCGTCACTTCCACTGGCAAGAGTTTGTCCATCACTGCTAAATACAACAGTACGAATTTGTTGCAAGTGACCTGTCAAAGTTTTAATGTTTGTTCTGGTACTAATATCCCAAAGTTTAATTGTGCGATCGCTACTGCCACTCGCCAAAATGCGACCGTTAGGACTAAACGCGACACACCACACCTTTTGTGGATGTTTTACAATTTGCAAACACTCGCCTGTATCAAGATGCCAAACACGCACAGTACCATCAAAACTACCACTTGCTAACAGCGTTCCATGACGACTATGCGCATAATGTTGTGGTGCAAAAGCAACTGAACGCACTTCATCAGTATGTCCGGCAAAAGTATGCAACAATTCACCCGTTTTGACATCCCAAACTCGCACTAAACGATCTTCGCTACCACTTGCTAAGAAACGTCCATCAGAACTAAAAGCAACAGAAAATACGCGGTCAGTGTATCCTGGAAATGATTTAATACATTCTCCTGTCTCTACATCCCACAAATTCACAGTGCAATTAGCACTACTTGCTAACCAGCGACCATTTGGACTAAAAGCAACACACCACAACCAACCTGCATCGATTTTAAAAGTGAGTATTTGTTTTCCGTCAGTAACTTGCCAGACGTGAATTTCATGGTTGACATCGCCTGTCGCAAGTAACTTACCATCAGAACTAAAAGCAACCGATAAGACTTGACTAAAGGTATCAGTAAAAACAGATTTAGCAAAATGTACTGATGCGAAATTAACTTGTTGTAAATTACTGCGACATAGGTAAGCTTGCCAAATACTAATTTGTGAAAAATCCCAACCACTTAGATTGGTTTGTAGATAGCAAAGTATATTAAGTATATTTCCACCTGCATACCCAGTTACTTGTTGAGGTTTCTCGCGCAACTCGCAGAGAATTTGTTGAAATTTTGTCTCTAGCTTGACTTTACTATTACTAATTAATTTATCTGTAATCGGTTGAAGTATCAAGCGCTTTTGTGCTTCGCGTATATAATCTTTAGCAGTTGCTTTAATCAGCGCGTGCGAATTAAAAAAATGTAGACTTTTATCTGTAATTTCTTCATATATTTGATAAATTAAGCAATCGGTCACATATTCCATAACTACAGGTTGTAGCGTAAACCGACCGTTTTCAATGAACATAGGTGCAACTTTATCAATCAGGCATTTTCTTTCTAAAGTAGCGATCGCATCTAGTAATTCACCCAAAGCTATCTGTGGAATAAAATCTGTTTTTAGTTCAGATAAAGTTACAGGTTCCCGATTAATTGCTAACCAATACAGAATATCTTGTTCTAATTCTGGTAAGTGATTGATTTGACTTGCTAATAAATCTCGGATGTCACCAAAAACAATCGTATCTTGAGGTAGAAACTCTAAAAAGTTACTGATACTACTATCAAAAAAATTCTGAATGCCCGCAGCAACAATTTTTAAAGCTAAAGGATTACCTGCATAATGCTCAACTAATAGTTTCCATTCTGGATGTGATGCGGTGAAATATCCTTTAGTGTGAAAGATTTTTTGAATAGCACTTTCATTTAAGCCCGAAAGTCGCAGCGATCGCACAGGTAAATTTTCTCCTTCTTCTACTACTATTTGGCTTGGCTTTTCACGACTTGTGAGGACTAATGTACTTTGATGCAGAGTTTGGGTAATACATTTGAATAACTGACTATATCCCTCATCAATAGAAGGCGATCGCATGATTGTCTCGCCATTATCAAGAATCAGTAAGCAGCGATGAGCGCGTAAGTAGTGCAGTAGACGTAAAATGCAACCATCAAGAGTATTAGGTAAATCAGCTTCGTGTTGCTGCGATAGAAATTGAATTAAATCTGCCAATAAGTCTAAGATCGGTGGTGCATTCCGCAAGCTGCGCCAGATGACGTACTCAAAATGACTTTGAATTTCATGAGCTAATTTTACGGCAAGACAGGTTTTGCCGATTCCACCCATCCCAAATAACCCAATCCAACGACAGCGATCGCCTGTAATCCATTGTTCGAGTGTTGCTAATTCTGCGCTTCTACCATAAAAAACTGATACATCAGGGGCATTACCCCAATCACACTTTATGTTTTGGATTGAACTACTTACACCTTCATTAGGCGAAAAATGAATATCCTGAATAAACTCCCTGGCTTTGCGCTTGAGAACTAACTGCACATTGCTTTTAGAAACTTTTTCACCAAAAGCCCGACTGAGAACTTGCCATAATTGAGAACCTGTTTGCTTGAGATACCCTACCTCGTAACCGAGTTCTTTCGCAATTTCTTGATAAGGCTGTTCTTCCCATGCATAGCGAAATACAGAGGCTTGCAGCTTACTTAAAGGTTCTTCAACTAAGGCTTTTTCTACAATTGCTAGTGCTTCTTCACTGTTCATACCTGGTATCGTTTTGATTTGGAGTTGCTACATGCAGGGAAGCAGAGGGGCAGGAGAGAGTGGAGAACGCAAACATTTTTTAATTGATGTTAAGAACTGACAAAGGTAATTTTTAATGCAGTTTTAATTTCATCGATATGCAGGTATAGTATTTTTATCTGTGCTAAAGCACCTAGATAGATCGTCGTGTAATTTACGCCTTGCTCACACTTATAAGTTGCTAGCATCTATCTCTGGTAATGCTTACAGCGGCTTTATTCATCCAAATTTTAGAATTTTCTTAACTTAATCTTTGTTACTTGGACGACATTCCTCGCACTTTCAACGCACCTTCAGCGAACTTTTTTGCGTTTCCTTCACTGATAAATACTGATAAGCTCTCCTAACAAAGAAGAAAGTAATTTTCTGCTTGCAAGCTTCGTCCGCGATCCTTTAATGAAGGAGAGTCAGAGTGAGTCAAAGAATCTATTTATCTCGTCGTCAAGTTGTTCGTGGTCTATTGGCAACAACTGCATTTGGAGTAACTGCCAAATTAGGAACTGGATGTACGCCAACCCCAGAAACACAAGCGACTACAGCTGGTAGTGGAGATAATCCTCTTGTAATTGGCTTTATTTACGTTGGTCCTAAAGATGACTATGGCTATAATCAAGCTCATGCAGAAGGTGCAGCAGGAATTGCTCAATTACCAGGCGTCAGAGTTGTTGATGAAGCGAACGTTCCTGAAACAACCGCAGTCGAAGAATCAATGCGGAATATGATTGAGGAAGACGGCGTTACTGTCTTGTTTCCTACCTCTTTTGGCTATTACGATCCACACATTCTTAAAATTGCTCAAGAGTATCCCGAAGTCCAGTTTTTTCACTGCGGCGGACTTTACCAAGAAGGCGTACATCCTGATAATGTAGGCAGCTACTTTGGTTACATTGATGAAGCGCAGTATATAGCTGGTGTTGTTGCCGGACACACTTCGCAAACAGGAAGATTAGGCTTTGTTGCTGCAAAACCCATACCCCAAGTTTTGCGTAACATTAATAGCTTTACTTTAGGGGCGCGTAGTGTCGATCCAGAAATGACAACGCAAGTTATTTTTACAGGAGACTGGGCATTACCTGTCAGAGAAGCCGAAGCTACTAATAGTATGGCTGATCAAGGCATTGACGTCGTAACGTGCCATGTAGACAGCCCTAAAGTTGTGATGGAAACTGCCCAGAAGCGCGGTATTTTCTGTAGTGGCTACCACGCCAATCAAGCAGAGTTAGCCCCCCAAGGATATCTTACGGGTGCAGAGTGGGATTGGACGCAAGTTTATACAAATTATGTAGAAATGATCCGTGCCGGTAAAACGCTGCAGAATGGAGGAATTCCGCATCTAGTGCGCGGTGGTTTACAAGATGGTTTTTTGAAATTGTCGCCCTACGGCAACGCTGTGAGTGCAGATGCTAAGCAAAGTGCAGATGCTGCTAAAGCCGAATTTATGGATGGTGACATGATTGTTTATCGAGGAGAAATGAAAGATAACACTGGAAAAGTTGTTATCCCTGCTGGTAAAAATTTTCAACAGCAAGATCAAGAATTAGAAAAGATGAATTGGTTAGTAACTGGTGTTGTCGGGAATGTGAGTAGTTAGGTAATGGTATAGAACCACGAACCAGTATCGATTGTAGTATTTTTTTCCCGCTCATTTTCAATTACCAATCACCAATGACTAGTTACCAAAATTATGATTAACCGTTACAACTCGCGTAACATCGAAGCAATTTGCATACCTTTAGCAGCGTTGCTGTTTTCGTTACTATTATTTGGCATTTTTTGTGCGTTTGCTGGGGCTGATCCTTTTGGTGTTTATGCCTCAATTTATCGTTCAGCATTTGGCAGTTGGCGGGCGTTTCAGAATACTTTATTGCGGGCTGCACCTTTGATGCTAAGTTCGCTATGTACAGCACTTCCTGCGCGTTTAGGATTAATCATTATTGGTAATGAAGGTGCGATTGTTGTTGGTGGTTTGGGGGCTGTCGCCGCAGGATTAACCCTGTCAACCGCGCCACCGACGATTGTACAAGTTGCTATGGCGATCGCTGCAATTCTCTGTGGTGGATTATGGATTGGGGCTGTTGGTGCGTTACGGCATTATCGCGGTGTGAATGAAACAATTAGCAGCTTGCTATTGAATTATATTGCGATCGCTTTGCTCAATCACCTTGTGGGCGGACCCATGCGCGATCCTAGTTCACTCAACAAACCCTCTAGCTACCCGATCGCACAGATCAATATGTTGGGGGATATCCCTGGAACTCGCGTTCACTATGGTTTAATCTACGGACTAGTTGCCTGTGTCATTGCCTATTTCCTGATTCAACGCACAACTTTTGGTTTTGCAGCGCGAGTTGCGGGTGGGAATATCCGCGCTGCGCGTATTGCTGGGCTGCCTGTCGGGAAACTAACAATGATGATTTGCTTTTTAGCAGGTTCTTGTGCAGGATTAGCCGGTATGGTCGAAGTTGCAGCAGTGCACGGACGTGCCAATGAATCGTTGAACGCAAATTACGGATATAGCGGCATTTTAGTCGCATTTATTGCCCGACATAATCCTTTAGCCGCGACCTTAGTTGCCATCTTACTCGGCGGAATTCTTGCCAGTGGCGGAAGCTTACAGCGATCGCACGATCTCCCTGATGCCACAGTTCTTGTTTTTCAAGGTTTAGTATTCTTAGTTGTTCTGTTTAGTGAATCGCTCTACGGCAGGTTTTTTAAGGAGGGGTCAGGAGTCAGAGGTCAGAGATCAGCGGTCACTATATAGCATTGTAGGAGAAAAAAATGGATCAAGCATTAGGTTGGTGGGGAGTACCACTCGCGATCGCCGCCGGAACACTGCGCGGTAGCGCCCCATTTCTCTTTGTCAGTCTAGGCGAGTGCCTCACCGAAAAAAGCGGCAAAATCAATTTAGGGCTTGAAGGAACCCTCCTTATAGGGGCAATGAGTGCTTATGCGATCGCATACCTGACAGGTTCACCGTGGTTAGGCGTCATTACGGCAGGTGTCGCTGGAATGATGTTAGGTGTCATTCACGGTTGGCTATCGCAACAACCCAGAGTCAATGATGTTGCAGTAGGAATCGCGATGATTATCTTTGGTAGCGGAATTGCCTTTTTCTTAGGTAAACCCTTCATTCAACCTTCTGCACCACCACTCCCCGCATTACAATTTGGAGCATGGAGCAATTTACCACAAGTCCAATCCGCATTGCAGATTAGCCCACTGTTTCTCTTAGGAGTTGCGATCGCACCTTTAATGCAATGGTTCTTTCGTTCAACACGCTGGGGACTCTACATCCGTGCGGTTGGTGACAGTCCTGATGCCGCTAAAGCAATGGGTATCTCTATTTTTAAAGTCAGAATGCTATGTATCGTTGCCGGTAGCTTCCTTGCAGGAATTGGCGGTGCATATTTATCCCTCTACTACCCTGGAAGTTGGAACGAACGTATTTCTGGAGGTCAAGGACTAATGGCAGTCGCCCTTGTCATCTTTGCCCGTTGGCGACCGATGCAATGTTTATACGCCTCTCTCCTCTTCGGTGGCGCACAAGCGATCGGTCCTGCACTACAATCCGTCGGTATCGATTCCTACTATTACCTCTTCAACGCCTCCCCATACATTCTCACCCTCCTAATTATGATTCTCACCTGTTCCCCCAAACGCACCCTCAATGGCGCACCAGGGGCATTAGGACAATAAATAGTTTTAAGTTTTGGAAAGCGAACAAAGGTGCCGGAGGCAATTATTTTGAGTTTTGAATTAGAAGAACTCTCTTAAACTCAACACTTCACGACTCATAACTCTCTTAAACTCACAACTTTCTTAAACTTATAACTCAACACTTCACGACTCATAACTCATAACTTTCCTCCTCTGCACCTCTGCGTCTTTAAAAATGCATCACCTACTCCTCGCCGTCAACGGCACATTAATGCGTGGCTTAGAACTCAACTCTAATCTCCTCGCCGTCAACGCTATCTTTGACCGCGAAACCAAAACTGCACCAGTGTATCGTCTTTGGTCAATCAACGATAAATATCCTGCCATGCTACGCGTTGCCAGTGGTGGAAATGCGATCGCCCTCGAAATTTGGCAAATCCCCGCAAGTGGACTTGTACAAGTTCTACTGCAAGAACCTCCTGGACTCTGCATCGGTAAAGTCGCCCTCGAAGACGGAACCGAAGTTCTTGGAGTTTTATCCGAACCAATCCTATGTGAAAACCAGCGTGACATTACCCAATGGGGTGGTTGGCGCAACTATATTGCAACTAAAGGAGTTTTATGAGTGGTCTTGGTGGACTCAACAAATCACCCAACGGAGTTGTTATCGGTCTTGTTCAGTTACAATTACCCAACGTCGTTACTCCAGATGATTTGACAACGCAATGCGATCGCATTTGTCAGATGGTCGCTAAAGCCCGCCGCAATCAACCAACGATGGATTTGGTTGTGTTTCCAGAATATTCACTCCACGGCTTATCGATGGATACGAATCCAGAAATTATGTGCCGTCTAGATGGATCTGAAGTTGCCGCGTTTCAAAAAGCTTGCCAAGACAACCGCATTTGGGGCTGTTTCTCAATTATGGAATACAATTCCCACGGCAATCCCTACAATAGTGGCATTATTATTGATGATACAGGAGAACTCAAGCTTTATTACCGCAAATTACATCCCTGGATACCTGTCGAACCGTGGGAACCAGGTAATTTAGGAATTCCCGTATGCGCAGGTCCTAATGGTAGCACGATCGCACTCATCATCTGTCACGACGGCATGTTTCCTGAAATGGCACGCGAATGTGCCTACAAAGGTGCAGAAATTATGCTTCGGACTGCGGGTTACACTGCACCAATTCGTCATAGCTGGCAAATTACCAACCAAGCCAATGCATTTTGCAATCTCATGTACACTGCTTCGGTTTGTATGTGCGGTAGCGATGGAACATTTGACTCGATGGGCGAAGGCACAATCGCCAATTTTGATGGTACGCCCTTGGTCATGGGAAGCGATCGCCCTGATGAAATTATCACCGCCGAGGTACGCCCCGATCTAGTCCGCGAAGCCCGCGTTCATTGGGGTGTGGAAAATAATATTTATCAATTTGCACATCGCGGTTACGTTGCAGTTAAAGGTGGCGCGCAGGATTGTCCTTACACCTATATGCAAGATTTAGTTAACGGCTGCTATTGTCTCCCCTGGGAAGACGAGGTTGTTCATAAAGATGGAACTTCTTGCGGTTTTCCACCTCCAACACGAACTTATCAAGGAGAACTTCTCAAAAAAGAAATGACAACATAATCCATTTTCTCCTGCACTTCTGCCCCTCTGTCTCATTACCCTCCTACTACGTAATCCAAATTTACTATGGGACACTTTGTTGAAGCTGATCCGTACCCGTATCCTTTTAATGGAGAATTACGCTCTGAAAATACCGCACTGCTCATTATTGATATGCAGATTGATTTTTGCGGAATTGGTGGTTATGTCGATCGCATGGGATACGATTTATCGTTGACTCGCGCACCGATTGAACCGATTCGGAAAGTTCTAGAAATCGCACGGGCAAAAGGTTTTCATGTCATTCATACGCGTGAGGGACATCGACCGGATTTATCAGACTTACCAGAAAATAAACGCTGGCGATCGCAGCAAATTGGGGCTGGGATTGGCGATCCTGGACCTTGTGGCAAAATTCTCATTCGTGGCGAACCAGGATGGGAAATTATTCCTGAACTTGCACCACTTCTGGGAGAAGTCATTATCGATAAACCAGGAAAAGGGTCATTCTACGCAACTGATTTAGATTTGATTTTAAAACGCAAAGGCATTCAAAATATCATTCTTACTGGAATCACAACTGATGTCTGCGTTCACACCACAATGCGCGATGCAAACGATCGCGGTTATGAATGTTTGCTACTATCCGACTGCACAGGTGCAACAGACTATGGTAACTACTTAGCTGCTTTAAAGATGGTCAAAATGCAAGGTGGTGTCTTTGGTGCAGTTGCAGACTCGCAAGCATTTATTGAAGCAATCAGGGTTCAGATGCCCTTCGACTGAAGTCGGGGCTACTCAAGCAAAGTGTACTGTACACTACAAATCTTTTGACCGTAAGTCCACGGAGGTGGACTTTGTTGATGTAGCAGCGAATTTATTCGCACTCGCTGAGGAAAACCGATGTCAGGATTAACAGACTCTGTAATTCAAAATCAACAACCTATCAATCAAGCGAACTTACCACCCGATTTAGAAGTGGTAAACATGACAAAAAGATTTGGTGCAATGACAGCGCTAGATAACGTCTCACTGCACGTTAAGCCAGGAACATTTCACGCACTCTTAGGAGAAAATGGTGCGGGGAAAAGTACGCTAGTTAAATGCGTTATGGGGTTTTATACTCCTGACAAAGGTGATGTATTAGTTGACAAGCGATCGCGTCCGATTTCTAGTCCTCGTGATGCGCACAAATATGGTATTGGGATGGTGTATCAGCACTTTACTTCAGTCCCTGCAATGACAGTTGCAGAAAATTTGGTATTGTCGCGGTACGACGATCGCAACTTGATTAACTGGAAAGCTGAGTATGAACATCTCAAGGCGTTTATGCAAAGCGCACCGTTTCAAGTTGATCTTGATACTCCCGTGATGCAGTTAGCTGCGGGACAAAAACAAAAGCTGGAAATTCTCAAACAACTCTATTTACAAAGTCGCATCCTGATTTTAGATGAACCAACCTCAGTATTGACTCCCCAAGAAGCTGATGAAGTTTTGGGTTTACTCCGCAATGAAGTGCAAGCGGGAAATTTGAGTGTATTGATGATCAGCCACAAATTCCGCGAAGTTATGGCGTTTGTCGATGAAGTGACGGTACTGCGCAAAGGACAATTCGCTGGTCATGGCTTAGTCAAAGATTTATCACTGTCTGACTTAGCAACAATGATGCTAGGGGAACGCCGCGAAACGCAGCAGCTTGATAAGACACTATCTGTTGCAACAACTCCGGTTTTAGAAATCAAAAACATCCACGCCAACAAAGATAATGGTTTAACTGCGGTGAGTGATGTCAATTTAACTGTCCACAGTGGCGAAATTGTCGGAATTGCAGGAGTTTCTGGGAATGGTCAACGCGAATTAGTCGAAGTCTTAGCGGGTCAACGTCCGGCGACAGCAGGGCAAATATTAGTCAACGGCGAAACTTATACTGCTACTCGAAGTGAGATGTTTCGTTATCGTGTATTCGCGCTTCCAGAAGAACCGTTACGCAATGCGTGTGTCCCTCATATGAGTGTTGCTGAAAACCTAGCACTACGCACATTTGATCTTCCGCCGCAAGCTACAGGTGGTTGGTTACTCGTTCTCAAAGCGATGCGGGAAGCCGCTAAAAGTTTGGTAGATACCTTTTCAATAAAAACCCCCTCAGTCGATGCACCTGTTGGTAATCTTTCTGGCGGCAACGTCCAGCGTACTGTATTAGCCCGTGAATTATCCAGCGATCGCATCAACTTACTCATTGCCGCAAATCCTTGTTTTGGTTTAGATTTTGGTGCTGTCGAATATATTCACACTCAAATTGTCGCTGCCCGTAATCGTGGCGTTGCAGTACTCCTCGTTAGTGAAGATTTAGACGAACTTCTGACACTAGGCGATCGCATTGTTGTTATTAGTGAAGGCAAATTTGTCTACGAAAGTGCGATCGCAGATGCTGATATTACCACGATAGGTCAGCGCATGGCAGGACATTAAGTAACTAGTAACTAGTTACTAGCCACTCACCCCTCACCCCTCACCCCTACAAATATGCAACAAGTCTTACTACTCAAAAACTTACTCAATATTGCTGCTTGGCATAACGATTTACGGTGGGAATCTTTTCGTCCTGGGGTAGATATTTATCGCTTTTACCAAGACGGCGAACAGGGGGCAACAGCAGCGCTATTACGGTATCAACCTGGTGCAACTATACCTAAACACGAACACGTTGGTTTTGAACACATTTTCGTGTTGTCTGGTTCGCAAAGCGATCGCAATGGCAATCATCAAACGGGAACTTTAGTTATTAATCCTCCTGGTACAAGTCACACCGTTACTAGTGAAACTGGCTGCATTGTACTAGCAATTTGGGAAAAACCAGTAGTGCTATGGTCTTAATTGCTGCACAACCTTACGATTATGAACTTCCATCGGATTCACAAAAAGTGGCACTGTTAATTATTGATATGCAGCGCGACTTCTTAGAACCTGGTGGATTTGGGGAAGCATTGCACAATGAGGTAAGTCATTTAAGCGCAATTATCCCCACCATCAAAAACTTACTCGAAATCTTCCGTAAACTTCAATTACCTGTATTTCACACAATCGAAGGTCATCAACCTGATTTATCAGATTGTCCGCCGTCAAAGTTGCGTCGCGGAAAGAGTCAGTTAAAAATTGGTGACACAGGATCAATGGGACGTATTTTAGTTTTGGGTGAACCAGGAAATGCAATTACTCCTCAGCTGCAACCGATTGCTGGTGAGACTGTAATTTCCAAACCAGGTAAAGGCGCTTTTTACAACACTCACTTGCAATTGCACTTACACAAACAAGAAATTACACATTTAATCATCACTGGAGTCACCACCGAAGTCTGCGTTCAAACAACAATGCGCGAAGCCAACGATCGCGGTTTTGAATGCCTACTTGTTGAAGATGCTACCGCTAGCTACTTTCCTCAATTCAAACAATCTACCTTAGAAATGATTCGTGCCCAAGGTGGAATCGTTGGCTGGACTGCAACGGCTGCTAATGTCATACAAGCATTTTGCAGTATCTAACCCCTGAACCCTTATCTCTGATTCATTCCCGCTTGCACTGGGTCAAAATTTTCCGGAAAATGCGTATTGCGATCGTAATCTGCCCCTTCTAGTTTGGCATGTTGGAGTTTAGCTTGACGTAGATTTGCTGCAAGCAGTAAACTACCTCTTAAATCAGCTTGACTCAAATCAGCTTGGCTCAAATCGGTATAGCTTAAGTCAGCACCTCTAAGATTTGCATTGCTTAAGTTTGCTTGACTCAAATCAGCATAGCTAAGGTCAACACCCTTAAGGTTCTGTTGAAATAACTGAGCATCACTCAAATTAGCATTATTAAAATCTCGTTTCCCTGCCGCATATTTCTGTAAAAGTGTAGTCACATCACTAACGGTTTGCTGAAATTTTGCTGCCTCAGACATAATATTGCCTCGCAGATTGCTGCCTGACTTCTATTATGCAATCTTCAGTCATCATAGTTTTCTGCCTCACTTTAAGGTTGATGAAGCAAACGAAATATGAGTTGTGGGATAGAAACCTTGCCCGTCCACACGTTCGGGCTACTTCCACAGCCTATTCATGACAAAAAATCTTGCGAAATTCCTGTAAAAGACTTGTAGTAGTTCTTATCCAAATTACGTTCAGCTGTTGAACATAATCAAACCAGCACAAGTCGGTTATGGATAACAATACCCGCCCAACTTCAGAACTTGATCCTTTCTGGATATATACTCTCTCAGATTTGTGATTCATACGAACTTGCGTTCTAAAGAACAATTAGGGTAGGGTGCAGTTAACCGAGAAACGAGCACTGTTATGGCAAGAGTCAGTCGAGTTGTAGCCCACCAGAGCGTTGAAGAAGTTAAGCAGAAGCTGGC
>NZ_JADEWN010000037.1 GCF_015207655.1 Gloeocapsopsis crepidinum LEGE 06123 | reverse complement strand
GGGTGAGGGAGGAGTTGTTTTCGGTAGTTTGTTCTGTACTTTCAGATACCTCAAATGAGAGGTTACGAATTTCGTCAGCACTTTGAAATCGCCCAACTGCCCGCGTGAGAGGTTCACCGTTTTCTCCACGAATTCTTCCACCAGAAATATCTTGGTTACGGGCTTCTATTTCATTCAGTACAGCCGTTAAACCGACACCTAATGCTTGCAGGCGATCGAGATCGATATTGACTTGAATTTCCTCCTCAACACCACCTGCGACATCTACTGAAGCGACTCCAGGAACTACAGTCAATTCTCGTGCTAATTCTTCGTCAGCAAACACGCGCAAATCAACACCTTCTAAGTCTGGTGATGTCAGTGCTATTTCGTATACAGGTAACTGTGAAGGATCAACCTTAAATAATCTTGGTTCTTCAACTGTAGTAGGTAATTGCCCGCGACCGCGATTTAACGCTGCTGTTGCATCATTTAATGCTTGATCGATATTTCCTCCTGGCTGGAAATATAAATCCAAACTAACTCGTCCTTCCCGCGTTTGTGAGTAAACCTGAACAACACCTTCTGTAGCTGACAAAGCTTCTTCTAGTGGTCGAGTAATTTCATCAATTGCCACTTCTGGTGAAATACCAGGTGCATTGAGTCGAACACCAATGCGGGGATAAGTAATAGATGGCAATAGATCTACAGGCAATGAGGTAACATAAAAGACGCCCATGACAATCACTGCCAAGGTGAGCATCAGTGTCCCAATATGCCGTCGAATTGCGATCGCACTTACACTCAATCCTGATGCTTTTGCCTGCTGCATCCTGGTTAACTCCCTTGCGGTGATTCAGAAAGAATGGAAAAGCGCACAGTTGCTCCATCAGTTAATGTTCCGCCACTGCGGGCAACAAATCGCTCTCCTGGTTGCAAACCTGATAAAATCTCGACTTGACCGTTTGCACTTTCTCCTATATTGACACTGCGGGCAGTTACAGTTCCTTCAGTTGCTGTGCCTTCAGAAACGACAAAAATTGTGTTTTCCTGTTCTTGCTGACGCGATCCTTGGGCTGTGTTGGGTGACAGCGCTGTTTGCGGAATCACAACTCGTTGTATTGCCTCAGTTTCAAACTGTACCCGTGCCAAAAGTCCACTACCGATTTGTCCGTTATTGTTAGGAATGACTACTTGAATCGGAATTAATCGCGCTGTTTGATCGGCTGCGGGAGATATTCGGCTGACTTGCCCTGTAAAATTTTCCTCAGGAAAAGCATCTAACCGGACGGTCACATTTTGTCCTTGGCGAATGCTAGCAAGTTCTAATTCCGAAACCTCAACATTGACTTGAATGCGACTAAAGTCACCAATACGGACAATCTCGGTATTAGGTTGCACAAAGTTACCAACTTCTGTTAGCCGTTGCATCACTCTACCCGCAATTGGTGCCGTTAATCGAGCGTAAGATTGTTGTCTTCTGGCTTGCGCGACAACAGCTTGTTGGGCAGTTACTTGGCTTTGGGCTGCTGCAACCGCTTGTTGTTCGGTACGGACTTGCTCTTGCGCCGCACGTAGAATTTGTGCTGCTGTTTGGGCTTCGGTTCTTGCTTGTTCGGCTTGCTGTGCAGGGACTGCTCCTTCTTGCAAAAGGCGTTGCTGTCGTACTAAATCTGCTTGGGCTTGTTGTAGTTCTAAACGCGATCGCTCAACTTGTGCTTGGGCATTACTGACCTGGTTTTGGGCGCGAGCAACTGCAGCTCGTAAGCCGGCAAGTTCTGCCTCTGCTTGATTCACTGCACTGACAAGTAACGCATCATCGAGTCGAGCTACAGTTTGACCTTGGTTAACTCTATCTCCGATATCAACTGTCACATTTAATACTTGCCCTGTAACTTGCGATCGCAGCGATACCTCGCGTGCTGGTGCAGTCGTACCTGTATATTCTGGTGGTTCGGTTAATCTCCCATTTTGCGCAATGGCAACATCCACTGGTGTTGTTTGACTGTTTTCACCTGACTGCCTTTGTTGCGCACTTGCCTCATCGCTTGGCAATGTGTTGCAGCTTGTTAAGGTAGCAATGACACCTAAGCTGAACAAAACCTTAAAAAAGCTCCCTTTGCTCTGTATTCTAAACACTAAAAGCACCACCTCTCGCTGTGTTTCCTCTATTTTGATACATGGCAACTTCGAGTTGGATAAGGGCAGTCATACGTTAATGATTTATCTAACTGTAAGCAATTTAACAAAGTAGTTGCAAAGAAAAATCTTTGTATCTTTTACCTTTTGCACTTTCCCTATCTTTACTAAAGTATTTAAATATTGCTAATAGTTAATTTGGCTCTGTCCTAAGTCTGAAGATATATAAATTTTTGTTATTTCACTTTAGTAGAGTCTTTTAATCTATCAGTTTGACATAAAAATAATGCTTGAGCTAGCAACCCTAGGTATATTGCAGAGCAAACCACTGCACGGTTATCGACTAAAGCAACAATTAGAGCAGTTTATGAGTGGCTGTATCAGTGTTAACTATGGTGCGATCTACCCTTTGTTGAGGCGCTTGGAAGAACGCGGTGATATTGCTACTCTAATTCAAGAAGCAGGCGAAGCAGGACCTAGCCGCAAAATCTATTGTATAACTTCTCAAGGTAAGATTGCTTTTCGGCGTAAAATGCTAGAACATCCCCACGAAAGTTGGGTCAATGCGCGATCGCGCTTCATTATCAAGTACTTCTTTTTTAGTCATCTCGAATCTATCGAACGCATTAAACTTCTCGAACACCGGATTATGGTTTGTCGTTTACGCCTTGAAAGCTTAGAAGTTCAACCAATACCGAGTGACGATTTTTATGAAATTGCTGTCTGGCACAGGTTTATTGCGGTGATCAAAGAAGAACTAGACTGGTTGAATGAGCGATTAGTGCTAGAACAAGAGCAAGAAGTAGAATCTCAAAATTAGTGAATGTCTTGCCCGCACTGAACGGCAATATGTTTTAATGTTTTTTAATAAATCAACATAATTACTGACCACTACACTCTACTCAGTCGTCAGAATAGAGGAGAGTAGTCTTTGGGAAATCCGAACACTACTGTCTCCTTCGCTACACAATACAAAACACACTCATCATAGGTGAACGAGGAAGCGGGAATGTCTAATATCAAATTTGAGAAAGAAAATCGTGAAGTCATTGCTGCTGATGGTGCTAATCTTCGGCTCAAGGCAATGGAGAATGGCATCGATATTTATAAACTCTATGGCAAGATGATGAATTGTGGTGGCTATGGTCAATGTGGCACTTGTATTGTTGAGATTACAGAAGGAATAGAAAACTTGTCACCACGGACAGAAGTTGAAAACAGAAAATTGAAGAAGAAGCCAAAAAACTATCGCCTCGCGTGCCAAGCCTTAGTTAATGGATCTGTGAGTGTAGTCACGAAGCCTTAATGCACTAGAGAACTATGGAATTCATTTAGACTTTCTTTTTGAGACTTCTTTAATCTGAAAAACCTTTCTTCCTCTTCTCTGACATCAGCGATGATGTTATTCTAAAGTTGTTAGCTCACGATCTACAGAGGCTTTCTTTCGATGCAAGTTAATGACTTAGGGTTCGTAGCGAGCATCTTGTTCGTTCTGGTTCCCGCTGTGTTTCTCATAATTCTGTATATTCAGACTGCTAGCCGCGAAGGTCGCAACGACTCATAAGAATATATGCTTTAACAAAACCCCTGCAAATTGCAGGGGTTTTTGCTTGCTGACTTGAGTTGTGCTTAAGCCACAGTTCTAGCCAACAGTACTGGGCAATTTGCATTTACACGTACGTAATCAGATAAAGAAGAACCCAACAATCGATCTAAGTCAACAAAACTTTTGGCAATTGAAGGACGGCGATCGGGAGAACCAAGCATCAACAAGTCCACATTGTTTTCTTCTGCAATGCGGCAAATTTCTTCACCTGGTTTACCTGTCGTTGATACAGCGCGCGGTTGTATACCAAGTTTTTTTGCTTCGGCGATCGCTCCTGCTAGCACAGAATCTTGTTCTCCTGAGGTGATCGTACTTGAGGAACTACTTGCGCTTTTATCGACATGGGCTAGAATTAGCTGCCCTCCTTTAATGTCTCGCAGTAGAAACAAAGCTAATCGTAAACATTGGTTTGCTGCATCCGAACCGTCCATTGCTACCATGATGCGGTTGATTTTTTTGACGTAAATATCGTCTTTGACCAATAACATTGGTCGAGAGGATAATTGGAATACATACTGACTTACTGAGTTAGACAAAATTGATTGCAAACGTTTGAGGCCGCGCGAACCCATAATAATAAGATCCGCATCAATCTCCTCTGCAACTTGGCATACTACGTCTTTAGGATCGCCTTGCCGCAAAATTGCTGAAACCTTAGTTGGATCTAACTGCAAAGATTGGATTGCTGTAGCTAGAACCTTTCCTCCCTCTTCCCACTTAGATGTCATAATCTCAGCACTAACTTGAGAGGGAACAACGTGCAAAACTGTAACAGATGCCTTTTGAATCGATGGCAAATCCATCAATGCTTTGAGCATTTCTTCTGAATGACCAGTGCCAGAGTCAGCTAGCAGAATTTTTTCTAACATTGAGCCTCTTTATTGTTTTGTTCAGTAACTGAGTTGAATACAGTGTATTAAGCAAAGTAACACTTTGCACTAAACAGTAAATTTATAATTTTTATAATTAATATTTTACAATTTTGATGGGTATTTTAATTCTTGATTACTCTACATTTTAGACTAAGTCTTACTTAACTGAGGACAACTAATTTTTAATAAAATTAACAATAGTTAAGCTATTGACGACCTTCATGCTGATTTTATAGTTATGTTTATATATTTTTCATAAAAATCTAGATAATCTCACCTCAAAGCTCAATGCCAAGCTATAAATCAATAGATTAAGCAGGCTTTAACCCAATGCATTAATAACTTAAATATTGCAAAATTTTATTAATTTTTTATAAAAGCCAAAAAGCAAAATGGACGCTCAAGTAAGACAGCTTGATTATTCATTAACATTTCTTTGAGTTGCGTTAGTTATTATCTACTTCACTTTGATTTATTTCTGTATCTACTATAAGCACTATAAAATTATTTCATATTACTAACAATATTTACTTATAATCTATGTTGATAAATGTGATGTTACCTTTGTTACACGCTTAGCACGGAAAGAGCCACAGATAGTTAATTATTGTCAAGAAACATTAGCTATAGCAACTTTGCAATATAAACTTGAAAAATGTTTGCGATAAATCATGAGTATTCAATATATTCTATGCTTTGAAGCTCATTTATCTTTTTGTTTAAGCTGAACATAGCTCTTCAACTCTTGCTTGTGATTGACCGCAGCAGCTTGAGTTATCTCAAAATGACAAGGCTAAGCTTTACTTATAGCACTAGTTGTTGCCAAAATCTGATCCATTGTCTGAAAACAAGAGTTTTCTAGGCTTATCTGACAAGATATCGTAAATATTGCTATTAAATTTATTAACTCAGACTTAATCGAACATTAATCGGTGTTAAACTTAAGACACCAAGGTATACCTCCTCCACAGGTGTCACTAGGCTGTCTCATTTCGTATAGTTGTGATGAGTACAGAAATTCTTTTATCTACAAAAGGTGTGAGGATAAGAGGTAAAAATGTCAAAAATCTTGTGGAAATCACTGCTACTTAGCCCAGCAATTTTAGGAGCAACACTAGTTGTATCTTCTAGTGCGATCGCACTAGAACAGCCGCAACAGGCTGAAGGTCAGCAAGACACTGCTCAAGCTCCAGCAACAGATTATGTAGTTGCAATTACAGATAATACAGATAATACTGTTGAGCAAAATACTACGGTAAGTGCCCAGATAATCAACCCATCTGCCACTCAACCCCAAACAGTAGCAGTCACTCAAGTGAGTCCTGCTCCAATTACTGTAGCGCAAGCAACCACAGCCCCAGTAGTCCCTGCTACCGCTCCTGAAGCAACATCAGTTGAATCGTTAGACGAACTCAACCGCTACAGCAACGAAGGCAGAGGCAATGTCAACTCAGTTGCGCAAGTTACCTCTGTTTCTCAACTATCTGACGTACAACCGACAGATTGGGCATTCCAAGCATTACAATCTCTTGTAGAACGCTACGGAGTGATTGCAGGTTATCCCGATGGAACCTATCGTGGAAACCGCGCGATGACACGTTATGAGTTTGCCGCTGGTTTGAACGCTGCGTTAGACCGAGTAAACGAACTGATTGCAGCGGGTACTGCTGATATGGTTCGTCGTGAAGATCTGGCAACTCTCCAGCGATTGCAAGAAGAATTTGCTGCAGAACTCGCAACACTACGCGGTCGTGTAGATGCTTTAGAAGCTCAAACAGCTGAACTTGAGGCAAATCAATTTTCTACTACAACTAAGTTAGTCGGTGAAGCAATTGTTGCAGTCACTGATACCTTTGGTGATGATGTTGAAGACAACACAGTACTGCAAAACCGCGTCCGCTTAGACTTCCAAACTAGCTTTGGCGGTTCTGACGTATTGCATACGCGCTTGTCGACAGGAAATGCTCAACCATTCAGCTTCAGTGCTTACAACCCAGCGGTGACTCCTTTCAAAACCTTTGAAGGAACACAAACATTTAATGTATCGCCGAATTTTGAAAACGACGTTTTCGTCGATTGGTTAGCTTATGACTTCCCGCTGTTTGGGCAAGCACGAGGATACATAGCTGCTGTCGGTGGTATTCACAGTGACTATGCAGCTACTACTAACCCTTACTTTGAAGACTACGACGGCGGAAGAGGCGCGCTATCTACTTTCGCACAACAAAACCCAATTTACCGAATTGGTGGCGGCGCTGGTGCTGGTTTAACTTTAGCGTTTGGTGGTAGTGGCGTTCTCAGACCAAGTTCCTTGACAGTGGGTTATCTAGCAGATAATGCGAGCGATCCAGCATTAGGTGCTGGGTTAGCAGATGGAGACTATGCGGCATTAGCTCAGTTAAACTTCAATCTTGGCGATCGCGTTGCTTTAGCAGCAACGTATGTCCACGGTTATCACACCACTGGTAACGGCATTTTTGATATTGGCGGCTCGTTTGACTCGAGTGGTCAATCTGCAGGTCCAATCGTTGGTACAATTCAAGCTAATAATCCATCGGCATTACTGCCCACTGGAGACGTTCCAACAGTAACCAACTCTTATGGTGTATCGGCGGCACTTCGTTTGAGCGATCGAATATCCCTAAGCGGCTTTGGTACTTATACCAACGCTACCCTCCTTGGTCGTGGTAACGGTGATATCTGGACTTTCGGTGGGGGAGTTGCTTTCCCAGACTTGGGTAAAGAAGGCAACCTCTTAGGTATCTTCGCAGGGGTTGAACCTACATTAAGAGGACTTGATGCTCCTGGCGTAGTAGGTTTCGAGCGTGATTATGGTTTACACGTTGAAGGCTTCTACAGATATCAGCTAACCGACAATGTCTCGATTACACCTGGTGTGATTTGGTTAAGTTCTCCAGGGCAAAATAATGATAACTCAGATGTCGTTATTGGTACACTCCGGACAACCTTCAACTTCTAGGTTATTACTACGCTGTTTGAACTAAATGAAATACGAAACCCGCTGATTGCGGGTTTTTTTTTCTCGTACTATGTTGAAGCTATTTAATAAAATCCGAAGCGTTAAGCTATTTAAAATTTAAAATAACAAACCCCAGTGGAGAACCGGAGTATAATTAAAAAAGAGCAGATAAAAGCCTAATAACCTATCACGTTTGTGTAGCCTGTGGAAATTTCGTGTAAGACTGAATATGCGCTTCTTGCTCTCTTAGAGCTAGCAACGAATTACGAAATCGGCGAACCACTACAAATCCGGCAAATTGCTGCCCAACAGCAAATACCAGATCGCTATCTAGAGCAACTGTTGGCAACATTGAGGCGCGGCGGTATAGTAAAAAGCCAAAGAGGTGCAAAAGGTGGTTATATCTTGGCACGAGAGCCTTGGAAAATTACCTTACTAGATGTCATATTTTGCTTAGAAGGTTTAGAAACTACTACTTCTGAGGATGAAGCTCAACCAAAAACAGTAGAGAGTGCTGTTGTTCAAGAGGTTTGGCAAGAATCGCGTCAAGCAGCTAATTCTGTCTTACAAAAATATACACTGCAAAATCTTTGCGAGCAGCGAGCAGCTAGAAAGCAGTTGAACATTATGTATTACATTTAGGGGCGAGGAGCAAGTGAGTAGTGAATAGTGAATAGTGATTAAATTTTTCTCTCCTCAGTTCCCTTTACTTTTTACATTTTCATTCAAATTCCTCTTAACTAAAACTATGCGTATTGCTCAGAATATTACAGAATTAATCGGTCGCACACCTTTAGTACAACTCAATCGTATTCCCCAAGCCGAGGGCTGCGTAGCGCGGGTAATCGTGAAACTAGAAAGTATGAATCCCTCTGCCTCGGTTAAGGATCGCATTGGTTTTAATATGATTAAAGCAGCAGAAAAGGAGAAACTGATTACTTCTGGGAAGACAATTTTAGTTGAACCAACTTCAGGTAACACAGGAATTGCCTTAGCAATGGCAGCAGCAGCTAAAGGATATCGCTTAATTTTAACAATGCCTGAAACAATGAGTGCCGAACGGCGGGCGATGCTGCGGGCTTACGGTGCAGAATTAGAACTCACTCCAGGAATTGAAGGAATGAGTGGGGCAATTAGACGAGCACAGTTAATTGTGGAAAATACTCCACATGCTTACATGCTGCAACAGTTCCGCAACCCTGCAAATGCTCAAATTCATCGAGAAACGACAGCAGAAGAACTGTGGCAAGACACCGACGGGCAGATTGATTTCATGGTCGCTGGTGTAGGAACTGGTGGCACAATTACGGGTGTTGCTGAAGTGATAAAAGCTCGCAAGCCAAGTTTTAAGGCGATCGCTGTTGAACCGACAAATAGCCCCGTCCTCTCTGGCGGCAAACCAGGACCGCACAAAATTCAAGGAATTGGTGCAGGGTTCATCCCCCAAGTCTTGCGCGTAGACATGATTGACGAAGTGATCGCAGTAACTGATGAGGAAGCGATCGCCTACGGACGTCGATTAGCACGCGAAGAAGGGTTACTTTCAGGAATTTCTAGTGGTGCTGCATTGTGTGCGGCAATTCGAGTAGCACAGCGCTCAGAAAACAAAGGCAAACTAATTGTGATGATTCAACCTAGCTTTGGCGAACGATACTTGAGTACACCATTGTTTCAAGATTTAGAGCCAAAATTACCTGCTACCGTTAGTTAGTTAACGCTACAGTAGGTGTCATGGCATCTAATCACTACGACACTTTAGACGTTAATGCAGCAGCTAGCCAAGCGGAGATCAAACAAGCCTATCGCCGCTTGGTAAAAAAGTTTCATCCTGATAGTAATCAGGATGTGGATCGCGAGGAAATTATTCGGATTAACGCGGCATACGAAGTTTTAGGAGACGCTCAAAAACGGCACTCCTATGATAAACAACTGTCAAATAATCAATTTAGACAGGAACGCCGCGAACGGCAACAGCGGACAGCTACAGTTCAAAATCAATATCGTGCTTCACGTCAAACAGGAAGAGATGCTGATGAGGAATTAGCACAATGGCTGCACCAAGTTTATCAGCCTGTGAATCGTCTTATTTGTCGAATTCTTAATTCCTTAGAAGAACAAATTGAGCAGCTAGCAGCAGATCCTTTTGATGATGAATTGCTAGCAGATTTTGAAGATTACTTACATGACTGTCGTGACTGGTTAAAACAAGCACAAACAACGTTTCGTTCACTTCCTAATCCACCTACTGTTGCAGGAGCAGCGGCGCACTTATACTATTGCCTTAATCAAGTAGGAGATGGATTAGAAGAGTTGAGTTACTTTCCACTCAATTATGACGATCGCTACTTACATATGGGTCAAGAGTTGTTTCGGATCGCCGCTGGCTTACATTGTGAAGCCCAAGAATCGCTAGAGGTGATTGCTTAACAGATGCCCTCCAACTGAAGTCGGGGGCTACCTAAGCAAAGTGTACCTTCGTACATTAAAACAAGACTTTTACCATTTTCCCTTTACCCTTCTCGATCAACATAGAGGTGTTGTTGACCGTACTGCTGGGCTTTTTTGAGCAAAGATGCTAGTTTCGTGTCTGGTGGGATTGAAGCAGGGGGCGTAGCAATTTGTCGTAAAATATACCACGGTAAACCAACTGATTCGCGTAAGGCTAAGTAAGCTTTTTGACGAGAACCCCATTTGGCTGGCAAGCGACTCGTGCGTGGAATGACTGAGAATCCATACGCACGAAATTCGATCAGCGATCGCCACATATGAGGAGCATCGCTGACTAGGATAATTCGCTGAATATTTCGTTGTTGTAAAATTGCTGCTGAAAAAATTGCATTTTCCTTTGTGGTTAAAGAACAATTTTCACCATCAACAACTTGCTGTGGAACACCTTGGGCTATTAATAACTCGATAATCTGTAAAGCATCTCCCCTACCACTGACAAAAATAATGGGCGCTCTTTTGGCTTGCCATAATTGAGTAGCTACTCTAGCCCGATCCATTCTTAAAGCTCTGCCTCGACCTAAAATAACAATGGCATCGACAGCAGTTCCAGGATCAGCAGGAAGAAACAATCCATTGACAGCAACGACCGACACCAATCCAATCGCAATTAAGCTACATAGTAATATAGCCGTGCTGGGAAGGATCAATTTTTGAAACTTGCGCCGCCAGATACGAGCAATCAGCCACAGGCTAGCAAGCACGACAATGAGAGTTGCCAAGAATAGCAAAATTGGCGATCGCAACTGTTGCCAGCCAAACTCGACAGGAAACTGTGTAAACTCACGCAGACAGAAACGGGAATCAAACATTGATTGCAGTCACAACTCAGCGTCAGGTGCAAGGCTTACGCTAATAGTTTATGCTGATAACAGTATCATTCAAAAAACTTTACATTAACAACTTGTGTACTCATGCAATGCATTGTCAATCGTCGCGCACAGTTTTCAGCTAGCCATCGCTATTGGCTACCCGAATTAAGTGAGGCAGAAAACACCCAGCGGTTTGGACTTTGCTCGCAGACACCAGGACACGGACACAACTACGTTTTATATGTTTCCCTTGCCGGTGAACTCGATGAATATGGCATGGTACAGAATTTATCCGAAGTCAAACAGGTGATCAAGCGAGAAGTGACTAGTCAAATAGACTTTTCTTATCTCAATAATGTTTGGACAGAATTTCAAAAAACACTACCTACCACAGAAAATATTGCCAGAGTAATTTGGCAGCGGCTAGCACCTTACTTACCTTTAGTCCGCATCCAACTATTTGAACATCCAGAACTTTGGGCAGAATATCAAGGAGACGATATGGAAGCTTACTTGACACTTAGTACGCACTTCAGTGCTGCGCATCGGCTAGCACGTCCGGATCTGAGTTACGAAGAAAACTCGGAAATCTACGGTAAGTGCGCTCGTCCCAATGGACACGGACACAATTATCATTTAGAAATCACAGTTAAAGGTGATATTGACGCGCGTACTGGAATGCTAGTCGATTTGGGTGCATTGCAGAAAATCGTAGACGATTTGGTTATTGAACCACTGGATCATACCTTCCTAAACAAAGATGTTGCTTACTTTACTGAAGTTGTCCCCACTGCCGAAAATATCGCAGTGTATATTAGTAGCGTGTTGCGATCGCCTATCCAAAAACTGGGAGCTACATTACATAAAGTCAAACTGATTGAAAGTCCCAATAACTCTTGCGAGATTTACTGCGATCAAGCTGACAAAGCAGTTACAAATGAAAGTGTAGAGTTTAAGGAACTCGTACACTAGTGCAACAGCCCACATGCGTGGGCTAAAACTTTAGGCAATAGGTACTTGCGCGGTGATAGTGCGATGGCGGGGAGTGTTGGGAGCAATCATCACATCCTGAAAACCAGCAGCCATTAATGTTTCCTCAATATCCAGGGCGAAATACTCATCAAGATACGGTTCAGTACTTTTCAGCAACGTCAAAATATAGGGAGGCATCTTGGCATAAATTTCTGATTGTGGGTTCATATCCATAATCGCCAAATAGCCATTAGGACGAAGCAAGCGTCGTGCTTCTTGGAAAATTTGCCGCGTTGCTGCTTGTGGCAGTTCGTGACACATCAAAAAAATAGAGACTAAATCAAAGGATGCTGATATGAGTCCTGTTGATTCTGCTGCTGCGTGTACCCAATTAACTTGAGTATTCTGTTGCTGGGCGTGGTAGTTAGCCACCGCCAGGAAATAAGGAGATAAATCCAAACCTGTTATTTTGGCTTGCGGATAAATTGCTTGCAGTGCAAACGTACTCATTCCCACACTACAGCCCAAATCGAGGATATCGCGGGGTTGCGTGACTCGGTTTTTCAAGATTTCATGATAAGAAGTGCGGAGTCGAGAATCACCTTCTGCGCCTGCATCTGCCCAGATACCTGCATGAACTGCGCGGGCTGCGACTTCAACTTCTAAAGCAGCATCCCAACTTAAGTTACCTTGCTCGTAAGCATGAAACGAACAGCAATAATAATCAGGATACTTCAACTCAGGGTTCTCCACTTGTGCAAGTTGGGTATCCCAGTCAAGTTGTTTTAATTTCTGGACTTGCTTTGTCCAAGGAACACCAATTTTTTCCGCACGTTTGATCATCATTTGCCGTGCTTGGTGCTTAGCTAAATTGGCTAACGGGGGAATTGCTAATACTCGATTAACTAAGCGAGAGGCTATTTCTGGAGCAGTCTTTGCAGCAATCATATGTAAATACTAAAAATCTAATCTCTTCTTTAGCTTATTATCGGGCTTTGGGGTGACAATTCTGAGGTACAAGCAGGGCAACGAGTTGCAGCAATATGTATTTTAGTCAGGCAATAAGGACACTCTTGCTCAGTAGGTTCTGGTGGTGCGAGTTCTTCTTGGCGCTTGAATCGAGCTAAAGCACGGATAGCCAAATACAGCGCTAGCGCAATAATAACAAAATCAACTACTGAGCCTAGAAAACTGCCGATTCTTATACCATCGTTTGGACCTGTATTAATGACTAACTCACGCCAATCTCCTGCTGGAATCAGCGGATTAATTAATGGCATAACGATATCTTGTGCAAAAGAGGTAACGATATTGCCAAATGCACCACCAATAATAACTGCGATCGCAAGTTCGACGACATTTCCCTTGAGTGCAAATTCCCGAAAATCTCTAAAAAAACCTGTTACTACTCTGCGATTTCGTCCGATAGTTCGCCCTACTGCCATCACTGTAACTCTTTACTTAGTAACAAAATTAAACGCATTTTAGTACATCTAATTATTTAAATTAATAGATAAATTATTAAAATAATATTCTTTTTTAGCTGTTTAATTGATTTAATCTAATACAATGAAATTTACGCAAGGTAATAGCTGACAAGCAAGCATTTTATCAATCAATTGTCAGCGATTATTCAAGCTTTAGATCTGTTTTATGGTAACTCTGTCTGTATGAAAACTTTTTTTAAACGTAGAAGCATAGCCGCTTACTGTAGGTTAGCCCTCTAGACGCAGAGAACAGACAATGAGAGATCTTCGCAAGTAATTTAAGGTTGCTATATGTGAGTTCTGAATGTGTGTAATAAAGTTGCAAATATCATATCTTTACAGGTTATTACTATCAAGCGTTAATTTAAGTTTTCCAATGTCATAAATTCCGATTTGCTCTTGAGGAATTTCAAAGTGAATTTTAGTTGGGCGATCGCTAAACAAAGTTAACTCATATTTCCCTGGCTGCAATCCTTCAACAACAAAGCGACCTGTCTTATTGGTAAATAATTGGAGTGGCTGCTGATCTTGCTGAGTAAGCGATGTAATCTCACCAGCTTGTAAAGTTACTGGATTATTATTACTATCAACTAGCACTCCTTTTAAAATCACTGTAGCATTGCTACCAACGCGAATCAGCGTACCGCTTTTATAACTAGGTAGTACGGTATGCGAGTCAGAACCTAAACTGTAACCAATGGGCAACTCGGCAGCATCGAGCCGTATTGTAGAAACTCGGTAAGGTTGTATGGGAACCACTGCCGCACCTCGTCGATCGATTTGAGCCGTATAACCGTTGCCACTCGGATTAATACCAATTTTGTAGGCGCGTAAATTATCGTGAGGGACTAATAACGCAAAGCTATTATTAATTGGTCTTGACCAACCAAAATGACCATCCGCAAAGACAAACGCGGTGCCAAACGTCAGTCTACTCACATGACTCATCGTTTCATCAGCATCTTGCGTCAGCGTCATACCATGCGAAAAATCAAAAACCGCCCGATAGCCGGTGTAAGATAATCGACTTGTAAGTCCAACGCCATCAGAATTGTGCGCTAGCCCTAAAGATGTGTTGATCCCGCCAATTGTCTTGCGAGAACTCTGGTTCCAAGTAAGTTTATTGCTTAAACCATCAGCGCTACTAACTGCGGTTGTTACTGTAATTGATTGACGTTTGCGGGGTAAAAACCAAGATAAGCTCAAATAAGCACTTTGTTCGTCTTTTCCTGTGGTGTCTTGTCTGTGGTTAAGGTTAAGGTTGACTCCTAAGCCATTGCCGAATGATTTAACAAGCCCCAGCGAAATATTGTAAGCATCCGCGCTCGCGTCGCTACCAAATTCATAACTACCACTTAAATTAGCACTCATACCCCAAATTTTTTGGCGATAATATGCTGTGAGGTCAAAACTAGATGTGTCATCGGCATCCGAATTTAACTTGGCAAATCGCGATCCTCGATGTTCTAAAGTTAAACCAAAATTGGGAGGCGACGCATTTACATTTCCGCCTTTGCTGTAGTCGTAGCGAACTTTGAAAGCATAATCTGTACCAACACTGCTGGCGTGACTCATCGCCAAATCCCAGCCAAAGTTACCGTAAGCAGTTGCCCAAGCACCTTCAAAACCAAGAATTTGTTGTTGCAAGTCGGCTTGTAAGTAGCCTCCTAACGTGAGATTATCTGTAATTCCCCAACGATGCGATAAAGTTAACGCCGGTTGCGTAAAATCATAACTTCGACTGCCTTTTTTACTGGAAGGAAAGCCCAAACTATAGGCAAACTGTTGTAATCCTGGTGCTAATAATTCACTTGCTACCGCTGTAGGAAAACTGAGCCGCTGGACGCGACCTACGGGATCGGTAATAACCAGTTGTACTTCGTTAATACCACCACTTAAAGGTAAGTCACGAATATTTTGCTTCCCTGGAGCAAGTTGTAGCGTTTGGACAAGACGACCATTAATTAAAACTTCAACTTTTGAGGGACTTTCTAGAAAAAACTCGTATTCGTTAATTGGGCGCGTGACGCGATACGGTTGTAGCGCAAAATTTTTAGCTACCGTAACTCCTACCATCGGGCGACTGCTTTGGTAGCCTGTTACAGGAACTGATAAATCTCCAATAATATAGCGTAGCGATCGCTCTGGATGATCGCGCAACAACCTTAAATCACCACTTTCCCACGCGGGTTTTCCGCCCTCACGAAAATCAGCACTCCCTTCAAGCACCCATCCTTTATAATTAACAGCACCGTCTACACTCAGACGTAGAGGTTGACGTCCTGCTTGTTCTGCCGACCAAACTAAATCTTGCCCGCCACGCAGATTAACGTAACCGCTTAAAGTGCTAGGATGAATTGCATTTTCGACTCCTGGTGGTAATTTTTCTTGTCGTAAACTTTGGATGTTTGTGCGTCTTTGTGCTGGAGAAACTTGGACATGTAGTTGCAATTGACGTTGATCGAAATTGGCTATTAAACCAATTTGCCGTAATGCTTCAAGTGATAAATGCCCTTCCCTATCTACAGCCGCTAATAACTTTTCTTGAATATCTGAACGCACAATTTCGGCAGTTTTTTCAAGAAATTGTTTTGCTTGCCACTGAACTTGCGATTCAGTGGATAAAAGTAAAATCTTTATTTGTCCCTGTGCTTGCTCATTAATGAAAAAAGGAACAACAACTTGTTGAATAGAGTTTTGATGTTGCGGACGACCAAAAATACTTTCAAATAGTGCTTGATCTTCTGCCGAGTTTGACGATTGAGTTACATTTTCCTGAGAATTTAACTGTTGACCTTGAGCGATTGCTGGCAGAAACGATAATAAAACAACACTGCTTAAGCAAATAATTTTATGTTTCTCAATGATTTTTACCCAATTTAATAAATATAATTTGGATATGCTGCTGCTTGTTTAATTGCGGGAAAAATCCAACGTTGCAGTGACAGCACCTGTAGATAATTCAGGTGGATGAGGAATAATAAAACGCCGTTTGTTACCAGAAAGAATCACAGCGTTGTTCATTGCTGCAAGTTGTTCGCCTTTGAGATTAACCATCGATTTTTGACCCGCAGCACTCAACCTTAACTGCAGATTTTTCAACACTGCATGAGCTGTGCCTTGATTGTGTAAAGTAATTGCTAGTTGCTTTTCGCCATTTTTTCTTTGAAGTGGTTCAATAGTTTCTAAAACTACATTTTGTTTGACATTTGTGGGTCTAATGTATATTGATCCCAAATAACGCATTAGTAATTTAACCGTGCCAACAGGTTGGGATTGATTATCTTGCGGTTTTTCTAAATTAATTGGTAATTGTTCAGCAACAAGGCGATATGCGAGTTCTTTGCTTGGTTTCGGCTCACCTAACCATGTAACTCTAACAGTTTGCGATTCACCAGGATTTAATAAAATTTGTGGTGGATAAATCAGAAAGTCATCTTCTGCTTGTTTATGGCTTTCTTGACCAGCAATATCAATTTGCCGCTCAACAATAGAAACTTCTACTGCCAACTTCTCTTGTGTATCATTAATAACTTGATAAGATTGAGTTGCTCCAGAACCAGCAGGCGAGAATGTTCGCGAAATTGGTAGTAATTGAAAAGAGAAAGCTGGTTGGACATCAGATAATAGAATGAATGAAAAAAATAGAAAAATGAGTTTTAGTGTATTTTTCATAACTTAGTTTAATTAAATAAAAATATTTTTATCTTTATCATAAAAATAATGAATAATTTTCTTTAAGAAGATTGGGGCAGTTAGCTTTGGATTGCCCCAATGAGATATTTAATTTAAGAATTATCAATAACGGTCAAGCTAATAGTGCCACTGTATGTACCTGGATCTTGATATTCTGCTGTTGTGTATTTGATGTACAAGTCAGCCGCTCCTGTTCCAGCACTGGTAGTCGTATGAGTAGTATTACCACTAGCAAAATCAGTGGAGCCAGGAATTGCTGTACCGTCAGCAAGTAACTTGACTTGGAAATCAATTGGAGTTTGTCCTCCATTTGTAGTTAATGTTCCACTTGTAGCGGTAATAGTTAAACCTTCAGCATTATTGGTTTCAAATGCAATATCAGCAACCTGAACTACCTTAGTGTCTGCACTAATAGGCAAATCTAAATTACTAGCTGCTGCTGTCGCCGTCGTTGTCATATCGAGGATTGACTGCACATTACCACTCAAATTAACGGTATCACTAGTAGTCTGTGCAAATGCAGTTGGAGAGAAAGCTGTGATAGTACCCAAAAATAGCCCAGAAGTAATAATTACACGATTTAAGATAGACATTTTAGGATTATTCCTTGGTAAGTTGATTAACAGTATTGGTTGTGGCTTGAAGCTTAGTGTACTTGCTTATTGAATTACTGAAAGCTCCTTGTATACTGTTATATAAGTTAAGTTTTAGAGAAGCTTGCTGGTTTTTGCTGATTTTTTTGTCAAAGCTAATAATTAGAAAATTCAGTAATTTTACTAATTTGATTGCCTTAATAAAGGGTATTTGCTGATAAATTTGATATTTTTGACTATATATAGAGAAATAGCAATTGAAGATATTAATTATTCTTTATGAGAACAGCAGTAAGATAGTCTATTAAACAAAATAAAAAAGTTGTTCTATATTATTAAGAAATTTGAAGAAGAAGTGCGATCGCCTCTTCTCCTTTTAGTAAGTTTCACCAAAATCAATAGCATTAATTATTGAGTTGATTTGAACTTACCAAGTCAATTAAGTTGCAGAGTATTCAATTTTAAGTGCGTTCAAGCGCTACCCTGGAAAACAACAGGCATAGCGTTGAAGTAAGGAAAATCGATGTCGCAGTTTCATTTGGATACCGATAATAGCCGCCACAAATCCTTTGAGCTACCAGGGGCAAAACCGCACTACAATCCAGATCGTCCAGGACAAGTCGAGCATATTTTCCTCGATTTGAATTTAGACATTCCCAATCAAAGCTATCAAGGTACTTGCGTTACTCAACTCAAACCCATCCGCAATGGAATTAAAAGGTTAACGTTGGATGCAGTGAATTTGAATATTCAATCAGTGCAAGTTGACGAAGCGCCTCAAAGTTTTGAGTACGATGGTTGGCAGTTGCATATTCAACTTGAGACACCTACAGTAGTGGGTCAGGTAATTAAGGTTGCGATCGCCTATGCTGCAGAACAACCCCAACGCGGCATTTACTTTATTACTCCAAATCAACATTATCCCAATAAACCAACACAAGTTTGGACGCAGGGCGAAGATGAAGACTCGCGCTTCTGGTTTCCTTGCTTCGACTACCCAGGACAACTATCAACCTCTGAAATTCGCGTCCGCGTTCCCAAACCTTATATAGCCATTTCTAACGGAACCTTAATTAATACGGCAGAAGATGGTGACGCTAAAATTTACCATTGGTTACAAGAGCAAGTCCATCCTACTTATCTTATGACACTTGCGGTAGGAGACTTTGCCGAAATTCAAGACGAATGGCACGGTAAACCTGTCACTTACTACGTTGAAAAAGGACGTGAAGCAGACGCACGGCGTAGTATGGGGAAAACTCCACGCATGATTGAATTTTTTAGCGAGAAGTATGGCTATTTGTATCCGTATCCAAAATATGCCCAAGTCTGCGTTGATGACTTTATTTTTGGAGGAATGGAAAACACCTCCACAACCTTACTAACAGATCGCTGTTTACTCGATGAACGCGCTGCACTTGATAACCGCAACACTGAAAGCTTAGTCGCCCACGAACTTGCGCATCAATGGTTTGGCGATCTCGTCGTAATAAAGCATTGGTCTCATGCTTGGATTAAAGAAGGTATGGCTTCTTACTCAGAGGTGATGTGGACAGAACACGAGTATGGTGCAGAGGAAGCGGCTTATTACCGATTACTTGAAGCACGGAGTTACTTAGCAGAAGATAGTAGCCGTTATCGTCGTCCAATCGTCACGCACGTTTATCGCGAAGCTATTGAGTTATACGATCGCCACCTTTACGAAAAAGGTTCGTGTGTCTATCACATGATTCGCACCGAATTGGGAGAAGAATTATTTTGGCAGGCAATTCATACATTTGTTCAAGATAATGCTCATAACACGGTGGAAACCATCGACTTACTAAGGGCGATTGAAAAAGCATCTGGCAGAAATTTACTATTTCTTTTCGATCAATACGTCTATCGCGGCGGGCATCCTGATTTTAAAGTTGCTTACGCTTGGGATGGAGATAGCAAATTAGCTAAAGTTACAGTGACGCAAACTCAAGCAAAAGAAGGTTCTAACGGTACTAATAGCGATTTGTTTGATTTGAAAATTGCGATCGCATTTGGCTATCCCAATGAGGAATCTTCCCCTCAACTGAAAACATTTACAGTACGGGTGCATGAAAAAGAGCAAAGTTTCTACTTTCCTTTAGAACAGAAGCCGCAATTTGTCAGTTTCGATGCTGGGAATAACTACTTAAAGACAGTTACGCTAGAGTATCCACTACCAGAATTAAAAGCACAGCTAGAATTCGATCCTGACCCAATTTCACGAATTTATGCAGCGGAAGCTTTGGCAAAAAAAGGTGGCTTAGAAGCAGTAAAAGCACTTTCTCAAGCTTTGAAACGCGATCGCTTCTGGGGGGTACGTACTGAAGTTGCTAAACAACTCGCCCAAGTCAAACTCGATCAAGCTTTTAGTGGTTTAGTTGTAGGATTAGAAGACGAACATCCCCTTGTGCGCCGTGCAGTGGTAGAAGCACTTGCTGATATTAAAACACGCGAGAGTTATAGAGCAATTAAACCACTAGTAGAAAACGGCGATCTAAGCTACTACGTTGAAGCATCTGCGATTAAGGCGATCGGTGCCATTGCGGGTGGAACTGTAGATGAAAAGCCCAAAGAAGAAAAAGTAGTGAAACTGCTCAAATCAATTTTAGAACAAAGAGCAGGGTGGAATGAAGTCGTCCGTGCAGGTGCGATCGCAGGACTTAGCCAAATGAAAACCTCTGAGTCAGCACTCGATCTCATCTTGGAATATACCAAACTAGGCGTACCCCAAGCCCTACGACTCAGCGCAATTCGCGCCCTCGGCACAATTTCTACAGGGTTAAGCACAGTCAATCTCGAACGAGTCTTGCAACAACTTGAAGAACTCTCCCGCGAGTCATTTTTCTTAACTCAAGTCGCCGTTGTCAGCGCTCTGGGACAAATGGAAACTCCTAAAGCAATTGGCATTCTACAATCTTTAGCAAGTCAAACTCCTGATGGACGGGTGCGGCGCATGGCGGAGGAAGCTGTATCGCGAGTGCAAACTGCAGTTGGCACAGATCAAGGTGTGAAACAATTACGTGAAGAACTAGATGTACTGAAACAACAAAATCAAGAACTCAGAAGTCGCTTAGAAAGTTTGGAGGCGAAATCCTCACAGCAGTAAGCGATCGCATTCAAAAAGCTATAAGTTTTAGCAGAAAAGACTAAGAGCAGAAGAACTCTGTTTAATAACGAGTTCTGCTGCTTAGGTTATCGGTGGGGATGTATTTGAAAGATTATCGGTAGGGGAGTTGTGACAACTTGTAAGCTAAGTTGTGTTGGTAATTTTTATAAGCGTTCTAGCTAGGTTGCAATATGCTTATTCCAAAACATATCGGCTTCATTATGGACGGCAATGGACGTTGGGCAGAACAGCATGGACTACCTCGCAGTGCAGGTCATTATGCAGGTATTGCCCATATTGTTGAGATCCTCGATATTTGCCATGATTTTGGTATTAACAATGTCTCAGCTTATGTTTGGTCAACTGAGAATTGGGGAAGACCAACAGATGAAGTTCGGGCGTTAATGAGCGGCATTGAGGAACTTGGTCCTCGCTTAGCTGATGAACTAGACAGCCGACGAGTGCGGATTTTACATAGTGGCAGCCGTGAAGGAGTTTCTGAATCTGTACTCAATGTGATCGATGATGCCGTGAATCTAACGAAAACGCATAATCATAGAATCCTCAACCTTGCATTCAACTATGGTGGACGCGCCGAGATTGTTGAGGGAGTTCGCAAAGTGGTAACTCAACAGCCTCAACCAGAAGAAATTACAGAGACGACCTTTGCTAGATGTTTATACACAGCTGAACTTCCCGATCTAGATTTAGTAATTCGTGCTGGTGGAGAGCAACGACTGAGTAATTATTTTTTATGGCAAAGTGCGTATGCACAACTCTACTTCACTGAGGCTTTCTGGCCTGCACTCTCGCAGCAAGATATTAAGGGTGCAATTGATTATTACAACGAAAGATTAAGCCGTTGAGTGCGATCGCCGCTCAACAGTGTCGTTAGCCCTCTGTGTTGTTGGTGAGAACACTGCCCAGCGCCAGGTGTTTGCAGAACATTACTAACTCTAGACACTCTTAGCCTGTTGTGGTAAAGAAAACCAGTCAATGCAGTGAACAGTTGCAGTTCGTTGTTAATTTGTTATGAACTTCTGCTGCTGTTGATTTAGGTCGCTAGCTGGCTCTTACTCCTGGCTGAAATGTGTTGAAGGCTCATCTATCTAGTCAGTCTTTATTCTAGTAAACTACAAGTAACTCCAATTTTTACCGTACGCTTCACTCCATGTCCGTCGAAACTCTCTCGCGCTACGTTACCAGTAACTCTGAGATTTTAAGCGGAGAGCCAGTTATTCTAGGCACTCGCACATCTGTTCGTGCCATCGTTGGTTTGTGGCGTCTAGGTATTATGCCAGAAGAAATTTTGAGCCATTTGCCTCATTTAACGCTAGCACAAGTGTTTGATGCTTTGAGCTTCTATCTCGATCATCAGGCAGAGATTAATGAGTACATTGAGCAAAACCAAGTTCCTAATGAGCTAGTGCATCCATCGGTAAGAGCCGCATTAGGCGAATGACAATTGCGGCACTTTACACAGATGAAGATATGTCGGCACTTGTTGCTACACTTTTAAGAGCGCGTGGTTTAGATATTACGACTGTTCCTGAGCAAGCAACCCTGGGCAAAACGGATAGAGAGCAGCTTCTACTGGAAGGTGCATTTTGACCCATAACCGAGTTGACTTTGAACGGTTGCATCTTCAGTACATGGAAGAGGATAAACAACATTCTGGAATTATTGTAGTGCCTCAGAAAAATGCTTATGAAGTTGCGCAAAGAATTGGTATTTTGGTGAGTGCGTTGACGATTGAGGAAATTAGAAATCAATTACTATACGCTTGAATTTCTCGGAGAAAGTTATTATCTAGAATTTAGTGATAGACGTAGCTAGCAACACTGCGCAATAAGTTAAGAGAATTGGCAGGTATATTAAGGCGATTTAGCCGCTGCTTAGCTAGTGGGCTGCAACTCTAAATCAGTTATAGAAATAAGCTAAAATGATCGCAGTCTACAATTCTAGCTCCCATACTTCTCCGATCAAATGATGACCAAAGCTGTTGTGTTCTTCTTCATAAACTAAGCGAAAACCAACAACTTCATAAATATGTCGAGCAGCCAGCAAGACATTGTTTGTCCACAGCGTGACCTTACTGTAACCAGCTTGTCGGGCAAACCGCATGCATTCGTTTACTAGTCGAGTCCCAATACCTAATCCGCGTGCTTTTGGCTCAACGAACAATAAACGTAATTTTGCGACTTCATCCGATTGTTTCACAAGACAGACTGAACCAACAATTTCACCGTCTCTTTCGGCAATCCAGCATCGCTCTCGTTTCGGGTTATAGTTCTGAACAAATTCGGCGACAATACTGGCAACTAGTGCCTCAAATTGCTCATTCCAACCGTATTCCTCAGCATACAGCACGCTATGACGGTGGACTATCCAACCCAAATCGCCAGGTTGGTGAAGACGGAGAATATAAGGAACCTTCTGTTCTGAGCGAGTACCAAGCAACTCCTCAATGACTTGCATTGCCTTGATTAAGCGGCTCTGATCTACCGTAGATAGCTTGTCAAGGATCGCTCCAATCTCGTCATAAGAACAAGCATTGAGCATGGTAAATGAGTTTTGTCCTTGCTCCGTCAAGCATAAAATAGTTTGCCGCCCATCAGTTTCAGAGGGCTGTTTGTCAATTAGTCCGCGTTTTTTAAACTCGCGCAAAATGCGACTTAGATAGCCTGCGTCTAAATCTAATTTGTTGGCAATCTCGGTTGCTGTAGGTTTTTCACAGTGTGCGAGTTCGTAGATGACCCGTGCTTCAGTTAATGAGAAGGGACTTTTTAATATTCCCTCGTGCAACACCCCAATTTGCTGAGTGTAGAACCGATTAAAGCGACGTACAGCTTCTATATGTTCTGCATATTTGGCAGAGTTGGTCTTCGTCATTAGTATGACTCCTTGCGACGAAGGGCTATATAGTTGATTGTGTCAACTATATACTTGCTTTTGTCAAGTATATTAGGCGAATGTTGAATAGCTCAGCAAAACGAAAGCCGGTTGGTTTTGCCTAGCTTATCTGTATCTGATAATCTGTGACTCGTCTTATGTGTCTATCTACGAAACTCTTCCACAAGAGAGAATTTTGTAATTTTTCTTATTATTTGTTTGTAGTTTTATATACTATAGTTAAGAAAAAGATAAAGTTTAATGGTCAGTCTCAAAGTTACATGACTGGCGGACTTACCGGAAATCCTTATCTATAAATTGATGGATCTAAAAGGATAATAATTAGGTCGTGTTAGCAACTACCGTAACTAGTGTTACCAAAAGTTGCAATCATCAATAATTCCAGTAGGAGAGGCAAAAAAAGGCGTGGGTCAGTATCAAGCTCAAAATAACCGCCGTTACGATCCAGAAGCGATCGCACGTTACTACCGTTACCGCCCTTGGTTAGCGTTTTGGCGGGCTTGTACTATCATCTGGTGTTTTGCGGGATTCATGCTTGGTCTTTATTGGGACAAGTGGCAGAACCGAGAAGAACAAAACAAGTTTAGACGGGCAACGCAGTTACGGCAAATTCTGACTCGCCTAGGACCTACATTTATTAAAGTCGGTCAAGCACTATCAACAAGACCTGACTTAATTCGCAAAGATTTTCTCGACGAACTCGTCAAGCTACAAGATCAGCTACCACCTTTTGATAATGCGATCGCTTTCCGCACAATTGAAACCGAGTTAAATCGCTCAATTCAAGACGTATACAGTGAAATTTCGCCACATCCTGTTGCAGCAGCAAGTCTTGGTCAAGTGTATCGCGCTCGTTTACACAGCGGAGAAGAAGTTGCAGTTAAAGTACAACGTCCCAACTTACGCCCTGCTCTGACGCTAGATCTCTACTTAATGCGGTGGACAGCCGGTTGGATATCTCCTTGGCTGCCGCTAAACCTTGGTCACGATCTCAAGATGATCGTAGATGAGTTCGGGACTAAGTTATTTGAAGAAATTGATTATCTCAACGAAGCGCGTAACGCCGAAAAGTTTGCCACCAACTTCCGCAACGATCTCCGAGTTAAAGTACCAGCCATTTACTGGCGGTTTACCGCTACTCGCGTCTTAACACTTGAATGGATTCATGGATTCAAACTAACAGATACACAAAGTATCCGCGAAGCAGGTTTGGATACAGATACATTAATCGAAATCGGTGTCACTGCGGGTTTACAGCAACTATTAGAACACGGTTTCTTTCATGCCGATCCGCACCCAGGAAACTTGTTTGCAATGCCTGATGGTCGCATGGCATACATCGACTTTGGTATGATGGATCAGCTTAGCGAACTGACAAAAGAAACTTTAGTCGATGCGATCGTGCATCTCGTTAATAAAGACTATACCGAGTTAGCTGCTGATTTTGTCAAATTAGGATTTTTAACTCCAGATACGAATATTTGTCCTATTGTCCCAGCGCTAGAAGCAGTACTTGGCGAAGCAATTGGTCAAAGTGTAGGAGACTTCAACTTCAAATCGGTCACTGATTCATTTTCGGAGTTGATGTATGATTATCCCTTCCGCGTTCCAGCACAGTTTGCCTTAATTATTCGTTCTTTGGTGACACAAGAAGGTATTGCACTAAGTTTAAATCCGAATTTCAAGATCGTTGAAGTATCCCATCCTTACGTCGCACGGCGTCTACTGACAGGAGAAACACCCCAGCTAAGACGACGGTTACTTAACGTATTGTTCAAAAATGGTAAATTTCAGTGGGAACGCTTAGAAAATTTAATTGCGATCGCCCAAGCTGACAAAAGATTTGATTTATTACCAACCGCACAATTGGGTATACAATACCTCTTGTCAGAGGAAGGCAAGTTTCTGCGGCAGCAATTTTTGTTAGCTTTGACTGAAGATGACCGTTTGCATACAGCAGAAGTTCAGCGGATTTGGAATTTAGTCAAAGGTGAGTTGCAGCCAAATCGTATCTTAAATGTTGCGTTAGATGCAATAACAGAGATCTCAAAAGAAAGGACAGCAGCAATCTTACCTGTAGTCAATGCTTTCGCAGTTTTTCCTAAGCAAAAATAAACTCGGAGTTTTTCATGTACTATTTGCCAGAGCCACCATACTTTCTCATGATTGCAGGTTTATTTGTTTCACTAACCTCGGGTGCTGCTTTTGGTGCGACTTTGCAGCAAATTGTGCAAAACTGGTCAAGCGATCGCATTAGTAGTATGAGTTCGCAGTTACCCACAGTGTCGCTAGTTGTTCCCTTTGTAGGCATTACTATCGGCGTGTACTTGTTTCTCTCTGCGGGTTTAGAAGTTTTTGGTTTTCCTGGTTTAATAGCTTATGCAGTTGCGCTGCCGCTGACTTTATTCCTCGGCATACTAATTTGGCGGCAACTTGGTAGTATGTTGACTTTAGCAGAAAAAGAAGGCTTTGCTGCGATCGATATTGATCGTTGGGGTTAAAAAATTAACGCCATTAGTTTTATGCCTCATTCACCAACCACGTTCCAATGACTTGTCCCATACCAACAGGTTGCTCTACAAAACCAAGTTTCGCATAAAGTTGAGGAACATCATCTGTAAACAAATAGACGTGTTGCCCCTTCAATCTACTAAGTAGATTTTGCATCATTGCTGTTGCAATACCTTGACGACGATATGCGCTAAGTGTCCAAACATCAACAATATAAGCATTGCAAACACCATCAGATAAAACACGGGCAGTGCCAACAATACGATTATTAGCGTAAGCAACACAGGCAGCATAACTATTTTCAAAAGAGGTTTTAAGCTGTTCTGGAGTACGCCCATTGTCAAAGGCATCTCGGCATAGTGTTGTTTTCATCTCTGTCCAATCAACACTATCTAAATTGGTTTTGTAAACGATTTCTGGCATTCTTCCATACCGTCTCCGGTTCAATAACCAGGCTATGAGCGAGTTACTAGTGGATAATCAATCATCACTTTGATTGTAAGTAATTAACCGGATTTGATATTAACTAAGATTTTAAATGAAGGACACCTGAACACCGTACTGATGTTGCCTACTCTCTCTAAGCTTTGAACTCCTCTTTCACTAGCCAAAGCGCGACTTTTCACCAATCTATGCATCAATTTAAATGTTGACTCAACTCTTGGCGCAGGCGGTAAAGAATTGTATTTGGTTCTACCTGTTCTAGTATTTCTTGAATAACGGTACTAGTTCCGAGTTGTCCCCAAGTGCAGCCGCGTTCTAAATAAACTTGGGCAGCTTGTCCGACAATATAAGAACCGTAACCTGCAATACTACCTTGGGCGATCGCCGCACCAAAATAAGCAGTTAAGTTACCAGGGTTCTCGCTACTAGCAACAGCAGCGGTACTTTTTCCCAAACCTAAAAATAAACCACTTCCAAGTTCAGCTAAGAGTAAACCTCCAGAACTTAGCAAAATAGTGCGTAACAGCTTTGCTGCTTCATAGCCTGTCATCGGTAAACCATAAACCTTTGCCAAAGAACGAATGAGTGCCAAGTCAGCAACAACTCCACCGAGTAGATCTAAAAATGCCACAGGATTAAGTGCAACTGCTAATGCTTTGTATTTGGTAAATTGCCAAATTAAATCTTCAGCTTCCTTTTGACGCAATTCTACAGACTTATGGGCAATTTCCGCTGTTGCTTGGCGGGCTTGGATCAAAGCATTTAACGCTAAAAGCGATCGCCCTTCGCGATTAAGAATTCTTAAGATTGCTTGCTGAAGTTCAGTAATTTGTGGTGAGTGCGTTTCTAATTCCTCTGTTATCTTGCCATCAGCCCACTCTACACGGACTTCCATCGGTGCTGGTTCTGCGGCTACCATGACAATTTCATCAGGGGACATAACTTCGCGTCCCTGTGTTGCCAATTGCTGCAAATTGTTGTAAATTGCTTCGCGATCAGTGTCAGGATACAAATCAATTTTGTTGAATACTAAGATTAAAGGTTTTTGCGATCGCCGCAACTCACATAATGCTTGATATTCAGTCCGCGTGATATCACCTGCAACAACAAACAAAATCAAATCAGCTTGGCGTGCCACATCCCGCGCCATTTGCGCGCGTATTTGTCCTTCTATTTCATCTAATCCTGGCGTATCAATCAACTCAATTTGAACTTTACCTTTTTCACTCGGAGTCCACCGTACTGAACGCGGATATTGAGTTACACCATGTAGTGGTCCCGTTTGGAGAACTTTTTCTCCTATTAATGCATTTAAAACTGCCGACTTACCACGACTGACTAAACCAAACGCCGCAATCCGAATCACATTGGAATCTATTTTACTCAGTGCCGAATTTAACACCTCAATTTCTGGTTTGACTAATCCTGAAAGTTCCCAACTTGCAGGCGATCGCCCTCCCGACTTACGCAGATGTGAATACCACGATAGCGCTTGTCGTAAGCTTGCCTTGGCACGGTTTAAATGAGACTCTTGTTGACTAGTACGCACTATATAATTAATGACTCAAAATCAGAACGACAGCTACAAATCCATTCTTAACGAGGATTTCCCACTTTAGCTTCTTCTATCGTAAGCGATGTTTTAATTAACATCAGTTTGTAGGTGATGAGCGTATATCGTGAAGTTTCTTTATGAGTATGAGTAAGTCCACAGAGGTGGACTACCCTGCGGGAAGCCGCTGTGCGTTTATGTTTGACTAGCTGCGAATTCATTTGCCAAGCTATGATTCAGCAAGTTGTGATTGAGATTGTTTTGGTAACAAACGTTCGACACCTTGCTTGACAAAACCTTGTAAAAATGCTTGCTGATTTTGCTGAAATACTTTTTGTAAGGTTTGGCTTAACTTCTCTAAATTTAGTCCTTTAGAGTCAATTGCCACTTCCTGTAATTGGAAATACTCAACCAAACTTAAACCCGCTAAACGTGTCAGGTACGCCGCACTCATGCCTTGTACAACCCCTCCTGCAACAAAAGTTACGGCATTACTTTTGAGCACTGTGCTTACAGCTTTTGTTGAAAGTTCGATTAAACCCAGCTTTACCATCAAACTTCCCATAGTTCCAGCGACAGTTTGGGCTTGTTGAAGAGAGAATTTCTGTTGATAGATTGCACCTAATTCGGTTACTAACTGGGCATTAATTGCTGCAGTTGCCAGTAAATCAAGCGCGGGAACTGGATTTGCAAAAGCAGCAGCAGCAGCAATCCACTGATATTGTTCGATAACAGGGATAGCGCGATCGCGTCTAACGTTATTGAGTAGTGTTTTTGCCTTAACTTTTATCGTTACAGCTTGGCGTTGCGTTGTTGCCCAAATCAATTGTTGTCTTTCTTCGGTTGCAATAGTTGCTAAGCGATCTCCCAGTTGTTCAATGACAGGTTGAGGTTGTTCTAGCCATTCTTGAATTGCACCATCCGCTGCATGTTGGCGCACCTTCCTTTGATTAGGAGATGCCGCGATCGCAATAATATCTTCTGCTTTTAGCAGTGTTTGCATCCGCTGTTGTAATGCGTATAACACAACGGTGCGTTCTTCAGCTAAATGATGATCTTGTTTATTAGATACAAGCAAAGTACGTTGCCGATTCGTTGCGATTAACTGCTGCAACGTCTGAAAGTCAGTTTCTGTTAAATCGCCGTTAGTTACAAATAATACTAAATCTGCAGTATTTGCTTGTGCAAGTGCAGCAGTTTCAGCTTGGCGATCGCTATCAACAATTGTAAATAAAGCAGGTGTTTCATGAAAACTTAGCTTCTGCCCAAGGAAGCGATCAGACAATACTTGAATTAGAGTTGATTTACCAACTGATTTACCGCCAGTCACAACTACTCGTAATTCTTGTCGTTCAAACTCGTTATTGAGTTCGGCTAGTTCTTGGCGCAGTTGAATTGGATCGCTTTCAGTTTCGACAGTCAACTGTTCAATCACACTTGCTACTTGTGCGATCGCTTTTTCTACAGTTTCTCGCGTGACAGGTAAATTATCTAGACTTTGTCTCTTTGGAGTTCTTTGCTGCCATAGCCACAAAGTTCCACCCACTGCGATCGCTCCTAAAATGCCATACTCACCTAGCACAATAGAGTGATGCCAACTTTGCAATACCCACAAACAGAAGGATAAACCTACACCACCCATTAAAATCGGTCGCCGCAACTGAACAGCCATGATTAAATGCAAATACTTGGATGCTTTCTCTTCCAGCATAGAACAATTTTGTGAAAGCGATTAGCACTAGGAGGACTGATGATTGATCTACACGACAAAGTTATTTTAGTTACAGGGGGATCGCGAGGAATTGGTGCAGCAACAGTGTTGACACTTGCTTCTTCTGGAGCTTATGTGATCCTACACTACAGTCGCGCGCAAGCATCTGCCCAAGCTATCGCTCAAGAAATCGGTGGCGATCGCTGTTATGTAGTACAAGCCGATTTAGCTATTACAAATGCGAGTCGTAAATTATGGCAAGAAGCGATCGCATGGCGAGGGCAAATTGATGTCTTAGTCAATAATGCAGGTATTATCCAGTCAGCGGGCATTGATGATGAGATGTGGGGCAGCACATGGCAGACAACTTTACAAGTTAATTTGATTGCGGTTGCTGATTTGTGCCGCGAGGCTATTGGGCATTTTCGCGATCGCGCTGGTGGAATTATCATTAATGTTGCGAGTCGCGCCGCTTTTCGCGGTGACGCCCCAGACTATATGCACTATGCTGCTTCAAAAGGGGGTGTTATTGCCTTAACGCGTAGTATTGCGCGGGGGTTTGCTGCTGATAATATTCTTGCTTTTGCTGTGGCACCTGGTTTCGTTGAAACTGAGATGGCAGACGAGTTTATTCGAGCATACGGTGAAGCAGTTGTAACTCGTGATATTCCTCTGGGTAAAATTGCTCCACCTCAAGATGTTGCTAATGTTATTGCCTTTTTAGCCTCTGGGCTAGCTCCGCACGCTACAGGAACAACAATTGATATTAATGGCGCGTCTTATGTCCGGTAGATCTTCATAAAAAAACCTCGCAATCACTACAGACTACGAGGTTTCTTATTTGGTGGCGGGAAGTGGATTTGAACCACTGACCTTCGGGTTATGAGCCCGACGAGCTACCAGGCTGCTCTATCCCGCGTCAACTTATCTAATATAACCCGTTATCAAAATTTTAGCAACTACAACATGGACAATTCTCCAACGACTTCTAGGCGCTTGTATTTTCCTAGTGTCATAAACGATTCTGCCAAAGTTTCTGCAACACTAGGGTTAATCCAACCCATTTGCTGAAGTAGGTAAATGGCAACAGCATATTTAGCCCGCTTTGCCCCATCCATCACTTTAATTGCCAATCCCATACCCTCGCCAATGCGACCAATACATTGAATGCCTTCTGCACCAGCCTTACTTACTAACTCTCCTTGAGTTAGGCGCATGAGTTCTGTATCAAATTCACCTTCTCCGGCAACCAGCTTAGGGTGATGCGTCATAGCCCGCACAATTCTTTCCATATCAAGGTTATTGCCAGAAGCAAGCTGCGCATACAATGATGCAATTTGTCCTATTTGCATCAAATAAGTCGGAGCGCCACAATCATCATGGGCACTGATAAATTCATCAGCTGGCATCCGCAGTAATTCGGCAATTTTACCAAAAATCAGTTGCTGCACAGGATGAGTGCGCTGTAAGTAATTATTGAGTGACCAACGCCGTTGCTGACAAACAGCAAGCATACCAGCGTGTTTTCCTGAACAGTTGTACTGCAATGAACTATGTTTGCCTTCAGGGATAGGGCACTGCAATACTGAAGGATCAATATCTGCACGCCAGAGAATATTAAATACTTGACGTACTTGTTCTATTGTCCCTTTATGTGAACTACAGATAATTGCTAAATCTCGATCCGTTAGGTTGTAGCGTTCAAGTGTCCCTGTTGTAGTGACACCCAATGCTTGAAATGGCTTGAGTGCAGAACGGATAAATGTCGCAGTCTCTGCATTTCCAGCAACAGACAAAACTCGTCCTCGGTCGTCACATACGACAGCCTGGACTAAATGTCTTGATTCGATAATACCTTCGCGCAGTAACCTCACTTCGAGTTCTGCGGCTTGAGTTCGTTTTCCCCTTGTCATGGGTAAACTCTATCATTTAGCGGGACGTAAAAGTAGATCTCAAACTGATGAATCGAGAAAATTACAAAAAATACCAAAATAACTCACCCAACAATAGAATTAGTGCTATGACTCCTAACGTCTGCTGTAAACGGTGAATAATTGGTTTAACTTGATAGCTAACAATCAAACGATCGCGCGTCAGGATTTCTTGTGGCTTTGTCCACGTTTGTCCGTCATACCAACCTGACTCTTCGTAAAAAATCGTTGGACTTGTCAGGCGATCGCATACGTAAGACCAGCCTAAATACCAACGTACAACAGTAAAAATGACGCCAATAGTTGCTAACCCCGCTCCACAAAGCATAAATTGTACAATATACTTCTGGGGAGAAAAACTTGCGGCGGCGACTGGTCCTGCAATGACCCAAGATAATCCCCACACCCAAGCTAACTTGGTGAGATACTTACGCCATTCTGAACTACAAGTACTAAAAAAGTTTGATGCTTTTAGCGCCTCATATTCGTTGAGTGGCTGTTGTTCCGCAGGGACAGGACAATCAGAAACTGAAAAATCCATCATGGTGCTAAGCCCCATCGGCAGTGGTAAACTCGATTTGTTCCGCATGACCCCAAAAAGCTTCTAAATTGTAAAATTCACGCTCTTTAGCCATCATGATATGAACTATGACATCACCATAGTCTTGTAACACCCAACTTGCATCTGCTTTTCCCTCAGTGCGTATCGGTTGACGCTGCCACTCTTGTTCCACTTTGTCTGCAATTGCAGAAGCGATCGCGCGGACTTGAACGTGTGAGTATCCAGTGGCGATGACAAAATAGTCTGCCATATATGATACGTCTGTAACCCGCAGCACGACAATGTCTCCTGCTTTACGCTCTGAAGCTGCTTGAGCAGCAGTAAGGGCTAATTCTTTACCACTATTATCTACCTCGGCTTGTCCTGATTTAACTGCACTCGATGCTCTGGATACAGACTGTGATTGTGAATTTATTGGCGAATATTCAGTCATTAAACCTCAGATAACTTGATAAAATTTATTAAACATCTTTAAAAATTATTCTGCAAAATCACGGCTGCGTTTTTTCTGCATACTAACAAAAAACAACGGCTCATGCAGTTTTATCAACTACTCGCTGCGAATTTTTTACTTTTTGCAAAAACCAGTTACGTGTAGCAACTGTTCGAGGATGAATGAGACGATGCGTTTCAACTAATAATTTCAACGAGTAGTCGCAAGTTAACCACACAGCTTGGTCAAGGTTGTGATAACTTGTTTTTCTTAATTTTGCTAACTCTGAAGTATCTCCGCGTTCTGGTTCTAAGCTGTCTGCCAAAAACACGATACAGCTAAGTGAACTCATGCCAGGTTGACCTAAAGTATGATTGGCGATCGCTTGTAAAACTTCTGCATCGTCTATACTAAAAGTATCTCTAGCAACCAGCGCCCCAACATCAGCGTGCAATAAGTGAGGATTAGCTGCACTAGTAGGATCGATTTCTAATCCTTCAGCTTGTGCCATGTCCAAAAGTTTTTGCGGTTTAAAGTACTTCGCGAGATCGTGCATTAACGCAGCCTTGGCGGCTTTTTCTACGTCAATTTGATGACAATCTGCCAACTCAATTGCCATCTGTTCTACTCTAAGAATATGTTGGATACGGGATTGAGGAACGTTGTTTTCTAACCAAGCTAAAACGCGATCGCGTTCAACACTTTTCAACTCCGAATTCTGGTTGGAAGATAGCACAATAGATTAAGAGATTACTTCAGAAATTCATAACTTTAATTGTAACGAAGTGTTAGTAATGAATTAATCGACTCATTAAAAGACCTCCTGCATAAATTGCAGATGTCCTTTGACTTTCTTCGAGGCTAACGAGACAAAGTTGACGAGCGCACGCTCAAGAGTCATTTTGTTTTAAGTCCATCTCTGTGGCTTTTGTTGATCTAGCAGCAAATGTATTTACTAAGCTCCTTCCCTCAATATGGTTTATCCATCTGAAAAATTCTATATTAAATGACAACCAATACACTAATTACTGCACGCCTGATTGAGGTTTTCTCCGCAATTCAGGGAGAAGGACTTAATGTTGGTACGCGACAGATTTTTATTCGCTTTGCCTTATGTGACTTACGCTGTCACTTTTGTGATAGTGCTCACACTTGGAGTGTTCCACCAACATGTCGCATTGAGCGATCGCCTGGATTACGCGACTTTGAAGTGTACGATAATCCAGTTTCTCTAGATTTACTGTTGCAGTGGGTACAACAACTTGATGTACCTGGTTTACACGATAGTATCAGTCTTACTGGTGGTGAACCTTTGTTGCATAGCGCCTTTTTATTGCAATTTCTCCCTCAATTGCAAAAATGTACTGGATTACCTATTTATCTAGAAACAGGCGGACATCGTCCTCAGCAGTTAGCTATGGTTTTACCACATCTTAACTCTGTAGGAATGGATTTGAAGTTACCTAGCGTCAGCGGCGAAAGTCACTGGCAAGAACACGCAGAATTCTTACAGCTTTGTTATCAAGCCAATGTAGAGGTATTTGTTAAAGTGATTGTCTCTGGTGAAACTGATATTGCTGAACTCCACCAAGCTGCTGAATTAGTCGCAAATGTTAGCCCAGAAATTCCTTTATTTCTACAACCTGTAACACCTTTAGATAACATACAAAAATCTGACCAAGTCATTTTCGCTCCAACTCCGGCACAGGTTTTAACTTGGCAAGCTAAAATCAAGCAGATGCTTAAACACGTGCGTGTAGTTCCTCAAACGCACAAAATGCTTAATCAGCTATAAATATTATTGACGCACAGGAGTTTTATTTATTCTCCATAAACGGCTTCTTGAGAAGCTTTTGTTCGTGATTTAGCCTTATTCGCACTGCGTTTGAGGGCTTGTAGTCTAGATTCATATTTTGCCCTTTGGCGCTTACTTGGTGATTGTTCAATTAACGTTTTTAGTGCGCTACCAAGGCTTTTATAGGCATTAGGGAGAGTGTAGTTAAAGCGAGTAGCAAGGGCGATCGCCTTTTCATCAGCATCAATTGCTTCTTGTAGCTGCTTTTGCCCGTTGTTTTTGACGTATAACCGGTAGCCAGACACGCCGCACAATCCTAGGGCTAGCAGTAGTAGTAATCCATCTTGCACCCAAAGTTCACCAACAGCACCACCCAAACCAATTGCGAGGGCTGCCATTTCCCATCCATCTTTGGGAATAGTATCATTTTGAATTCGAGCAACTTCATGCCAAAACAGCAAATTGCGCTGGTCAATTGCCAGTTGATCCCATTTCACCAGATCGATGAGAACTTCGACTTGATCTCTGCCGATTTCTTCTGTAGTAATTAAAGGTGGATTAACTTCGGTAGTTCCTTCTACACTTACCCAACTTTGCAATTCTGGTGGTAGTAAGTTTCTTAAGCGGCGCAGTTCGCTCATTTCTGCTTTGGCAGAGGTTGTTGCGTAGGATGTCATAAACTCAGTGTTATTGCAAATTACAAGTAAAGCTACTATCTTTCATATTGGAGTATACCGTGTCCTTTAATGGTAGCAATATAGTCATCAAGATTGCTGCACAACCAAATACTCCCATACCAGTGCAAGATATCAGTAGGAGTTATGGCACAAGGCGAAACGCGATGGCAATGTCAATTGCACATTTAGGACCTACTGGAACTTATGCAGAACAAGCAGCATTAGCTTATAGAAATCAGCTCAACGATGAAGAACAAATAACGTTATGTCCTTATCCTAGTATTGCTCAGACTTTAAAGGCTGTGGCACGAGGGAAAGCAGATGTTGCTGTTGTTCCTGTCGAAAACTCAATTGAAGGGAGTGTCACAATTACACTAGATACGCTTTGGCAGTTAGACCAATTGCAAATTCAACTAGCCTTAGTCTTGCCGATTACCCATGCTTTGCTTTCCCACGCACCAAACTTAGAAGCTGTTGCAACAGTGTACTCGCATCCACAAGCACTAGCACAGTGTCAAGGTTGGCTGGAGCAGTTTTTACCTAGTGTTGAGTTAATTCCCACAAATTCTACAACAGAAGCTCTCCAACATCTCGAACAAGAAAGTAGTTCAGGGGCAATATCTTCATTACGTGCAGCCCAAATCTACAATTTACCTATTCTTGCTCACGCAATTAATGACTATCCTGATAACTGTACGCGGTTTTGGGTAGTCGGTCAGCCTTCAACTAATCAAGTCTGTTCTGTCGAACACACCCATACGTCACTTGCTTTTAGTTTACCAGCTAACATTCCTGGCGCTTTAGTTAAACCCTTGCAAATATTTGCTGAGCGTGGTATTAACTTAAGTCGCATTGAGTCGCGCCCCACTAAGCGATCGCTTGGTGAATATCTTTTTTTCCTCGATTTAGAAGCAGATGCCAATTCTCCTTTAGTTCAAGGAGCGATCGCAGAACTTGCTACTTATACAGAAATTCTCAAACTCTTGGGTAGCTACAACGTAGTAGAGGCGAAAAGTAACTAGCTACTAGTGACTAGTTGTTAGCTCCTCTTGACACTAGCCAAAGCGCCACTAATCACTCTTTCACTTTCATTAATCAAAAGTATCTTTGAGGACAGTACGCGCTGCTAGATGATTGCGAGTAGAAGTCAAAATCTCTGCTTCACGTTCCAAACGAGCCGCAGTATCCTGCATTTCGAGTAAACTTTGTTGTTCTGCTGCAACACCATAAAGATTGCTGGCTACCCAGTAAGATAACTCTGTAGGCAAGTCAGGAATATCTTTTGGTACTTCAATACTCTGTTCGGTTAGCTTTGCTGAAAGACGCACGACATCATGAAGTAGTTGTTCTACTTCCTTAGCTAAAGGCTTGAGATCCTTTTGTGGTGGGTTATCTTCAATCCATTCAACCAAACCCACTTTGTAAGGCTTTTCTCGAACGTATTCTAAAACACGAAAGCGCTGCTGTCCTAGAGTCAAAATGTTCATGCGATCGTCTGGTAGGCGCTGATACTGAATCACTTCAGCACAACAACCAACTGTCGCAGGTTGATTTTGAACTGGGTCCCACAGCAGGACGCCAAAGCGGCGATCGCTCTCTAGAATCGTGTTCATCATGATCCGGTAGCGAAATTCAAATATATGTAAGGGTAGAGGTCTACCGGGGAAGAGAACTACTTCAGGTAGAGGAAACAGGGATAGTTCTCGAACCGCAATTTTGGAAGAGGATGCCATTTTCGCTCAGTAAAAACGGTAACTGCGCAATATATACCTACTTTAGCCTATTTATTAAGGAAAATTACTAAATGATGAGGTAATATAAAACCACTTAGCACTTAGCGGTTAGCATTTAGCTGCAATATATAGCTAATTGCCAATCGCTAATAGCCAATTATTTTTAGAGTTTAACTTCGATATCGACACCGGATGGCAAGTCAAGTTTCATCAGAGCATCGATAGTTTTGGAAGAGGGCTGATAAATATCAATAATCCGGCGGTGAGTACGTGTTTCAAAGTGTTCGCGTGAATCTTTATCAACATGAGGAGAACGCAGCACGCAGTATATTTTCTTTTTAGTCGGTAAGGGAATAGGACCAATAGCTGTTGCGTTAGTTCGATTCGCCGTATCTACAATTTTTTCACATGAAGTGTCAAGTAAGCGGCGATCAAAAGCCTGCAAGCGAATCCGAATCTTTTGCTGTTGAAGAGTTGCCATTTCTTTAATTTTCCTGGTTCAGTTTGAATTGGTAATTTAGAGATCAGAGGTACTAGCGCAGACCTATGGTTCAGAGTTAAAGCATCAGAAAGTTGTATGCGGAGGTTTTCTCCGTTAAGCAAATTTTGTCCGAAACGCTTTCGACATTAAAAGAGCAGAAAAGCATTTTACCGCATAGCGTTGCCTTTCTGCTCTCAATTTATTCACAAAGATGTTACTTCACAATTTTAGAAACAACACCTGCACCGATAGTCCGACCGCCTTCGCGAATCGCAAAGCGCATTCCTTGCTCAATCGCAATCGGGCTGATTAGTTCTACAGTCATTTTGACGCGATCGCCTGGCATGACCATTTCAGCTTCGCTACCATCATCAGAGGTGAAAGCTGTGATTGTGCCAGTTACGTCAGTCGTCCGTACATAGAATTGAGGACGATAACCTGAGAAGAACGGCGTCTTCCGACCACCTTCTTTGTCTGTCAGTACATAAACTTCAGACTCAAATTGAGTATGTGGGGTAATACTACCAGGCTTAGCTAGTACCATTCCTCGCTCGATGTCCTCTTTCTTTAAACCCCGGAGTAGGACACCAACATTGTCTCCAGCCATACCTTCATCTAAGGTCTTCTGGAACATTTCTACACCAGTTACAGTGGTACTGCGAGTATTTCTGATACCTACTAGCTCCACAGTTTCACCTACCTTGACCTTGCCGCGCTCAATTCTACCTGTGGCTACAGTACCACGACCAGAAATTGAGAACACGTCTTCTACTGCCATCAAGAAAGGCTTATCGACATCACGCTCTGGTGTTGGAATGTATGCATCTACAGCATCCATCAATTCATAGATTTTATCAACCCACTCATTACTGCCCTTTTGGGTCGAAGGTGCACCTACCATTGCTTCGAGAGCTAGCAATGCGCTTCCAGAGACGATAGGAATATCATCACCAGGGAAGTCGTATGAACTTAGAAGTTCGCGGACTTCTAGTTCTACAAGCTCTAGTAGTTCTTCGTCATCTACCATATCTTTCTTGTTTAAGAAGACAACGATGTTAGGAACCCCTACTTGCTTGGCTAACAAAATGTGTTCGCGAGTTTGCGGCATTGGACCATCTGCTGCAGATACAACGAGGATAGCTCCATCCATTTGTGCTGCGCCAGTAATCATGTTTTTCACATAGTCAGCATGTCCTGGGCAGTCTACGTGAGCATAGTGCCGCTTTTCTGTCTCATACTCCACATGAGCTGTGTTGATTGTGATACCACGAGCCTTTTCTTCTGGAGCGGCATCAATATCATCATACTTTCGAGCTTTCGCTTGACCCATAGCAGCCAGGGTCATAGTGATTGCTGCTGTCAGTGTGGTTTTGCCGTGGTCAACGTGACCAATCGTACCGATGTTAACGTGGGGTTTAGTTCTTTCAAACTTTGCGCGTGCCATGAATGATCGGTTCCTTTTTTAATTATGCGTTCCCTTTACTTTTAGCGATAATTGCTTCAGCCACGTTGCGAGGTACTTCCTCGTAGTTACTAAACTCCATTGTGAAGATACCCCGACCTTGGGTCTTCGAGCGGATATCTGTAGCATAGCCGAACATTTCTGCTAATGGGACTTTAGCAGTGACTTTAGCAATGCCTTGATCAGATCCCATGCCTTCGATTTGACCGCGACGAGAGTTAAGATCGCCCATCACATCCCCTAGGAAGTTTTCAGGTACTTCTACCTCTACTTTCATCATAGGTTCTAAGAGCACGGGTGAAGCTTTCATCACAGCTTCTTTCATCGCCATGGAACCAGCGATTTTAAACGCCATTTCCGAGGAGTCAACTTCGTGGTAAGAGCCATCTACCAAAGTTGCTTTGACATCGATGACTGGATATCCAGCCAAAATCCCTGATTCACAGGTTTCTTTCATCCCTTGTTCAACAGGGGAAATGTACTCTTTGGGTACTGAACCACCCACAATTTTGGAGACAAACTCAAAACCAGTGCCAGGTTCACCTGGAGCCAATTCAACAACAACGTGTCCGTATTGACCTTTACCACCACTTTGACGAATGAACTTGCCTTCCGCTTTGACAGGTTTACGCACAGTTTCGCGATAAGCAACTTGTGGTGCACCTACATTAGCTTCTACCTTAAATTCTCGCAACATTCGATCTACAAGAATTTCGAGGTGTAGCTCTCCCATTCCGGAAATAACGGTTTGGTTTGTTTCAGGGTCAACACTCACGCGGAAGGTAGGATCTTCTTCAGACAAGGATTGCAGTGCTTTGGACAACTTATCCATGTCTTGCTTGGTTTTTGGTTCCACTGCAACAGAAATTACAGGCTCTGGAATGTATAGCGACTCTAGTATAACTGGAGCACTCTCATCACAAAGCGTATCACCTGTAAAGGTATCCTTGAGTCCTAACGCTGCTCCTAAATCTCCTGCCCGCAATTCGTCTACATCAGTTCTGTCATCTGCTTTCAATACCACAAGGCGCGATACCCGCTCTTTCTTGCCCTTGGTAGAGTTCATGACGTAGCTACCTTTTTTCAGGATTCCAGAGTATACGCGGATAAATGTCAGTCGCCCGTAAGGATCTGCCATAATTTTGAATGCCAAAGCAGAGAATGGTTCTTCATCACTAGCTCGGCGCTCAACTGTGTCTCCTGAAGGTAGAGTACCTTGAATGGCGGGTACGTCAATCGGTGCTGGTAAGTAATCTACTACTGCGTCTAGCAGTAATTGGACACCTTTGTTCTTAAAAGCTGAACCACACAATAAAGGTACAATCGTTCCGGCTATTGTTCCTTGACGTAAACCTTTACGAATTTCTGCCTCGGTTAGCTCCTCGCCTTCTAGATACTTTTCAATGAGTTCTTCGTCCGTTTCTGCAACTGCCTCAATTAACTTAGTGCGGTACTCTGCTGCTTGCTCTTGCATCTCTGCAGGAATGTCGGCTTCCTGAATATCTGTACCTTTATCGTTTGCATAAATAAAAGCACGCATCCGCACCAAGTCTACAATCCCACTTAGAGTGTCTTCACTGCCAATAGGAAGTTGTACTGGTACTGCATTGGCACGTAGGCGATCACGGATTTGGTCGTAAACTCTATAGAAGTTCGCTCCTGTGCGATCCATCTTGTTGATGAAGGCAATTCTTGGTACTTTATACCGATCTGCTTGTCGCCATACTGTCTCTGATTGAGGCTGTACGCCACCGACTGAGCAGAACACAGCAATCACACCGTCGAGTACTCGCATCGAGCGCTCAACTTCAATTGTGAAGTCTACGTGCCCAGGCGTATCAATGATGTTGATTTGGTGATCCTTCCAGCTTGTCGTAATCGCAGCAGCAGTGATCGTAATTCCCCGCTCCCGTTCTTGTTCCATCCAGTCAGTTACTGCTGTTCCTTCGTGAACTTCTCCAATTTTGTGAACAATACCGGAGTAGAAGAGAATTCGCTCTGTTGTTGTTGTCTTGCCCGCATCAATGTGGGCCGCAATCCCGATATTGCGTACTTTTTCCAGCGGGACTGTACGTGCCACAGCTACCTCCTTGAATTGTGTTGCCGCAGGTATCTTGATATTACTCTCTGTTAAGATTCTATACGTTTAGGGAAATCCGTTCTATATTTGTGCTGATTTCCTCTCTAGTAGCGATAGTGAGCAAATGCTTTGTTTGCCTCTGCCATACGATGAGTTTCTTCCCGCTTGCGAATTGCACTTCCTGTTTCGTTTGCAGCATCCATTAGTTCATTGGCAAGCTTACCTGCCATTGTGCGACCTGAACGTTGTCTAGAGTACTGAATTAACCAACGAAGTGCTAGAGTAGTTCCTCGATCTGTGCGCACTTCCATCGGTACTTGATACGTTGCACCGCCAACACGACGCGCTTTCACTTCAACAAGAGGAGTTGCATTGCGAACTGCTCTTTCAAAAATTTCTATCGGATCAGATCCAGTGCGTTCTTCGATAGTTTTCATTGCGTCATAGATGATTCTTGCGGCTAGGGATTTTTTTCCACTACGCATCACCCGTCGCATCATCATGCTAATGAGGCGACTGTTATATACTGAATCTGGTGGAACTGGACGCTTTTGAATAACAGTACGACGAGACATACGTAAGCCTTTAAACTATTGGGCAACAACGACATTAGGAGCGGACTTAACTTTCTTGACTATGCTGAATAAGCTAGCTTTAATGGAGTCACAAATAACAATGGAGTATATTCCTGCACAACGTTAAATAAGGTTTATCCTCACTAATTAATGTTGTAAGCTAGGGATCTTATACTTTACTTGACATCTTAGAGTTGCACCTTCACTGACAAAACTGAATGGAGGTACAAGCTCTGTTAATTTAACATTTTTTGTTTAAAAATTGTAGCAAGCGTGAGATTTGCTACATTTATATTTCTAAGTTGTGTTACTTAGGACGCTTTGTTCCGTATTTGGAACGACCTTGTTTGCGATCTTTGACTCCAGCCGTGTCCAGAGTTCCCCGAATAATGTGGTATCGCACTCCAGGTAAATCTTTCACACGACCACCTCTTATCATCACAACTGAGTGTTCCTGCAAGTTATGACCAATGCCAGGAATATATGCTGTGACTTCAAACCCAGATGTGAGACGGACTCTTGCTACTTTACGTAGGGCAGAGTTAGGTTTTTTAGGGGTTGTAGTATAAACCCTTGTACATACACCTCGGCGCTGTGGGCATTCCTTTAGTGCTGGTGATTTTGTCTTCTTGGTTGTTAACTGACGTTCGCTACGGATAAGTTGCTGTATGGTTGGCATGGGTTACAGCACGTAAAGTTTCTTACTGCTTTAAGATTTAACAAATTCTGAGTATAGCAAATATATAAACTATATGTCAAATCAAATAAGTATTGCTTAGAAAAGGTCAGAAGTCAGAACTTATGTCATATCCTAGCTATACTGCTATGACTAGTTTTTCCTTCAGTCTTAACCTCCAAACTCTAAGTTCTTGTCATAGTTAGTTCAAGAAGAAGATGTTATGGCAAACGAAATACCGCAACTACAGGTAGTACTCGCATTAGGATTATGAAAGCGAAAACCTCCTCCCATTAAATCTTCTGAGTAATCAAGGAGGAGGTTATTGACGTATTCTAAGCTTTGGGCATCAACAACAACTGTCAATCCGCAACATTCATAAATGCGATCGCTGGGCACAAGCTCAGTGTCAAATGCCATTTCATAGATCAAGCTAGAGCAGCCGCCAGCTTGAACTTTTAACCGAAAGAAAGCATCTTGTCGTTGCTTTAATTTAAGACGCTGAATTTCATGAGCGGCAGATGTACTGAGACGAACCATAATATCCAAAAGATAGGGAGTTGTTGCTATGTCGCCTTGTAGACAAACATCCAAGACACAAGAACCAGGTAGTAACACATTTTATCGGTTTTCTTCCCCATCCTTGAACTTACTTTGTCCGAGAATAGTCATCTTGAAAACGGACAATATCATCTTCTCCTAAGTATTCGCCGTTTTGCACTTCGATAATAACCAGTGGAATGACACCAGGGTTCTCTAAACGGTGGTTTGTACACTGAGGAACGTAGGTTGATTGATTATTTGTTAGTAAGATTTCTGTGTCACCACAAGTTACTCTTGCTGTACCTGAAACAACAATCCAATGTTCGCTGCGGTGATGATGCATTTGTAGGCTCAGGCGATGCCCTGGTTTAACTTCAATTCGCTTAATTTTATATCCGCGTCCCTCTTCTAGAACTGTAAAAGCTCCCCACGGTCTGAGTTCAGTAGCTGCGATGCCTTTATGACTTACAGACGGTAGAGATACTGCTGTAGGCTCGTGGGCGGTTTCTTGAGCCTGGACCATAAATACTTCTCCTTAAATTTATAGAACGAAGCTGTACGATGAATAGAAAAATAGCAAACCGACTTGGCGTTTAAAATGTTCAAACTCAGGCAAATATAGCCCAAGATAGCAAACTCTGACTAGCAACTGTCACTACAAATTGCAGCAGTTTCATACGTTTATAACAACTCTTCATCAGCAATGGGATATGTTTAAGTAATCTTTAACTTCAGTAATTCGATAAAAGTTAAGGTTTGTCATTAGTCAGTGCAAAGATTTTTTATACTCCAAATAGTCCTTAACTATTAACCAACATCAAGGCGCAACTTCATACGTAATGTCCGTTAAGTGTCTAATTGCGGGGTTGAAGGAAAATACCAAGTCCATTATGGACGCGAGCAGCAGTACGAGGCGAACGATCGAGTAGTTGCCCTCCCAAATAAAGACTTGTAGAACTACCACCATCAAGATTTAAGGCATCCACACAGCCCAGGTGTTGCATAATTTGGGCAATTTCAGTCAAGCTAGGACCAGCACCACCAGCCCGATTATGAACAGCAGCAATAAGAAGGTTTCCTGTTGCAGTTGTACCGATTGTACTGCGCGAGGCTTTTTGGCGGCTAAAAGCTTCACTAAAGCCTTCAGCTTGAGCATTAAGGACTATTTGACGATTTTGTAATAAAAGTGGTCCACCACCTAAAATGTGTGGGTAGTTAGAAAAATCAGCGGGAGTTGTGGAGTTTTCTGTACGGATGATTGACCCTACAGGAAGCAAACTGGCAATTTGTGGATTTGCTCTTAAAGCAAGTAAGAAGCCATTAGGGGGGATGGGAATTGTTGTTGCACCAGATACACCTCCAGGAATTTGTCCTACTACTTGATTATTTTGGACAACAACAATAATTTCATTGTCAATTAAAGGTGTATACGTAGTTCCCCAAGCATTTGTATAGTGTGCAATACCAGATTTGACATAACCACTATTAAAAGTATCAATAGGGAGACGCTGTCCAGTAGCAGTAATAATTGTTTCTTGAAGTTGTAGTCGCCCGAATTTGAACTTACCAGAGTCATTCCACGCGATCGCCCCTCGATTGAGAATTGGACCTGATAGCCATTGTCCATCGCGCCGAATAGCACCCAAAGGTAACTGATTCTTACGATTAAAAAAGCCAGCGTTAATTGCAGCTGCAGCCTTTAGTTGTTGTGCAGTGGTAATGATGGGCGCAGTACCAGTCAGAGAATTTGGTACGCTCGAAATTGGGAGAAGTGATAATTCAGTTTTTTGGGGATTAATTTCGAGTAAGACAACAGGAAAGCGTGAATTTCCTAAAGTCACAAACCGCTGTCGCCAACGTACTCCTGAAGCCCATTGAATATCGCGCTCAACCATTGGATCAGGTCGCAAATCAACGACTAAGCGATTAGGATTCGGTAACGTACTCAATTGCGGGGATAACCCAGCAGGGACACTCAAGTGAATTGTTGTCAAATTTGAGGCAGCTTCTACCTGAAGAACTGAAGTTTGATTGTTGGCTGGAGTGCTGGTAAGCTGCTCAGGTAGACTTGGTTGGAATTGTTGTGTTATTGATCGATCGGCGGTGGCGTCGATGGTGATTAACCATTCTTGATTGAGGGGTTGATCGTCATCGTTTGTTGGTGATGGTGGTTGAGGTTTTGCTGCAACTGGTTGAGGCGTCACTTGCCAAAACGTGGGACGGTTTAAATCAATGACAATGCGATCGCCCCAGGTTTGTTTTCCCTGACGAATGTTTTGAATTGTTGCTGATGGTGTATTGATTCGGAGGATGTTACCCTGCGCTTGCATCTGCCAGCCCATTTTGCTAGCTAATTGAGTAATATCAAGATAACGATAACCATCACGATGCCAAGTATCTAATTCAAAAGCTGACACTGTTGGTGAGGAAAACCATTGTACAGGTTGCTTGGTGACGTCTCTGGTATTTAGTAAATCTACACCAAGCAGTTGCATGAGTCCTGCATCACTCATGGCTGTGGCAACTTCAGATTTGGTTGGCTGCTGTCGCTGACTCCAAGTAGCCGGAAATGTTCGATTGTTAATTGAAACTTGCGTTCCTGTCGCAATTAAACGAGATGTAGAGCTTTGAGCAACTAGTGATTTTGAGTTTGAAGATGAAGCTAATTCCAACGATTGCTGAGCATCGCTGTTGACGATTGGAGTAAGCCATAAAGCGATCGTCAGCAAAGGAAATAGCGTTTTACTTGGCACAAAAAATGCGCGAGATAAGATAGGCATTACTCACTTTAGTGATTGATGTGATTGAAAACAAGAGTTGAAACGTCATAGTAGCGGCAACCAATGCGGATGTTTAGTGACTTTGCACGCAATGACTTCCGACTTTTTGTATCATCTTGTTTCACTATTGACTCCTTAACAGAGAATTTGACTCAAATATTAAAAATTACTGACTTTTATTCCGAGCCTTAACGCCATAATGTATAGAAGTGGCTTGAGTGTGTTTGCCAAAAAACTAGCAGTATTCAAGTCTTACCCATTAATTGAGTGTGCTACTATGCTCGACTTACATTGGGTGTTGCTACTAAATTAGTTGGTAAGTGCTTAGCAGTAGCATTTCCAAAATTGCAATGAAATTTTGTTGCGTCGTGGAATTGTCAAATCTAGGCATTTGATCATAACCTTACTCTGTACTCTATGATGAAGATCAACAGTTGATGCAGCTTTGTTGGCATTTGTCAGTAGGTTTGCCCACTAAGATCGATTCTGAGCTAGTACTCCTCAATGATTGGCTGAGTAGCGACAAAATCATAACTTTAAGACATTCACCCGTAGATTAGGGTTCCAACAAGAAAGTGTTATATCCGTTATAGATGAGATGACAAGCACTGAAAGCAAAAGTCCTGGTAAATCTCCAGCAAAAAGTATTGAACGTGAGTCGGATAATTTTAAATAATTTTTATTAACTCAACCTTGTATTTTTCATCCGCCACTGTTCTGTAGTTATAAATTACAGAATTAATCGCAGTCAATTTAGGTAAATCCCTTCTACAGAATCCTACTAGTTTATGAATAACCAGCAGATGAACCAAAATCAACGAAATGAAGTGAGTCAAAGCTCAGAAACACATCTCAGTAGCACTTATGTAGGACCACGCTGGTTAGTAGAAGAAAGGGATGCCTGTGGCGTGGGATTTATTGCTCATTGTGAAAATCGAGCAAGTCATGAAATTGTTGAGAAGGCACTAGCAGCGCTTGCTTGTTTAGAACATCGAGGTGGTTGTAGTGCTGACCAAGATTCGGGTGATGGTGCAGGATTGATGACTGCAATTCCTTGGGAGTTGCTGAGTCAGTGGGCGCAACAGCAAGGACATCAGATGCCACACCCAGAAAATTGTGCAGTAGGGATGTTGTTTTTACCACAAGAAGACGCGATCGCCAATATAGTTCGTCACACTGTAGAGAGCGTCTTAGTGCAAGAAGATTTCACTGTATTAGGCTGGCGTGTTGTACCAGTCAAACCCCAGTTATTGGGAATTCAAGCGAGAGAAAATCAACCTAAAATCGAACAAGTCCTCATATCTAGCAAAGATAAAACAGGAGACGCGCTAGAACGCCAGTTGTATATTGCGCGGAAAAAAATTGGTAAAGCGCTAGAAGCAATAAGTGAGGTGAAAGACGCCGAGAACTTCTATGTTTGCTCTTTCTCTAGTCGCACAATTGTTTACAAGGGAATGGTGCGATCAGCAGTTTTGGGCGAATTTTATACTGATTTAAGAAATCCAGCATACCAAAGTGCTTTTGCAGTTTACCATCGTCGTTTTAGCACGAACACCATGCCTAAGTGGCCATTAGCGCAACCAATGCGGCTACTAGGACACAATGGGGAAATTAACACTTTGTTAGGAAATATCAACTGGATGATGGCAAGAGAAGCAGATCTAACACATCCAGTTTGGGAAGATCGTTTTGATGTACTCAAACCGATTGTTTATGTTGATAATAGTGACTCAGCTACACTTGATAATGTGCTTGAGTTATTAGTGCGATCGGGTCGTAGTCCGCTTGAAGCACTGATGATTATGGTGCCAGAAGCGTATTTAAATCAGCCAGATTTAGACAATTATCCAGAAATTATTGATTTCTATGAATACTACAGTGGTATTCAAGAACCCTGGGATGGACCAGCACTTCTCGTATTTAGTGACGGGAAAAAAGTCGGTGCAACACTAGACCGCAATGGATTGCGACCAGCACGATATAGCGTAACAAAAGATGGTTATATTGTTGTTGCCTCTGAAGCTGGTGTTGTTGATTTACCAGAAGCCGATATTGTAGAAAAAGGCAGACTCGGTCCAGGACAGATGATTGCTGTGGACTTGGAAAGCCACGAGGTTTTAAAAAATTGGGAGATTAAGCAGCGAATTGCCCAAGAAAAGCCTTATGGTCAATGGCTGAATGAATATCGTGTCGAACTTGGTAATACAGATACTCTAAATCTAGATACTCAAGCAGCATTTGGTGGAGAGGAAGATACAACGCAGAACTTATCTTCTACTCCTTTGCCACAAACACTGAATCCAAAAACTGCATTGCTACGGAGTCAAATCGCCTTTGGCTACACCACAGAAGATGTAGAAATGGTGATTCAACCAATGGCAAGTGAAGGAAAAGAACCGACCTTCTGTATGGGAGATGATATTCCCTTAGCAGTGCTATCCGAACGCCCTCATTTGCTGTATGACTACTTCAAGCAGCGGTTTGCACAAGTAACGAATCCTCCCATCGATCCTTTGCGCGAAAGCTTGGTGATGTCATTGAAGATGGAACTAGGCGAACGAGGAAACTTATTAGAAGTTAAACCAGAGTATGCCAAGCGTCTGAAGCTTGATTCTCCAGTGTTGCAAGCAGAAGATTTAGTCGCTGTACAGCAATCAGGCTTTACATGTGCCACATTATCTACATTATTTGAAATTGCCACAGGTCCGCAAGGATTAGAAGTTGCAGTACGAAAACTGTGCGAACAAGCAGCGGCGGCAGTAAAAGATGGAAACGAAATTTTGATTTTAAGCGATCGCACAGCCAGTAAATTATCGGAAGAATTGAGTTACATTCCTCCTTTATTAGCTGTTGGTGCAGTTCATCATCACCTAATTCGTCAAGGCTTGCGGATGAAAGCCTCGTTGGTAGTTGATACTGCGCAGTGCTGGAGTACGCATCACTTTGCTTGTTTGATTGGTTATGGTGCGAGTGCGGTTTGTCCGTACCTTGCTTTAGAAACTGTACGTAGTTGGTGGTCTGATCCAAAAACTCAACAGTTCATGGAGCGTGGTAAGATTGCGGCAATTACACTCGATCAAGCACTGAATAACTATCGCAAAGCAGTAGAAGCAGGAATTCTCAAGATTTTGTCGAAGATGGGAATTTCTTTGCTGACGAGTTACCAGGGTGCACAAATCTTTGAAGCAATTGGAATTGCCCAAGATTTATTAGAACTTGGGTTCCGTGGCACAACTTCGCGCTTAGGAGGTTTGAGTACCAGCGAACTGGCGCAGGAGGTTTTATCTTTCCATCAACGGGCTTTCCCTGAGTTGACCGTTAAAAAATTAGAAAACTTTGGGTTTATTCAGTATCGCCCAGGCGGTGAGTACCACATGAATAGCCCAGAACTTGCAAAAGCCTTACATAAAGCGATCGCCGATCAAAAGAATTACGATCATTACGAAGTTTATCGCCAACTCTTAGAACACCGACCCGTAACTGCATTACGCGATTTACTTGACTTTAATTCAGACCGTGCGCCAATTGCTAAAGACGAAGTTGAACCAATCGCAGAAATTGTGCAACGCTTTTGTACTGGTGGTATGTCTTTGGGGGCGCTATCGCGCGAAGCCCATGAGACTCTGGCGATCGCGATGAACCGCATCGGTGGTAAATCAAATTCAGGAGAAGGTGGAGAAGATCCCGTCCGCTATCACGTATTGGATGATGTGGATGACCAAGGTCATTCGGCATTACTACCGCATTTGAGAGGCTTGAAAAAGGGTGACACAGCCTCTTCAGCAATTAAGCAAGTTGCTTCAGGACGCTTTGGGGTAACACCAGAGTACTTGATGAATGCCAGGCAAATTGAAATTAAAATCGCCCAAGGAGCAAAACCAGGAGAAGGCGGTCAACTTCCTGGAAAAAAAGTCAGTCCGTACATTGCCATGCTGCGACGTTCTAAGCCTGGGGTGACACTCATTTCTCCACCACCACACCACGATATTTACTCAATCGAAGACTTGGCACAATTGATTTTCGACTTACATCAGATTAATCCTCAAGCTCAAGTATCTGTCAAATTAGTTGCTGAAGTCGGTATCGGGACAGTCGCCGCAGGTGTTGCCAAAGCAAATGCTGATATTATCCAAATTTCAGGACACGATGGCGGTACAGGGGCATCACCCTTATCCTCAATTAAACATGCAGGTGGACCTTGGGAACTGGGATTAACCGAAGTGCATCGGGTGTTGATGGAAAATAAATTACGCGATCGCGTCGTGTTGCGTGTTGACGGCGGCTTTAAGAGTGGTTGGGATGTCCTGATGGGGGCTTTAATGGGCGCTGAAGAATTCGGCTTTGGCTCAATTGCGATGATTGCAGAAGGCTGTATCATGGCACGCATTTGTCATACAAACAACTGTCCTGTTGGTGTGGCAAGTCAGAAAGAGGAACTCAGACAGCGCTTCCCTGGTATGGCAGAACACGTCGTTAATTTCTTCTACTTTATTGCAGAAGAAGTGCGCGGGCTTTTAGCAAAACTTGGTTATCGCTCGCTGACTGAAGTTATGGGACGTGCTGATTTACTAAAAGTGCGAGAAGGAGTCAGGCTGACAAAGACACAAACGCTCAATCTTGACTGCATTACGCAGTTACCAGATACTAAGGAAGACCGCACTTGGCTCCATCACGAAACAGTTCACAGTAATGGTCCTGTTTTAGATGATGAATTACTCGCCGATGCAGAAATTCAAGCAGCAATTCGCAATCACTCTACTGTTACCAAAAACTCGAAGATTGTGAATACAGATCGCACAGTCGGGGCAAGACTCGCAGGAGCGATCGCTGCTCAATATAATAATACTGGTTTTGAAGGACAAATTAATCTCAATTTCACAGGAAGTGTCGGACAAAGTTTTGGCGCCTTTAACTTGCCTGGCATGATTTTGACCCTTGAAGGTGAAGCAAACGATTACGTTGGCAAAGGAATGCATGGTGGGGAAATTATTATTAAACCTCCAGTAGCGGCAACTTATGCCCCCGATCAAAATGTAATTGTAGGTAACACTTGTTTGTACGGTGCTACAGGTGGAACTCTCTTTGCTAATGGTATTGCAGGCGAACGCTTCGCAGTACGTAATTCTAAAGGAACCGCCGTTATCGAAGGTGCAGGCGATCACTGCTGTGAATACATGACAGGTGGTGTCATTGTTGTCTTGGGTAAAGCTGGTAGAAACGTGGGTGCTGGAATGACAGGAGGTTTAGCATACTTCTTGGATGAAGATAGCAATTTTCCTGCATTAGTTAATCCAGAAATTGTCAAACTGCAACGGGTGAGTAGCCCTGCTGGTGAGAAGCAACTAAAAGATTTGATTGTTACTCATGTGGAACGCACAAATTCACCTAAAGGGAAACAAATTTTGGAAAACTGGTCAGAGTATCTACCGCAATTTTGGCAAGTTGTACCACCATCAGAAGCCGATAGTGCTGAAGCTGCTGTAGAGAAGGAGTTGAGTTCTGTGCAGTAAAGTGAGCGTAGGGGAGAAACTCAATTAAGTTTCTCCATCTCTTTGCTGATAAAATGCTTGATGTTCGGCGTATTTATAACGCCGCTAGATAGATAAAGTCTATCTCCTTGGACTACAAATAAAGCTCAGAATATAGAGTACACATAGGCACACTTCATCTAAGTAGCTCAAACTTCGATCAAAGAGCATGTGTGCTTCATGTGTAAGTTTCACTCACTGCTATTTCTATCGGGTATTTTGAGTTTGAAGATTGTCACAATAGCAGCTATAGGAATAGCAGAGATAATCTCGCCGCTTAATAAAATTGGAAAAACAATAGACTCTCCAGGCTGTGAGAAAACACAACAACTGATTGCTGCACTACCTTAATCTTTACTGCTGCTAGCTACAAGATCAGTACAGTGCTTGCCCGATCCAATGACCAATCGTGCTGCTATTCTCTATCAGGCAAACTTAATACCAAAGGAAGAGATGGTAGTAATCGTTTAGTGAATGGTTAAGAGTTGGCATCACCATAAAATATCAAGTGATTTCTTGCGAAAAAAATACCAATACGAATGACAGGACTGTTGTCCAGAAACGACAACAACGTTGCTGGGAGTTGTGATTTTGGTTCTGCCATTGGTTGCGTAATCGAGACAGCTTGAAGTTTAGCAGCCATTACTACAGCTATAGCTTATTCGTGAGGCACTACTGCATTTTTTTGAAGCGTATTTCTGCTCTTAATAACCCTGTAGTTATCTTTGTGTATTACTTTGACCTGCTTTTACTACCTCAATGAACTGTTCTTTAATGTTTTGAGATATTGAAAGAGAAGTTAAGGTAGGTTATTCATATTTGCTTTTTTATCCCTTGACATCACCATCAAAATTCACAGGCACTCAACACCTCTCCTACTCTAGACCGTCTGCACTTAAGCCAACTTAAGTTAGCTTAAGTATAAATACTCAACTTATGTTCAAATTGAGCTTTTTTACTTGTTTAGACTTGATAGAACAAACTCAGCCCTCCTAAAATTCACCGAGGTCAGGATATTTCTTTTGATTTAGAATAACTACTTATCAAGGAGTATGTGCAAGTTGTCAACTATTTGTTATATTTTGTAAAAATAGACTTAGATGTAGGTAGTGCAACAATTTTTGTTCCTACTTTAGGTAGAGTGACCAGTAACATTCAGTATCTCGTTTGGAGTTAGCTATGGATCAGCCAATTGAACTTTCCCTTGAACAGCAATTCAGCATCCGCTCCTTTGAAACACAAGTTCAAAATATGAGTCACGAGCAGGCTAAAGATTTTTTAGTCAAGCTGTACCAGCAGATGGTAATGCGCGAAGCAACTTACAAACAGTTGCTAAAGCATCATTGGGGTTTAGAAGGAGGTAGCTGGGCTTAATTACAAAATCCAAAGTCGCAGTAGGCGACCTCCATCTCTTGCTCGGTTCCAGCAGGGAAAAGGACTGGGGGTGTCGGGGCGTCAACTAGGCAAACATAAACACGTAATCATTTCACTCGACTCACTTGAGTTTGAGCTGCATCATAAAACTACTGCACAAGAATCAATACCGAATAAAGTAGTTGTTACACATGCTGTGTTTTTTCTCAATACTTTTTTTTGCAGACAGCTATGACGAAGAGTCGATACATAGCAACCGCCTCAAATAAAATGTGTAACATAAGCTTTGTCAGATAAAAGCCTTGGTCTTCTATATAGTTAACCTAGCTCTATGCTAAAGATTTATGCGTGCATTTAAGTAGAGTGAGCGCAAGAGCAGCGAAAGTCATTTCCATTTCTAAATTTTGGTACTACACAATATAAACAAGTCCTACCATTAAGTCATAAAGAAACACTTAAGTTTTATAGACTGCTGCCAATTTCATTATGACTTGAGGCTTTATTTTCTCTAATTCTTTTTTGAGAAGACCACGACTAAACTGTGGAGAGGCAGTAGAAACTGCACGTTGGCTCATTGTAATCCACTGTTGTAACAATTGGCGTTGTGGAGATGCAATCTCTGTTTGTATATACGTAAAAGCACGTTGTGGAGATTCGCGCGCGAACAGGAGTATTTTATAGCATCCGGTTTCGAGTAAAAGCCTTGCAAGTTCTATACCTTGATGAGATTTCAAATCTAGGTAGTAAGGGAGCCATTTAGGCGTATGCTCATGGCTGTGTAACACAGTAACCCACAAAATCATCGGGTGGGGAGCATTCAAAAATAAAAACTGATTATAACGCGTACCTTGTAGTCGCTTTTCAATCTCTTGCTTTGGTAGCATTACCCATAAAGCGACAGTGAGTTGATTATGTATACGAATTGGATGAGGAAAAACAATATCAGCAATTGGTTTGTTTTTTGGCCAAGACGGAAGTTCACTGCTACTTGCATCAGTATTTAAACACTCCTCCTCTGTGATGTTTTGAGGAGTGCTAGTCAGTTGAGATAATAAGTTTTTGTGACATAAAGTTGAAGGTTGTGCCAAACTATCTAGTTGCTCTAAGGACGTAATCGTTTGGAGAATCTCACTAATATTTTGGGGGCGATCGCTGGATTTTTTGGCTAGACAACGCATCACTAGATTTTCTAATTCTTGCGGTACTTCCAGCAGTGGATTTATTTCTCTAAAAGAGCGTGGTGGGTGAAAGTGGTGAGCTTTATACCAGCCACCAAAGGAATTGGTATTTGCTTGTATAGGCATCTTACCTGTCAGCATCTCAAACATCATCACACCCAAACTATAAATATCTGAGCGATTATTGAGTTCTTTACCCTCAATTTGTTCAGGAGAGGAATATGCCCAAGTTCCTAAGTAGTAGTTTGTTTCAGAACTGTCTGATTGAAGTAGTTTCGCTATGCCAAAGTCAAGGATCTTGACTAACTCTCCAAAACTGGGATTAGGCACCACCAAAACATTACTTGGCTTAATATCACGGTGAATGATTGGGCAAATTTCTCCATCAACAGGAATACCTTCGTGCGCAGCTTGCAGCCCTAAGCACAGTTGACGCGCAAAACTCAAAAATCTTATTAGTGAGAGAGACTGCGAGCGAATAACATCACTTAGACTTTCTCCTTGCAAATATTCCATGACGTAGTATGGAATACTCTTTTCATCTACACCGTAATCCATGACTCGGACAATGTGAATATTTTTTTGACCGAGGAGTGCGCAAGTTTTAGCTTCTCGCTCAAATCGTTCCTGCACTCGAATTTTGTTATTTTGAATCGATAAGGCAAGAAATTTAATAGCAACAGGTACACCACCCAACAATAGGTCATTGGCGAGATAAACTTGACCCATCGCTCCTGTTCCAATGAGTTCTTGAAGTTGATAACGCTGAGCAATTAAGCGACCAATGTTGAGATCTATCATACGAAATTAAATCGACCAGTGATAAGGTTTCATGGCACTAGCCAGTATTAAGCTGTGTAATAAAAAACATGTAGCTACTGCTTGAATCAGTAAGTTGTCCTAGCCACATTAACCGAAAAGTACTACACAGACTAATTACAAAACAAATCTAACCTTGGTCGCGATGAATCTCCAAGCGGGATTATACTGAGAAATTAGCTCGGTTTGGCACTTATTTAGAGCTTAGAAGCGAGGAGCGAGGATTAGTTCTGAGTTTTGAAGGCGAGAGTTTTGAATTAAAGAATTTCTGCAACTTATAACTCCCTATCCTCTAGTCACACTGTTTCCTCTGTTCTCTTTACCCCTGCTCGCTTTCACATTGGTAAATGCACTTCTCCGAGCAGTACTTGTTGAGTTGCACCAGTAGCTTGCGGTAAGTTGCCAGGAAGGTTTAACATTCTCCAGTAAGCAAGAACAGCAAATGCGATCGCTTCTTTAAAATTAGCACTCAGTCCAACTTCGTCTGTAGTTTGCACAGGTATTGGTGCTAGTAATTCTTGTAATCGGCGCTTTAAATAAAGATTTCGACTACCGCCACCGCATAACAAAACACGCTTAGGTAATTGTGGTAGGAATGTCTGATAACTGTGGACAATCGAGGCAACGGTCAATTCTGTGAGTGTTGCTAAAGTATCAGCAGCATTTAAATTGAGTGTATTGGTATCGACTAGACAATTTTGTAAGTATTCCCAGCCAAAAAGTTCTCTTCCTGTAGATTTTGGTGGCGGTAGTTGAAAATAATCCTCACTCAACCATTTTTCTACTAATGCATGACAAGGAGTTCCACTAGCCGCCCAGTTCCCATCAGCATCATAAGTTTGAGTACCATCTGTTAAATACTGTACTGCCAAATCTAAAAGCGAATTGCCAGGTCCTGTATCCCAACCACGAACTTTCTCTAACCAATGAGGATGCGATCGCGACGGTAAATAAGCAACGTTGCCAATTCCACCAATATTTTGTACGCAACGGGACTCATGAGAATGACTTAGAAAATATGCATCTACGCGGGGAACTAGTGGCGCGCCGTGACCTTTGGCTGCAATATCCCCTGCTCGAAAGTTACTCACTGTTGGAATTTTAGTTAATTCTGCAATAACAGCACCTCGTCCCAACTGAAGACTATACCCTAGGA
>NZ_JADEWN010000036.1 GCF_015207655.1 Gloeocapsopsis crepidinum LEGE 06123 | reverse complement strand
CTGATTGAGGTGTCACCTTGTGTGTATGCCTTAACTATTTTTTCTCGCAAGTCGAGCGAGTACGGTTTCATTAGACTTCATTTGTGTACTCCTCTTACTGTACCTCATAAACTTGCAATAGGCTGTAATATCAACTCCAGATGCTACAAGGTCGCTGATTTGATGCCGGAGTTGCTTAACTTGAACTCCATTGAGAAAGTCTGATGGTTGAATAATTTTGACAAAACTCATTTTTAATTGTGTCGTTTTGATTATGTTGAATAAAATAAAAGTTGTAGATGTTTCTCTAGCTATTTCGCAGCTAAAACTTTTTGACTAAATTCGTCCTGATTGGCAAAGATTTCAAAAACGCGATCCATCTTAGTTAGTTCAAATAGCATTTTAACTTGATCGTTGACTGAACAAATAAATAACTTTCCGCCCGCACTACGTACTGTCTTCATTGCTGAGACTAAGGCTCCTAAACCAGAGCTATCAATAAAACTGACATTTTGAAGATCAATTAATACAATATCAGCACCAGCAGCAACAATATCACTAACTTCGCGTCGGAATTGATTACCTTTAATACCGTCTAACATTCCTGAAGGTTGTACAAATTTAACAGAATTCATAATTTATTTTTTGTTTCAATTATTGTTTTTACTCTGCTATTCTGGCATTGATTTTAACTATTGACAAGATATACAAGTAAATGTTTTCACTTAACTTTTTTGACAAAAATAAGACATCAATACACCAAAATAATACTTAAAAATAGTTTAATATTGACAGGCAAGATGTCTATTCCACATCTCATATTTAATTTAGCTCAGCACCTCTAATTTTAAATACGAATATAGTAGTAATTAATTTTTAAACTGCGAGCCAAATTTAGATTGATATTGTTTATTTGCTTAAACGTGGTTGCCAGGTAGCTGCGCGGATAACGATCCAAAGTAGCGATAAGTTATAAACTGCCCATGCACTATTGAGTAAATGAACTAAAGGATAATTAAGAGTGCCAGTAGCAAAGCGATAAAGACTCCAAAGAATACCAAGAATAGTAAGTGTAAAAATAACTATTTGTGGCATAATTAAACGTAGATAAACTCCTGATTGTCTTTGTTTGGGTGTCACTTGGAATTTGATTGGTTGTCCTGTAAATACACTCCATACAGCTTGAATTAATAAAGGAAATAAAGCGATCGCATATTGTTCAGAACGCCAAATTTCTCTTGCAGGAATACCCCACGTAGCTGCCATGAGAGTGAGGCGGTTCAGAATAAACGCCGGAAAAAAGTGCAAGGCAAAATCAGGACCATAAGTTTTTACAGGAATAACACCAGTAAAGAAATAGATAATAGGACACGCAATAAAAACAACTGTGGCAAACCCAGAGAAATAGCTATACATCGTCTTGAAATAATGCAGTCGTTGCCAAAAAGTCAATCCTGGTTTTGTTAAAGGATTTTCGCGGATGAAAACTTGAATAGTGCCTTGCGCCCAACGTAGTCTTTGCTTGAGTGTAGAACTGAGATCGTCAGGTGCTAAACCTTCTGCCAAAAGTTCGTTATGATAGACCGATTTCCAGCCAGCAGCGTGTAACCGCATTGCGGTATTCATATCTTCAGTAATGCTGTTACTTGAAACACCACCAACTAACTCAAACTCATCAAGTCGTTTTTCATTTTTGGCAAATTCATCCGAAAAATACTGAAGTCCGACACCAATCAATGCATCGCGTCGAATCACTGCATTTGTTCCAGTGTAGAAAGCAGCATTCATGCCATCTTTACCTTGCTGGAGTGGTCCATAAAATAAATGTGCTTGATGTCCAAACGGATCGTCAGCAGGTAAGTTATAGAAATCTTGAGGAGTTTGCACAAACGCAACTCGATTACGTTCGTATTTTCCTATGAAAACATTGTAGGTAAAGAAATATGGTAGAACGCGCTTGAGAAATTGTGGTTTAGGGATATGATCTGCATCGAGTGTCAAAATAAAATCACCCGCAGTATCTCCATAAAACAGTGCATAATTAATATTTCCAGCTTTGGCATGATGCGGAATACCAGGAGGTTTGGGGCGCGCAATGTAGCGCAATCGGTTGAGTTCGACAAGTTCAATTTCTTTTTGATAAATTGCGTCTTCTAAAAATTGACGTTCAGTTGAAAGGCGATCGCTGATACTAGGGTGTGTTGGATGCAACAACAGAATTAATTGCTGCAAACGCTGCAAAAATTTAGTTTCAAGGCGAGTATCTTGCGTAGGAGAGATCGCTTGTAGCCATTCCTCAGCCTCTTGTGTATCCGGTGCTAATTCTTCCAGTTCTTGAAGGCGTTTTACCAACGAAGAACGTTCAGCATCAATTTGCGCCGCTTCCTGCTGAAGTAAAGGTTTCTGTAAATCTGCGATACTCAATTTCTCCGACATAGCGCGTATAGCTGGTGAGTTTCCATCATCTAGCACATAAACCCGCAACTTCGTTGGTGGATAGTCAATCGCCAAGGCAGCCTTGGCTGTTTGTTCAACCATTTCGGGTGGTTCGTTGTAACATGTGATAAAAACATCAACTGTAGGCAAATCGGCACGCGACATTGGTGGTGTCAACTTGTCCAACGATTTAACTTGTCGCACAATTGGACGCCATAACCCCACAACAAACATCACGCCACCGAAATAGCTGTAAATCTCTGCTAACAGTAAAGGAATCGCAAGCCACAGTGCATCAAAGTTAATTGAATGCGTTATTCGCCAAGATAAGTACCAAGCACCAAAAATCAGATTGATTTCTGCGAGGTAGCGAAAAAGTAAAGTGCCCTCTCTGAGGCGAGAACGAGTATTACCACCGGCATTTGATAGATTTTTTGTCTGAGTCACTGAATTCATAATGATACCGATGATAATTACAACACAAGTGGACGTTGACCTCTAGCTTGGTAAAGCAAACTTTCTAAAACAATTGCATTGGTATTAATATCAATTGAGCGATTTACACCAAGTTGGCGTTGTTCGTATCGCCCTGAAAGATAACCGCGATTTTGATCGGCAAGGTTTTGGACAAAGTTACGTAACTTCTTGGCATAAGGATCATTCGGCACTAGTGCAAACCAAGCGAACGCTGCTTTAGTGCTAAGAAACCGTAATTGGGGATAAGCACGTCCTCTAGTATCCGTAACGTGCCAAGGTTGATCGTCCGCATAAACACTGTAATAGAGAAAATAAGGTGGGCGATCGAGTGAATCTTCATTCACCGCAGTTAAATTACCAGTACGTTGAAAGCGTTGAGCTTGCAGTTGCAAAAGTTTGTTAACTTGTGGTTTGACAGCATCTGACCATCCCAATTCCAAGCCCCACAGCAGATAAGGATCGTTGGTGAGATAGTTAGTAGCCCCAGAGTTTTTGAAGTTACGTTGATCGACTTCCAACACAATTCCATCGACTGAGACTGTTTTAACAGGTGGTTGAGATAGCGCCTTATCTGCTTCAAGATTCCAAAGTTTCAAGCTGTGTGCGGCGTATTGCTCATAACCTAAGCGTCCTTCTTGGACTTGGAGAATTTTTCCGTTAGCACTTGAAATACCACCATTCAACCAACCATTTTTGACAAGATTCGCTAACTTCCAGCGTGTGGTAATGCGATGAATGCGATCGCTATATTCGGGATAGTGTTCGCGTAAAACGTGTAGCCCTACCAAAAAACGCGCCATATCTAGTGCTGACCAACCACTCTTACCCTGAGGATCGGGAGTATTATCAAGTTGCCGCATCTGAGCAGTGTGCGTACTATAGGCTTTATTAGGTAAGCCTGTTGCTGGTAGCGGTAATGTTTCTAATGTTTGTAACAAAGTATCGATCCGCTTTTGAAAGACACCTGCAGGCAATAACCCCAACTGTCGTGCTGCATGAATTCCGAGTATTGCACTACCTTGATCCCATAATGTTGTCCACGGTAAGTTGTCTACAGCATTCACTAAACCTGTTTTTGTATTCCAGTTGCGCTCAAAATACTTCCAAGCACGTTGAGCAGCAATACGATCTGCTTCCTGTGTTAATCGAGGTGGAGTATTGGTTGTAGGAGTTGGTTTTGGTACAGGTACTGAAACCGTTGGCTTAGGACTAGGCGCTGGTGGAGGAACGCTAGGAATTTGTGGCTTCTCAACAGGAGTTTCTGTTGGTGCTGGTGCGGAAGGTTGTGGTTGCAAATCAGGATTAAAATTATCAGGAGCAGCAAGCAAAAATGATGGCGATCGCCCCTGGTGCTGAGAAAAGCGCGATCGCAAAGAATGAGAAATGCTATGCAAGCATTCTGTACTGGTGCGAGAACAAACTAAATGCTGTGTTGTGAGCGACGATAAAATAACGCTTACTCCAGTTATTGCTACCCATCTCCCAACCATTACCGCGCAAGCTCCATGCGTGCTAAATCTGCAGGTGCTACGTAACCAAATGCATAATTGGCAATAGCATCGCGATAGCCAGCCGAATTATGATTGCGATCGTTGTAAAATGCCCAATCACATTCTTTATCAATATTGAAATAAAGAATACCTCGCACTCCCATTGCAACTAGCTGTGTGTAAGAGTTGCGCAACCATTGATCTTTTGCACTACTTTTGGCACCACTTTGCGTATGACTTGTAGTACCAGTTTGCGCGATAAAAATTGGCTTACCAGGAGCCATCACTCGCATCCGCTGAATATAAGACTCAAAGACTTCCTGTGGTTCATTCCACTGTTTCCAACTTGCGTTGCTACAATGTCCCCAGTTGTAAGCACTAAACGCAACAACATCGACTCGATCTGAACCTGGATAGTAATTTTCAAATCGGTGTTGTGCATTCTCGCTCCAACCATTCGGCGCAAACACCCATCGCACTGTGTTAGGAGAAACGCCAGCTTCTGCAAAGATTTCTTGGATACGTTGGTACGCCAGCTTAAAGTTTTGAGGATCTTTACTGTAAGTCTCTCCAGGAATATTCATCTCTTGGAATGGCGCAATAAATGCCATCCGTTCCGATCCTTGCTTTGCCCAGACAGCGTAAGCTTGGGCTAGTTTTCGGAGTGAGCGATCGACATCTCCTCTAGCAATTTGTGCTGCTGAGCGCGTCGAATCTAAATTAATAAAAGCAGTGTAACCATTGCTACGCAACAGTTCTAAGCGGTTCGTGATATTGTATGCAGGATTCGAGTCTTCAATATCCATAAAAAACCCAGCCAGCGAATGACGCTTACCTGCCCAATCGTCCAACTGACGCAACTCTCGATCGATAGTACGTTGCGAACCTAGATAGTTTGGAGTGTAAAGCCCTAATAATACTGGGGTATGGGAATTTTTTTGTGTTGCTTGATCAGAGGTTTGGTTTTGGTAAGTCTTGGCAAAAGAGGGTAAATGTTTAACACCAAACAAACTTCCTAGCATCAGTATAAGTACTAGTTGCCATTGCCACTGACTAAAGATGGAATCGCGCGTGGTGCAGCGTCTGAAGCGATCGCCAGCAGGGTCATTCATATTCCTTACTCTCAAATTCATTAGTCGCAACATCACCTGGCATTGTTATCGGCTTTCTCATCATTCAGGATGCCCAAATTAAATGCAGAACTAACAAGTTGCGTATCTATCTCAGTTCGTTGTCATGTATCTGGCGATAGAAGTGTGTATTTGAGGCAAACTAATTCATATACAATTAACACGCGTTTTTAGCTAGAAAGTTGGTTGAGTTTTATCAAAATAGTTGTTTTTATATCATCTCCGGTTAAATAACCAGAATATCGGTATCGTTACGCTGTTATTAGTGGTTAGTGACTAGTCACTAGTAACTAACCACCTTTACTGACCATTTTTGTTATCACTAATCAACTGGATTTAATATTATTTATCAACTTTCAAAATTAATTGAAATACTTACTTAATCTTATATTTGTTAATGTTGTAACTGGTTGAACTCCGTATAAAAACTGAGATTGACATATTGTCAGTAAATTCTTGGATGATTTATCTAGTTCTTATGTTTTTTATGAAATCTCTAGAAAAACCTTTTCAGTTGTTAGTTAATAGTGCCAAAATCTATTGACAAATAGCAAGTAAGCAAAGTGTAAATAGTAGCTGAATTGCTTTTTAATACACTTCCCTATTCAATTTTAGTTATTATGAAATTTTCCAAGGTTAGCCTTGCTTTAGCAAGCCTTGCCATCCTGATTGCTACTCAGCCTACCCGTGCTGGTAGCCAAAGCTACTCGATAGTTGACGTTGGTAGTCTAACTCAAAGTGGCTACGGTCGAGCTAGTGATATCAACAATCTAGGTCAAATTGTAGGTACTGCAACTTCTACGCAACGTTATTACAATAATCGTGCCTTTATTTACGATGACGGACAAATTACTGACCTTGGTATCCCTGGAAAAAGTATCTATAGCTACGCGCAAAGTATTAACGATTCAGGTGACATTGTTGGCTATTGGACGACTCCCAGCGAGAACTCGCGTGCTTTCCTTTACAGCAATCAAAAAATCACCAATCTGGGCAAAGACACATACGCCCAAAGCATTAATAATACTGGTGCGATCGCAGGCTATGTAACAACTACTAACGGAAAACTTGCGTTTGTCTACAGCAATGGTCAGATGAGCAATTTGGGTACATTGCCAGGTGGCGTAGATAGTTATGCACAAGCAATTAATGACTTTGGTGACATTGTAGGCTATGCCGAAACGGCAAGTGGTAACTATCATGCCTTTGTTTATCGCGATGGTCAGATGGTTGACATAGGTACGCTTGCAGGTGGCGATCGCAGTGAAGCAAACGGCATTAATAACTCTGGTCACATTGTAGGTTATTCCAGTACAGCAGAGGGAAATCGCGCCTTTCTTTATAAAGAAGGTCGGATGATCGATCTTGGCACTCTTGATAACAACGTCAACAGTGTTGCCTATGGAATTAATGATTCAGGTCAAGTTGTCGGCAGTTCAGGAAACAGTCGAGGACCAAGCGTCGCCTTTCTTTACAACAACGGGAAGATGATCGACTTAAATAGCTTGCTACCAAAAAACTCTGGCTGGTTGCTGACTGAGGCGCGTGATATTAACAATCGCGGGCAGATCGCAGGTGTTGGCATCATCAACGGTCAAAATCGTGCCTTTTTAATGAATCCTACTACATCCCATCCTTAAATTTACAACTGCCTCGGAGCAACAATATGAAACGCTTGTGCAAGATTATTAGCAGTTTGTTTGCTTGTGCACTTCCTTTTACTCAACCTGCATCTGCTGATACGCTTCTCGGTGCTTACTACGGTAATCAAGGTTGGGAAATGAGTAATGTCCAGGCATTAGAAACCTGGCAAGTCAAGAAAAATGCGATAACTAACCTCTTCACAAATTGGTGTAACCAAACCTCAACTCAAGATAACTTGTTTAACTACCAACTTCCCTACATTTGGAACAATCAAAATGTACCAATGATTACTTGGGAACCTTATCTGTGTTCAGCTTCATCAACTCCCAACAATATTGAAGTCCAAATAGCACAAGGTAAATACGATAACTACATCAACAACTGGGCTACCCGATTGAGAACCTTCCTCAGTGGTCCTGATGGCGTTTACAATACCAGTGACGATCGCCGCGTTTATATCCGCTTGGGTCATGAAATGAATGGTTCTTGGTATCCTTGGGGTGCAGCAATGGGAAATAATTCACCCAGCGACTACGTGAATATGTGGAAGCGCGTCAAGGGAATTTTAGATAGCAAAGGACTGGGTGTGAACCATGTACAGTGGGTTTGGACAGTCAATAACGATGATGTTGGTGGTTATAGCGCCGAGTCATATTACCCTGGTGATGCTTATGTTGATTGGATAGCGATCGATGGCTACAACTGGGGTACAAGTCAATCATGGTCAAATTGGCAAACACCACAGCAAGTTTTCGGACCGATGATTAATCGTTTACGCGCTATTTCAAATCGACCGCTGACAATTACCGAGTTTGCTACTAGTACATCAACAAGTGCTGGTAACAGCGTCACAGCAAAAGAACAGTGGATTACTGACGTTTTCAACTATGCCACAGCACAAAACATCAAGATGCTGCTTTGGTTTAATGAAGACAAAGAAACTGACTGGGCAGTATTCGGTGGAAGTCGAGGTGATGGCACATTTATGTATGGTTCTCAAACTTATATCACCAACTCTGCCTACAGTTCATCAGTTGCAGACAGTCAATTTATCCCATCGAATCACAGTAATCCGCGTTTACTAACAGATGCCCAATTTACTGGGCAATAGGAATTTTAGCGAATGAATTTGCTGCTACGTAAATAAAGTCCACCTGCGTGGACTTATACCAATTTTCGCGCATTCTAGTAACAGATTTGTGCTTCAAAACCCATATCCTCTGTAAATTTTCTAATATTCAAAGTTCAACAAGACGTTGTAGATTCCTATAGCAACCAAAAGAGAATATTTCTACTCAACTGGTGATAAAAGATACAAACCAGGTTCAGCCTCAGCATCGGGTAGCAGATCTCTACTACTCTTTGCATTTTGATCGCATAATGCTGCAAAAGATTGTAAACTATCTAATCTTGCTGACAGTTCGCTCAAAGTATCTAGGTATTCAGCAACAGCAATCTGACGATGCGTCCATGATTGATCGAGTTGTGCGCTATGAGACATGGAAAACTCTACGTCAATATTAGTCTTCTGACACCGAATTTGCTCAGGAGATAACGTGCGATCGCTTGGAGAGATTTGAACAATACGTTCTATTCGTTCTGGAGTAATGTGGTTTTCAAACCGAGCATTAGTAAAGCGATAAGCTGTAGACAAGTAAGAATTGCGATCGCTAATTAATTCACCGCCCCATTTTTCTGCTACTTGTTTAAATTTAGGGACTTCTTCGGTAAGTAATTCTTTAGCTGCTTGATGTTGACCTATTTCTAAAAGCAGATTTGCTTCGGTTGCTGTAGCGACTGCCCAACCTTGAATAGAAACATCAGCATTAAGCATTAATTCAGCATTTAATTCTGGATTTGCTTGCAAAGCCTGGTTAGCCAAAAACAAGCGTACTCTGGAGGCAACTTTTAGCGCTTCTCTAGGCGATTCATTTGGAAAACGTTTGCGATCGTCAAGTTCAGCATTTAAAGCAGCAATCTCTTTAATGAGCATTGCTTGGTGTATATAAGAAATAGCCTTCGCAAGTTTTTGTTGTTGTTCTCGACTATTTTCTACTAATAAGTATAAATATGCTAGTTGTCCAGAAATAGCATCTAAGCGATCCTCAACGCGATTAAAACCTTCCTGTACAAACTGTTGAAGATTGCTTAAAGAGTTTTGGATCTGGTGTAACTTGTATCCCATATATGCAAAGCCAGCAATACTAACACCAAGATTCAATACACTTGCACCCGCAGCAATTTGAGTTAAACCCATTACAGATGCTAAAGTTCTTTCAATACCAAATAATTGTTGCTCGACTCCAAGTAGTTTGTGGTAAGTAAAGCCATGATCAATAACATCAATACTACCTAAAATAGGTGAAAAAGGAATACCCACTAATTTATTTGTAAGTCCAGGGGCTTCCACTAAGTGACGTATAATTTGACCGCCATTTGGTCTACCAGCAGCGCATCGAATAACGCTACCATAGCGTTGCATTGAGCCATCAGCTAAACCTTTAATAATTTCTCTATCTTTAAATAAAAGAGTAGTATCAACCAGCATTTTAATTTTTACTGTTTAGCGACTATATAATTCAAAGTTTGTGCAAGCTTCCATTTGTAATCTAGGTGATATCTCAAAATCAATCGTTAAATCAGCCAATTTACGAAAAGCATCATATCTAGCTAGCTGATTTAGATTTGGCTCAAAACCTTCATCACTTTGACTTAATTTAAGATAAAGTAAGTAGATATCATATTCTGACTCTTCACCTGACAGTACTCGGTATTTTTTCATATTAGATTTTTTTTGATTAAAGGTACTTTCAGAACCCAACCATAAATATTGAGTTGCATCATAAATTTCTTCTCCATCTCTTAGAGATATATATTCTTTATTCTTTAGTGATTGAATCAAGCTTGCTTTTTTAGCATCAACTGCTAAAACTAAAAAATGTTGATCTATTTTTTGAATTGGAGGATTTGAATAATTATTATTATCGTTTTTTGTTGTTTCTGTAAAATTGTTTTTTTGCTCTGGTTGGTTACTTTTATAAAGTAGATATCCAACTGCTGTAACTGCAAAAGTAATAAGAGCGATGAATACCATATTTCCACTATTTATGTTTATTCGTTTTAAAACTCTTGTAATTAAATAATTGAGTCTACTTGTTATTGGCATTTCTTCTGTTATCTGTCCAAATATATTTTTGACTTCTCTTTTTTTGGGTTGCCATTCACTCCAAGAGAAAGCTGTTATGTCTTGTATCTCACCCCATTCCTTATAGTTTTTTACAATATAATCAGCTACGTTCTGATCTATAAAAAGTTGCTTGCACCAAATTTCAATTCCGCATAATATATATTCTTGAATACAATTATTTAATTGTGCCCTACGTAGTTGGTTAGTTACTTGAATTAGATTTTGGATAAACATAGTAAATTAAAAACTGCTATATAAAAAAAGATTTGTAAGCAGTATATTGTAAATCACAATACAGTTCAATTTTGATTCAGTTCTTTCTTTAAATTTTGATAAATTGTTGTGATTTCAACTTTTTGAAATTCAAAACGTTGCCAAAGTTGTTTCTCTTGTTCAAAACCATCCTCAATGACATTTAACTGCTGTTGCAAAGCACGTTCGGCTAAACCAGTAATGTCATTAACTGATTCTTCAAAAATATTGCTAACATCATCTAAGCGTTTGAAAATCCACTCAAGTAAAACATCCCATAATCTTTCTTTGCCTTTCTCAATTCCACCCAACCATTGTTTTGCCATTAAATCTGGGGACGGAAGAAAAAGTTCTACATATTCAACTTCTGCGGTAATGTTGTGATTTACAGGTCTGGTTTGAACTCTTGTTTTTGTACTTTTAAAACACGAACCTTCTTCGTAAAATTCTGTATATTGTTCGTGTTCTGTTTTTGTATCGACAATTTCTGTTTTTCGAGAATTTCCTTGCTTGATTGTGTCTGAGATTTCAAAAAAGTTATTTGGTAACGTTGGTAAATTTTGAGCTAATTGTTTGTGCAGCTTAACAAATGCTGCTTTTTGTAGTTCAACTGAAGATTTGAGGTTTTCTTCAGATAAACAAATCTTTAATCTCTTGATTTGTTCGTCAACTAATGATTCTAAAGCTTGCTCAAATAGTTTTGCTTTTCCTTGAAGAATGAATTCTGCTCTTGCTGTTATGCCTTTTTTCATAGTGTGATACAAAAGACGTACATAACGTTCGTCATGTTCAAGTTCTTTTTTACTGTCATCATCACTACGTACGCGCTTGATAAGATATTCTGATTCACAGGAAAATTGGCTTAATCTTCGGCTAGCGTTATCGTATGTTCTAGCAATATCTTCAGCTAAAAAAGGCGATACTACTTCTCGTAACTTGTCTTGTAATTCAAATGTACCCAAGTTATTTTTTAAAGCATCACGTGCAGGAACTATTAAAACTTTAGTTAAGTCACCTTCTACTTCACTAATAGCATCAAAGATTAGAGAAAATCCTTTTCTGCCTTTTTTTTCAGCATCTTGTTTAATTTTAAGTCTATCTTCAGGCTTATCAGTTTTGAGTCCTGCTATTAAATGTTCAATTTCAGCTTTAAATTCTCTACCTATTTTATTGATACTTTTATGTAAGTTTTGCCGAATATTAGCGATTTTCTCTCTTTCTTGTTCGACTTGTTCTTGATTATTAAGTTTTCGTGTTTGAACCAAGATGTCAAGCCGTTCTGATAAAACAGAGTAGTGATCAAAAACTTCTACCAATGCTGGGAGTATCACTAATTCTGTAAAAGACTCTTGAACCCGCAGGCGGAAGCGTTGCCACAGTTCTCTCCCACCACTCCATTCTAAAGAATAGTAGAGAATTTTACTCATAGTTTCGTCATCAATAAATTCATTGTCTTCTACTCGATCTTCGATATCACGAAACCAGTTTTTTAAATATCGGTTTTCTCTAGTATTTAAACGAATTACTCCTGCACAATCTTGAAACATTGCTTTAAGAAAGTTTAAGCGAGTTTGTTGATTAACTGTAGATGGTTTGTGCAAAGCTTCTACACCCCAGGCACACTGGGCATAATATAGAAAACGAGCATTAAAAGGAAGAATATCAGGAAGTTCTTGAAGTAATAGTACTTCTTTAATTTCTGCTTTTAACTTATTAATACGCAAAGATATGGGTAAATCATCAACACCTCGCTGATCGACTCGATTTAAGATAAAAATCATCGAATCTGTACGTCCTTGTAGGTATTCGACAACTTTTTTTAATTCTTCCAGCAAGCGTTTTCTATGATCGTCATCTACTTGCATATAGTCTAAAGATACTAGACTAAAAGCTTTATTAACTTGCTTTTGAATCGTTGCTAAGTTAGTTCGATCTTGAACTGACTTCAAGCCTGGTAGATCGATTAATTCCACTCCTATTCCTTCAGGTAAACCTAGCAAGGAAGGATCGCAAGCAGGTAATAGAGGAATATAAGCCGTTACTTGTGGCGCTACATACTCCCGTTTTTTACGTGCATCGTGATAGGAGTGCATCACCGTGCGAATTCGGTGGTATAAATCCTCATCATTTAATTTTGTCCATTCACCTGTATCCCAAACTGCATCTTCTGTTGGTGCGATCGCTAATCGATGTTCTGAAGAATGCTTAAGAGTTAACACACCTCCACTCATTTCTCCGGCTTCAATAGGTGCAATTCTTCGACCAATCAGTGCATTAACAATAGTAGATTTTCCAGAAGAAGTTGTCCCAATAGTGGCGATCCGAAAACTAGGATGTTCAAGTCTTTGGACTGCTTCTTGATAAACGTTGACAAATTCTTTTAGGCAAGATTCAATACTTGGATCGCCAAAAATCTCAGGAGATAAATTGACTAAGCTAGAGACTGAGTTACCTAATTGTTTTAAAAGATTACGAGTGGTGTTTAACTTAGACTCTATACTGAGCGACATTTTTCTCTAGAATATATTTTTTGGTCAACTCTAATAAAGCCTGAAATACTTGCAACTACCACCAGTGTGAATACTGAAATAATGTTTGATGATGTCGTCCGCACTTTCGGTATTTGAATTGTTATTTCCTGTGGATGGAAGAATGCGAGTGCGAATGAATTCGCAGCTAAATAAACAAAGTTCACCTGCGTGGACTTACTCTGCGTAGCCCCGAAGGGAGTTGCAGGGCATTTGAGATTCTTGCTTTGACCCCTTTACTTCGCAGACACCCAGTAAGTGCCAGAAGAGTCAGTCACTAGCTGGACTTTTTGTGTTGCCGTTGTTGGTAAACCACGACCAGAATTACCCGCTTTAATCTCCTCCCACCATCTTGAATTCGTTGTGTTGTTTGGTTGAATTAGTGGTTGCTTTGTTGCCATATACAGCAAAGATTGGAGAATCATGCTGTTGGTACTGCTGGTAAAGCCAATGGCAGTTTTACCAGTTTTTTCGTAAAAGCCCTCGTAAAAGCCGAGTAAAGGATTGTATAAGTCAGTGGTTGCATTAACTAACTCTTGCGCGTAGCGATCTTCTGGTAGCAAGGCGTGATAAGCAAAGGCTACTGCGGTACTTACCAAACGTCCATCTACTACAGCTTGACCGTCATCGGCTAAAGCTACCCAAGGCTCTCCTTGACCGATAATAGAACTGTGGACAGTGTAAGGTTTGCGATCAATTAAAGTTGTGGCTGAGGCGGTGTGCTTGCCTGTACGACGGTAGCGTTGTGCTTGCGCGGTTAATATAGGTTGTACTAGCGATCGCATTTGCGGATCAAAACCAAATTCGAGTCCGTACAGTAAAAACGGATTGCTGACTGTATATTGATTCACCTTGGTGTTTGTCTCGCGACGAAGGCGCTGAATCGGCACTGCAACTCCTTCTACCGTAGCAGTTTGATACTTACCACCAACTGCTGAATTTGCCACATCAAATCCCCACAACTGAAAAGCACGGGCGGCATATTCTTCGTAACCTAAGCGAGTTTCAGGGTTTACCCTTGTGAGCGATCGTCCAGCATCTTTTGTAACTGTAGCACTAGAGAGCATCCCATCCTGCACGACACGCAAATACGACCAATCAAGTACGATTTGCTCTACAGCTTGAGTGTATTGCGGATAAGAAGTTTTTAAATTGTAAAGTGACGCTAGAATTCTGCCGATATCTAACGCTGACCAACCCGTGCCTTCGGGAACTGAATTTCCACCATAATCAACCGATTGCAGCGATCGCGTATCATAACCACGATTGGGCAACTCTCCAGCAAATAATGGTAATTTTGTCAAGGCTCCTAAAAGATGTCGCGTGCGCAAGTCAAACTCTTTTGCTGAGATGATATCAAGCGATCGCGCCGCTTGAAGTGCAGCGAGATAATCGCCTAAACCCCAAAGTGTTGCACCTTTAAAATCACTGCGATCGTCAACTAGCCCACTGCGATGATAATTTGCTTGAAAGTACCGCCATGCGGCTTGCGCGTAACGACGTTCGCTAACTGTCAGAGGTCTATTTAGCTTATTAGGATGAGCAGAAAATGGTTGACTCACTGGTGGAATTGGTTCAACTACAATTTCTGTAACTTCAGGTGTTGTCGATTCAACGCTAGGTGTTTGTGCAGGCGTTGTCGTCGCAGGTAGAGGAGTTGAATTAGCTGTTTCTACATCATTGCTTGGTTTTCCTGTCGAAGCACTCACCGATGTTGTGATTAAGGGGCGATTCCCTCTAGCTTTGTAATGGAGAATCTCTAAAATTAAGCCATTTGTATTTCCTGTTAAAGCATTGTTTGTTTGCTTAGTTTCTTCGTAAATTCCAGCGTAGAAACCTTCATCAGGACTGCGGAGATCTTTGACTGCCTCAAACAGTTTTTGCGTATAGTCATTTTCTGGATAAAGGTAGCGCCAGCCAAAAGCTGCTTTTGTACTCAAACTGCGTAACTGTGGATAAGGCTGATTGGTGTCTGTAATTGTTGCCCAAGCGTTGCCATTAGCATAAACCGTATTGTAAAGAAAATAAGGCTCTCGATCGATATTGTCTTCGGTAACTGCGGTGAGTTGTCCAGTAGCTTCGTAGCGTCGCTTTTGCACTTCTAAAACTCTTGCTGCATAATCTGCTAAGTCACCTTGTAAACCAAATTCAATACCATCCAAGATGTAAGACTCACTGACAACATAATTATTGGCGTTCGTCGTTTGATAATCGCGAGTATCAACAGGAATTTGTACGCCATTGATTTCTACAAACTTAAATGGTTCAAAGGAAACGGCTTTAGGTACAGAAAAACCCCAGAGTTCATAACCTCTAGCAGCATATTCCTCATAACCCAAGCGTCCTTCTTGAACTAATAATGTTTCACCATCAGGAAGCACAGTAGCACCAAACATCTGTCCATCTTGAAGCGATCGCCCTAGTTGCCATTTTGAGACAATTCCTGTGAGCCAATCATTATACTGCGGATGACAGGTGCGGATAATATGAAAAGCTGCAAGTATCCGCCCAATATCTAATGCTGACCAACCAATACCTCGCTCTACCGGATTATTGCCATAATCCACCATTTGTCCGTTAGCTGTATTGTAAACTTTACTTGGTAAGCCATCTTCAAACAGTCTTAATTCGCTGAGTGTTGCTAAAAACTTATTGAGACGGGAATCGAAATCAGCTTGGTCAATTAAATTAAGCGATCGCGCTGTATTCAACGCTGTAAGATAATTGCCCATATCCCAAAGCGTACCAGAGGGATAACCACCAGTTGAATTTGTAAATCCGGTTGCGGGTTGATAGTTTTTGACAAAATACTGCCAAGCACTACGCGCATAAGTTTGCTCTTCCTTTGTTAAAGGTGCTGTAATACTGCTACAACTATCAGCATTGTTCGGACTTTGTGCTAAAGATTGTGTTGGAATATAAAACGAAAACTGGGCGACGATTCCAATGAGAAAAAATGCGATTAATCGCAACCACTTGCGTTGATGGCGCTTCCAGATCATAATTAAAAGTTGGGTTTTCAAAAATTAAATTAATAGTTAATGTGAGGTAGGCATCTTGCCTGCTTATGCCCGACAGCAAAAGATGGACAGCCGAGACGGCTATTCCACATTTAAGTAAGTCAACTTACTTAACATTTGCCCAAACAACTAGTGGCTTACCAACTTGCTTGTAGAGTAAACTTTCTAGAATCACGCCGTTATTATTTGCTGTGAGTGCGCGATTAGGCTGATGCAGTGATTCATAAAAGCCGTTGTACCAGCCACGATCGGATTTCAGATTTGCTTGCACAAAATCGTATAATTGGCGCGTATATGGAGTGTTATACAACATATGCCAACCAATCGCTGCCTTAGCACTCAAAAACCGCAAATTGTTGTATTGTTGTCGCGTGTCGGTAATTGTTGCCCAAGGTTGTCCGTTGACAAATAAGCCACTGTAAACAAAGTATGGCGGGCGATCGAGATTATCTTCGGTTACAGCAGTTAACTGTTTTGTCGCGCGGTAGCGGGCTTCTTGTGCGGCTAAGATGCGATCTGCATAAGCTTTGGGTAGCGCTTGAAATCCTGTCTCAATGCCATCTAAAATAAAAGGCTCGCTGAGGACATAGTTATTTGCCCCTGAAGATGCATAATCGCGGCGATCGTAGGGAACTCCTTGTCCGTAAAGATTCACAAACGCAGTTTGCGATTGATGATCTAAAGCACGTTCAACATCTAAGCCCCACAGTTTTAAACCAAAAGCCGCATAATTTTCGTAACCCAAGCGTCCTTCTTGGTTGTATTGCTCTTTACCATTAACTACCGCAGTACCGTACATTTGCCCATTTTTGGTTAAGCGATCTACTTGCCAGTGTTGCCAAACTTTTTCAGCGTGCGATCGCAATGCAGGATACTTTGACCCCACAATTTTAAGCCATATTGCCATGCGCCCCAGATCAATCGCTGACCAGCCAATTTCTTCGCGTTTATCCAATTGACCGTAGTTAACCGGAAGTAACGTTGTTGCGTTATAAACTTTATTAGGCAATTCTTTTTGATACAACGGCATTGATGCTAGTGTTGTTAACATCTGGCGCATCTTAGTATCAAATTCTGTTGCAGAGACGATATTTAACTCTTTTGCACTCACCAAAGCGGCGATCGCTGCGGCTTGATCCCACATCGTTACTGATGTAAAGCCATCAACGGAATTGACTAAACCTGTTTTTGGATTCCAGTTACGCTGAAAATACGACCAAGCTTGACGTGTGATCGTGAGTTCATCAGCAGTTAATCTGCCTACGTGTGGTGCAATGTATGGTGTTGCTTTCTCTAGCTGGCTTAGGTTAATTGGTTTCCCTGGTAAAACAACTGATTTGGCATCCAATACTGCAATATCAAGTGTATTGACACTTGCCGTAGCTGCGCGATCGGATTGTGGTAGTTTAGCAGTTTGATAAAGATGTCTCGACCAAGAATTCAGCCCTGCGATCGCAATAATAGCTGTGATAACTCCTCCCACGGAAGCAAGAATTGACAGCGTTTTAGGTGGTGGTTCAAAATCAGAATTCATGAAAGTGAAGCCTTGTTAATTTTGTCAAGTTTTGAACACCTTGACCGCCTTACGACTTCATTTTTCCCAGTTATTAAATAGAATTAACACTGATACTAAAAGCTCACCCGCACCTGACCTGTTAGCGAACTACCACCATAAGCACTTCTCCCAGTATCTTGATTGCGGACATTACTAAAGCTATAGCTCAAATCTGCTTCAATATCACTAGAAATCTTTGCTGTGCATTGCGCTTGATAACCATTTGCGTTATCCATTTCTCCTTGCAAGCGTTGCTGTCCTAGATTAGCTGCAAATCGGCAACGTAGAAAATCAAAAACGTCTCCTTCCCAGGCTAACTCAGCGTTATAAACTAAAAAATCTTGTGGAGAAAAATAGCCACTGGTGCGCTCAAAGTCACTGGTATAATTCCAAGTAAATAAATTAGCTGCAACTCTAAATTGACCAAATTGACGTTCTAATCTACTAAACGATTGCCACTCAGAATTACCATCGTTATAACTACCCCAGCGTAATGTCGAGAAAAAGCTAGTCTTACGCTCAATCTGCCAATATACACTGGATCCTAGTCGCCAAGCTGTAATTTGATTTTCTAATGTTTGCGCATTAAATTTATACAATCCATATTCTAAAGCACCTGAAAGGACTAAGCCTGATAGTAGTTGACCTGAAGGTAAAATGTTTATAGTGATTGGGGCATCAAGTTTTGCACTAAAATTGAGAGTAGGGGATAGACGATCAAACATATCAACTCCTACTGTGCCTTGTAGTGTGGCTTCACCAATCTTTCCTGTCCACCCTACTTGAATTGGAATAGTTGTAATTGCATCAATATTTGGCTGATCAAAATAATTAAAACCTGTCTTGAATGTCAGTATTTCATCATCAGATAAACGAAACTGAACTGTAGGCTCAACAAATAAATTACGTCCGCCAAAATTATCTGTGCGATCGCGAAAATCAAATTGAATATTTTCTAATACAGGTGATGTAGTCGATTCTGTAGTTGTAGGTGGTGAAATTAAATCTTGTGGAGGTTTTGGCGGTGGCGGTGGTGGCGATCGCAAACTAGGATTGAAGTTTTCAGGTGCAGCAATTAATATTGGATTTTGTTCAATTAACGTTGATTGGAAATTCGATTCATTTTGTTGTGCAAACTTCCCTGTTACAGCATTTGCTGGGGTTGTCGTTAATACCCATATACTCAAGCTGCCAATTATGCTCCATTGTTGGAGACTAACACACATAGTCTGTTAATGGATTAATGTGTTTCATATTTACTGATCGCACGAGTGCAAATTTATAGATCATTCACTATGACAAGCAAATTAACGCTAATTTGACGAGGCGTCCAACCGCAATATTACTGAGAAAGCCTACTATGTTAATGATTATAATTAAGCAAATTTACTCTATAAGATTCAAAACATTTATGCATAACGTGTCACAATAACAAAATTAATCTCATCCAAAATGTTGCGCTTGCTAGAACTCAACAATTCTCAAAAGCTTAATTCTTGGCACGGTAGTTTAAATATTGTCTATGCGTTAGTAGATGGTGCAACTGCAGTGACACACCAGCAAATGCAAGCACCGCTAAAAGTTCAAAGACCTTTTTATCCAGAAGGAGCAGTTTGTCATAGTGTGATTTTACACACTGCTGGAGGTATTGTTGGCGGTGACAAACTATCACTCAATTTTCATCTGCAACCGAAAGCCCATACACTCATTACAACTGCCGCCGCAAGTAAGATTTATCGTAGTAATGGTTTAGAAGCTAGACAGAATATTTTGCTACAAGTCGATACTGATGCTTGTTTAGAATGGTTTCCTCAAGAAACAATTGTGTTTAATGGCGCAATTTATCGACAGGATTTACGAGTAGAATTGGCACCTGGGGCTACCTGGTTAGGCTGGGAAATTACCCGCTTTGGTCGCAGTGCTAGAGGAGAAAAGTTTTTACAAGGTAACTGGCGATCGCATACTGAGGTTTGGCAACAACAACACCCTTTATGGATAGATCGCCAATGGTTACATGGAGACGAGCAAATTATTAATAGCCCCCACGGTTTAGCCGGAAACTCTATTGTGGGTAGTTTTGTCTGGATTGGGCAATCTATTTCAACTGACGTGGTAGAAAAAATAAGAACCCTCAACTCTACCGTAGAACAAGGCGAAATCGGCGTTACGCGCTTAAATGCAGGTTTACTATGTCGCTATCGTGGTAATTCTACAACTGAGGTGCGAAACTGGTTCACTGAGGTCTGGCATCTGCTACGATCTTCCTCTCTGGGAAAACCAGCCTATCGATCGCGTGTTTGGCAAATCTAAAGGACTGAACTGCTATGCAACTGACACCACAGGAAAAAGATAAATTACTCGTTTTTACTGCTGCTTTACTCGCCGAACGACGCAAACAAAGAGGATTGAAATTAAACTATCCCGAAGCTATTGCTTACATTTCTGCGGCAATTTTAGAAGGCGCACGAGACGGGCGTACAGTTGCAGAATTAATGAGTTATGGCACAAATTTATTGACGCGCGCAGATGTAATGGATGGCGTAGCTGAGATGATACCTGAAGTTCAAGTTGAAGCAACTTTTCCTGATGGAACGAAACTAGTTACAGTTCATAATCCGATTCACTGATTGAGATTTTGTCAGATAGTAAAGATTTAAAATATTGTCATTGATGAGAAGACAGAGGATTTTTTTTGTATTTCATGATATTTGTTTTACTAATTGAAGCGACAAAGTAAACTAGTGATTACCAATATCAAAATCATTATAGCAACGCACAATATTAAACTGATATAGTGTGTTTTTGAATCACGTATGTTGATAAAAATACTATGAGTTTATTGATATATAGAGATTTGCGCCAACATTGACACAATAGTAGAATTCAAAGAATTAACTATCAATTCAAAAAAATGATTCCAGGAGAGTTATTAGTACAACAAGGTGATATAGAACTCAATACAGGGCGTCCAACTATACGCATTAAGGTTGCTAATAGTGGAGATCGCCCTATTCAAGTAGGTTCGCACTTTCATTTTTATGAAGTCAACTCAGCATTGGACTTTGAACGCGATCGCTCGCGAGGGATGCGTCTCGATATTCCTGCTGGTACAGCAGTACGTTTTGAGCCTGGAGATGAAAAAGAAGTTGTTTTAGTACCAGTTGTTGGCAGTCGTCAAATCTACGGTTTCAATGGTAGAGTCAACGGGCAATTAGATAGCTAAGCTGCGTATTCTATAATTTGGCACAATAGCATCAATCAGTTTTCCACTCGATTTTTCTATTGATTTTTATCGAGTGGTAGTTTTTTATTAGAGTATCCCTCATTACCATGAGTGGAGACAATTAGTGTCAGGAATGGTTTTTATGTAGTTGTTATACCTAACTTTTGCTAGAAGATAAATCATTAGCTTTAGTTTAGGATTGTTAATACAATGTATGAACACACTTTATATCTACTTACGGTAGTAGAATGCAGCGACTATATATTCCTTGCTTAGAGATGTTAACGACTTATTATCCATGCCTTTGACACTTCTCGTCGTTGATGACGATCTCGGAACTCGTTTGTCAATCAGCGATTATTTGGAAATGTCTGGCTATTCAGTGCTAACGGCAGCTGATGGTCAAGAAGCATTAGCTATGGTACAAACATATCATCCTCATTTGATGGTGACAGACATTGTTATGCCACGAATGAATGGTTATGAATTAGTGCGTCATGTTCGTCAACATCCCAAGTTTCGCTTACTACCAGTGATATTTTTAACGGCAAGAAACAAAACAGAAGAAAGGATTGCTGGATATCAATCAGGTGCTGACTTATATTTACCTAAGCCATTTGAGTTGAATGAACTGGGCGCCGCTATTCGCAATTTACTAGAGCGATCGCAAATCATTCAATCAGAAACTCGTTTATCTTACGAAGAAGGTTTGCGGGCTAATTCTCATACTCTTGGGTACGAAGGAGATACAGAAGTCCACATTAAGTTAACTCAAAGAGAGCAACAAGTCGCAGTTTTATTAACTCACGGTCTATCCAACGCAGAAATAGGAAGCCGGTTACATCTGAGTCCTCGGACGGTCGAGAAGTATGTTAGCAGCTTATTTCGGAAAACTTCAACCAGTAATCGTGCAGAATTAGTTGGTTTTGTGATGAAATATCGATTGTTGCAATAAAAAAGTTGCCTAGGAAATCTTTAGTTTTTGACTTCTTGTAGTAAGCCAGTGCAAGCATCAAGGAGAATATCAATGACATAATTAAAACCTTGTGTTCCTCCATAGTATGGATCTGGAACTTCTTCCACAGTATGCTGCGAGCAATAGTCACACATCAGTTGTACTTTCTCGTGATACTTACCATGACCATCGAGCGCTAAAATATCTTGGTAATTTTCGCGATCCATTGCCAGAATAAGATCAAATTCTGCCAAATCAGTTTTTTGTAATTGACGCGCACTACCACGCAATTTGATGCCTAATTTACTAGCTGCGGCGATCGCCATACGCTGATCTGGTGGACTACCAACGTGATAGCCTCCTGTACCTGCTGAGTCGCAAATAATTTGTCCTTTTAGGTTCTCTTTGTCTAGTAGATAATTCATGATATTCTCTGCCGCTGGGGAACGACAGATGTTTCCAAGACAAACAAATAGCAATTTGTAAGGCATATTTTGAGAGGTCAGGGGTTAGAGTTTAGAGGTTAGGGGAGACGGAGAATTATGAGTAATGAATGTTGAGTTTAAGGAAGTTATGAGTTCTCAGTGTTGAGTGTTAAGTTATGAATTTAGGAAAGTTGAGACAATTCTTTGAATTCAAAACTCACGCATTCAAAATTCAAAACTAATCCCTCACCCCTAGCCCCTGGTTTACATTCCCATTCCTGGTAGTTCTAAACCACTTGTTAATTCTTCCATGCGTTCGCGCATCGTTGCTGTAGATTTGTTATATGCGTCCTTCATTGCTATTGTCACTAGATCCGAAAGGACTTCTGCCCCTTCACTTAGAGCTTCTGGCGCAATTTCAACACTTTGAGGCTCTTGGTTGCCACTTAGGACAACTTTAACTAGACCACCACCTGCTTCTCCAGCAATCTGCATTTGCTCTAGTTCTTCTTGGAGCCTTTTGGCACCTTCTTGGACTTGCTGTGCCTTTTTGAAAGCATCGGCTAGTTCTTTCATTTTGCCTATACCGAAGCCAAAACCTTTTCCTTGTCCTTGTGTCATATAAAAATTGATCGCGTTGCAAATTGGATACGAAGTTCCATTAAATTATAGATGCCCTGCATCGAGTTGAGAGGATTTATGAGGAGGTCAGAGGTTAGAGGTCTGAGGTCAGGGTGATAGCAAAGTCAGAAAATAACTCTGATTCTTGTTTTTTATTCAAATTCACCCAAAATTTTGACTTCTGGCTCTAATAGAATTGACCAGTGCTGCTGTACTTGATCTTGCACGTAATTAATAATTTGTAGGATATCACTAGCTTTAGCACCGCCACAGTTAAGGATAAAATTTGCGTGCCGTTCGGCAATTTGTGCCCCGCCAACTTTGTAGCCTTTGAGACCTGTTTGCTCAATTAGCCATCCGGCAGTGTACGGTCTAGGATTGCGAAATACACTACCGCAACTTGGTAGATGATATGGCTGAGTAGCACGACGTTGTTCCAAGTGTTGGCTAGTTGTTGCTAGTACTTGTTCAGGATCAGCACCAGGTTGCAATCGAAAGGTTGCTTGAGTCACAAAGCGCAGTGGTTTACCCAAGCTAGCAGCAATATGTCCTTGCAGCACAGAGGTGCGATAACGATAATCTAATTGTTCAGGTGTGAGAGTTTCTACTTCACCGTCAACAGACAAAACTTGCGCACTCACCAAAATATCAGCTATACAGCTTCTATGCGCGCCAGCATTCATCACAACAGCACCACCAACGCTACCAGGAATACCCACAGCCCATTCTAAACCTTGCCAACCACGTTCAGCTGCTTGCCATGCTAGACGCGGTAAAGGCTCTCCGGCGGCGACTGTCACTTCACCTGTTATAAAGTTGAATTCAGTATGGCGCAAGTGACGCGTGCTAATTACTAGTCCTGGAATGCCGCGATCGCTCACGAGTAAGTTGGAACCCGCCCCCAACAGCGTTACTGCTAAACCCTCAGTGTTTGCCCATAATAAACTTGCTTGTAGTTCTGCTAAATTGCGCGGTGCTACATACCATTCTGCTGGACCACCTACCCGAAATGAAGTAAGCGTTGCCAAGGGAATTTGAGACTTAATGACACAATTAGTATTAGGTAATATTGTTTTAGCTCCACTAACGCTATTGTTCAGCGCTTTAGTCACCAGTAAGGGAGAAGCCTGACTATCAATACTCAGATTTGCTTGCGAAATATTCATAACAGCACAATAAATAAAGGTGGAGGTATGAGGAGAATGAATTCAAGCTGCGAACAGCAGACAATAACAAGTTAAGGTTCCCTGCTCATTACTTCTCCTCGGCTCCCCTAGATTGGCGAATCGAGTTCATCACTTCTGGAATCACTTGATTTAAGTTTCCAGCGCCAAGAAATAAGGCAAGATCCCCTGGGCGTAACGTTTGGGTTAGATATTCACATATGGCAGTTAAGGTAGGCTGAAAAGTGACTTGTGGGTGATGTTCGCCAATCATCTCAGCAAGTTTTTTGCCACTAATTTGTCCTAGGTTAGGTTCACCAGCACTGTATATCTCACTAATAACGGCGATATCAGCATGAGTGAAAGATTGCGCAAACTCTGGTAGAAAGGCTAGGGTACGACTGTAGCGATGTGGTTGAAACACCGCAACAATTCTGAGGTCTTTTGCTTGTAGACGAGCTGCAGCGAGGGTAGCACGAATTTCACTTGGGTGATGTGCGTAATCATCAATAAACAAGATACCGTTTGTTTCTCCGCGCAGTTCAAATCGGCGGCGGGCACCCGTAAAGGACGCAATTGCTTCAGCAATCGTTGTAAAGTCTAAACCCAGTAATCTACCCACAGCGACAGCAGCAAGAGCATTGCTGAGATTATGCTGACCTAAAAGACGTAAGTTGAGGACACCAAGTACTTCGCCTTTTTCCCAAACACGGGCAATTGTACCATCTGCACTGTAATCGACATCAGTAACTGTGTAATCTGCATTAGCATCGGAACGAAGGCTGTAGCTGATCGAGGGGTGGAGGCGATCGCGGACTGTTTCACAATCAATACACCCGACTAAAGTTTGACAGCGATCGGCAAAAATTTGGAACGTTTGCACAACTTCTTCTAACGTTCCGTAATGATCGGGATGATCCAGTTCAATATTAGTAACTACACCAATTGCGGCAGATAGTTTGACGAGCGATCCATCAGATTCATCTGCTTCAGCAACAAGATACGGACTTTGTCCTAACCTGGCATTACCTTCCCAAGCGTTGACTTCACCACCAACAACAATTGTGGGATCGAGCTTTGCTTGCAGTAGCATATAGCCAATCATGCTACTTGTCGTTGTTTTGCCGTGAGTTCCTGCAACAGCAATACTTTGATAATCTTGAATTAATGCTGCTAACAGATCCGAACGATGAAAAATCGGACAGCCTAAATCTAGGGCAGCACGATACTCTAAGTTACCTGTATTGATGGCAGTTGAACAAATAACTTGAGGTAAAACTGGTGTATTCGTAATTAAACTTTCTACAGGGTTATAAGGTTCAGTTAATAGTACTGATGTACTATTAAGCCGTTTTTTTGGAGTTAGCAGTTCTTGAGAATCAGATGTATTTTGTGGCTGAAAAAATGTCAAGTTTGTTGCTTCTTGCTTGTCAAATATATTAACTCCTAATGCTTGCAAGCGTTGAGTAATATGACTAGAACGAATATCTGAACCTGACACAGGGAGTTTACGCTTGGCAAGAATGTAGGCAAGGGCAGACATTCCAATACCACCAATACCAATAAAATGAAAAGGCTTACCGCTAAAATCAACAGAATTCAGTAGCATTTTTGCTCCTTCCACACCACACCACAGCATACTGCACAAATGTTAGGCGATATCATATCAAGAATTTCTTTTTTTCGGGAACTCTCTTTCTTGAGATTTCTTGCTTTACGTAAGGAATATCTTTATTGCTACTTTGTCCACTTCAGTACAATTCATAGAAAACAGGGAAATGTTTTTCTTGTATGTAAATAACTGTGATTGAACTCTGATTAAATTATTGGCAATTTACTAAAATCACTAAAGGTAAAAATTAAAATAGGGAAAATCAGCGATATTGACCGTTAAACTTTGACCCTAGCCGCGATGAAATGCAGTACTCAAGGCATAAAGTAGGAATTTTGGGAGGTACTTTTGACCCTGTACATTGGGGACATCTGCTGATTGCTGAAGCAGCCATCAGTCAAGCTAATCTTAAACAAGTGATTTGGGTACCCACGCGCCACCCGCATTACAAAAATGCCACCGCATTTGAGCATCGTTGGCAAATGGCGCAAATGGCGATCGCCGATAATCCGGCCTTCAAAATTGCTCCAGCAACGGTGAACTGTACAGAAAAATCTTATGCAGTTCAGACGCTGACTGACCTCAAAACACTTTATCCCAATACTCAATGGTGTTGGATTGTGGGTTTAGATGCCTTCGAGACTTTGCCTCAATGGTATCGCCGCCAGGAACTAGCGACTGAGTGCCAATGGTTAGTTGCACCCCGACTTCCGGCAACGCTCAAGATAGAGCAGTCTACAGCGATCGCAACTCATAGTCAGTTACGTTGCGAACAAATTGTCCAAAAATTAGCATCGCAAGGCTTATCTATCAACTGGCAAATTTTGCATCTACCTTATATGGGAATTTCATCAAGTTTAATTCGTGCTTTGTGCCGCGATCGCCTATCGATTCGATATTTAGTGCCAGACGCCGTGCGGCTGTACATTGAGAAACATCGGCTCTATTCACACTGATTTTTGATAAAATCTGAGGTTTTTCATAGTCTTGTCGTAGGCAGGTTATAATGTAACGCCCTTTGCGATATGATCTGCTTCAAGAATAGGTAATCATTGTTTAGTACATACTAGAGGGCAAGACGCTGTGATTAGAGTCGCGATCAACGGTTTTGGACGCATCGGGCGCAATTTTATGCGCTGCTGGGTAGGTCGAGAAAATAGCAACATCGATCTGGTCGCTATCAACGATACTTCCGACCCACGAACCAACGCTCACCTACTCAAGTATGACACCATGCTGGGGACGTTGAAAAATGCTGATATCAGTGCTGATGATAATTCGATCATCGTTAATGGTAAGACCGTTAAATGTACATCAGATCGCAATCCAGAAAACTTGCCCTGGAAAGAATGGGAAATTGACCTGGTTATTGAATCAACAGGTGTTTTTACCAGCAGAGAAGGGGCAACGAAGCATCTAAATGCTGGCGCTAAAAAAGTCTTGATTACTGCTCCTGGCAAAAACGATGACGGGACATTTGTGTTTGGTGTCAATCATCACGACTACGACCACAATAAACACACTATTATCAGTAACGCGAGTTGTACTACCAACTGTCTTGCTCCCATTGCTAAAGTTCTCAATGAGAGATTCGGCATTATTAAGGGAACAATGACCACTACGCACAGCTACACTGGAGACCAGCGTTTACTTGATGCGAGTCACCGTGATGTGCGGCGTGCTAGAGCCGCAGCAATGAATATTGTCCCCACTTCAACTGGGGCAGCTAAAGCAGTTGCGCTTGTCTTGCCAGATCTTAAAGGTAAGCTCAATGGAGTAGCGTTACGCGTTCCTACTCCCAACGTATCAATGGTAGATTTTGTCATTCAGGTAGACAAAGCAACCTTTGCTGAAGAAGTTAACCAAGCACTCCTAGATGCTTCAGAAAATTCACTCAAAGGTATCTTGGCATACAGCGATTTGCCACTCGTTTCCTCTGACTATCAAGGACACGACGCTTCCTCTATCGTTGATGCAAGTTTGACTTTGGTTATGGGTGGTGACATGGTGAAAGTCATGGCTTGGTATGACAACGAATGGGGTTATAGCCAGCGTGTATTAGATTTAGCTGAACTTGTCGCTGAAAAGTGGAAATAGGTGAATTTTAGAGAGGTCAGTGGTCGGGGGTCAAAGGTCAGAAAGAACCGTGTCGATCTTGGCTGAGAAACCTAAAAATGTTGAAATCCCCGTTTGAGGCTAAGAACTTCATCGGGGGTTTTTCCTGTTTGGTCAACGAGATAAACTTCAGAATCATTTGTAATCTCACCAACAATAGCAGCACCTTTACCTAAGCGCTGTACTAACGCTTGCGCTGGATCGGGAGGCAAACATAAGACTAACTCGAAATCTTCACCACCGTACAGTGCCCATTCTAATGCTTGCTGGGATGACCAGTTTTTAAGCTCATCAGGAAGGGGGATCAAACTGCGTTCAACTCTTGCACCTACTTGACTCATCTGACATATTTGCAACACAGCATCTGCTAAACCATCACTACTATCCATTCCTGCAACATGAATGCAAGTGTTAGCATTTTCAGTTTGATGTTGAAATTGAGATATTATTTCCCACAAAATTGGTAGCACGTCCAATCGCGGTTGCGGATGTTGATGAGCTTGGATCAACTTTTGCTGAGTACTGTTGCTGAAGCTTTGTCTTGTTTCTAGCTGTAGTAACAACTCTAATCCAGCGCGAGAAGCACCGTGAACTCCAGTTGCAACTATGGCATCTCCTACTTGAGCAGTAGAACGACGGATAATTCGTTCAGGATGAACTTCTCCAAATGCAGTAATTGCTATAGTTTTCACCGAAGAACGGCAGACATCGCCTCCAATGACGAAAGTATCAAACTTTTGCAGGCATTGTGTTATTCCTTGATACAGTTGCTCAATCCAGTTAACTGGAGTATCGTTAGGAACCCCTAGGGCAATGGTGATACCTAAAGGAGAAGCACCCATAGCGGCTAAGTCAGATAAATTCGCCGCAGCAGCACGCCAGCCAGCAGCTTCAGGAGTAGTCGTGCGATCGCCAAAATGAACTTCATCAACTAACATATCTGTTGTTACAACTAAAGACTTCCCTGGTTGAGTTGTAACTACCGCTGCATCATCGCCGACGATTTCTGGCGGACAAAATTGCTGTAAGCGCTCTAATAGCCCTTTTTCTCCGATATCTTTGACTAAGGTTGTCGATTCAGGTTGTGACATTCTGTAGCCTTTGTTGCAGAATAAATTCTGCGATCGCTAAATCTACCGGAGTTGTCAGCTTTAAATTTGTTTCTTCTCCTTCGACAATTTTGACTGTAAGACCGCATCTTTCAAACAAAGCAGCGTCATCAGTAACTTCCCATCCTTGGCGACGTGCGACTTCATGACATTGTTTGAGTTGTTCAACATCAAAGGCTTGGGGAGTTTGTGCCGCCCAAAGGTTACGCCTGTCAGGTGTACTTTGAATCATTCCAGCAGTATCAACAACCTTGATTGTGTCCTTCACAGGTACAGCCGCAATTAAACCCGAACAATGACGAATTTCCTCTGCACAACGATCTAGCAATTTTGGCGTAGCAAGACAGCGCGCACCATCATGAATCAGAACTTGTTTTGCGGCGTTTGGAAGAGCCTGCAAGCCATTGTAAACAGATTCTTGACGGGTAGTTCCCCCGACAATCAGTTGTATCGGTTTCGTGAGTGATAAACTTGCTAAATCTTCTTTAATATCTAACCAATCTGAAGGCTGTGCAATAATACCTACCCAGCTAATTTGGTGACTTGCTTCTGCAGCAAGTAGCGTCCAGCTAATCAAAGATTGCGATTGCAAGGATAACAGCAGTTTATTGCGATCGCTACCCATCCGACGTCCTATTCCAGCAGCTGGAATCAATAAATGCACAATGTCCCTCTTGTCTTAGCTTAAATTGGCTCAAACATAATTATTTTTGCACTTTCCCTGAACAATTAGCATTTCTTTTAATAAGCGGCTTCATGAGCCTATTCTTTATTGCCATCAAGTTTAGTATTCATCTTGAATAAAAATGAATGTTACAAATAAGATCCTTAAGTATGTGAGCGTAATTATTGTTCGCACGCTTTATGTTACCCAATAATTAATTGTTACTCCACTGATCGTTGACTATTGATCAACAACAGCCCTTAAGTTACTCCGAAAAAATTACTGAACATTAGCAAAAGTAATTTTATGCTTTTTATGATTTGGAAAAGTATTCAAATTACTGATTTGCCGACTTTGAATTCTTCCTGAATAAAAGTAAGGGCGAATAGTTGCCGTAGATGGCTGTCCTTTATATGCATAATGAAGCACCACTGGCTTGTTTTGCAGTGCTTGGGTTGTAATATAAGCAACTAAGGCTTGTTCTGTTGCATGATATCCGTGATTCCATGCATCTATTTTAGGACGCCACTGAACTCTAACACCAGCAGCATTAACTTCAGGATAAGTTTCATAATATTGATAATCCACCATATGCTTTAGCCAATATGGATATGTTTTGACTAAATACTGAGCTAAAGCTGGATTTCTTAAACTGAATGTCGCTGTCATTTGATTCATCTCGTTGTACATCCACGAGATTTTATTACCATTCGTACTTACAGAACCATTTGAATTTAGCAGTGTTGCCCAGGAACCTGTATTGCTCACATAAGCTTTTTCTAAAACTTTTGGACCTTGAATTTCAGCAAAAGACATTAACCCCTGTATTGTTAGTTAGTTTTCCTACTAAGTAGATAAACCAAAAAGCTTTACAAGTGTGCCCCAAATCAACTTGTTGAAAACTTTCTCCTACATTGCCTTCTCGCCAGTACAAGTTATATTGTGAACTATAAAACTTATCATTCATAATTTGCACAATGCGTAGGGCATCTGCTTTCCATTGTGACTGTAGGGGTTCTGGCAATAAAGGAATTGTCAAAACCATGTAAGTATTTAACTGATCAAGTTGTGCTGTTAGATTTTTGATATTAGATGTTTTGCTCCATTTAAGCATTCCAAGCTCAGCATCATAATAGTTATTAAAAATGTGATTTTTTAACTTAATAATATCTTGTAAAACTGCTTCATCTCTTGTTAAATAATAGTACATTGACAAACCTAAACCAGCATATGCTAGGTGCTGGGTATTTCTTTGAGCTTGCGCAGCTTCAGAAATACCGTTTTCCCAATAAGTCACTACACTACCATTACTTTCAAAAGCATTTTTTCTGATGTAATTTACTCCATTTCTAGCTAGTTGAAGCATTCTTTCATTACCAGTCAGATGATAAGCAACACCATATACGTATGTTTGCCGAGACTTAGCTACTACATATTCTTTATTGAGATCGTTTTTTACCCACGATGATGCATTTAAAATTTCCGGACAAGGATTACTAGGATTCCAACGCAAACCATTATTACAGCGGAAAGTAGGAAAATTACCAACAGGATTACCAAGAACTGATTGCATTGTCCAAAATGGCATAATCTCTTGGTTTATATGTCGTAGCCATCTCTGACCAGATGGTAAGTTATTGGTAATTCCTGGATTGAATACTTCCAGATTTTTTACTGTATTCTTAGTAGTTTGTGCTGCTGGATTAGAGATAATATGTGTAGCGCTAACGCTGTTTGACACAGTAAATAAGCAGCAAAGGCTAAAAGTTGAAGATTTTAGTAATAAATTACGTAGCATAGTTATTTCTCGAAGAATTTAAATAATAGGAATTAAGTTACAGACATTAATTTCTTTGATTTATTCAACTGAAAATAAAGCAGCGATTCGACGTTAAATTTTCTAGGTAAGAAAGAAATAAAGTGATAGCAATACAAGAGACAGAGTTTTCCTCTAAAACCGTCTGAATAGTAATCTATTAAACTTGCAAATATGCAAATTAAAAATTCATTTAAGATAAACTTAAAAGTGAAACTAAATTTTAGTTGATTGTTGAATGATATTACTCTCAAACTAAAGAAATTGAAACTTGGTAAAAGAGCTTTTACATCACCAAATATAGAGGCAAGAAATACTACTGTTTTGACTTGTAATAAAAATTTATTTTTGTATGTAAAAAAACTTTCATACTCTTACGAATTAATATGTTATTCAAACTTTTATAAGTAAAGTTGAGAAGTTTTTAATTATTAAGTTGTATTGGCTTACAGTATAAAGAGTGGCACTAGCAATGCACTTTGTGGCTTTAACCTACTGCAATACGCCCAATACGGGCAGAAAAATGTTAACTTCAGTTAAAGGTAGGATTATCTACCATTGGCAGTGAGATAAGTGTTCAATGAGTGACAACGACGGTTATAAAGTTATTAGCGAGAATCGACAGGCACGTTTTCTCTACGAAATTCTAGAAACGTACGAGGCGGGTATTCAACTAACCGGAACAGAAGTAAAGTCTATTCGAGAAGGCAAAGTCAACTTGCAAGATGGCTACGCTTTGATTCGTAATGGCGAAGCGTGGTTAATAAATGTAAATATATCTCCTTACACGGGTAGCGGACAGTATTTTAATCACGAACCTCGCCGGACACGCAAGCTGTTGTTGCACAAAGAAGAAATTCGCAAGCTGATAGGAAAAGTAGAACAGCAGGGATTGACTTTAGTACCTTTGAAAATGTATCTAAAAAGAGGCTTAGTTAAAGTTAGTATTGCGCTTGGTAAAGGGAAGAAGCTGCACGATAAGCGAGAAAGTTTAAAGCGCCGTCAAGATCAGCGAGATATGCAAAGAGCTATGAAAAACTATTAAGGACATCTCTTCTTGAGATAGAAATTAATGTAGCTTAATATTATGCAAGTATTTCTTCAGTAGGACTTTGGGAGAGTGGAGGTTTCTAGCTCAAGGGTGATTTTACTCAAGTACTCAATCGTTAAGGTAAGGATGAAGAGATGAGACAAGGAGCTTGTGGCTATGAAACATTCTCAATTATCCAAAGTGTTTAGCACTAGTGTATTAAGTTTAAGCCTAGCAGCATTACCTTCTGTGCTTCCTGCGTCAGCAACTACTACAGCACCTGGAACAGCGACTACTGCACCAACAATCACGACAACTCAAACAGACGATGGTTTTGACTGGGGTTGGTTAGGATTACTTGGTTTAATTGGTCTAGCTGGTTTAGCTGGTCGTAAATCGGAACCTACCCGTTACCGCGAACCTGATACTGTAGGAACAACAGGAACAACTTCCTCCTCTACATATCGAGAACCGTAGATTGTTTACTCTCCTTTCATCTGGGTGCATTTAAATAAAATCTACTTGCATAGAAGCGTTGGTAATAAGCATTGGTGTCTACCAAATTATCGCAAAATTAAAAGCCTTAAGTGTTTTAGCTTAAGGCTTTGTTTTATACCTACTGAGAACAAAATGACTTAATACTTATTGCGTCGCTACTGTGGAATTACCTGGATTTGGTTCTGAGACAGAAGCGTTGAGATAACCGGCAATTAACGCAACAGTCAGCCACCATAACGTACTAACTTCAGGTCGATACCAAACAGTATCTACTGTGCCGTGAGCTAGCATACCTACTACTATTGCGATCGCTGCCATTAACCAAAATCCTTCTCGGTGATTGTGCTGGCGTAACCTCTGTAATTGTGTCAATCCTTGGCTTAGCATCACGATTACCAACCAAACGAAACAGAACAAACCAATTAAGCCTGTTTCTACAGCAATTTCTAAGAGAACCGAGTAAGCGCTCAAAGCAGTATACTTAGGTTGCTGATAGAGTGGATAAATTCTGTTAAAGGCAGTATTACCAGGACCAATACCTAAAATTGGGCGATCGCGAATCATGTCAATGACAGCTAGCCAAACATTGATGCGGAAGTTATTACTGCTGTCACCTCGTCCTGCAAAAATACTTAACACGCGATCGCGTACTGGTTCAACAAATAATATTGCCAAAATTAAAACACTCAACATGCCTACCAGCAAAATTGGCAACGACCACATCCGCCAAAACGGTGGTAGTTGTATACTCAACCAATAAACTAGTAATACCAACAGCGTGACAACCAACGCCAGTAAACCAATCCAGCCACCACGACTAAAAGTTAAGATTAAGCACGCCATATTGACTAAAAGCATCGTTAGTGCTAAAGCTTTGGGAATCCAGCCACGCCACGCAAAAATTGCCATTGCACTGAATGCGATTGCTGGCAGAAGATATCCTGCAAGTAAATTAGGATTACCCAAGTAACTATAAACACGAGTTGTTTTCGATAGAGGCGATTCGGGATCTACCCAAGTTGCTAGCGCAGTTGCTCCAAAAAACCATTGTCGTAGCCCATAGACACTAACAAGGAGTGCTACGTGCAAATAGATGGCAATCATCCATGCACGAATTCGAGGAGAGCGTAAAACTCTAGCAGCGAGGGCGAACATCAACAAATACAACGTTAATTTTGTCCATCCCACAAAAGCTGCTGATTTTACAGGTGACGCTGCTGTCGCTACAGTAGCAATTCCCCAATAGAGCAACACGAGTAGATGAACAGAAGTCAGTTTCGCTTGATCGCGGATATCTGTTAGAGTGACCAATAGCCAAAATCCACCACAAGCCACTAAAAGTAAGCCTACGAGTATACTTGAGACAAAAGGTGCTAAAACAAATATCAAACTGAGAAGCACTGCTGCGATTTGATCTGCCCACTGAATCAGCAAGCTACTTTGTCGCCAAGAACGTAGTATGCCTACTATTGAACGGTGTAAGTAACTTCCACTGCGCCAATCTTGCAACGCCACATGAGTGAGCGTAAATTGTTGCCATGCATTCATGATGAAATCATTTAGGGTGTTAGGGTTCCTGTGTACTTATGCTCCAGCAAGTTGACCCGTATGTTATTTGTTAGTAGCTTGTTGCAGTTGAGCAACAGCTTACAGTGTAGTCGTGCCCGCTGAATAAGATATTCCAAATTACCAATAGTAAATGTCTTGCTTACGAACAAATCTTCTTGTTATAGCTAGTTTATTATTTACACACAACACCCCCAACCAAATGCTAGACAGTTTCCTCCGCAGGAGCCGCAAGTTCAGGTAAAACAACTACATAACGATAGCCTGATTCTGGCGATCCTTGCAGATTTATTCTTCCTCCATGTAATTTTGCCAGATCGCAGCTTAATAGCAAACGTAGACTATTGCTAGAGTGGTAGATACCTTCTAAAGGATTGTGCTTGTGTAGTGGATGGTTGGCATCTTGCTGTGTCACTTCTGGATTGGTATTAGCAACATCTAACACTTGAGTGGCTAAGACAGGTAAAGCAGTTGAATTTGATAATTCAGCACAAAGACCATCGAGTGGAGTTCCACTATCAGCAGCAAAAGGTAATAGCTGGCACAGTAATGGTTCTGCTAGGGTTAAGCCTTGTTCTAGCCAAGGGTGAGAAGCCCAGATGGCAAAGTGTAGCCCATCACTTTTATGTGAAACATGAATATGAATCACGCTTCCATTTGCAGCAATTTGAGTAATGTAAAAAATGAGCTGATAGAGTAACTGTTTAACTTTATCTTTGTCTAAAACCCAAAGTCGGTTAAATCCTGGTTCTAAAGACAAATTAATTTGTTGATCTCGCCGTTTAGTTGTCTCGGATAGAGCACTAATCACTTGCTGACACAACATTTCAATTTCCACAGCAGTGAGATTAAGTGCTGCAAAGCTACTATCTAATGTTCCTAGCTCAGAAATTTCGTTGACGAGTGTTAACAAGTGACGTCCGCTATTTTCAATAATTTCTAGGTATTCTTTTTGCTTATTTGTGAGAGGACCATAAATTTCGCGGCTGACAACACTCGCCATACCCAAAACCGAAGTTAAAGGCGTTCGTAATTCTTGAGTGAGCTGAGAGAGAAGTTCGACTTTGACTTGGTTGGTAGAAAGATATTCGCTTGCTGTAGCAATTGTATGTGTGATTTTGTCATTGTTATCGGTAACAGCAGTAACAGGATTTGGATGACTATTGTTTGGTACGATGCCAGAATGTCCGCTTAAAACAGAATCTGTTTGTACTAGAGGAGAAGTCAAATAAGTACTATTAGGATTGATACCTGTGAGCAGTTGATGGCGCTCAAGTTCACTCATACTCCAGCAAGCCATGAGTTCTATAAACTTCATGTCTCTGAGTGTAAAATTACGTGGTTTCAGTTCCATGACGGCGATCGCTCCTAAGCATTGCCCTGATGTATTCATCAGTGGTGCTCCCATAAAAGCGCGGATACCATACTGCTGCACTAAGTCACTGTTAACAAATATCGGATCTTTAAGAGTGTCATCAATTGCTAAAATCTTATGATTTTCTACCACATGCGCTATAAAAGCTTCTTGCCTTGATAATTGCCGTTCTTGGGCGATTTTACTTCTCAATCCGAGTCGCGCTAAACCTACAGCTGATTTAAACCAAAAACTATTTTGATTCAAAAAGCCGAAGATACAAATTGGTACTTCTAAAAAATCGGCAGATGTTTGCGTAGCTGCGTCAAAAACAGGAATTGTTTGAGCTTCTAAGATCCCTATATCTGAGAAGACTTTTAGCTGCTGCTCTAGTTCTTGTGCTGTTTTTCTCTCAGGCTCCACTGTTACTACCCCTGGCTCAATGTTGAACGAAATGTGTTTGATCTAACCCTGGTATTAGGGTTTCTACTTCCTTTAAGATTCCCCATCTACAATCGAGATGAACAATCTTTGAGAGAACGTTCGGACAAGGGTTTGGAGTCTAAAAAGTGGCATTTTCAAGGCGTTTTACTAACAACCTCGGCGTTCCCATGCAGGATGCGACAGCAAAGATGCTATCACTCGCACGCCGCGTAGCTGATTGGATAATGGTAAGTGACCTCTAGGAGCGTTGAGATTCCACGTAAACTCGTCAGGATAGCGAGTCCAATTGTTGCCTGATTTCCAACCAATTTTTGACCATAGTTTTTCCCAGTTTTTACCGACAGCAAGCCAGATTTCTCGTTGAACTGAAAAACCAAATTTCCCCTCTGAGTGAATTAACCATAGTTGATTGACTGTTTGTAGGTCAGTGTTGGTAAAATTTTCTACTTCGGTAAAATATAACCATTTTCTTTGCATTGCAGCAGATCCTGCTAATTCACAAAGTTTTTGAAGAGTAAGACGATCAGCAGCTTGAAAATCTTGCTTTGCAAGTAGTGTTTGCAATGAAGTGTAGTCAATACCTTGCTGTGAGTTGAGTTGGACAATGCCAGTCGGGAAATTAGTTTGGAGAAAATTCTTAGTCTCCAGCGAATCAGCACTGTAGAGAACTTGGTAAGCTTTGCCATCAATCCAGGTAGGTGGGTTAGACTGGCGTTGCAGTAAAAACTTCATGAGTAGCTCTTCGCCCGCAGTACCAAGCGTAGCGAGTTTTTCAATGGTTTGCGCTTGTACTTTTTCTGACCCTGTGGTTAACTGCAAAGCTAAAGCAGAGTCAAAATTAGTGTCAACGGTAGTGGGATCAGTCATGCCTTATTTGAGGATTGCGGTTACAGCTCGATCATTAATTTAACCTGACAGCGCGTATCAAAGCGTAGTATTAGCTGAATGCGATCGCTCTAAACGCTTACCAGATCAATTATTTATTCTAAATTTTGACTTTACAAGCCTGACGCAGCTTGTCAGAACTTTGTGAAAAAAGTTACTACATCAAAGATGAAATCTGGTAGCCTTCCAAAGAAGGATTTTTTTGTAACGGTGTTAATTATCCAGCACCTATCACAGCAGCCACCCTCTAGGAGTTTGAGTCATGTACGAGAAAATTACCCCACCAGATATCGGTTCGCGCATCACGTTCAAGAATGGTGAACCAGTAGTACCAGACAATCCAATTATTCCGTTTATTCGTGGCGATGGTACTGGTGTTGATATTTGGCCCGCAAGTCAAATGGTGATTGACACAGCTGTGCAAACTGCCTATCAAGGAAAGCGGCAAATTAGCTGGTTTAAAGTCTACGCTGGAGATGAAGCGTGTGATATCTATGGCACGTATCAATATCTACCTGAAGACACGTTACAAGCAATCAAAGAATATGGCGTTGCCATTAAAGGACCGTTGACTACGCCTGTCGGCGGTGGAATTCGTTCGCTCAATGTAGCATTGCGACAAATTAACGATTTGTATGCCTGTGTGCGTCCTTGTCGTTATTACGAAGGGACACCTTCACCACACAAATATCCTGAAAAACTTGATGTCATTATCTATCGCGAAAATACCGAGGATATTTATCTAGGAATTGAGTGGCGTCAGGGTACGGAAATGGCAGAACGGATTATTAGTTTACTCAATAATGAATTGATTCCTGCTAGCCCTGAACATGGTAAGAAACAGATTCGTCTCGATTCTGGTATTGGCATTAAACCAATTAGTAAAACAGGTTCTCAACGCCTGATTCGTCGAGCAATTCGACACGCGCTCCGATTACCGAAAAATAAGCAAATGGTCACTTTGGTACATAAAGGAAATATTATGAAATATACCGAAGGTGCCTTCCGCGATTGGGGCTACGAACTGGCAACAACTGAGTTTCGCAATGAATGCGTTACCGAACGCGAGTCTTGGATTTTGAGCAATAAAGAAGTTAATCCTGATATTTCCATTGCAGAAAATGCTCAGATGATTGAACCAGGATTCAATGCTCTGACGGCAGAGAAACAAGCTGTCATTTGTCAAGAAATTGAAAAAGTTCTTGATTCTATTTGGTCTACGCACGGTAGCGATCAATGGAAAGACAAGGTGATGGTAAACGATAGAATTGCCGATAGCGTTTTTCAGCAAATTCAAACACGACCAGATGAATACTCAGTGCTAGCAACGATGAACCTCAATGGTGACTACGTTTCTGATGCTGCGGCTGCTGTAGTTGGCGGACTCGGTATGGCACCAGGAGCTAATATTGGCGATGAGTGTGCAATTTTTGAAGCGACTCACGGTACAGCACCAAAACACGCCGGATTAGACCGTATCAATCCTGGTTCAGTGATTCTTTCGGGCGTGATGATGTTGGAATATCTGGGTTGGCAAGAAGCTGCAGATTTGATCAAACAGGGAATTAGTGATGCGATCGCAAACCGTCAAGTCACTTATGATTTAGCACGGTTAATGGAACCCCCCGTCGAACCACTGAAGTGTTCTGAGTTTGCTGAGGCGATTATCAAGCATTTTCAGTAACCTCATCTACCTGCGTAGTTTCTCAGGGTGAAGTTATCAAATAGAACGATTTCATCCTGATTTCATTCGTTTGTGTCAATCTGAGTTAAAAGGGTAGTGCAACATATCGGAGGTTAAATTATGACTACTGCAGAATCTAAACTTGATGCTTGTATTCAAGCTTGTCTAGACTGCCTACGCGATTGTGAATACTGTGCCAATGCTTGCTTAAGTGAAGATATGGTGCAGATGATGGCTGAATGTATTAAACGATGTCGTGATTGTGCTGATACTTGTGCCCTTTGCGCCCGTTTGATGTCGCGTAGATCGGAACTGCACAAGCAAATGTGTGGTGTGTGCGCCGAAGCGTGCGATCGCTGTGCCAATGAATGTGGTAAGCATGATGACGATCACTGTCAACGCTGTGCTGAGTCTTGTCGTCGCTGCGCTCAACTTTGTCGCGAGATGGCAGCATAATTTTGTGCCACGAATTAGTGTAAGTTCCATACAACTTACACTCTGTTTATCAACAGCAATTTTATCGACAGCAAACTAGCGTATTTCTACTTAAAAAGTACAAATGGATAACTATAGTAGTTGGCAAGACTGGCTAACAGTACTGTCTTATATAGGATTTACAGTTTTTGTCATGTGGCGTGTCTTTGCCACACAGAACAATTAAATAATCTCTTCAATTAGGTTGCTCCACTCAATATTAAATGTGGTTTATGTATATTGCCTGTTCGCGCTCGACGGTAAGATGAACTATAGCTAATTTTTACCTTGAGGAGTTTTGCGAATGACCGCAGGCGTAGATCCCGTAAAATTGATGAAGCAAGAAGTCGGTAAAGCTGCTGCCGATCGCGTACAATCTGGTACGATCGTTGGGCTAGGGACGGGGTCAACCACAGCGTACACAATTCAATTTTTAGGCGATCGCCTCAAGTCTGGCGAACTCAAAGATATTGTTGGTATTCCTACCTCTTTTCAAGCAGAAGTACTCGCTAAACAGTATGGCATTCCTTTAACGACTCTAGACGCAGTGGATCATATTGATATTGCAATCGATGGCGCTGATGAAGTCGATCCGCAAAAGAACTTGATTAAAGGTGGTGGTGCGGCGCATACTCGCGAAAAAATTGTTGATTACCTCGCCGATCAGTTTATCGTTGTTGTCGATAGCTCCAAAATTGTAGATCGCTTGGGTTCGAGCTTTGCAGTTCCCGTCGAAGTTATTCCGATGGCAATTTCTCCAGTCATGCGGGCGATTGAGAAACTTGGTGGTAAACCAGAATTGCGTATGGGTGTCAAAAAAGCTGGACCTGTGATCACCGATCAAGGCAACATGGTGGTAGATGTAAAATTCGATAGTATTGACGATCCAGCAAATCTCGAAAAATCGCTCAACAACATCCCTGGTGTTTTAGAAAACGGAATTTTTGTCGGCGTGACAGACTTAGTTCTTATCGGTGAAGTTCAAGATGGTAAGCCAGTCGTGAAGGAAATGTAGTAGAAACCTTAAAAGTACCTAACACAGTGGCAGATGAAACAGGAAGTTTACCCTGTAATCTTGAAGAGATTTAGCATCAGGTACTTCACAAGGGGCATCTATCTATGAAAGTGCGTGAAGTCATTAAGCGACTACAGCAAGACGGCTGGTATCTCGCTCGCATTAATGGTAGCCACCGCCATTTCAAACATCCAAGCAAACCTGGCATTGTCACTGTTGCAGGTAGGCCGAGTATTGACGTACCTATTGGTACACTAAAAATTATCTAGCGACAGGCTCAACTTGAAGAGGAGCAATGAGTTATAAAGTTGTTATCGAAAAAGGAGAAACTAGCTACGGAGCATACGTTCCAGATCTACCAGGCTGTGTAGCAGTTGCTGAAACCAGAGAGGAAGTTGAATTCCTGATCAAAGAAGCCATTCAGTTTCACTTAGAGATGCTGCAAGAAGAAAACTCAATCCCTGCACCAATGCCAAACGAGTTAATGACAAAAGAAGCTTAAACTAACGTTGAGCTTCAACCAAATGGGAGCGAATATTGCTTATTTGCACCGTGTGGTAGATGCCGAGAAGTAACTAGCAATCTTAACTCAGAAACATGGCTCATAGTTGGTACTTTGGAACTAAACAAATTGACTCCGAACTGTTGCCACTCAAATGTCAGGATTAAGACTCTAAAATGTTTGTAAATTCCAAAATATTCGGTTTAGTTGTCAGCAGAATTTATAACTTTTAGATTCTAGATAGGAGTTCAATCTAAAAATCCAAAATTTGGTAATGCAATACAGACGATTTGGGCGCACAAATATCCAAATGCCGGTGTTTTCCTGTGGTGGAATGCGCTATCAATTTAAATGGCAAGATGTCCCAGCATGGCAAATTCCCAGGAATAATCAAAAGAATCTGGAAGCAACGATTCGTAAAGCAGTAGAAGTTGGCATTAATCACATCGAAACTGCTCGTGGTTATGGTACTTCAGAGTATCAGCTAGGAAAAATTTTGCCGACCCTTCCCCGCGAACAAATCATTGTTCAAACTAAGATTAATCCGACTGACAACACCAGAGAATTTCAGCAAAAATTTGAGCAGTCACTTAAAAATCTACGGTTAGACTATGTAGATTTACTCGCAATTCACGGCATCAACGATCCTGAATCATTGCAGCAAAGTGTCCGCTTTGGTGGTTGTGTGGAAGTCTTACAAAAGCTACAAGCCCAAGGGAAAGTAAGGTTTCTTGGTTTTTCTACACATGGACCTACAGATATTATTGTGGATGCGATCGCAACTAATTTATTTGACTACGTTAACCTACACTGGTACTACATTAATCAAAACAACTGGGTGGCAATTGAAGCAGCGAATCGTCACGACATGGGCGTGTTTATTATTAGTCCGTCAGATAAAGGCGGAATGCTTTATAAACCACCACAAAAACTCGTAGATTTATGCGCCCCTTTAAGTCCTATTGTTTTTAATAATCTATTCTGTCTGAGTCATTCCCAAGTACATACGCTGAGTGTGGGTGCAGCACGTCCGCAAGATTTTGACGAACACTTGAAAACTTTCGCTCTACTAGGTAGTGCTGATGAAACGTTACCACCCATTTTGGCACGATTAGAACAAGCTGCGATCGCATCATTAGGAGAAAGCTGGGCAAAAACCTGGCACGTTGGTTTACCTAAACACAGTGAAACACCAGGCGATGTGAATATTCCTGTGATTTTATGGTTGCGAAATTTAGCGATCGCCTACGATATGATTGAATATGCAAAAATGCGCTACAACCTCTTAGGCAATGGTGGTAGCTGGTTTCCAGGTGCGAATGCTGCCAAAATCAATCAACTCAATTTACAAAATTGTCTCAATAATAGTCCCCATGCAGCAGATATTCCTACTATTCTGCAAGAAGCACACCAATTATTAAGTGGTGCTGCTATCAAGCGACTGTCACAAGAGTAGTTGATCTTTATTTGAGTTTAGTCTTTCCTCTCACTCTAACCTCCGACCTCTCTTTCATAATTTAAAGAATCATGTAAACGATAGATGTATTATTCGTATGAACTGAGAAGATATCTGATTAGTTGAGTAGCATCTATAACTTATGACTCTTAATCGGCGAAATTTCCTATTTATACTAGGAGCAAGTGCTGGTGCAGTTGCAATTGATACATTGCGTCCGCACAGTTTACTCAAGACTGCTTTAGCTGCGGAAACTCCTCCTAGTAGCAGTGGAAGTTTCGAGTTACCACCTTTACCTTATGACTACAATGCACTCGAACCACATATTGATGCTGCAACAATGCGATTTCATCACGATCGCCACCATGCAACTTATGTCAAAAACTTAAATGCCGCACTAGAAAAGCATCCTGAACTTAAAGGTAGAACTGTAGAACAACTCTTATTCAATCTCGATCGCGTTCCAGAAGATATTCGCACTTCCATCCGCAATAATGGCGGTGGTCACGTCAACCATACAATGTTTTGGCAAATTATGAGTCCAGATGGTGGTGGTGAACCAACAGGACAAATTGCTACAGTCATTAATCAAAATTTTGGTAGCTTTGCAGAATTTAAAAAACAATTCAATTCCGCTGGTGAGGGGCGTTTTGGTAGTGGTTGGGCTTGGTTAATCCGTACTCGTGATGGCAACTACCAAATTACCAGTACTGCAAACCAAGATAGTCCTTTTATGGAAGGCAACTATCCGGTTATGGGTAATGATGTGTGGGAACACGCTTATTACCTTAAGTATCAAAATCGCCGTGCAGATTATCTCAATGCTTGGTGGAATGTGGTTAATTGGAATGAAATTAATCAGCGATTAGCACAAGTTACAAAGACAACATAAGGATGTTATTGGGGGTTTGGCGTTGCTAAACCTCTATGAAATTTTACGTAGATATACGCAATGGCGGACACTATGACTTAGAGGTGTGGTAAATTTTTCAATGTTTTCAACTACACCACTCAACTGCTTAACCTTAGTTTGCAAAGCTTCAGTTTCATCACCTGTCCACTGTCCGCGATAGAGAATTGCTAAACCATTTGGTTTTAAGAATGGCAAGGTATACCCAGCGCAAAGCAATGGCGAACCCACAGCCCGAATGAGCGCAACATCGTAGCTTTGGTGATGTTGAGGCAGTTTATTAATAGTTTCTGCTCTACCCACTAAAGTAGTCGCATTTTGAATGCTCAGTTCTGCTAAGAGGTTATCGAGAAAAGTTATTTTCTTGCGTGTTGAGTCGAGGAGGGTAACGTGATTGGGAAGGGCGATCGCCACAGGAATTCCTGGAAAACCTGCACCTGTACCAATATCAATGACCTTAATATCAGTGTCTTGAGTAGATAGTAAGGGGACAATTCCGCGCAGTGAATCCCACAAATGCTTTTCCCAAAACTCGATTGGTTCTGTAATTCGCGTTAAATTCAGTTGACGATTACCTGCCAAAATCAATTCGTAAAGGCGTTGAAACTTCTTTTGTTGTGCTGCTGTCGGTTGCCAATTCATTTGCTGCCATACGTCCAACATTTGCGGCAGCAGGGGTGTTGTTACCATACCTCAATTAGCTCGTCATTCATTACTAACTCTACCCTGCTTCTGAAGCTTCCTCAATTTTGTCAACTGAGATTTTATTGATTGCGATCGCACCTTGCGCTTTTGCTTTAAGTAAAGCAGGATCGGGGATAGATTCCAAAACTCCATGATTCAGCGTCCAACAACTATCAGAGATGCTTAATAGATCGCTAGCATCGTGAGTCACGACTAACAACGTCCAGTGTTGTTTCAGTTTTGCTAACAAATTAACTAGCTGTCGCCGCATTGACCAGTCTAAACCAGCGGTTGGCTCATCTAATAAAAGTAAGTGTGGTTGACGAATCAGTTGTACAGCCAATGCTAAACGACGTTGCTGTCCGCCACTTAAAGCATGAGGTGCAGCGTGTAAAGATAAATGCTCTAATCCAACTTCTTGTAAAGCTTGTCGTACTCGTTCTGAGCCTATTTCAGGATGTCCTAAGCGCAATTCCTCCAAAATCGTACCACCACAAAAATGACGTTCGGGAAATTGAAAAACCAAGCCCGCTAGTTGTTGTAGGTAATCGGCAGTAAGTTCTTGATCTCGCCAAGAGATTTGACCTGTCGTTGCTTCAACAAGTCCAGATAAAATTTCTAATAGCGTACTTTTACCCGAACCACTCCGCCCAATAATCAATCCTAAGGTTTGGGGCGCTAACTGTAGATTAATTGACTTGAGAATAGCAGTTGGACTTGCTGGAGGATGATAGATAAGATTTTTGAGGTAGAGCATCCGTTAAGAGTACCAAAGAATTCAGACCAATTTCTAAATATGAGCTTTCAACTTTTTATAGGGAACACTACTAATGGTTTAAAGTTCATGAGTTCTTGTACTGTAATTTTGGCAAACGTAATTTGTCATGATGCTTTTATTTTGGCATTGCTGTCCTCGATTTGAGGCTGAGGCATTAGTCAGAGAACAATCGAGAGGTTGATTATGCGTAAAAAATGGTTTTCTGCTGTACAACACACGTTTGCTGCTTTGGCTAGCACAACATTAGTCACACTTAGCTTAGGGTTTAATCCAACTCTAGCTCAAGATCCGTTCCGTGCTACTAACCCACGTCAAATTGGCGACAACACAGAAGCAGCATTTAGAGCCATATTCGAGCAGGGTAATTATCAAGCAGCTGCAAATTATCTTAATCAAGCTGAGGCTAGCGAACCCAATGAACCTCTAGCTTATGCGATGAGAGCTTCACTAGCATATACATTGAACGATGATATTAACGCATTTAGTAACTATGGCAGGCGAACCTTAGATACTGGCAGACAGTTAATCAATCAAGATCCTCTGCGAGGTAATTTATATGCTGCTGTCGGTCATTTTTTACAAGGTGCAGCCGCTTTAGTTCGAGAGGGAACTGTTCGCGGTACGCCACGAGCGTTATCAGAGCTAAGACAAGTCTACTCCTATTTAGATCAAGCAGAAGCCGTTGCGCCTAACGATCCAGAACTGAATCTTCTGCGCGGCTATATGGATTTGATGCTAGCAGTTAATCTGCCATTTTCTAGCCCACAGGACGCCATTGATCGATTAGTAAAATTTGCTGGTCCAAGGTATTTAGCAGATCGCGGTTTGGCAATTGGCTATCGCGATTTGGATCAGTACGCGCAAGCTTTAACTTATGTAGAGCGGGCTTTACAAGCAACTCCTGATAACCCTGAATTGTACTATCTCAAAGCTCAAATTCTTGCCGAACAGGGCAACAAGCAAAATAATCCCTCCGCATTAAAAGCCGCAGTGGAGAATTTTGATCGATCGCTTGCCAAAAAAGACCAACTGCCATCTAGCTTGGTCAAACAAATTGAACGCGAACGAAGTAGAACTTTTCAGCGTGTCAGTAGTGCTAGTTAATTAAAAGCTAATCGCCGATTACTAAAAACAACTGCATCTGATAATTGAATTAAGATTGGTGTATTGTCCATGTCCGTTAATCATTAACCTCAAAACACAATGCAGGTACAGTTCCGTGAGTTCGATCCTTTTGATGTATGGATTTGGTTAGAGTTTGCTACCGTTCCTTCAGAAATGGAGAAACGATATGTCGAAGAAGTGTTTAACTCTTGGTTCTATTTAGGTAAACTTGGAGCATTCAACGCAGAAAATCTGCAAGTGCAAGAACAAGGACTCGATCTCAGCTATATGCATTACGACGAGCAGACGGCTGATAACAGTTTGATGGCACTCATGCACAACATGGGAGAATTTGAATATGAAGGAACATGGGGACGTTGCTGGTTTGACATAGGGACGAGTGATGCGATCGCTCTTGATATTCTGATCAATGCCTTAAAGCAGCTGAGCAAGGAATATGTCAGTATTGCTACGTTATTTATTGGTGGTGAAAACGAGGATTGGACAGTAGAAGATAGCGATCGTTCTGGTTTTATCTACGACGGTAGTAACAACTAAAATGCACAAACCTGGTGAAATTCGGGTATTAGCCTTGGGAATAGTTAAAAATGGCGAACGCGTTTTTCTTTCTCAAGGCTACGATCCTGGAAAGCAACAAACTTTTTATCGCGCCATGGGCGGCGGTGTTGATTTTGGAGAAACTAGCCGTGAAGCCTTACAACGGGAGTTCTACGAAGAAATTCAAGCGGAAATTACCAATATTCGCTACCTTGACTGTAACGAAAGTTTGTTTACTTACAACGATAAACCAGGTCACGAAATTCTTTTTGTCTATGAATGCGATTTTGTAGACCCCAAATTTTATCAAATAGATACGCTTGATTTTAAAGAAGGTAAACGGAAAAAGACTGCACTTTGGGTAGAGTGCGATCGTTTTAAAACTGGAGAACTCAAACTAGTACCAGAGCAGTTTTTAAATTATTTGTAAATGAGAGCAGTAGACAATAGTTGAGTAAATTCTTTATATAAGTTTTCATGCTCTATTCTTTGCTTCAGAGTTGCTTCTGCTACTTTAATATTTTCCTTCAGATGAGGATGATGAAAAAGAGTGAGAATAGCCTCAAGATCGTCTCGATGCTTTAAAACATATGCTCTAATACACTCATTTCTTCAAAATTCTGTTTCATCCAAAAACCTCCAAGGTTTGTTAGGAGGAACTATGATTTGCAAGTCATCGCCTGCTAAAAGATAAACATCTCCAGTTTTATCATCGAACTGGAATAAGCGAATGTCTTAATAAAAGTTGGAATCTGACAAGCTCGCAAACAAACTTGAGCCTGTTCGTTTGTAGGAAAAATCTTTGGTTCCTCAATTGTGACACAAATGTAAGCAAAGGGGCATTTGTTGCCCCTTAGATACTTTTTTAATTAGCGAAACATACTACTAACTGAACTATCTTCGTGAACGCGCCAGATGGTTTCACCGATGAGATTTGCCACTGAGAGTACTGTTAATTGTGCAAAACGATAATCTTCAGGGACAGGAATTGTATTAGTGACAATCACTTCCTCAAATATCCCACTCGATAAACGTTCCACTGCTGGTGGTGAAAACACGGCATGCGTCGCACAAGCATAAACCTGACGTGCTCCCTGTTCGCGTAATAACTTGGCGCCTTCTGTAATCGTACCGCCAGTATCAATCATATCGTCTACCAGCACAGCAGTTTTACCTTCAACGTCACCAATTACATTGAGGACTTCTGCAACATTGTGTGCTTGACGCCGTTTATCGATAATTGCGAGTGGTGCATCATCTAGCTTTTTCGCAAATGCTCTTGCTCTAGCAACACCTCCGACATCAGGCGAAACGACCACCAAGTCAGCAAGTTGCTTACTAGCTAAGTAATTAATCAGAACTGGAGAACCATAAACATGGTCAAAGGGAATATCAAAGTAACCTTGAATTTGCGCGGAGTGCAAATCCATCGCTACAATGCGATTAGCGCCTGCTTGAGTAATCAAGTTAGCCACCAACTTAGCTGTAATCGACTCGCGCCCTGCCGTTTTGCGATCAGCCCTCGCGTAACCATAGTAGGGAATCACTGCTGTAATCTGCCGCGCCGAAGCCCGACGACAGGCATCGATCATAATCAGCAATTCCATCAGATTATCATTAACGGGATGGCAAGTCGGCTGAATAAGATAAACATCGCAACCGCGAATTGATTCTTGAATTTGAATGTAAAGTTCACCATCTGCGAAGCGCTTTCTAATCATCGGTCCCAGTTCCATGCCCAAATAGCGAGCAACTTCTTGGGAGAACGGTACATTAGCAGAGCCAGAAAATAGACGCAGACGGTTATTATCAGCAACCGCAGTAGGAGCTGACTGAAGTGTCAAAGTTGCAGAACTGAGCACGGCAGACCCTCGGAGCACCTTCATGAAAATCTTATCATCACTGCTTTAGTGACTTCTTGGAAATAACGGGGAATTTTAATTATAAGCTTGTATAAAGTTTTTAGTAATAGCAAGTTAAACTATTTTTTTGGATTTTATTTGATTGACTTGTCGGCAGATTTGGAGCACAAACTGTGGTAGGAACTATGTTGAATAATTGCCACTCCTTGAATTCAGCGAGTAACAAAGAATCTAATCGCGAAGTTGTCAGTTGACCGAGAAACTTTTAGGTAAAATTACTTGGTCTTAATTGTTAGTGAACCGTTGAACTTTTACAGAATAGCTTAAGATTTAGCAAAAACGATGCAACCACCTATTCCACTGGAAAGTGTACTACAAAACCGCTACCGAATAATTCAAGTTTTGGGTCAGGGAGGATTTGGTCGTACTTATTTAGCGCAAGATCAAGGACGCTTCAATGAACTATGTGCATTAAAAGAATTAATACCTAATCAAAACGACGATTTTCATCTTGAAAAATCAAAAGAGCTATTTCAACGCGAAGCAGCGACTTTGTACCAGATACAGCATCCTCAAGTACCACAATTTCGTGCCAATTTTGAAGAGGATCAACGTTTGTTTCTGGTGCAGGATTATGTTGAAGGAAAAACCTACCACGAGTTGTTGGAAGAACGCAAAGCCCAGGGACAAACTTTTTCAGAGGTGGCTGTATTACAGTTAATTCGACAATTATTGCCTGTACTAGCACATTTACACACTCGTGGCATTATTCACCGCGATATTTCACCAGACAATATTATTTTGCGCGAAAGTGATAATAAACCAGTATTGATTGATTTTGGTGTTGTCAAAGAATTAGCAACGCAATTTCAATCAGCCAATAATTCACCACAACCTACAACTGTAGGTAAATTAGGTTATGCACCAAGCGAACAACTGCAAACAGGAAAAGCTTACCCTAATAGCGATCTTTATGCTTTAGCTGTAACTGCTATTGTCTTACTGACAGGAAAAGAGCCTCAAGAGTTATTTGACGATACCGAACTGACGTGGAACTGGCAACAATGGGTGACTATCACTCCCGAATTTGCAGCAGTTTTGAATCGGATGTTGAGTGTACGACCAGGCGATCGCTACCAATCAGTGGTAGAAGTTGCAAAAGCTTTATCTTCAGTTGATCGTCTCAACGCGACAAATCCGCAACTCCCCAATCTGCACCGCAAGGCGATCGCCAATACTGAAGAATCATCAAGTCCTTCCGAACCTGTTACGCCAGAAGTATCGCAAATTCAAACAATTGCTGTAAATCGTCGTCCTAATTTAATTGGTTCAAGTTCTCATCAATCCAGACAGTCCGATCCAGTAATTCCTGTAACGCGAAAACGCGAAATTTGGGAAAATCCTTGGGCTGTGATTGGAATTGGGCTTTGTGTCGCTATAGTGGCTGGCTTTGGGTCATTGTTTTTAGTCAGTTACTTTTTGAGCAACCGTACTCCAGAACCACAATCATTTCCCTCTCCTATAGTTCCTGAAAGCCCGACACCAACTCCAACGGTGACTGAAACACCTTCTCCTGAACCGACAACTTTTAGTCAACAATTGGATCTTGTACCTGGTGCAACAGCAAGTGTTTCCGGTACACTACAAGCTAACGGAACAGCTAACTACACCTTTAATGGCGAACAAGGACAACAACTTAGTACGGCTCTTGCACAAGAAGGCGTTCTGTTGACTGTGTTAGGACCAAATCAAGCACCCATTGAAGAATTAGCTCGAAGAGTTACGCGCTATCAAGGCACATTGCCATTTACTGGAGAATATACGATTCAATTAAGCCCTGTGCAAGGAATTGAGGAAAGCAACTATCAGCTTGACGTTTTACTTGAAAATCCAGTTTTACCGACACCAACGCCTACAGAAACGCCACCATCAACAGTTATCCCCACAGTCGTCCCCGAACGAATCAGTGTCAATCCTGGAGAAGTAGTCACACCATCAGGGATCACAGGACCACAGCAAATAACACGCTACTTAGTTAACGTACAAGAAGGGCAAGTTTTATCGGTGGCAGTAGCCCAAGGTGCAGTGACTTTAGATATTCGCGATCCGGATGGTCAATTAATTGAAGGCGCTACCAATTTGTTGAACTGGCAATCGCAAGTATCGCGTAGCGGTGATTATCAAATTGACATGATTCCGACAGCAAACGAGGACATCGAGTTTACTGTAAATATCGGTATCGAAAATTTACAATAGGGTAGTAATACCTGAGTGAATTGATGTGAATGCGTTACTAATTGCGGGAACTGATACTGATGCGGGAAAAACTGTTTTAACGACAGCATTGCTTGCTTACTGGCGAAATCATTTTCGCAATTTGGGTATTATGAAGCCGATTCAATCGGGAACAGGCGATCGCGAATTATACTCGCAGCTATCGCTGAATCAATCGATAACAGAAATCACACCACTTTACTTTGAAGCCCCGCTAGCACCACCAATCGCTGCAGCTAAGGAAAATCGTAATATCGATTTGGCACTCGTATGGCAAACGTTGCAAAATTTAAGGGCGTCGCGAGATTTTGTACTAATAGAAGCTTTAGGAGGATTGGGTTCGCCTGTAACAGCAGAGTTTACTGTTGCTGATTTAGCTGCAGAATGGCGCTTACCCACTGTACTAGTTGTTCCAGTACGTTTAGGCGCGATCGCCCAAGCAGTAGCAAATGTAGCTTTAGCACGACAAGCTCGCGTTTCACTTAAAGGAATTATACTCAATTGCGTTCAAGCGCGATCGCCACAAGAAATTGCAGATTTCGCCCCTCCTGAATTAATTCAATCGCTTACAAATGTCCCTGTTCTAGGTTGCTTGCCTCATTTTACTGACCCTACCGATTTAGATAAATTATCTCAAGCTGCTGCGGCTTTAGACTTAAATCTCAAGTTGTGACGATTAGCGATTAGCTTCTATTCAAAGGAGATCTTATTATGCAGCTTGCCTTGAAACACTTAGTCACTTCAGATACAGCAACTGTAACTGCCGACACCGACATTCTACTAAGCATACCTGTAGGAAAAAGTGTCTTATTAGAAAATGTTGATTGGCAGACATTTGAAAAAATACTAACTCAATTGGGCGATCGTCGTGCTGCTCGACTTGCGTACGACCGAGGAACTCTAGAAATTATGGCTCCTTTACCAGAACATGAATACTACAAACAAGCAGTTGGAGATTTAGTTAAAGATCTTGCAGATGTCCTCGATGTTGATTACGAAACACTTGGTTCGACAACTTGGAAACGCCCAGATTTGCTAGCAGGAGTAGAACCTGATAACTGTTTTTACTTTCAGCATGAGTTAGAAATTCGCGGTAATTAAATTTTGACCTTACCCAAGATCCACCACCCGATTTAGTCTTAGAAATTGACATTACAAGTAAATCACTTGATCGAATGCCTATTTATGCCCGATTGGGAGTTCTTGAGATTTGGCGTTACGACAAAGGACAAATTAAGATCTATCAGCTTCAGGGTGAGACATATGCTGAAACAGACATAAGTCTTGCTTTTCCTCTGATTCAAGTACAGCAAATTATTCCATTTATTCAGCAACATCGAGCCGCAGGGAAAAAAGCAATGCGACGTGCCTTCCGTGAATGGGTTAGGCTACAGATAGAGTAAGCAGCATCGATTATATGCTTTGCACATTGTTATTCAGTGAATTAAGTAATGGTTTCTACTTCCTCAAAACCTCTAAATGTCGATCTATCTCGCATTCGGTCAGATATTCAAGCGTTACAGCCGCAATTAGTTGAGTGGCGGCGCAAGTTACATCAACGCCCAGAACTCGGTTTTCAAGAACACTTAACTGCTGAATTTGTTGCTCAAAAGTTGCAAGAATGGGGTATCGAGCATTATAAGGGTATTGCGAAGACGGGAATCGTTGCTGTTATTAGAGGTCACAGAGAAGAAAAAACTGTGTTGGCAATTCGGGCGGATATAGATGCGTTACCAATTCAGGAAGAAAATGATGTACCCTACCGTTCGCAACACAATGGAGTGATGCACGCTTGCGGACACGATGGGCATACTGCGATCGCCCTCGGTACGGCTTATTATCTTTCCCAACACCCTGGTACATTCAGCGGTACTGTAAAAATTATCTTCCAGCCTGCAGAAGAAGGACCAGGAGGTGCTAAGCCAATGATTGAGGCGGGAGTACTCAAAAATCCTGATGTTGATGCAATTATTGGTTTACATCTGTGGAACAATCTACCTTTGGGTACGGTAGGCGTCCGCAGTGGGGCGTTGATGGCAGCTGTAGAAACTTTTCGCTGCACAATTTTGGGTAAAGGCGGACACGGTGCAATGCCGCATCAAACTGTTGATTCGATAGTAGTAGCTGCCCAAATTGTCAATGCGTTGCAAACAATCGTAGCGAGAAACGTCGATCCGATTGAATCAGCAGTCGTAACTGTAGGCGAACTTCATGCTGGAACGGCATTGAACGTTATTGCAGATACTGCACGCCTGAGTGGTACAGTGAGGTATTTTAACCCGAAGTTGGAGGGTTATTTTGTTCAACGCATCGAGCAAATTATTGCGGGAATTTGCCAAAGTCATGGCGCGACGTATGAATTGAATTACTCGCACCTCTATCCTCCAGTCATCAACAATCCTGAGATGGCAGAATTTGTGCGATCACAGGCTGTAAGAGTGATTGAAACACCGCTAGGAATTGTTCCAGAGTGTCAGACAATGGGTGGCGAAGATATGTCATTCTTTTTGCAGGAAGTCCCTGGATGCTACTTCTTTTTAGGTTCGGCAAATTTAAGTCGAAATTTAGCATATCCCCACCATCACCCCCGCTTTGATTTTGATGAAACCGCGTTAGGAATGGGAGTAGAAATTTTTGTACGTTGTGTGGAAAATTTTGGTTAGAGAATAAACCACATAGGCGTAGCTTTCCCGTAGGGGTTGCCGAAGGCTATGCTAGGGCACAAAGGTAGGTAAATTTACAGCAGTGTTCGGTAGTGTACTGAAGTACCTACTCTCAAATCTCACTGTGGTTCATTCATCATGATTAGGGTATGGACATCCCATGTTTTACTGCTGGACGCTGTTCTACTGTTTCTACCCAGCGTTTGAGATTGGGATGATTGTCTAAAGTTAAGCCTTGAAATTCATAGATAGCTACCCAGGGATATGTTGCAATGTCTGCAATCGAGTAGTCACCACAAATAAATTCATTATTGGCAAGCTGTTTATCGAGTACGCCATAGAGTCGTAATGTTTCTTTTTCGTAGCGTTCAATTGCATATTGAATTTTTTCTGGGGCGAACTTTTTGAAATGATTAAGTTGACCAAACATTGGTCCGATACTACCCATTTGCAGCATGAGCCATTCTAAAACTTGAAAGCGTTGTTTTTGATCTGTGGGCAGTAATTTCCCTGTTTTTTCAGCTAAATAAATTAAGATTGCCCCTGATTCAAAAACTGTTGTACCTGTGTCTTGATCCACAATTGCGGGAATTTTACTATTGGGATTAATCGCTACATATTCCGGTGTAAATTGATCGTTTTTTGTAATATCAATAACATGGACATTGTAGGGAAGATCGACTTCCTCTAACATAATCGAAGCTTTGCGTCCGTTTGGTGTCGTAAAGGTATATAGGTCAATCATGATAGTAATTAGCGATCGCAAATGTGAGCAATGAATAATCGGGAACAGTCTAAAATACCTACTCTTCCTGGTCGAGTCGTCATTACTGCTTCTGGCAACTTAGCACAAAAGGTAGCGCAGCAATTTCCACCAGAAACTGTCATCACTTTACCGCACGATCGCATTGTTCTCGATGCACCTGACACGTTTGCCTTAGTTCCAGGTATTCAACTCGTAGATGCGGCACTCATGGATAGCTTACCGCAACTTAAACTTATTCAACGCTCAGGCGTTGGGGTAGAAAATGTCGATATTCCAGCAGCAACACAACGCGGTATCTATGTCGCTAATGTTCCCTCCTCTGGTACGGGTAATGCAGAATCAGTGGCAGAACTCGCGATATTACATATGTTAGCTTTAGCGCGATATCGAGGTGGCGAACTTAATTGGAATCAACCCGCAGGACAAAGTTTGTGGGGCAAAACGGTAGGAATTTATGGTTTAGGTGGGATTGGTCAAGCATTGGCGCGGAGACTGCGCGGTTTTGAAGTGCAGCTATTAGGAATTAAACAGCATCCCAATCCTCATCTTGCTGCAACATTGGGTTTAAAATGGCTGGGGACTCCAACTGAGCGATCGCACTTACTGCAACAGTCTGATTTTGTTGTTATTGCGGCTTCGGCTGATAATGTCACGCAACCTTTTGGATTAGCAGATTTTCAACAGATGAAATCTACAGCGTATCTCATCAATGTTACTCGCGGTACATGGGTAGATGAAATCGCATTAGTAAAAGCCTTACAAAATAAAGTCATTGCAGGTGCAGGACTTGATGTCTTTCAACAAGAACCTTTACAACCTGATTCTCCCCTACTGCAAGCCGACTTAAATATTATGCTAACTCCGCATTTAGGAGGACACACGGATACTGCAACAACAGGAATTGCTAAGGCTGTCGCGGCAAATATTCTACGAGTAGCGCAAGGTCAACCACCTAGAAATTGTTTTAACGTGGAAGTAAGGGAATAATCTTATAAGATCAGGATTTTCATGCAAGCATCGCATCCGATTGTCAAAGACTTGGTGTTAATTGGTGGTGGACACAGCCATGCGATCGCCCTAAGAATGTTTGGGATGAACCCGCTTCCTGGAGTCCGCATCACACTCATTACCGAAGCATCGGATACGCCTTATTCTGGAATGTTACCTGGTCATGTTGCCGGTTTCTACTCGCGAGAAGAATGCCATATTGATTTGCGTCGCTTAGCGCAATTTTCCCAAGCACAGCTATATATTGACCAAGCAATCGGTTTAGACTTAGAAAACAAGCAGGTGATCTGCGCGCATCGTCCACCTGTAGCGTTTGATGTCGTCTCAATTGATATTGGTAGTACTCCAGCGACGATTACTGTACCTGGTGCAACTGAATACGCAATTCCTGCTAAGCCAATTTCGCAATTACTCGCACACTGGGATCAGTTTGTTGAAAATGTCAAGCAAAATCCTCGGCAACCCATTCGCATCGGTGTTGTTGGTGGGGGCGCGGGTGGTGTGGAATTAACACTTTCTCTTCAAAGTCATTTACAAAGTATTCTCAAGCAGCATTGCTTGGATTTAGAAATTCATCTGTTTCATCGCGATGCAGAAGTCATGTCCACCTATAACGCGTGGGTCAGGCGTCATTTTCACAAAATTTTGCAACAGCGAGGAGTTCAGTTACATCTACAAGAAACTGTCTCAGAAGTTCAACTCCACAAAGTCGTCTGCGAGTCAGGATTAAAAGTAGAGTGCGATCGCATCTTTTGGGTAACGCAAGCATCCGCCCCCCCATGGTTACGTGCATCAGGACTAGCAACGGATGCAGATGGATTTATACAAGTGAATGACTACTTACAGTCAATTTCGCATCCTGATGTCTTCGCTGCTGGAGATATTGCCACAATGATTCATCATCCCCGCCCGAAAGCGGGAGTGTTTGCTGTTCGTCAAGGGAAACCACTCTTTGAGAACTTGCAGCGAAGTTTACAACAGAAGTCTCTAAAACCTTACAAGCCACAAAAACAATATTTGAGTTTAATCGGTACAGGTGATGGCAAAGCGATTGCCACCAGAGGTTCTTTCGGCTTTGGTCCTTCTCAACTACTATGGCACTGGAAAGACTGGATTGATCGCCGCTTTATGGAAAGATTCAGTAATTTACCAGAGATAAAACAAGGAGACAGGAATCAAAACAACTCACTACTTATTTCTTCCCCTCACCCCTCAACGCCAGTTTGCTCAACGGAGGACACCTCCGCACGCAACTGGCTCCCCCTAACTCCTCGCCCCTCTACAATGCGCTGTGCTGGTTGTGGTTCTAAAATAGGAAGTACAGTTTTAGCGCGTGTTTTAGCGCGAATTCAACACGAACAACCTAGGGTAAATCGCCAAGATATTTTGATTGGTTTAGATGCGCCGGATGATGCTGCGGTGATACAAGTCCCCGCAAACTTGGCAATGGTGCATACAATTGATTATTTTCGCGCTTTGATTAACGATCCGTACCTGTTTGGGCAAATTAGTGCAAATCACTGCTTGAGTGATATTTTTGCAATGGGGGCGGTACCGCAAAGTGCGTTGGCGATCGCTACATTACCCTATGCGTTAGAAGCAAAAGTCGCAGAGACGCTGTTTCAGCTTTTATCAGGTGCGATCAAAGTTTTAGCTGATGTGAATACACCGCTAGTAGGCGGACACACAACCGAGGGTGCAGAACTTGCATTTGGTCTATCATGTAACGGTTTAGTTCATCCTGATAGATTATTACGTAAAAGTGGCATGCAACCAAGTCAAGTCTTAATTCTTACTAAAGCATTAGGAACAGGAACGTTATTTGCCGCACAGATGCGCCAGAAAGCAAAAGGTAAATGGATCGATACTGCGGTGGAGTCTATGCTACTATCCAATGCTGCTGCTGCGACTTGTTTTTTAGAACATGAAGCAACTGCTTGTACTGATATTACTGGTTTTGGGTTACTAGGGCATTTAATAGAAATGATACAAGCCTCCCATGTTGCTGTTGAATTACAAATGTCAGCGATTCCAGTTTTGGATGGTGCAATTGAAACAACACAGCAAGGAATTGTCAGTTCGCTACATTCAGAAAATTTGAGAGTTTCGCGCTATATTTCTAACCTGACTAAGGTAGAAAATCATCACTATTATCCTTTACTATTTGATCCACAGACATCAGGTGGTCTTTTAGCAGCACTTCCGCAGCAGAAAGCAAATGATTGTCTAGCAACACTTCGGAAATTAGGTTATTCTGACTGTCAGATTATTGGTGAAGTGAAAGAAAAGAGCTGATTCGGTTGAAACCGCAGCTACACAGACAAAACCTATCTTCATAGGCTTCTACAAAGATAGATTTTTTTATTAGTCCACGGAGGTGGACTTAGTTTTTGAGCCGCGACTTCAGTCGCCAGGCGTTCTAAGAACATTCCCGACTTAGAGGAGGTCTGAAAAGTAAAAAAGCTCTCGTTACAATAACCTGTCAATAGCAAAAAATGACAGAGAACGAGAGTCATGGGTCAATCATATCGTACCGATCTCACAGATGAACAATGGGAATTACTG